>LFRZ01000082.1:0-15623 GCA_001513025.1 Gammaproteobacteria bacterium DTU037
TATCGCGCATGGACTGTGCTTAACGGTCATCCCTATCATAAATAGTGAGCGGTTATGCCACCTCCTATCCGGTTAAAAGATCATGAGCGCGATGCTCGGCTGATTCGTTCGCGGATGCTGTTTGGTGGCGTAGCGCTGATTATTTTAACGATGTTGCTGATGATTAGAATGTATTACCTACAGGTGGTGCAGTTTGAACATCATTCAACATTAGCTGAAAATAATCGTATCCATGTGCAGTCATTACCGCCTACGCGCGGCATGATTTATGATCGCAATGGCCTGTTGATCGCGGATAATAGAGCCAGCTTTAGTTTGACCTTGACCCGCGAGCGTGCCGGTGATTGGGAGCAGGTGCTGGATTCGATTATTGAAATTCTTGAGTTGGATAGCGACAGTCGCGAGTTATTTGAAAAGCGTATCCGTCAAGGCCGCCGTCCTTTTGAGCCGGTTCCGGTGATGTTTGAACTGAGCGAAGAGCAAATTGCTCGTGTTGCGGTGAATCAATTCCGTTTGCCAGGCGTGGAAGTGGCGGCCAGCCTGGTGCGCTATTACCCACAAAAAGAACACTTTGCGCACTCCGTGGGTTACGTTGGCCGTATCAACGAAGCCGAGCTGAAGAAGCTCGATCCAGTGAATTACAGTGGTACCCACCATATTGGTAAAACTGGGATCGAGCGTTTCTACGAGGAGCAGCTGCATGGTCAAGTGGGTTATGAGGAAGTTGAAACCAATGCGCGCGGTCGTGTGTTGCGTGTGCTCAATCGCGTTGAGCCGATTTCTGGGCAAGATATTTACTTAACCCTCGACAGTAAACTGCAGGAAGCAGCCGAGTTGGCATTGGATGGGCGACGCGGTGCGATAGTGGCGCTTGATCCCAATACTGGCGAAGTACTGGCGATGGTCAGTCAGCCGAGCTTTGATCCAAATCCTTTTGTGACGGGGATCAGTTTCAAAGCCTATGGCTTATTGCGCGACTCATTGGATCAGCCGCTTTTTAATCGAGTCTTACGAGGCTTATACCCGCCAGGCTCAACGATCAAGCCGATGATGGCCATTGCCGGCTTAGATATAGGTGTGATTACACCCAACAGTCGAGTATTTGATCCTGGTTTTTTTCAACTGCCTAACCATAAGCACAAGTACCGTAACTGGAATCGCTACGGTGATGGTTGGGTCAGCCTGGATTTGGCGTTAGCACGTTCTAATGACACCTATTTTTATGACTTGGCACATAAAATGGGGATTGATCGTATGCATGATTATATGACCCGCTTTGGTTTTGGCCAGCGTGTAGCCTTGGATATGTTTGAAGAAACAGCTGGGCTTATGCCGTCTAAAGACTGGAAACAAAGTCGTTATCGTCAGCCTTGGTATCCCGGTGAAACCTTAATTTTAGGGATTGGTCAAGGTTATATGCAAACGACACCGTTGCAATTGGCGCAAGCCACTGCACTGATGGCTTCTAAGGGTAAATGGATGCGTCCACATTTAGCGCGCAGTGTGGGCGGTTTACAGCCGATTGTTGATGCTGAAATGCCGGATGATATTGTGCTGCGTGATAACAAAAGCTGGGATGCGGTCAGCTTAGGTATGGAGAATGTATTGCATGGTACGCGTGGTACAGCGCGTAAGGTCGGTGACTCTGCGCAGTACCGTATCGCCGGTAAAAGTGGCACGGCGCAGGTGGTCGCGATCAAGCAGGGCGAGCGTTATAACAGTGATAAGTTACAAGAGCGTCATCGTGATCATGCATTATTTGTTGCCTATGCTCCGGCGGAGAAGCCAGCTATCGCGGTGGCGGTGATGGTGGAAAATGGTGAGTCAGGCTCGGGTGTTGCTGCGCCGGTTGCCAAGCAAGTGCTAGACGGTTGGTTATTAGACGATGAAGGTCAATTAAAAGCGCAATATCAGCCCGATGAGCGCTCTAACGTAGAGGTCAGACGATGAGTCGAGGCTTTGATCGTGTGCTAGCGGAAGGTGATGTATTACGCCGCCGAGCCTCTTTTTTACAGCGTATCCATATTGATGGTTGGCTGCTTTTTTTACTGTTGGTGTTGGCCACCACCGGATTGTTTGTGTTGTATTCGGCTGGCGGCAAGGATCAAGGCTTATTGATCAAGCAAGCATCCTCCTTTGGTTTGGGGCTGCTAGTGATGTTTTTTGTCGCGCAACTTGAGCCGCGCTTTATGGCACGATGGTCAGCTGTGCTCTATGTGATGGGCGTGGTGCTGTTAATAGTTGTCGAAGTGATGGGGCACAATGCCATGGGGGCGACACGCTGGATTAATATTCCAGGCTTGGTACGTTTTCAGCCTTCTGAACTGATGAAGCTCTTTGTGCCGATGACTTTAGCCTGGTATTTAGCACGGCATAATTTGCCGCCATCATTCAAGCACATTGTTATCAGTGCTACTTTAATTGCTGTGCCTTTTGTTTTGATTGCCCGTCAACCTGATCTGGGCACCGCGCTGTTGATCGCAGTGTCGGGTATCTTTGTACTGTTTTTAGGTGGATTGCGCTGGCGCTGGATTCTGGGCGCTATTGCGGCTGTGGTACCTGTTGCATTCGCGATGTGGATGTTTGTGATGCATCAATATCAGAAGCAAAGGGTCTTAACCTTCTTGAATCCGGAAAGTGACCCACTCGGCAGTGGCTGGAATATCATTCAGTCGAAGGCCGCTATTGGTTCAGGAGGTGTGTTTGGCAAAGGTTGGTTATTGGGTACACAATCGCATTTAGACTTTTTGCCGGAAAGCCACACTGACTTTATCATTGCGGTATTGGGTGAAGAATTTGGTTTGGTCGGCATCTGTTTACTGCTCATGGTGTATTTGCTATTGATCGCGCGTGCGATGGTGATTACGCTGCAAGCACAAACGGTGTTCGGTAAATTATTAGCGGGATCAATTACGCTGACGTTTTTTATTTATGTCTTTGTTAACGTGGGAATGGTCAGTGGCTTACTGCCTATTGTGGGCGTGCCGCTACCCTTTATAAGTTACGGCGGAACCTCATTGGTTACGCTCTTGTCTGGGTTTGGTATTTTAATGGCGATCCATACGCATCGTAAGTGGATCGCTCACTCTTAAGGGTTATACATGCAAACTGTGTTGTTTAAAATGAAAAGTTTAGTGGCGTGCTTAGGCCTAACGCTTGCGGTCACGCATGCCTTTGCAGAAGAAAATACCTATGCACAGCACCCGTTAGTTGGCCCCTTTATTGAAGAAATGAATGCAGAATACGGCTTTGTCAGTGAATCGCTGCAAAGTCTTTTTGCTCAGGCAGAGCGCAAACAAACGATTCTAGATGCTATTTCTCGACCTGCAGAGCGAGTCAAGCTGTGGAAAGAATACCGCCCGATTTTTATCACCCAAGCACGGGTTGATAAAGGTGTTGAGTTTTGGGCCAAGAACCAAGAAGCCCTGCAGCGTGCAGAACAAGAATATGGTGTGCCGGCCGAATTTATTGTCGCCATTATTGGTGTGGAAACCATTTATGGTGGCAATACGGGCAGTCATCGCGTGATTGATGCGCTATCGACCTTGGCTTTTGATTATCCGCCACGCGCACCCTTTTTCCGCCAGCAGCTCAAAGAGTATTTGTTGCTGACTCGTGAAGAGCAAGTGAACCCTTTAAGCTTCAAAGGTTCTTATGCTGGCGCTATGGGCTTGCCGCAATTTATGCCCGGTAGTTTTCGTGCCTATGCGGTTGATTTTGATAACGATGGCCATATTGATATATGGCAGAACCCTAGCGATGCAGTGGGCAGTGTTGCCAACTATTTTATTCAACATGGCTGGCAGCCTGGGCA
The DNA here is from genome assembly GCA_001513025.1 of Gammaproteobacteria bacterium DTU037. Lineage (GTDB taxonomy): Bacteria > Pseudomonadota > Gammaproteobacteria > Pseudomonadales > Pseudomonadaceae > Denitrificimonas. Next base: position 3,815 of record LFRZ01000082.1, read on the forward strand.
GCAGGTGGTGGTGCGTGCGGATATTAAATCCGCCGCTACAGCAGATAAAGGCTTATCTGACAGCCTAGACCCTAAAGTTACTGTAGAACAGTTGAAGGGCATAGGTTGGACGCCACGCACGCCAGTCGCTCAGGATGCTCAGGTGACGGCCTTTCGTTTAGATGCTGAGCAAGGACCTGAGTATTGGATTGGCTTAGCAAATTTTCATGCGATAACGCGCTATAATCGAAGTGTAATGTATGCAATGGCAGTCAATGAACTGGCCGAACTATTGGCGGCTTCACGTAAGGACTAATCATGTTTAAGCACAGTATGCAGCTCTTAACTGCAGTTGCTTTAGGTGTAGCGTTGATCAGCTGCTCATCGAGCAGCACTAACAGTTCGCAGCCACAACCGCAGCCAGTCAATCGTGATGGTTCAATCAGCGGCCCAACCAACTTTAAGCAGCCGGGCAGTGACGGTGCGCCGTGGTGGAACGTTGATGTGTCAGGTATTCCTGATGCTGTTCCTATGCCGCATCAAGGGAAATATAAAGCTGCGCCTTATACCGTGCTGGGCAGTCGCTATTTTCCAATCCAAGATGCGCGACATTACAAAGCCACAGGTACGGCCTCGTGGTACGGCACTAAGTTTCATGGTCTTGATACGGCCAATGGTGAGACCTTTGATTTATATGGGATGACTGCCGCGCATAAAACTCTGCCGTTACCGAGTTATGTCAAAGTGACCAACTTAGATAATGGCCGCAGTGTGACCTTGCGCGTTAATGATCGCGGACCCTTTTACTCTGATCGGGTGATTGATTTGTCCTTTGCTGCGGCGAAAAAGCTCGGTTATGCCGAAAAAGGTGTCGCACGGGTGACGGTAGAAGGAATTGATCCGCAGCAGTGGTGGGCTGCGCATGGGAAAAGTGTGCCCATGGCAAATACCCCTTATATCGCAGCTAAAACGAAGCCTTTGAGCTTACCTGCTGTGGCGCAACAGACTGAAGAGTATACGCCGCCGCCTGAGCAACATGCAGGCGCAGTCTCGCCGACGCAGATCGACTCAAAAAAAAACGCTTTGTTGTCAGCCGCTGGCCTCTATCTCCAAGTCGGAGCCTTCGCCAATCCCGACGCTGCGCAGCTCCTGAGGGACAAACTGAGTCTGTTGAGCAGTGCGCCGGTGTTTATCGATTCAGTGGTACACAATCAACAAGTCTTGCACCGCGTGCGGATGGGGCCAATGCCCAACCAAAACGAGGCTGAAAATTTACGTGCTCGTGTTCGCTTGGCGAATTTAGGCCAGCCCAGCCTAGTGTCTGCACAGTAGTTATTGGCTGTGTAGTCGGTGACTTGTTGCGTACACTATATGGCCGCGTCAATTAATTTCACCGTTTGTCTTTATAAAATTGAGAGTTGTATAAAATGAGTCAGTTTTTACAAAAGCTTTATTTAAGTGCTGTGGTTATCTGCACGGCCAGCTCTATCAGTGCCGCACCTGTACCAACGCCTGATGCTGTACCGACCGCGGCAACAGCGCCGATGGTTATTCCTGCCATGCCAGAATTGGCCGCCAGCTCTTATGTATTACTGGATGCGGCCAGCGGTAAGGTGTTAGTTGAGCACAATGCTGATGAACGCTTACCGCCCGCCAGCCTAACCAAGCTGATGACCGCCTATATTGCCACCAAGGAAATTAAACGCGGACAAATTTCTGAAAAGGATTTGGTGACCGTCAGCGAAAAAGCATGGCGTACCGGTGGCTCGCGGATGTTTATTGACGTGGGCAAGCAAGTGTCGGTGGATGATTTATTGCATGGCATTATCATTCAATCGGGTAATGACGCCAGTGTTGCTTTGGCTGAGCATATTGCCGGCAGTGAAGAAGCCTTCTCGAGCATGATGAATGCATCAGCGGTGCGCCTGTCTTTGGACAATACCCACTTTATGAATGCCACGGGGTTGCCAGCAGAAGAGCATTATTCCTCAGCGCATGATATGGCTAAGTTGGCCCGTGCGATTATTTACGAAGATTCACAGCATTACTCTATCTACGCGCAGAAAGAATTTCTCTGGAATGGTATTAAACAGCCTAATCGCAACTTGTTGCTATGGCGCGACAAAACCGTAGATGGTTTAAAAACAGGGCACACTGATGAAGCCGGCTACTGTTTAGTGGCCTCTGCAGTACGTGATGATATGCGCTTAATTTCCGTAGTCTTTGGTGCTTCCAGCGAAGCTGCGCGGGCTGCAGAAACACAAAAATTATTGACCTATGGGTTCCGCTTCTTTGAAACCAGAGCCTTTTATAAAAAAGGCGTTGAACTGGCGGAGAGTAAAGTTTGGAAGGGCGAAAGTTCACAAGTTAAAGTGGGTTTAGTTGACGATTTAATTCTGACTCTGCCACGTGGCCAAGTACAAAAAATGGCCGCAACGATGATCTTAGATGAGAGTGTTGTCGCGCCGGTTAAGCAAGGTGATCGTCTTGGCGTGGTTGAAGTGCGCTTAGCTGATGAAATTGTGCACTCTGCCGATTTAGTCGCCTTGCATGATGTTGTCGAAGGTGGCTTCTTCAACCGCTTGCTCGATACTATCCGTATGTTTTTTTATAACTTATTTAACTAAAAGTTGACTGTTCAGCGCATGGCTTGCAGTGCACTATAGGGTACCTGCAAGGCCGACCACGCGTTGACTGAGGTGTACATAAAGATGGTTTTATCCAAGCCGTCTACCGCATGAGCCAAAAGCTCGGAGTTGAGATGACCGAAGATACTGTACAACAACCGCCTAAAATTGAGTTTCCCTGCGCTAATTATCCAATTAAAATTATTGGTGATTGCTGCGATACCTTTGTTGATATCGTTATTGAAGTAGTGCAACGCCATGCACCAGAGATTGATCCAGCGTCTGTTAGACGACGTGATAGCAGCAATGGTCGCTTTTTATCGGTGCAAGTGTATATTCACGCGCAGAGCATTGAGCAGTTGGAAAATATTAATCGCGAGTTACGCGAAACAGGCATTGTGCGCATGGTGCTTTAATGCCCAGATCTGTTGTGATTCGCCAGTTGGGTTGCGTAGCCTACGAGCCAACTTGGCATGCTATGCAGCACTTTACCCAGACTCGTGATGCCAATAGTGCTGATGAGATATGGCTGCTAGAGCACCCGCGGGTGTTTACCCAAGGGCAAGCGGGCAAGGCTGAGCATGTTTTAGCCGCAGGTGATATTCCCGTGGTGCAGGTCGATCGTGGTGGTCAAGTGACCTACCATGGTCCTGGTCAGTTGGTGGCGTATATCTTAGTGGATATACGTCGTTCAGGGCAGGGCGTGCGAGACTTAGTCAGCAGCATTGAAAACAGCCTCATTGAGTTGTTAAGTCAGTATGCTGTGCTGGCACAGGCTAAGCCAGATGCGCCTGGCGTGTATGTGGCGGGTAAAAAAATTGCTTCTTTAGGTCTGCGCATTCGCCGTGGCTGCTCCTTTCATGGTTTAGCCTTGAATGTTGATATGGATTTACAGCCGTTCCAGCGTATTAACCCCTGTGGCTATGCCGGAATGCAAATGACCCAATTACGTGATGAGACGCAGCACCCTGTCGAACTGTCCGACGTAAGTGCCCACTTGCGCGATGCGCTCGTCTCACATCTTAAATTCAGTGAATACATCACCCTTACCAATGGGATTGAATGCTATGAGTAATCAAGAGGCACCAGTCAGCGCTAAACCGGCTAAAGTTGAAATGGGCGTTAAATTACGCGGTGCGGAAAAGTTAGCGCGTATCCCTGTGAAAATTATTCCTACGACTGATGTGCTGCGTAAGCCCGATTGGATTCGTGTACGTGTGCCGGTATCGCCGCGCGTGGAAGGTATTAAAGAAACCTTGCGTAAGCATAAGTTACACAGCGTCTGTGAAGAAGCTTCTTGTCCTAACTTGGGCGAGTGTTTCTCTAGTGGAACTGCGACCTTTATGATTATGGGGGATATTTGCACCCGTCGCTGTCCATTCTGTGATGTGGGTCATGGTCGCCCCAATCCTTTAGATGTTAATGAACCGCATAATTTGGCAAAAGCAATTGCTGACATGAAGCTCAAATATGTGGTGATAACCTCAGTCGATCGCGATGACTTGCGCGATGGTGGTGCGCAGCACTTTGCTGATTGCTTACGTGAAATTCGTGCTTTGGCTCCGGGCGTGCAATTAGAAACCTTGGTGCCTGACTACCGTGGTCGTATGGACATCGCCTTGGAAATCACCGCGACACAACCGCCTGATGTGTTTAACCACAACTTGGAAACAGTACCGCGCCTATATAAAGCGGCGCGTCCAGGCTCTGATTTTGAATGGTCATTGGATCTGCTTGAGCGCTTTAAACAGCTGGTCCCGGGTGTGCCAACCAAGTCTGGCTTAATGCTGGGCTTAGGTGAAACCGACGAGGAAGTGATTGAAGTGATGCAGCGCATGCGTGAACATGGCATTGATATGCTGACCTTAGGCCAGTATTTACAGCCTTCACGTGACCATATGCCAGTGCAGCGTTTTGTCCATCCTGATGTGTTCAAGTGGTTTGCTGAAGAAGGTCTGAAAATGGGCTTTAAGAATGTCGCATCCGGTCCTTTGGTGCGCTCTTCGTATCATGCTGACCAGCAGGCACATGAGCAGCTTAAGTAACCAACCGCGGTAAATAAAAACCCCGTATTCGGCAATTAAGCGGATACGGGGTTTTTTAACGTGATCAGCAGAGTGCTGGCTAAGATGCCATTTAATCTACTGTATCTAAGCGCTTTTAGCGCTCTAAGTGGACCAACTTATTGGCCACACCATCCCAGTCTTCAGCATCTGGCAACGGATCTTTCTTCTCGCTGATATTGGGCCAGATATCGGCTAGTTCTTGGTTTAATGCAGTGTATTCCTGCATGTCTTCAGGTACTTCATCTTCTGCGAAAATGGCTTCAGCAGGGCACTCCGGCTCACACAGTGCACAGTCAATGCACTCATCTGGGTGAATCACTAAAAAGTTTGGGCCTTCATAGAAACAGTCTACAGGGCAGACTTCTACGCAGTCGGTGTACTTGCATTTAACGCAGTTATCAGTGACAACGAAGGTCATAACTAGCTATCTCCTTGGGCTGGTGACTTGGGCTCTATCTATGCAGAGTTTACAAGTAAAGTAATGTGCGCTGGCATGATGCAGCGCAATAAATAAATAAAAGGCCGGCAATCTTAACAGCTTGCGGCCAAGCTGGGTTAGATCTGCGACTTCCAAGCATATAACAGATCAAGCGCTTGCCGTGGCGATAGCTCGTCTGGATTAGTATCTTGTAATTCTAGCAGCAGGTGGTGCGGCTGCGTAGCGAATAAATCACTTTGTATCGGGCGCTGTGTATCGCTCGGGGTATGCTGTGCTTGCATTAAGCTGCTGTCCTCCAGTTGTTTAAGGTGCTGGCGGGCGCGGGCAATCACTGTTGTAGGCACCCCAGCCAATTGCGCAACCGCTAAACCATAACTCTGATTGGCTGGCCCGCTGCGCACATTATGCAAAAAGACAATGCGGTCATGGTGCTCAGTGGCCGTCAGGTGCACGTTGGCAATACTGCTTAAGCGTTCCGGCAGTGAAGTCAGCTCAAAGTAGTGGGTGGCAAATAAGGTCCAAGCTTTTAGTTCAGCCAGTTGCTCAGCCGCTGCCCAAGCCAAGGATAAACCATCAAAGGTACTGGTACCACGGCCCACTTCATCCATTAAGACTAAGCTGTTGGCGCTGGCGTTGTGCAGGATATTAGCGGTTTCGCTCATTTCCACCATAAAGGTCGAACGGCCACCGGCCAAGTCATCGCTGGAACCAATGCGGGTAAAAATACGGTCTACCATCGATAGGGAACAGGCTTGAGCAGGGACAAAACTGCCGATATGGGCCAGCAGTACGATCAGTGCAGTCTGGCGCATATAGGTCGACTTACCACCCATATTCGGACCGGTAATAATCAGCATACGGGTGGCGTCATCCATGCTGACATCATTGGCCACAAAGGGCGTGGTCAACACATGTTCCACCACCAAGTGGCGGCCTTGTTTGATCTGCAGCAGCGGTTGCTCAGTAAACTGCGGGCGGCATAAATTCAGGTTGAGTGCGCGCTCAGCTAGATTGCTGATCACATCCAACTCAGCTAGGGCTGCAGCACTTTCTTGCAGTGGAGCAATCTGCACAATCAGAATATCCAGCAGTTCGTCATAGAGTTGCTTTTCGCGGGCTAACGCACGGCTTTTGGCGGACAGCGCTTTATCTTCAAAGGCTTTAAGCTCTGGAATAATAAAACGCTCAGCGCCCTTTAAGGTTTGCCTGCGTATATATTCAGGCGGTGCTTGTTCGGCTTGTTTAGTTGGGATTTCAATAAAGTAGCCATGCACTCGATTATAACCGACTTTTAGATTGGCCAAGCCAGTACGGGCTTTTTCGCGAGTTTCTAAATCGATTAAATACTGACCGGCGGTTTCGCTGATGGTCAGCAGTTCATCCAGCTCGGCATCGTAACCCAACTTTACTACACCACCTTCACGAATCACCGCCGGCGGGTTATCAATAATGGCGCGACTTAGAGTATCGGACAGTTCGGGATAGACGCTGATGGCCTTGGCCAGCTGTTGAATGCGCGCAATATCCAGACCCGCCAGTACCTCTTGTAAAGCGGGTAGGGCATTCAGTGCATCGCGCAGACGGGCCAAGTCGCGCGGACGAGCGCTGCGCAAACTGATGCGCGCTAAAATCCGTTCAATATCACCGATATCTTTCAGCGCCGGTTGTACATTTTCAAAGTGGTAGTCATTGAGCAGGTAGGCTATGGCATCTTGGCGCGCTTCGAGTACGGCACGCTGGCGCAATGGACGATTGAGCCAGCGGCTGAGTAAGCGACTGCCCATGCTGGTCTGGCAGCGATCAATCACTGACTGCAAGGTATTGTCACGCCCGCCGGAGAGGTTTTTATCCAGTTCTAGATTGCGTCGAGTTGCCGCATCCAATACCACAGTTTCGCTGATGCGCTCATGAAAGAGACTGCGAATATGCGGCAGCGCAGTGCGCTGGGTGTCTTTGGCGTAGGTTAATAAACAACCGGCGGCACCAATAGCTAAGAACAGTTGCTCACAGCCAAAGCCTTTTAGATCTTGGGTAGCAAATTGCTGGCATAAGGCTTTAAAACCACTGTCATGCTCAAAATCCCAAGGTGCACGGCGCTGCATGCCACGGCGTTTGTCGAGTGCCGCTGGGACAGGCCAATCATCTGGGATTAGTAGCTCAGCTGGGTTGAGGCGCTCAAGCTCGGCGAGCAGGTTTTCTTCACTGTGCAACTCTTGCACACTAAAACGGCCACTGCTGATATCTAACACCGCGAGGCCAAATAGAGTGTCGTTACCTAATAGTGCGGCCACTAGATTGTCGCGGCGGTCATCCATTAAGGCTTCGTCACTGACTGTGCCCGGAGTGAGAATACGCACCACTTGCCGATCGACAGGGCCCTTAGTAGTGGTCGCAGGATCGCCGGTTTGTTCGCAGATCACCACCGATTCACCGAGGCTGACTAGACGAGCCAGATAGCCTTCGGCGGCATGAAAGGGGATGCCAGCCATGGGGATAGCGCTGCCCGCCGACTGTCCGCGCGACGTGAGGGTGATATCCAGTAATTGCGACGCTTTTTTTGCATCGTCATAGAACAACTCATAAAAGTCACCCATGCGATAAAACATAATCTGATTAGGGTGCTGGTTTTTTAACCGCCAATACTGCTGCATCATCGGCGTGTGTTTACTTAGATCTTTAGCACTCATAGTGAACTGACTCAATAGCGTTGCAAAAGCGCTAGTCTAGCGGATTGAGCAAAAAAATTATGCAGTACCGCGTTGAGTCGTAACAAAAGTCTTGGTTAGGCATGCTAAGTTAGTGCTGAGTAAGGTTCGCAGACGTATTGTGCTGTTAAGCAGAGGTATTTAAAATGAGTGATAAGGTTGAGCATTGTCAGATTGATGAATTCACCGATGACAGTCTTGCCTATGACAAAGCGCAAGCGGGTGTGCAGACTGATGATCCGCTGGCCGCGATTAAAAATATGCGCCTAGAGCAGCTGGCTGTGTGCCGACTGAAGACTGAAGAGGAAATGCAGGCCATGCGCGATGCGTCAGTGCGCAGTGCAGGCCAAGCTACGGATCAATAGCTGGCACGTTTCGTGTGAGTTTTCTGTCGTGTCTAAAGATGCTGGCTGTGCCAGTCAGTCGATCATGCTTACCAGCAATTGCAGCAGTGACAATAGTTTGAAGCCTTTAAGCGGCAAGGCGGGTTTAAGCAGCTTGTTGCGTAGTGCTTAAAGTTGAGCTGTTTGAGTTGATCCGCCCTGCAGTTAATGCTGTCTTGATTTAGGCCAGCAGCTGTGCAATCTCTTCCGGCTTAGCAACCTTGCCTTCAATAACGATTTCATCATCAATCGCCAGTGCTGGCGTGCGCATAATGCCCGCATCAATGATGGCATTGGCGTCGGTGATTTTCTCTATTTCATATTCAAGCCCTTTGGCCTTGGCCGCCTCTTCCGCGTTAGCTGTGAGTTGCGTGCACTTTGCGCAGCCGCTGCCATAAATAGTAAATTTCATTGTCTATCCTCTTTTTGTTACAGATTTAACTGATGTTATGACCACCAGTTACCATAAATAAATCCAGTGACAGTCGACATCAGCACCACTAATGAGCAATACACCAGCGTTTTTTGCGTGCCCAGTATGGTGCGAATCACTAGCATATTGGGTAAAGACAGTGCTGGGCCTGCTAAGAGCAAGGCCAATGCGGGTCCTTTACCCATGCCTGCACCCATAAGTGCCTCTACGATAGGCACTTCAGTGAGTGTAGAGAAGTACATCAGTGCGCCTAATACGGAGGCAATGACTGTCGAGGCCAGGGTATTGCCCCCCACAGCCAGAGCGACCCACTCCGATGGAATGATCCCCTCATGCCCCGGGCGACCTAGGGCAAAACCAGCAACAAAGACCCCAGCCAGCAGCAGAGGGAGAATTTGTTTGGCAAAATCCCAGCTTTGTGTCGGCCACTCACGATCTTGCTCGCGTAAGGTAGCGATCAGCATTAAGCCAGCAATCCCGATGACAAAGGGCAGCTCAGGCGCGGCTGGCACCATCATCGCTGCCAGGGCAACTGCCGCTGCGAGAATCAATAGTTGTGTCTTTGGCCACTGCCAGCGCCAAACCAGTAAGCCGCCTAGGGCGATACTCAACAGTCCAGTCATCTGCCACTTCCAGTGGTAAACCTGCATCCACACTGGACTATCCGCTGCTGCCCAGTTAGCGAAGACCAAGATAGCCACCATCAGAGCGAAAAACAATACGATCGCACTCATAGGTTTATCTAAATCTTCACCGGTAAAGCCACGCTTATTTTTAACCGTGCGCTGCGCCTCTTCCTTGCGATAGATCAGGTGCATAATAGCGCCGATCACTAGAGCAAAGAGTATGGCGCCGATGGCGCGGGCAAGACCCATTTCTGCGCCCAGTACTTTGGCGGTGACCACCACCGCCATAATATTAATCGCCGGGCCTGAATATAGAAAGGCAATGGCCGCGCCTAAGCCTGCGCCACGCTTATAGATGCCACCGAACAGGGGCAAGACCGTACAGGAACACACCGCGAGCAAGGTGCCGGATACCGAGGCAACGCTAAAGGCCACCACTTTAGGTGCATCAGGCCCCAGATAGCGCATTACCGCGCCTTGGCTGATATAGCTCGACATGGCACCGGCAATTAAGAAAGCCGGTAGTAAACAGAGGATAACGTGCTCTTTGGCGTACCAATGGGTTAAGCGCACGGCTTCCAGCAGCGCATTATCAAAGCGCGCGGTACCGGCAGGCATAAAATAAATCAGCAGAAAAGCAGCCAGCATCAACAGTAGCAGCTTGGTTTCACGCGCGTTGCTGCTATACAGTTCGCGTAATGGTGTATTCATCTCAAGGTTCCTTAACAGCAGTGTCGGTTAACATACTTCTATTATGGAGACGAATAGCGTGGCAAAAGGATGCATAAAATATGTTTAGCGTGGCACGTGACAGCAGACTTGGCCGTGCTCGTTAAATTCAACTTGGCAGTTGATAATGATTTTTTCACGTAACCGCTGACGCGCGCGCAGCAGGCGGGATTTTACCGCGCTGAGGGTTAGCTCATGTTGTTGCGCGTAGCGCTGTTGCGTTTGCCCATGTAAATCGCAGTGCTCAATCACGCTTTGATCCTGCTCGCAGAGTTCGGTCAGATTACGTAGCAAACAGGCTTCTAATTTAACAAGGGCAGGCGGCTCATCGCTGTTAAGCGGCAGCTCTGTATCAAGGTTAATCTCAACAAAGGTTTTTGCCGTGCGTTGGCGGTCGATTAAATAATTGCGTACCACACGAAACAGCCAAGCTCTAGGGTTTTGTACTGTACAAAAAGCAGTATTTTGGCGCGCCAATTTAAGAAATAATTCTTGCAGCACATCATCAACTTGATCTGAGCTGTCTAGTCGGGTCACTAGAAAAGCACGTACTTCTTGTTCGTGTGCATGCCAAGCAGTCAAAATGCAGTGAGGTGTCATCGCTGGGGCATTCCGTTGATAAGGAGGGGCAAGCAAAAGCTATCGCTTGCTGTATTACGCTGCAGAATACGGCACAGGGTAATGTCTGGCAATAAGGTCAAGGATCAGCGCTGCCTGGATTATTATGCTCACACGTTAAAATGCAGGCATTCCGTTAGCGAACTGCAAAACCCTGCTGATGCAGGTAGTCAAGAATAAATGGACGACTCTCTTTGCTGATAGTGCGACGAATATGATCACTCCAAGTCTCACGCCGCCTGTTGCTGGTACGGTTCAGGTAGTATTCAGCCAGTTGGTTGTCATACTCTGCCAACAATTGCTGATTTATCGCTTGATACTGGTTTTCATGCACTAATAGCTCGGCAGGAATACGCGGTTTCACCTCAGGCTGTTGTGCTGGCCAGCCAAGGCATAGGCCAAAGAGCGGTAAAACATGCTTTGGCAAGGCTAATAACTCCGTTACGGTAGCAATTTGATTACGGATACCTCCGATATAGACGCCACCCAAGCCCAGTGACTCAGCAGCTACTAAGGTGTTTTGCGCCATTATTGCCGTATCGGCCACGCCGATGAGTAATTGCTCAGCGAGGCCTAATTCTGCTTCTGGGCAGATCTGTAAGTGACGATTAAAATCAGCGCAAAACACCCAGAACTCTGCGGCGGTGGCAACGTGTTGTTGCCCGCCTGCCATAATCACCAGCTTTTCACGCAGTACACTGTCGGTGATGCGAATAATCGAGGTGCACTGTAAGAAACTGGAGCTTGAGGCCGCTTGGGCGCTGGCGATAATCGCTGCACGCTGCTCATCACTGATTGGCGCATCGGTATATTGGCGAATAGAACAGTGTGAAAGCAGCAGGTCAATGCTAGGGGTCATGATATTTCCTTCTGTATTGTTGAAAAATATTACATGTCTAATGTGGGGCTATTGTGAGGTGGATGAGTGCTGAGTCTCTCTTAAATCGCTCTAGTGACACAGCTGAACATCGATCGCGCATTGAGCATTCGTCGTTTAGTCACGCGGATCTGAGCATCTAACACACGGCTTACTGTCGCGGCAGTCAGTGCTCTATGGCATTGTTTAGGTTGGTCGTAAGGTTTTTTAGTGTAGCGGGTTCAGTATGTCTATGTTTGCTCACGTTGCTAACAGTGAGCGAGGGCGCTTGCGTGGGTTGGTTGGCAGTGCTTAAGTTGACTTGTTGGGGGTTGCAACAGAGGGGGG
>LFRZ01000082.1:15654-110147 GCA_001513025.1 Gammaproteobacteria bacterium DTU037
CATAAAAAAGCCCCTAAGTCCGAAGACTTAAGGGCTAAAGAAATTGGTGCCTCGGGGGAGAATCGAACTCCCACGTTGTTACCAACGGTGGATTTTGAATCCACTGCGTCTACCAATTCCGCCACCGAGGCATGGCGCAGAATTATAGAGAGGCTTTGCGCATCGGTCAAATGATTTCGCATAGTCAGATGCAAATATTTCCGTTAAGCTTTGCATCCTTCTATAAATGATCATGATTATGCGCGTTGCACACTTTCGATTTGACTTACCCGATGAGCTGATTGCTCGCTATCCATTGGCTGAACGTCGTGCCAGTCGTTTATTGGTGCTAGATGGTCCAAGCGGTGCCATTGCCCATCGGCAATTTACTGATCTGCTCGATTATCTGCGACCCGGCGATTTAATGGTGTTTAACAATACCCGAGTGATTCCTGCACGTTTGTTTGCTAAAAAAGCCACGGGCGGCAAGCTTGAAGTGTTAGTTGAGCGGGTTTTGGATACGGATCGCGTGCTGGCGCATGTGCGTGCCAGTAAGGCACCCAAAGTGGGCAGCACGATTGAGTTGGACGGCGGGGCACAAGCCACTTTGCTGGCACGCCATGACAGTTTATTTGAATGGCAGTTTTCTGAGCCCGTCTTGCCGTTGCTCGAACGTATTGGGCATATGCCTTTGCCACCTTATATGGAGCGCGCCGATGAGCTGGATGATCGTGAGCGCTATCAGACCGTTTATGCCAAGCATGCCGGTGCAGTCGCTGCGCCAACCGCCGGTCTGCATTTTGATGATCAGCTATTAAGCAGTATCGGTGATCTAGGCGTGGAGACGGCTTTTGTCACTCTGCATGTGGGTGCGGGTACCTTTCAGCCTGTGCGTGTTGATAAGCTGGAAGATCACCAGATGCACCACGAGTGGCTTGAAGTCTCGCAAAGCGTGGTGGATGCGGTTGCTGCTTGCAAAGCTCGTGGTGGGCGGGTGATTGCTGTGGGCACCACCAGTGTACGTTCCTTAGAAAGTGCCGCGCAAGCGACCGGCGAGTTACAAGCCTTTGCCGGCGAAACCGATATCTTTATATACCCAGGGCGTCCTTTCTATGTGGTGGATGCCTTGGTCACCAATTTTCACTTATCCGAATCGACTTTATTGATGCTTGTGGCTGCCTTTGCCGGCTATCCAGAAATTATGGATGCCTATCGCAGTGCGGTTGAGCAGCGTTACCGATTCTTCAGTTATGGCGATGCCATGTTTATTACGCGCAATCCACAGCCGCGCAGTCCTAAGGAGTGATGCATGTCTTTTATGCAGTTTGATCTATTGGCGACCGATGGTCGTGCACGACGTGGGCGTTTAACCTTTCCCCGTGGTGTGGTGGAAACCCCGGCCTTTATGCCGGTGGGCACTTACGGTACGGTGAAAGGGATGTTGCCACGTGATATTGAGGCAATTGGCGCGCAGATGATTCTGGGTAATACCTTTCACCTGTGGCTACGTCCTGGCACTCAGGTGATTCAAGAGCACGGCGATTTGCATAACTTTATGCAGTGGCAAGGCCCGATTCTGACGGATTCGGGTGGCTTTCAAGTGTTTAGCTTGGGTGCTATGCGTAAGATTAAAGAAGAGGGCGTATACTTTTCCTCTCCGGTGGATGGCGCCAAAGTGTTTATGGGGCCAGAAGAGTCCATGCAGGTGCAGCGTGAGCTGGGCTCCGATGTGGTGATGATTTTTGACGAGTGCACGCCGTATCCAGCGGATGTGGCAACCGCTGAAAAATCCATGGAGTTGTCGCTGCGCTGGGCCAAACGTTCGAAAATTGCCCATGGCGATAACCCTTCTGCTCTCTTTGGTATTGTGCAGGGGGGCATGCATGAAGACTTGCGTCTACGTTCATTAGAAGGGCTTTGCGAAATCGGCTTTGATGGCTTAGCCATTGGTGGTTTATCTGTGGGTGAGCCCAAAGAAGATATGATCCGCATTCTGGATTTTTTACCACAGCATATGCCGCCAGAGAAACCGCGCTATTTAATGGGCGTGGGCAAGCCGGAAGACTTGGTCGAAGGCGTGCGCCGCGGCATTGATATGTTTGACTGCGTGATGCCAACGCGCAATGCGCGTAATGGTCACTTGTTCGTCGATACCGGTGTTATTAAAATTCGTAACGCCACGCATCGTTATGATGATTCATCTTTGGATACGACCTGTGATTGCTATACTTGCCAGAACTTTACCCGTGCCTATTTGCATCATTTAGATAAGTGCGGCGAAATGTTAGGCAGTATGCTCAATACCATACATAATTTGCGACATTATCAACGCCTAATGGCGGGTTTACGAGAGGCTATCCAACAAGGTACATTGAGCGACTTTGTTGATGGGTTTTACGCGCGCCGTGGATTAGCTACGCCGCCGCTTAATTAAAATAACGGACACTAATGTCTTTTTGTAATGGGAGTTGTTCATGAGTTTCTTTATTTCTGCTGCTAATGCTGCTGATACTGCTGCTGGCGGACCTCCGGGTGGCGAGTATATGCAGTTTATTTTGCTAGCTGGGTTTTTAGTAATCTTCTATATGATGATCTGGCGTCCACAAGCCAAGCGCGCCAAAGAGCACCGTAATCTGGTGGGTGGTTTGCAAAAAGGTGATGAAGTGGTGACCAGTGGTGGTATTGCTGGAAAAGTGACTAAAGTAACTGATGACTTTTTAGTGATTGAAGCCTCAGATACAGTTGAGTTGAAAATCCAAAAGAGCGCAGTGATCGCAGCACTGCCTAAAGGCACGTTAAAAGCCATTTAAGCGGTTCTGGTGACGGGCGGTTGTATTTAAGGGTTGCCAGTGCAACGCTTAAAATGCACTGCCCGATTTGCGTTATATTCGATTAGTTTTGACTGAATTTATTGCAGTCATATAAGCGGGCGGTGTCATGCTCAACAAGTATCCTTTGTGGAAGTATCTGCTGATTGTAGCGATCCTTACCATCAGTTTTATTTACTCTGCGCCTAACCTTTTCCCGGATGATCCGGCGATTCAAGTGACCGGTGCCAGCAGCGCATTACAAATTGAACAAGCAGACCTCGATCGTGCTACCGCCGCGTTAAGCGCTGCCGGCATTGATGTAAAAAGTGCCGCGCTCGAAACGCGTGGTGGTCTTGTGCGATTATTGCATCGTGATGATCAATTGCCGGCCAAAGACGTTGTGCGCAAAGCCTTAGGTGATGAGTACGTGGTCGCTTTAAACCTTGCTGCGAACACGCCTGAGTGGCTGCGTAAGCTCGGTGCAAGCCCGATGAAGTTGGGTCTGGATTTATCCGGTGGTGTGCATTTCTTACTTGAAGTGGATATGGATAAAGCTATTTCTGCACGAATTAAAGTGCATGAAAGTGAAGTGAAGAGTCTCTTACGTAAAGAGCGTGTGCGTTATCGCAGTTTGCCAGGTATTGAGCATGGCATTCAGTTAGGCTTTGACGATACAGCGACCTTAGATCAAGCACGGGCATTGATTCGTAAAGAATTTACCGACTATGAAATGAATACTGCTGAGCGCAATGATAAGCCCGTCCTGCGCTTAACCTTGTTGCCGACTAAGATTACTGAAATACGTGAGTATTCAATTAAGCAAAACTTAACCACGGTACGCAACCGGGTGAACGAGTTGGGTGTAGCTGAGCCCTTGGTGCAGCGTCAGGGTGCGAACCGCATTGTGGTGGAGTTACCTGGTGTACAGGACACGGCAGAAGCGAAACGTATTTTGGGTAAAACTGCCAACCTTGAGTTTCGCTTAGCAGCGGCAGCTGATGCAGCGCGTGCCACGACTGAAATGTACGAGTTTCGTGAAGAAGGTCGTGCCCCCGTAGCCTTGGAGCGTAGCGTTATCATTACTGGTGATCAGGTGACGGATGCGCAGGCCAGTTTTGATGAGAATGGTCGTCAGCAGGTCAATATCCGTCTGGATGGCCATGGTGGTGAGTTGATGAACCGCGCGACACGCAATGATATTGGTCGCAGCATGGCGGTGATCTTTATTGAGCAGCGTCCGACCACGCGTTATGTGCGTGAGATGGTTGATGGTGTTGAAACAGAAGTACCGGTACAAACCTTTAAAGAAGAAAAGCGTGTGATCAGCTTGGCGACGATTCAGTCGGCGTTGGGCAGTCAGTTCCGTATTACTGGGCTGGATGGTCAAGGCGAGTCGTCTGAATTGGCCTTGTTGTTGCGTGCTGGTGGTCTGGCCGCACCCATGTACTTTGTTGAAGAACGCACCATTGGCCCAAGTTTAGGTGCCGAGAATATTGAGCTCGGTGTACAGGCTGCTTTATGGGGCTTTTTGTTTGTCGCAATCTTTATTGTCCTGATTTACAAGCTCTTTGGCGTCTTGGCAACAGTGGCATTAAGCCTGAACATGATCAACTTACTCGCGATGATGTCGCTATTAGGGGCGACTTTAACCTTGCCGGGTATCGCAGGTATCGTCTTGACCATGGGTATGGCAGTCGATGCTAACGTGTTGATTTTCTCACGAATTCGTGAAGAAATCGCCAATGGTATGTCGGTACAGCGCGCGATTCATGAAGGCTTTGATAAAGCTTATTCAGCGATTATTGACGGTAACCTCACGACCTTATTAGTTGGTGCCATTCTGTTTGCAATGGGTACTGGACCAATTAAAGGCTTTGCGGTGACTTTATCGCTGGGCATTATTACCTCAATGTTCACTGCAATTATGGTGACACGTGCCATGGTTAACCTGATGTATGGTGGCCGTGACGTCAAGAAGCTGTGGATTTAAGGATATGGCAAGCATGAAACGTGTAATTAATTTTATGGGGGTGCGCCGTTTGGCGTTCACCGTGACCCTGATAATGACCTTGCTGTCGTTGGGCTGCTTAGCGGTTAAAGGCCTTAATTATGGTTTGGATTTCACCGGTGGTACGCTGATTGAGCTCAATTACGAGCAGGCTGCGGATTTAAATAAAATTCGTAGCCAGTTGCAAGAGGGCGGTTACCCTGACGCTATTGTGCAAAGCTTTGGTGCAGTCAATGACGTGCTGGTGCGTCTGCCGGGTGATGATCCTGAACTTGGTAATCTAGTGGCGCAGGTATTGCGTCAAGATGTTGCTAGTAAGATGCTGGTTAAGCGCGTTGAATTCGTTGGCCCTGCGGTCGGTGAAGAGCTGCGCGACCAGGGCGGTTTAGGTATATTGTTGGCTTTGGCTGGGATCATGGTCTATCTGGGCTTTCGCTTTCAGTGGAAGTTTGGTGTGGGCGCGATTGTGGGCCTGTTCCATGACGTGATTATCACTTTGGGTGTGTTCTCGTACTTTCAGCTGACTTTTGACTTAACCGTATTGGCGGCAATTCTAGCGATTATTGGTTATTCACTCAACGATACTATTGTGGTGTTTGACCGTATTCGTGAAAACTTCCGTTTCTTACGTAATACCTCATTGGTCGATAATATCAATATTTCCACCACGCAAACGCTACTGCGTACCTTGGCCACGTCTATTTCGACGTTGCTCGCGGTCGGTGCCTTGTTGGTCTTCGGTGGTGATAATCTGTGGGGCTTTGCCCTGGCGTTATTTATTGGTATTACTGCTGGTACTTATTCGTCGGTGTATATCTCTAGTATTTTCCTGATCTGGATGAATCTGACCGTGGAAGATTTGATTCCGCCAGTGAGTGCTGAGGAAGTGGATGAGACACCTTAGGGTGACGATGTGAGGGTAACTCAAGTGCTGGGCGTTTTGCCTTAGATTGATCAATAAGCCGTGCCAGTGTGAACTTGTACGGCTTATTGCTTTCTATAAGCATATGGTTAACAGTGACTTGAGAGAACTAGAATGAATAAATCGATGTTGATTGGTACTGTGTTGGGTGCGGTTGCGGTGACGGCCACTGGTGGTTATGCCACTTATAACATGATGAGTGGGCCGGGTTATGCAGATGTTGTCGCTGTGAAGCAAATTAAAGAAACTGTGAAAACGCCGCGTCAAGAATGCCGTGATGTCACTGTGACTAAACGTAAGCCGATTAAGGATGATAACCGTCTTGTTGGTACTGCAGTAGGGGCGGTGGTGGGTGGCTTATTAGGCAATCAAATCGGCGGTGGCAATGGTAAAAAAGTCGCGACTGTTGCTGGTGCGGTAGGTGGTGGTTATGCAGGTAATAAAACCCAAGAGCATCTTCAGCAAAATAACACCTATACCACTACAGAGCGCCGTTGCAATACTGAATATGATCTCAGTGAAAAAATTGCCGGTTATGATGTCAGTTATGAATTAGATGGCAAAACGCGTACCGTGCGTATGGATGAAGATCCAGGCCGTCGTTTACCATTGGATGAGCAGGGTCGGGTTATTTTATCTCAGGTCGCACGTTAGTCAGGGCTGTGTCGAGTTTTCTTTAAATAAAAAAGCGCCTTTTAAGGCGCTTTTTTATGAGCAAAAAACAGGCTGTTGCTTATTTAAAGCTACGTGGAATATACGGCTGAATGGTCGTTAATACGGCTTTAAAACATTTTGGACCGCCGGCAACAAGATGGCCGTTATCTAAGAATTCATAGCCGCCATTAAAGTCACTGGCTAAACCGCCTGCTTCTTGGATCAAGAGCGCACCGGCGGCCATGTCCCACTCAGATAAGCCGTACTCCCAGAACGCATCATAGCGACCGGTAGCAACATAGGCTAAATCAAGGCTGGTGGCGCCTGCACGACGAATTCCAGCAGACTGTACGGCGAGGTCTTTAAACATAGACATATAGTTGTCCATATATTCAAGCTGACCTTCATGGAATGGAAAGCCGGTGGCGAGCAGCGCCTTATCTAAGGTTTTACGTTTACTAACGCGCATCCGGCGGCCATTAAAGGCAGCGCCACGACCGCGGCTGGCAGTAAATTCTTCTTGACGAACAGGGTCAATAATCACTGCATGTTCAAGACGGCCGCGGTATTTACAAGCAATGCTGACAGCAAAGTGGGGTATGCCACGAGTGAAGTTGGCTGTGCCGTTAAGCGGGTCAATCAGCCACTCGTAATCTGCGCCTTCGCCTTTACCGGCAGCGCGACCGCTGACTTCAGAATTGATGCCGTGATCAGGGTGGGCTTTAAGGATTGCAGTAATAATAGCTTGTTCAGCGGCACGTTCAATCTCGGTGACGAAATCTTGTGCGTCTTTCTCGTTAGCCGAGATTGTGTCTAAGCGTTCAATCGAACGTACAATTAATTCACCCGCGCTACGAGCAGCGCGCAGCGCGATATTCAGCATAGGCTGCATGAAAAGTCACCGGAGGTTGTTAAAGAAGAAAATAAATTCTAACAGAAACTAAAGTATATGTGTTCGCCAGCACCGCTTCTTTTTCGTGGCGTGATTGCAGAGGCTTCGGTAAGCTTGTGTTCTTTACTTTAATTACCTGTCTTAGATAGAACCTTGGAGAGCCCTGTGCTGGAAAAAATTCGCGTGGTTTTGGTCAACACCAGTCACCCAGGCAATATTGGTGGTGCGGCCCGAGCGATGAAAAATATGGGGCTGAAGTCCTTAGTCTTAGTCGATCCTGAGAAATACCCGCATCGTGATGCCAATTCACGAGCGGCGGGCGCTGATGATATTTTAGACAATGCGCGCGTGGTCGCGACTCTGGAAGAGGCGCTGGAAGGCTGCAGTGTGGTGTTGGGCACCAGTGCACGTGACCGTCGTATACCTTGGCCGCTGGTTGATCCGCGTGAAGCAGCAGCAACCTGTCTGCAAACATGGCAGGCAGATCATGATGCTGAGGTGGCACTGGTCTTTGGCCGTGAGTATGCTGGATTGACCAATGAAGAGTTGCAGCGTTGTCAGTACCATATTCACATTCCCTCTGATCCGGAGTTTAGTTCTTTAAATCTTGCCGCCGCTGTGCAAGTGTTGAGCTATGAAGTGCGTATGGCGTGGCTAAAAGAAACCCAGCAGCCCACCCATATGCCAGAGGTTGAAGCAACCGGGATGCTGGGTGCGGCGCCGGCGACCCACGATTCACTGGAGTTGTTCTATGAGCATTTGCAGCAGACCTTGATCGAGATTGATTTTCTGGATCCAGAAAAGCCGAGGCATTTAATGGCGCGTCTGCGACGTATTTTTGGCCGCAGTCAGCTGAAAAAATCCGAAGTGAATATTTTGCGTGGCATTTTGACTGAGACGCAAAAAGCCGCACATGGTGAAATTATCCAGCGCCGAGGTGAGAATGTTTAAAGGTATTCGTGAAGATATTCAAAGTGTGTTTCGACGTGATCCAGCGGCGCGTAATGCCTTTGAGGTATTAACCTGTTACCCAGGGTTGCATGCTGTGTGGCTGCATCGTTTGGCGCATGCTTTGTGGATGCGTAACTGGAAGTGGTTAGCGCGCATGGTGTCAAACGTGGGGCGCTGGTTGACTGGGATTGAAATTCATCCGGGCGCTAAAATTGGTCGACGGTTTTTTATTGATCATGGTATGGGCATTGTGATTGGTGAAACCGCTGAAGTGGGTGACGACGTCACTCTCTATCAAGGCGTGACCTTGGGTGGTACCAGTTGGAATAAAGGCAAGCGCCACCCAACTCTAGAGGACGGTGTTGTGGTCGGGGCGGGCGCTAAAGTTTTGGGTCCTTTTACTGTTGGTGCTGGTGCAAAAATTGGCTCCAATGCTGTGGTGACTAAAGCGGTACCAGCCGGTGCAACTGCGGTGGGGATTCCTGGGCGTATTATTGTCAAAACCACTGAGGAGCAAGAAGCAAAGCGTCAGGCGCTAGCTGAACGCTTTGGTTTTGATGCCTATGGTATGAGTGAGGATATGCCCGACCCAGTGGCGCGCTCCATTGGCCAGATTCTAGATCATTTAGAAGCGGTTGAAGAGCGTCTAGAAGATATGTGCAGCGCTATGCAACAGCTAGGCAGTGATTACCAAGGTAAGAAGCTTCCTGAATTGCCTGATGCGGCGTTTCCATGCTCGGAGAAGGTGGATAAAAACCCCTCTGTGGATGACTTGGTTGAAGAGCGCGCTGAAGATAAATAATCGCTAGGTTACTAGGGGTGGCATAGTGGTGCTTGGCTGTTAGACTCTTTGCTGGGTTAATCTTGAGTAATTTAATCAGGATTAATACTTGACCTGTTTAGTGGGTTATAGCATAATTGTTGCTAATACTTACTTACAGCGGTATTTATTTTATGCGACTGACAACCAAGGGCCGCTATGCCGTCACTGCGATGCTTGATTTGGCCTTGAATGCGCAAGAAGGGCCTGTGCCTCTTGCGGATATTTCTGAAAGACAAGGTATTTCGTTATCGTACCTTGAGCAGTTATTTGCCAAGTTGCGTCGTGCTACGCTGGTAACAAGTGTTAGAGGGCCCGGTGGTGGTTACCAGTTGGCACATGAACCCTCAGTTATTCAAATTGTCCAAGTCATTGATGCCGTTGATGAATCTGTCGATGCGACACGTTGCCAAGGCTTGGGTGATTGTCAGGGTGGTGATGAATGTTTAACTCACCGCCTGTGGTGTGATTTAAGTAAACAGATACATGATTTTTTAAGTAGCATCAGCTTGGCGGATTTGGTTACGCGCCAAGACATTCAAAAAGTTGCATTGCGTCAGAGTCAGCGCGTAGCAAATAAAATTCATGCGTCCACCGTTGAGTGAATAAGACGCAGACCGTGAGGAGAGTTAAATGAAACTGCCGATTTACCTAGATTATTCAGCAACTACGCCAGTTGATCCACGAGTGGCAAAGAAAATGTGTGATTGCCTCACTCTGGATGGAAACTTTGGTAATGCTGCGTCACGCTCCCATGTGTACGGCTGGCGTGCTGAAGAAGCGATTGAGCATGCGCGTCGCCAAGTGGCCGATTTAATTAAAGCTGATCCGCGCGAAATTGTTTGGACGTCCGGTGCGACAGAGTCAAATAACTTAGCGATTAAAGGTGTTGCCCACTTCTATGTGAGCAAAGGTAAGCACATTATTACCTCTAAGCTTGAGCACAAAGCCGTGCTCGATACCACGCGTCAGCTTGAGCGTGAAGGCTATGAAGTGACCTACTTAGAGCCTTGCCAAGATGGTTTGATTACTGCTGATCAGGTCGCTGCTGCGTTACGTGACGACACCATTCTTGTATCGATCATGCATGTCAATAATGAGATTGGTACGATCAACGACATTACCGCCATTGGTGAAGTAACTCGCGCTAAAGGTGTATTGTTCCACGTTGATGCCGCGCAGACCGCTGGTAAGGTTGATGTTGATCTGGAGAAGATGAAGGTTGACTTGATGTCCTTCTCTGCTCACAAAGCTTACGGTCCTAAAGGTATGGGCGCGTTGTATGTGCGTCGTAAGCCACGTGTGCGTCTTGAAGCACAAATGCACGGTGGTGGTCATGAGCGTGGTATGCGTTCAGGTACCTTAGCTACGCACCAAATCGTTGGTATGGGCGAAGCTTTTGAGTTGGCTCGTCTAGAAATGGCTGAAGAAAACAAGCGTATTGCGGCACTGAGTAAGCGTTTTTATGACAAAGTGCGTGATATGGATGAACTGTATCTTAATGGCAGTGCGACGCAGCGTATTCCACACAACTTAAACCTTAGCTTTAACTATGTTGAAGGTGAGTCGTTGATTATGGCGCTGAAAGATATGGCTGTTTCATCAGGTTCAGCCTGTACCTCAGCGTCACTTGAGCCTTCTTATGTGTTGCGTGCGTTAGGCCGCAGTGATGAGTTGGCGCACAGTTCTATTCGTTTCACCTTCGGTCGTTTTACCACTGAAGAAGAAGTGGATCACGCTGCCGGACAAATTCGTGAAGCAGTCCAGCGTCTACGTGATTTATCACCGCTGTGGGACATGCATAACGACGGTGTTGATCTCTCTAAAGTTGAGTGGCAAGCACATTAATGTTTGCCCGTTAAATAAGGAATACCATCATGGCATATAGTGATAAGGTCTTAGACCACTACGAGAATCCTCGCAACGTTGGCAAGATGGATGCTGATGCACCTGATGTGGGTACCGGTATGGTCGGTGCTCCAGCCTGTGGCGATGTGATGCGTTTACAGATTCAAGTCAGCGATGACGGCATCATTCAGGATGCAAAATTTAAAACTTACGGCTGTGGCTCTGCGATTGCATCCAGCTCGTTAGCCACTGAGTGGATGAAAGGCAAAACCATTGATGAAGCGGCGTTGATCAAAAACACAACGATTGCTGAAGAGTTGGCGTTGCCTCCAGTAAAAATTCACTGTTCAGTTTTAGCTGAAGATGCGATTAAAGCGGCAGTGAATGATTACAAGCAGAAAAAAGGCTTAATCTAAGAGGTTTGATATGGCGATCAGCTTAACAGAAGCCGCAGCAAATCACGTGCGGCGCTCACTTGAAAATCGTGGTAGCGGTGAAGGCATTCGTCTTGGCGTACGCACTACCGGTTGTTCAGGTATGGCGTATGTGCTTGAGTTTGTTGATGAGCTGCAGCCCGATGATGAGGTGTTTGAAAGCTTTGGTATGAAGGTCATTATTGATCCGAAAAGCCTAGCGTACATTGATGGCACTGAGCTTGATTTTGTACGTGAAGGTATTAACGAAGGCTTTAAGTTTAACAACCCTAATGTACGTGGCGAATGTGGCTGCGGCGAAAGTTTCAGTGTGTAGTATGGTCAATCCAGCGCACACTGATTATTTTGCATTATTTGGATTGCAACCGGCTTTTGTGATTGATACCCAAGCCTTAGCATCGACTTATCGTGAGCTGGCTAAAACGATGCACCCTGATCGTTTTAGCAGCGCACCTGCTGCAGAGCAGCGCCAAGCGGTAGAGCGTGCGGCGCAGCTTAATGATGCCTTTCAAACGCTGAAATCTGCGACTCAGCGCGCTTTGTACTTATTGCGCCAGCAGGCAGACTTACCAGATGAAACCACCATTCAAGATGGTGAGTTTTTATTCCAGCAAATGGAATGGCGTGAGCAGCTGGAAACGCTACAAGAGCAGGCTGATCTGGATGCATTGGCTGATTTTGTTGCTGAACTTAAGCAGGCGCGTGGTGCGATTGATAAGGCATTTGCTGATTGCGTGCAAGATCCGCAGCAGCGTATCCAAGCCGAGCGTTTAGCGCGGCGTATGCAGTTTTTGGATAAGATGTTTTATGAAGTGCGTCAGTTAGAAGAGCGCTTAGACGATTAACCCAAAGCCTGCGCAAGCGGGCTGTCAGATTAAAGATCCGTATGGCCTTACTACAGATTGCCGAACCTGGACAAAGTCCCCAGCCACACCAGCAGCGACTGGCGGTTGGGATTGATTTAGGCACTACCAACTCATTAGTCGCCACTGTGCGCGATGGTCTTGCGCAAGCTTTGCCGGATGCGCAAGGTCGTGTTGCACTGTCTTCTGCAGTGCGCTATCACGCTGATCGCATTGAGGTAGGGCGCAGTGCCCGCGAAGCGGCAGCCAGCGACCCCTATAACTGTATTTTATCGGTTAAGCGTTTGATGGGGCGAGGCTTGGCTGATGTGCAGCAACTCGGTGAGCAACTGCCGTATCGCTTCCAGGCAGGCAAGTCGCATATGCCGTTTATTGAAACGGTGCAGGGCCCGAAAAGCCCAGTAGAAGTGTCTGCGCATATTCTGCAAGAACTGCGTGAGCGTGCTGAAGTTGCTTTAGGTGGTGAGTTGGTGGGTGTGGTGATTACTGTTCCTGCTTATTTTGATGATGCTCAGCGTCAAGCCACGAAAGATGCCGCGCGTCTGGCCGGTTTAAATGTTTTACGTTTGCTCAATGAGCCAACTGCAGCAGCGGTGGCTTATGGTTTAGATCAGCAAGCCGAAGGCGTGGTTGTGATTTATGACTTAGGCGGTGGCACCTTTGATGTGTCTATTTTGCGTTTAAGTCGTGGTGTTTTTGAAGTGTTAGCCACCGGTGGCGATAGTGCGCTGGGGGGGGACGATTTTGATCATATGATTGCTCATTGGGTGATTGAGCAAGCGGGACTGTCCAGCGATTTATCGCCCAGTGAGCAGCGTGAGTTGATTGAGTTAGCCTGTGCGGCGAAAGAGTCTTTGACTCAGCAAGAGAGCGTGACGCTTGCATATGCTGGCTGGCAAGGTCAGTTAACCCGTGCGGTTTTTGATGTTTTAGTTGAGCCGCTGGTGGCGCGCAGTTTACGCGCCTGCCGCCGAGCCTTACGTGACTCAGACGTTGAGCTTGAGGACATTGAATCGGTCGTCATGGTGGGTGGTTCCACTCGTGTGCCTTTAGTGCGCACCCGTGTCGGTGAGTTATTTAATTGCACGCCGATGACAGATATCGATCCTGACCAAGTGGTAGCCATTGGTGCGGCGATTCAAGCTGATACGCTGGTGGGTAATAAGCGTGCTGGCGATGAGTTGCTGCTGCTGGATGTCACGCCTTTGTCGCTTGGTTTAGAGACCATGGGTGATTTGGTTGAAAAAATCATTCCGCGCAATACCACTATTCCGGTAACGCGCGCGCAAGAATTTACCACGGCGCGTGACGGACAAACCGCCATGGCTGTGCATGTGTTACAGGGTGAACGTGAGTTGGTCAGTGATTGTCGCTCTTTGGCGCGTTTTGAGTTGCGTGGTATTCCGCCGATGGTAGCCGGTGCGGCCAAAATCCGCGTGACCTTTCAAGTGGATGCCGATGGTTTGCTGGGTGTGACCGCGCGTGAGTTGGGCAGCGGGGTTGAAGCCAGTATTCAAGTTAAACCCTCTTATGGCTTAACTGATAGCGAGATCAGCGGCATGCTCAAAGAATCCTTTGATAATGCTGCACATGACAAACAAGCCCGCGCGTTACAAGAACAGCGTGTGGATGCTGAGCGTTTACTGGAAACCGTACGCTCTGCGCTGCGGGCTGATGCAGAGGCGCTCTTGACCCAAGACGAGCGCGAGCTGATTGAACAACGAATGAGTGCGCTGGAGACAGTGCGCAAAGCTGAAGATGTGAATGCGATTGCTCGCCATGTTCAGCAACTTAATCATGCAACGAACGAGTTCGCTGCACGCCGTCTGGATGCCACAGTGAAAGCTGCATTGGCCGGACGACAACTTAATGAAATGGAGGGTTAATCCCTGTGCCGCAAATTATCTTTTTGCCTCATGCCGAACATTGTCCAGAAGGTGCGGTGATTGACGCTATCCCTGGTGAAACCATTATGGATGCAGCCTTGCGTAATGGTATTGAAATAGAACATGCCTGCGAAATGTCCTGCGCCTGTACCACTTGCCACGTGATTGTACGTGAGGGCTTAGCTTCACTTGAAGAGTCAGATGACTTGGAAGACGATATGTTGGATAAAGCATGGGGACTAGAGCCAGACTCACGTTTATCATGTCAAGCGGTGGTTAAAGACACTGATCTGACCGTGGAGATTCCAAAATACACTATCAATCAAGTATCAGAACGCCAGTAATCGACAGGAGCTCAAGATGAAATTGAAATGGGTAGATGTGCTTGAGATTGCAATTTCTTTAAGTGAAGCGCATGAGGATATTGATCCGCGCTACATTAACTTTGTCAATTTACGTCGCTTAGTCACCGAGCTGCCTGAGTTTGATGATGATCCTGAGCGCAGTGGCGAGAAGATTCTTGAGGCCATTCAAGCCGCCTGGATTGAAGAAGCTGAATAACGAGCGACTGAGTTAGTTTGGCTTCTTGCAGAAAAATACTGCGTCCTAACCAAGTACCTGTGCGAGTGGCTACGCATTTCAGACAAACCCGCGTATAATTCGCGGGTTTAATCCTTTTAAACACTTAATTCACTGGAGTTCTACATGACTGTTCAACGTACATTCTCAATCATCAAGCCTGACGCCGTTGCAAAAAACGTTGTTGGCGAAATCGTTTCACGTTTTGAAAAAGCGGGTTTACGTGTTGTTGCCTCAAAAATGGTACAACTGTCAGAGCGCGAAGCAGGCGGTTTCTACGCTGAGCACAAAGAGCGTCCTTTCTACAAAGACCTCGTTAGCTTTATGACTTCAGGTCCAGTTATCGTTCAGGTTCTTGAAGGCGAAAACGCTATCGCTGCAAACCGCGACCTGATGGGCGCAACTAACCCTAAAGACGCTGCTGCAGGTACTATCCGTGCCGATTTCGCAGTATCTATCGATGAAAACGCTGTACACGGTTCTGACTCAGAAGCCGCTGCTGCACGTGAAATTTCATACTTCTTCGCGGCAACTGAAGTATGTGACCGTATCCGTTAATAACGGGTAGGTAAATAAAGGTGAATCCATGACAGCTGTAACTGAAAAAGTTAATTTACTTGGCTTAACGCGCGAACAATTGGTTGAGTTTTTCGCATCTATTGGCGAGAAAAAGTTTCGTGCCGACCAAGTGATGAAGTGGATTCACCATTTTGGTGTGGATGATTTTGCTGCGATGACCAATGTCAGTAAAGTGCTGCAAGAAAAACTTGCTGCTTGTGCTGAAGTACGTGCTCCAGAGATTGTGAGTCAAGATATTTCCAGCGATGGCACCCGCAAATGGGTAGTGCGCGTCGCATCCGGCAGTTGTGTTGAAACTGTCTATATACCCCAAGGTACACGCGGTACCTTATGTGTTTCTTCCCAAGCAGGTTGCGCGCTAGATTGCAGTTTTTGCTCAACGGGAAAACAAGGCTTTAATAGTGATTTGACCAGTGCGGAAATTATTGGTCAGGTCTGGATTGCTTGTAGATCATTTGGCTCAGTCCCAGCGACCACAGAACGTGCTATCACTAACGTAGTGATGATGGGCATGGGTGAGCCACTGCTTAACTTTGAAAATGTGGTCAATGCCATGACCATTATGCTGGATGACCTAGGCTACGGTATCTCCAAACGTAAGGTGACGCTGTCTACCGCAGGTGTCGCGCCGATGATTGATAAGCTTGGCGAACGTATTGATGTGTCCTTAGCCTTATCCTTGCATGCGCCCAATGATGCGTTACGTAATACGCTGGTCCCAGTCAATAAGAAATATCCGCTGAATGTGGTGCTCGACGCCTGTAAGCGTTATATCGCTAAATTGGGTGAAAAGCGTTTCTTGACCATCGAATACACCTTGCTTAAAGATATTAACGACCTACCCGAGCATGCCGAGCAATTGGCTGAATTATTGAAAGATGTGCCGTGCAAAGTGAACTTGATTCCCTTTAATCCGTTCCCTCATTCAGGTTATGAGCGTCCCAGCAATAATGCGATTCGCCGTTTTCAGGACATCATGCACCATGCCGGTTACAGTGTGACCGTGCGTATGCCGCGCGGTGAGGATATTGATGCGGCCTGTGGACAATTGGTTGGGCAAGTACAAGACCGTACCCGTCGCAGTGAGCGCTATATTGCGGTGCGCCAAGTCAGCGAGTAAATGAAGAAAATGGCTAGCCAGGCTGCAGCATGCCGAATCGAAATGGAGTGGGTATGATTGCTCGTGCAGGACTTTTACTGTTAATCACTCTGTTAAACGCCTGTGTCACCAGCGGTGGCATTGCGCCTTTACGGACTGAAGAAGGGCGCAATCAAGCGCGTGATGCCTATATTCAGCTCGGTATTGGTTATTTGCAGCAAGGCGTGACTGAACAAGCGAAAATGCCCTTAAAAAAAGCCTTAGAGATTGACCCTAATAGCGCTGATGCACACGCCGCATTGGCTTTGATTTTTCAGCGTGAACTTGAGCCTGAACTAGCTGGTCAACATTATCGTAAAGCCTTAGCGCAAGGACAAAATACCCGTATTCAAAATAACTACGGTAGTTTTTTGTATGAGCAAGGTAAGTATCCTGAAGCATACGAGCAATTTAATCGCGCCGCTGAAGATACCTTGTACTCTGGGCGCTCGGGCGTTTTTGAAAATATCGGGCTGACTGCTTTACGATTAAATAATAAAGAGCAGGCGCTTAAGTACTTTGAACGTTCTTTACGCTTAAATCCCAAGCAAGCTCGTCCTCTTTTAGAGGCCGCTTGGTTATTCTACGAACGCCAAGATTATATGTCTGCACAGGATTATTATGAGTCCTTTACTCAGGTCGGCAAACATTCTGCGCGTAGCTTATTATTGGGTATGCGTTTGGCTGAAATATTCCAAGACCGCAATCAAGCAGCAAGTTTAGAGCTGCAACTGAAGCGCCTGTATCCCGCTAGCGCTGAGTTTAAACAGTATCAATCGGAGCAGTGATGAGTGACGCACCCTTAGCGCCAGGCGCACAGAGTATCGCCGTAGGGCACATTCTACGTGAAGCACGGCTAGCCGCCGGCTGGACTGTGTCTGACGTAGCGAAAAAACTAAATCTGACTGCAAATGCGGTTGAGTTTATTGAGAGTGATCAGTTTGATCGCCTGCCAGGCACAACCTTTACGCGTGGCTATATTCGTAGTTATGCAAAAATACTTGGCTTGGATGCTACTCAACTGGCTAAACAGTTTGACCAGCATGTCAATAGCAACAACGCAATGCAGAGCGTGGTGCAGAGCATTGATCATGTTGGTGAAGCGCGACGTATTTCACGTGGTATGTTGCAGTTTAGCCTGTTTGTTGTGTTCTTAATTGTACTATCGGTTGCCTACTATATTTGGCAAAGTTTTAATAGTGTCGATGCCAATGACAGCGGTCAGTCTGCGGTGTTTGATCGCGTCGAGGTGGAGCGCGCTGATGGCTCGGTACATATCCAAACCTTAGACGAGCCTGAAGATCAAGCGCTGGCTTTTGTACTAGAAGAAAATCAAAGTGTGGGGCAGGGTGTGTTGCTTGAGCCAGAGACGGCTGAGCCGCGTGCAGCTGATGCGCCTAATACCCCAGTTTTGCCTGCGACTATTGCGGCGGCCGCACCCGTAACGCCCTTGATCGTAGACCCGTCAGCGCGACAAAGTGAATCTGGCGATAATGCTGTTAAACCGGCGCAAGAGAACACTGCGTTGGATGTGGGGATAGGTGCTGTGCAACTGAATTTTGTCAATGACTGCTGGCTCAGAATCGTTGATGCGGATGGCAAAGAATTGATGAGTGGTTTAAAGCGTGCCGGTGAGCAGTTGTCCGTCACCGGTAAAGCCCCGTTGGATGTTCACTTAGGTTACGCCACGGGAGTCAGTATCATTTACAATGGTGAACCTGTCGATTTTAGTTCGGCAATTCGTGGTGCTACTGCCAGAATTAAACTGGGCCAATAATTATGCATAAGCAAACTTTAATTCAACGTCGCGTGTCGCGCAAAATTTATGTGGGTGATGTAGCAGTTGGTGGTGATGCACCGATCAGTGTGCAGAGTATGACCAATACTGATACCTGCGATGTGGCCGCCACTGTTGCGCAAATTTTACGCTTAGAACAAGCCGGTGCCGATATCGTGCGCATTTCGGTGCCGGATATGGAGGCTGCAGAAGCCTTTGGCCGGATCAAAAAACAAGTGCATGTGCCGCTGGTAGCCGATATTCATTTTGATTATCGTATTGCCTTACGTGTCGCCGAGCTGGGTGTGGATTGCTTGCGGATTAACCCAGGCAATATTGGTAACCAAGCGCGGGTTAAAGCCGTGGTGGATGCTGCCCGTGATCGTGGTATTCCCATTCGCATTGGCGTGAATGCTGGCTCCTTAGAAAAAGATTTACAGAAAAAATACGGTGAGCCAACCGCCGAAGCCTTGGTTGAATCAGCCTTACGCCATGTTGAACATCTGGATCGTTTAAACTACCCCGACTTTAAGGTGAGCGTAAAAGCGTCTGATGTGTTTATGGCTGTTGCCGCCTATCGTCAGTTAGCCAAAGCTATTGAACAACCTCTGCACTTAGGTATTACTGAGGCCGGTGGTTTACGCTCGGGTACCGTTAAGTCGGCAGTGGGTTTAGGAATGTTGCTGGCGGAGGGGATTGGCGACACCATTCGTGTATCCTTGGCTGCTGATCCAGTCGAAGAGATTAAAGTGGGCTTTGATATTTTAAAATCATTGAAGCTGCGCTCGCGCGGTATTAACTTTATTGCGTGCCCAAGCTGTTCTCGACAAAACTTTGATGTGGTGCAAACCATGAATGAGTTAGAGACTCGCTTAGAAGATTTATTAGTGCCTTTGGATGTGGCGGTAATTGGCTGTGTGGTCAATGGTCCAGGTGAAGCAAAAGAAGTCCATGTAGGTTTGACCGGTGGTTCGCCAAATTTGATCTATATCGATGGCAAGCCTGTGCAAAAACTTAATAATGAAAATTTGGTGGATCAGCTTGAAGTGCTGATCCGCAAGCGTGCCAGTGAAAAAGTCGCAGCTGATGCGGCACTTATTGTGCGCGGTTAATCGTCAAGGAAATTTTGTGAGTAAACCACTACAAGCCATTCGCGGTATGAATGATATTCTGCCTGAGCACACTCCGCTGTGGCGTTATTTTGAAAAAACCGTAGCTGATCTGTTGGATGGCTATGGCTACCGTCAAATCCGTATGCCGATTGTTGAATTCACCGAGTTATTTAAACGCTCGATTGGTGAAGTCACGGATATCGTTGAAAAAGAAATGTACACCTTTGCCGATCGCAATGGCGACTCGCTGACCTTGCGCCCAGAAGGGACGGCCAGTTGTGTGCGTGCCGTGCTTGAGCATAGTTTGGCCAGTGGTGGTCAAGTGCAAAAGCTTTGGTACCAAGGCCCGATGTTTCGTCATGAGCGCCCACAAAAAGGTCGTTACCGCCAGTTTCATCAGATTGGTGTGGAAGCCTTTAATTTGCCCGGTCCAGATGTGGATGCAGAGCTGATTGTTTTAACCTGGCGCTTATGGAAAAAGCTAGGTATCAGTGAGCATGTCACCCTAGAACTTAATAGTTTGGGCACATCTGCGTCGCGTGCGGTGTACCGCGAGGCATTGGTTGAGTATTTAACTGCGTGTCATGATCAACTGGATGAAGACAGCCAGCGCCGCGTGTTGACTAATCCTTTGCGCGTACTGGACAGCAAAAATCCAGAAACTCAAGCCTTATTGGGGGATGCGCCGCAGCTTAAAGACTATTTAGATGAGGCGTCGCAAGCGCATTTTGCTGGTTTAGGTGCACGCCTTGATGCTGCGGGTGTGCCTTATGTGATCAATCCTCGTTTAGTCCGTGGTTTGGATTACTACAGCGAAACTGTATTTGAATGGGTCACTGATCAATTGGGCGCGCAAGGCACGGTGTGTGCTGGTGGTCGTTACGATGGCTTGGTTGAGCAGATGGGTGGCCGTGCAACCCCAGGTGTTGGTTTTGCCATGGGCATTGAACGTCTGATTCTAATGCTTGAAACTTTAGGCAAGATACCCGAAGAATTGTCACGCCAAGTGGACATTTACTTTTGTGCATTTGGTGAGGCCAGTGAACTGGCTGCCTTAGCTTTAGCCGAGCAGTTGCGTGATGTTCAGCCTGGATTACGCTTACAGGTGAATGCTGGCGGCGGAAGTTTTAAAAGTCAGTTTAAAAAAGCTGACAAAAGTGGTGCATTATATGCATTAATATTGGGCGAAAATGAGTTAGAGTCCCAAACCATTGCGATTAAGCCGCTGCGTACTGACGCTGAGCAGCAATCTGTAGCGTGGGATGCTTTAGGCTCGTACTTACAGAGCAGCCTACAAGACGACGCATTATTTACTAACTGAGGAGTCTCAGCGTGAGCGATTACACTGAAGAAGAACAAATTGCGCAGATTAAAGAATGGTGGCGACGTAACGGTAAGCCACTGTTAGTCGGTGGAGCCTTAGCTCTGGTGATAGTGTTTGGCTGGCAAGCATGGCAAAAGCATCAAGTCAATCAGGCGCACACATCTTCTGTGCTCTATCAGCAATTACTTGAAGTGGCGTTAGTGCCTGCTGGGCAGGTGGATGCACAACAGGTTGCCAAGTTATTAGCCGAATTAAAAAAAGTTAACGCAAATAGTGCCTATACCCAATATGCGAGTTTGTTAGCGGCTAAAGTTGCTGTGGAAAATAAGCAATTGGATGATGCTGCACTTGAATTAAATGCTGTGTTAGCTAAGCCAGCCAACGATACCTTGGCTGAACTGGCCCGCCAACGCTTAGCACGTGTGTTATTAGCACAAGAGCAAGCGGAGCAAGCCTTGCAATTATTGGATGCGAAAGTGTTGCCGGCCTTTGCTGCCTCACGTGATGAATTGCGTGGCGACACTTTAGTGTTTTTAGAGCGTCCAGCTGACGCTAAAGCGGCCTATTTACAAGCTAAGCAAGCCGTGTCGGCAGAAGCAGCGGCGGCTAGTTTATTGATGAAACTTGATAACTTAAGTGAAAAGGATGCCTAACTTGAAACGATACAAGTATATGGCTGTGCTTGCTTTAGCGCTGCTCGCTATTGGCTGCAGCAGCACCAGCAAAAAAGAACTAAAGCCACAGGAACTGGAAAAAATTACCACTGAAATTAAACTCAAAAAAGAGTGGAGTAAATCAGTCGGTAGTGGCCAAGGTAAGCTATGGAATACTTTAATTCCAGCGACTGATGGTGATCTTTTATTTGTCTCTGACGTGAATGGCCGAGTCTCAGCACTGGATCGTTTTACCGGTAAAACGGTCTGGAAGCGTAAACTAAAACTTAATGTGTCCGGTGGTGTTGGTGCTGGCAACGGTATGGTTTTGCTGGGCACGCTCAATGGTGATGTGATTGCTTTAAATGCGGACACCGGTGCAGACCTGTGGCGCAGTAAAGTGACCAGTGAAGTGCTGGCTGCACCCGCCACCAATGGTGATGTGGTGGTGGTGCAAACTCAGGACGATCGCTTGATTGCACTGGAGGCCACCACCGGTCAGCAACGATGGATTTATGAAAGTACCCCTGCCGTGTTATCTCTGCGTGGTACCAGTGCACCTGTTGTGACCGAATATGTTGCCTATGCGGGCTTGTCCACTGGTAAAATTATTGCGGTGGATACTGAGCGCGGTTTACCGATTTGGGAGCAGCGTATTGCTGTGCCCAGCGGGCGCACCGAACTCGAGCGTATGGTGGATATTGATGGTGGTTTATTACTGTCGAGCAATACCCTTTATGTGGCGACCTATCAGGGCCGCTTTGCTGGGCTTGATGCGCAAACGGGTCAGGTTTTATGGCAGCGTGAAGGTTCCAGTTATGTGGGGATGGCGGCAGGTTTTGCTAATGCTTACGTCAGTTTGGCGGATGGCACGATTGAAAGTGTTGATCAGCGTTCAGCAACGGCCATGTGGACCAATTCATCCTTGCTGCGTCGCCAGTTATCAGCACCGACAGTTTTTTCAAGTTATATAGCGGTAGGTGATCTTGATGGTTATCTGCATGTTTTAAGTCAAGTTGATGGACGTTTTGTAGCACGTACTAAAATTGACGGTAAAGGACTACGCGTACAACCAATAGAGGTTGGTGGCTGGCTGTATGTTTACGGTAATGGCGGCAAACTGGTTGCCTTAACCATTAAGTAAGCTGTTAGATAGGTTTAACCTGTCTAACCAATAGTTTAGCCGCTGTCGTTAGATCGACAGCGGCTTTTGTGTTTTTTGAATTATCGCTGGAGGAGCCAATGGTTCCCGTAATTGCNNACGTTGTTTAACCGCCTGACTAGATCCCGCGATGCGATTGTAGGCGACATTCCTGGACTGACGCGTGACCGCCAATACGGCGAAGCGAAGTGGCAGGAACGCAGTTATATTTTGATCGACACGGGTGGTATCACCGGTGACGAAGAAGGTATCGATGCAAAAATGGCCGAACAATCGCTGCTCGCGATTGAAGAAGCAGATGTGGTGTTATTTTTAGTTGATGCGCGTGATGGCCTGTGTCCTGCGGATCAAATGATTGGCGAACACCTGCGCAAGCGTAATAAAACCACGCTAGTGGTGGTTAATAAAGTCGATCACATCGATGAGAATATCGCTTTAGCTGAGTTTAGCCCGCTGGGCTTAGGCAGCTATGTTGCGATTGCTGCAGCGCATGGTCGTGGTATCACGCAGATGCTTGAATTAAGCCTTGGCGAGTTCCCTCGAGATGAAGTGCTGGATGAGATCGATCTGGACAGTATTGTTGAAGGCGTCGACCTTAAACGTATTCCAGGTCCTGATGCTAAAGATGGCATTAAGATTGCTATTATTGGCCGCCCGAATGTGGGTAAGTCGACGTTGGTCAACCGTATGCTCGGTGAACAGCGGGTGGTGGTGTTTGACCAGCCGGGCACGACGCGCGACAGTATCTATATTCCTTTTGAACGGGATGATGAAAAGTACACCTTAATTGATACAGCCGGTGTGCGTCGGCGCGGTAAGATTCATGAGGAAGTTGAAAAGTTCTCGGTGGTGAAAACCCTGCAGGCGATTAAAGACGCCAACGTGGTGATTTTTGTCATGGATGCCCGTGAAGGCGTGGTGGATCACGATCTGAACTTGCTCGGTTTTGCTTTAGAGTCGGGTCGCGCCATTGTCATCGTGCTGAATAAGTGGGATGGCATGCAGCCGAGTGAACGCGACTACGCCAAAAAAGAGCTGGAACGCCGGCTCTATTTTGTTGATTTTGCTGACATTCACTTTATTTCTGCTTTGCACGGCACCGGTGTCGGTCATCTGTATAAATCGGTCCAGGCCGCCTTTACTTCGGCGATTACCCGTTGGCCGACCAACCGTTTAACCCAAATTCTGGAAGATGCCGTGCGTGAGCACCAGCCGCCGATGGTGGCTGGGCATCGGATTAAGTTGCGTTATGCCCACTTAGGTGGCGCCAACCCACCGCTGATTATTATTCACGGTAATCAGGTTGAAGCGGTCCCTAAAAGTTATGTGCGTTATTTGGAAAACACCTACCGTCGTGTATTGAAACTGGTTGGTACGCCGATTCGGATTCAGTTTAAAGGCGGTTCTAACCCCTTTGAAGGTAAGAAAAATAAGCTTAGTGACCGTCAGGTGAATAAAAAACGTCGTTTGATGTCCAATAAAAAAGAACGGGATGCACGTAAGAAGAAAAAGTGAGTGATTAACGCCAGGTGCTGCTGTCAGGACCTGGCGTTTGCCATTAAGGTTGTTAAGGAGTTGCGCAATGCTGCTGCAGAGTAAGTTACCGCAGGTGGGATTAACGATTTTTACCCAGATGTCGCAATTGGCTAATGCGTATGGTGCGTTAAATTTATCCCAAGGATTTCCTGACTTTGATGCGCCAGAGGCGCTGAAAGAAGCTGTGCAGCGTCATGTACAAGCGGGGCATAATCAGTATGCGCCGATGACTGGAATTGCCGCCTTGCGAGAGCAGGTCGCCAGTAAAATTGCCCGTCTATATCGCAATCCGGTGTGTGCTGAGCAAGAGGTCACTATTACCCCCGGTGCAACTCAAGCCTTGTTTTGTGCGATTCAAACCTTGGTCCGTAGCGGTGATGAGGTGATTGTCTTTGATCCCTGCTACGACAGCTACGCGCCGGCAGTGACCTTGGCCGGTGGCCGTTGTGTGCATATTGCTTTAAATAGCCGTGATTTCTCGGTGGATTGGCAACAGTTTGCTGATGCAGTGACGGATAAAACGCGTTTAGTGATTATTAATAGTCCGCATAACCCCAGTGGCGCTTTACTCAGCCATGCTGATTTAAAGCAGCTGGCCGAGCTGATTCGTGAGCGTGAGATTTATTTGCTCAGTGATGAAGTCTATGAGCACTTGGTGTTTGATGGTCAATTGCATTGCAGTTTTTTGGCACACCCAGAATTGTATCAGCGTGCCTGTGTGGTCAGCTCATTTGGTAAAACCTACCATGTCACCGGTTGGAAAACTGGCTATATGGTAGCACCACCAGCTTTGACTGCTGAGCTGCGCAAAGTGCATCAATATGTCAGTTTTTGTGCCGTGAGCCCCATGCAATATGCGCTGGCAGATTTTATGCAGGCGCAACCTGAACATGTGGATCAGTTGCCCGCGTTTTATCAGCAAAAACGCGATCAATTATGTCAAGCCTTACAGGATTCGCGCTTCACTTTGGTGCCGAGTGCCAGCACTTATTTTCAGCTGCTTGATTATCGCAATATCCGTGATGATCTCAATGATGTGCAAATGGCGCATTGGTTGACCACCGAGCACGGTGTTGCCAGCATACCTTTATCGGTTTTTTACCAGCAAGCGCCGGAGCAGCAGTATTTACTGCGTATATGCTTTGCTAAGCGTGCGCAAACGCTAGCGTTAGCGGGAGAAAAGTTATGCGCGATTTAACCTTATTGCCTGATTTGCGTTTAGCGCTGGTACAAAGCCCCTTAGTTTGGCATGACATTGACGCCAATCTACAGCACTTTAGTGCGCTGTTAAGCAGTCTGCAGGCGATTGATTTGGTTTTGCTGCCGGAAATGTTTAATACCGGTTTTACCATGGACTCTGCCACGCAAGCGGAGCCTGAGATGGGGCCGACGACCCAGTGGCTGTTGCAGCAAGCACAACGCTTAAACGCTGTGGTCTGTGGCAGTTTAATTGTTCAACTGGCTGATAAGGATTATCGTAACCGTTTGATTTGGGCGCGACCTGACGGCAGCTTAGAGCATTATGATAAGCGTCATTTATTTCGTATGGCCGGTGAGCATAAGCATTTTACTGCCGGTGAGCAGCAGTTGCAGGTTGAGTTAAAAGGCTGGCGCATTCGTCCTTTGATTTGTTATGACTTGCGTTTCCCTGTGTGGAGTCGCGACGCGCAAAATACTGACTTGCTATTTTATCTGGCCAGCTGGCCCGCGGCGCGCAGCACCGCCTGGAATCGCTTACTACCAGCTCGCGCGATTGAGAATCTATGCTATGTTGCTGCGGTCAATCGTACCGGTATTGATCAGCAAGGCTATGCCTATCAAGGTGATAGCCAAGTATTAGATTTTAAGGGCGATACTGTGTTGCATGTCGCTGCTGAGCAAGGGGTGTTTTATGCCACCTTGCCCGCCCGCCCATTGGCTGAATTTAAGCAGCGTTTTCCTGCTTATTTAGATGCCGATCAATTTGCGTGGAATCAGTAAGTTCAAGTCATTTTGCTGCGCTCTGTTAGCGGCTGTGAACGCTCTGTGCTCATGGTGCAGATGTAGGATTTGACTAAAGCTTTAAAGTAATGAGCGTATAGGGTAATTTGTGACTGACTTGAGTGGCTAAGCATATAAATTCTGCCATGATCTTTGTTAATATAGACACAGATCATGGAACAGTTTGCTGTTTTGATGCTCCAAAAGTTATGCATCAGTGTTGTTGATTGAGTACACTGAGCTTATATTTAAATTGTGTGGCGTGATCGAACGCAGGCGTCTCTGCCAAGGCATCACCCGTGTAGGGTTGTGAAGCCCTTTTATTAAATTATTTTAGGAGTGCATATATCTCATGGATATAGGTTTGCGTGAATGGCTGTTTGTTATCGGTATTATCGTTATGACGGTCGTTTTATTTGACGGTTGGCGACGTATGACTGGCAATAAAAACACGCTGAAGTTTCGTCTCGATCGTAATTTGACCGACCTGCCTGACGAGGACAATCCAGAGATTTTAGGTCCTGCGCGCACGGTAAAAAAACGTGAGCCTTCGGTTGATGTGATGGATGATCTCGACCTTGGATTGCACGCTGATATTGAGCCGCGCGCTGCACGCGACATGAACAGTTTAGAGCCGTCAGCTGAGTTTGATGA
The DNA here is from genome assembly GCA_001513025.1 of Gammaproteobacteria bacterium DTU037. Lineage (GTDB taxonomy): Bacteria > Pseudomonadota > Gammaproteobacteria > Pseudomonadales > Pseudomonadaceae > Denitrificimonas. Next base: position 42,216 of record LFRZ01000082.1, read on the forward strand.
CTCTGATATATTCAACCCCTTTGATGATGAGCTGGAAGAAGAACCCAGCAATAATCTCGACGATTATGAAGAGATTCTAATTATTCATGTGGTGGCGCGTAACGAAGAAGGCTTTAAAGGCCCCGCATTATTACAAAGCATTTTAGAAAGCGGCTTACGCTTTGGTGCCATGGATATTTTTCACCGGCATGAAAGCATGACCGGCAATGGAGATAAATTATTCTCTATGGCCAATGCATTAAATCCAGGCACCTTTGACTTAGATGATATGGATTTATTTAGCACTCGTGCGGTATGTTTTTTTATGGGTCTCCCCGGTCCGCGCAATAGTCGCCAAGCTTTTGATTTAATGATTGCTGCAGCACGTAAATTAGCTAAAGAGCTGGATGGTGATCTAAAAGACGATCACCGCAGTGTATTAACCGCGCAGACGATTGAGCATTATCGTCAACGTATTGCTGATTTTGAACGCCAGCAGTTGATGCAAAAAGTATAAGCATTTTTATTTTGACAATTTAAAAAGGGCAGCTAAGGCTGCTCTTTTTGTTTGGGTATTAGGCTATGAATTCCACTTCGAGTATTTCTACACGTATCGCCGAGCTGCGCCACGCCATTGAAGCGCATGACTACAGTTACTATGTGTTAGACGAGCCCACGGTGCCAGACAGTGAGTACGATCGTTTGTTTCGCGAACTCAGTGCGCTTGAGTTGCAGCATCCAGAATTGATCAGTGCTGACTCGCCCACCCAGCGCGTCTCAGGCCAACCTTTAGATACTTTTAAGCAAGTGCAGCATCAAGTGCCCATGCTCAGCTTGGGTAATGCTTTCGCTGAGGAGCAGGTGCTGGAGTTTGCCCAGCGTGTGCAGCAGGCGCTCGGTGCCAGCCTGCCTCTCAATGATTTATTTGCTATGCCGGCCGAGCTTGAGTATTGCTGCGAGCCGAAACTGGATGGTCTGGCGGTCAGTATCAGTTATGAGTATGGCGTATTGCGGCGTGCCGCTACCCGCGGTGATGGGCAAACCGGTGAAGATATTACCGCTAATGTGCGCACTATCCGCAATGTCCCATTAAAGCTACAAGGCGAGGGCTGGCCCGACTTTTTAGAAGTGCGCGGCGAAGTCTATATGCCTAAGGCTGGCTTTGCTGCTCTCAATCAGCGTGTAGTAGAGACTGGACAAAAGCCTTTTGCCAATCCACGTAATGCAGCGGCTGGTAGTTTGCGTCAGTTAGATCCTAAAACCACCGCCAGTCGCCCTTTGGAGTTCTGTTGCTACGGCACCAGCACCGAAGGCTTAGCTGAGCGCCACAGTAGTACTTTGCAGCGCCTGCGAAACTGGGGAATTAGTATCAGTCCTGAGCTTAAGGTGGTTGCGACTGTTCAAGGATGTTTAGCCTACTACGCTGATATTGGTCAGCGTCGTGCACAATTACCCTACGATATTGATGGTGTGGTGTTTAAAGTCGATGCCCTAGAGCAGCAGCGTGACTTAGGTTTTCGTGCCCGTGAGCCGCGCTGGGCCTTGGCTTATAAATTTGCTGCGCAAGAAGAAATCACTGAATTATTAGATGTTGAGTTTCAAGTCGGGCGCACCGGAGCCGTTACTCCAGTGGCGCGTTTAAAGCCTGTGCATGTGGGGGGCGTGATGGTGTCTAATGCCACCTTGCATAATATGGACGAGGTTGAGCGTTTAGGTGTGATGATTGGCGATAGCGTGATTGTGCGTCGTGCCGGTGATGTGATTCCGCAAATCACCCAAGTGGTGTTGGCGCGTCGCCCTGGTAACGCACGGCCAATACAAACGCCGACAGAGTGTCCCGTATGTGGCTCGCATGTTGAGCGTACACAATTGGTGCGTCGCAGCAAAAACAAGCAGGTGGTCAGTGACGGTGCTGTCTGGCGTTGTATGGGTCGCTTAAGCTGCCAAGCGCAGCTGCAGCAGGCATTGATCCATTTTGTGTCGCGCCGCGCCATGGATATTGATGGCTTGGGCGAGAAAATTATTGAGCAGCTGGTGGCGCGCCAATTGGTTGCTTCGCCCGCTGACTTATATCGATTGACCTATGAGCAAGTGATTGAGTTGGATGGTTTTGCTGACTTATCTGCTAATAATTTGCTCAGCGCCATCGCCGGCAGTAAACGACCACGCTTAGCGCGTTTAATTTTTGCTTTAGGCATTCCTGATGTGGGCGAAGAAACCGCTAAGGTGTTGGCGCGTGCCCTCGGATCGATAGAACGCTTACAGCGTGCCTATCCAGAAACACTACTATGGCTGCCAGAGGTTGGGGCAGAAGTCGCGCATGAGATCTCCAGCTTTTTTGCCGACAGCCATAACCAAGCGGTGTTGGCGCAGCTGGCTGAATTAGGTGTGCAAGCCAGCGATGAAGGTCGGCCCGATGTCGAGTTTCAGGCCTGCACCACTTTCGCGGGTTTTATTGAGCAATTTCAAATCAGTGGCGTAGCGCGCACTAATGCGCAACGCTTAGCGCAGCACTTTAAAACGCTTGAGGCGTTATTTGCCGCGGATTGGTTGGATTTATGCGGGGTTGAGCGTCTTTCAAAAAATGCTGCGCAGGCCTTGCAAGTGTTTATTCAACAAGAGGGCCAGCGGCAGCGCGCGTTTGCGCTGGAGCAGCAACTGCTTGATTTTTCTATGCACTGGAGTTGTCAGCGCGAACAACTGCAGGCTGCGCCATTGGCAGGGCAGACATGGGTGCTGACTGGCACCCTAGAGGTGTTAACGCGTGAGCAAGCCAAAGCACGTCTAGAACAGCTTGGCGCTAAAGTAGCCGGCTCTGTCTCAGCGAAAACCAGTTGTGTTGTGGCTGGCAGCAGCGCAGGCTCGAAACTGAGCAAAGCGCACGAGTTGGCTGTGCCGGTGTTAGATGAAGCCGCTTTTTTAGAAAAACTGACGCAATTGGAACACTAGAGATGTTGGACTAAGGTTTAATGCTGCTGATTTTTTACCTGCTCAGACCAATACACTGATATCGGATGGGTGTATGCTCATGGCCTAGATAAACGTTACTGAGTCGCCTTGGAGGTGTAAATGAATGAGTCAGTTCAGGTTGAACACAATCTGCAAAAACAGTGCTTTTCAGTGCTGATTGATGGTTATCAAGGGTTGTTGGAGTACCGCACAGTGGATGAGCAGACGCTCGATTTTCACCACACCTTTGTCCCCGATGAACTGCGTGGTAAAGGTATTGCTGCACTATTGGCTAAAGCAGCCTTTGCTTATGCTAAAGACCATCAGTTGAAGGTGATTCCAAGCTGCTCGTATATTGCAACCTATATGCAACGCCACCCTCAATAAATACGCGCCTTAATACAAAACGCCCAGTTCACTGAGCTGAGCGTTTTGTATAACCATTAGCGGCGTTGGCGTTGAGGTAAAATGTCTTTCAGTTTTGCGTGCATGCTACGAATGCTTTTTTCCGTAGTATCCCAGTCAATGCAGGCATCGGTAACAGAGACGCCGTATTTAAGCTGGCTTAGATCGTCACAAATAGACTGATTACCCCAACCCAGGTGGCTTTCAACCATCAAGCTGCTAATGGATTGGTTACCATCGGCAATTTGGTTAGTTATATTGTCCATAACCAAAGGTTGGAGCGCTGGATCTTTATTGGAATTGGCGTGGCTGCAGTCGATCATAATATTGGCTTTGATCTTAGCTTTCTGCAGTTCTTGTTCGCAGAGAGCAACGCTGACTGAATCATAATTAGGCTTACCGTTGCCGCCACGTAACACTACATGGCCATAGCGATTGCCTTTGGTGGTAACAATAGAGACGCCACCTTGTTGGTTAATCCCTAAAAAGCGGTGCGGGCTGGAGACTGACTGCAAGGCATTAATAGCAACAGTTAGACCGCCATCCGTACCATTTTTAAAGCCTACGGCCGAGGATAAACCTGAGGCCATTTCACGGTGCGTTTGTGATTCAGTGGTGCGCGCACCAATCGCTGACCAGCTGATTAAATCTTGCAAATACTGGGGTGAGATCGGATCAAGTGCTTCAGTGGCAGTTGGCAAGCCTTTTTCTGCTAAATCCAGTAGCAGTTTACGACCAATATGCAGACCATCTTCAATTTTAAACGAGTCATCTAAGTAAGGATCGTTGATTAAACCTTTCCAACCGACGGTGGTGCGTGGCTTTTCAAAATACACGCGCATAATTAAAAACAGGCTGTCAGAGACTTCGTCAGCTAAGGCTTTGAGTCGATCTGCGTATTCATGCGCCGCTTTTAAATCATGGATAGAGCAGGGGCCAATAACAATAAATAGACGGTGATCTTTGCCATCCAAAATATCGCGAACCACTTGGCGACCATGGGATACGGTGCGCTGTGCTTGCTCACTGAGGGGTATTTTGTTTTTCAATCGCTCCGGCGTGATCAGGGTCACGTTAGAGGCAATATTTAAATCATCAATTGGTAAGTCAGCCATCTTGGTCTTTATCTCACGGGCAGGTCATAAAAATAAATACGCTGAACGAGCCTGTCCAGCGCCATAGATCGGTCATAAATGCCTTAAACCATACCGCTTTATCAGCAGTAACGAAAGTCTCTCATTCGCCTTAGTATACGCTACAGGCAGTATCAATAGGCTATTTAGGGTGGATAAAGCGGCGGCAGTTGGTTTTCGCTAACGTTGCTCAGCTGCTCGCCAAAGGATAACTGTTGAATGGCTTGCCAGAGTGCTTGGCCTTGCCAGTCACTGTCGCTCTCACTGTAGAGCGCGCTATTTAACGCATCCAGCGCGTTACTGAGCGTGCTATCACGTGCGGCCATATCCACCAAGGACTCAGGGTGTTGGCGTGCCCAAGCATCCAAGGCCTGGCGGGTGCTGTTTGGGTCATTGGATAAGCAGGCGCGCTTTAAATCATCTTGCAGGTTACGCGGACTGGGCCCATTGCTGGACGCTACGACCACCGCCGGCTGATGACGCGCACGCCACCATAAAGTAAAGGCAAGCAGATTTAGGATGATAAAAAATACACTCAGAGCGTGCCAGAACCTAAGCTGATGGATATCCAATAGCGATGGGGTTAAGTCAGTATCGCTGGGTCTTGGCTCATTTGACGGCGGTTTGAGTGGCTGAGCAGTGACCAATACGGGTTGCTCGGCGAGCTTGGCATATTCCAGTTGGTCGGTGCTGGTGTTCCACCATGGCAGTTGCACAGCGTCTAGATTATGTTGGCCGGCGACTTCAAAGACAAAGGCTTGTCGCTCTTCACTGCTGCTGAGTAAGCCTTGCTCAGTGTATTGATGGCTGAATGAGGGCTTATCCACATACACTTTATACGCGCTAGAGTTGTGCGGGACTAGTGTCGGCAATTGTGAGCTGGGCAGGCCTTCCGCACGCAAGGTTAATAAGCGTGTTGCGGCGCTGCCGGTGCTAATTGGTGCGTCTAAATTAGCGGTCCAGCGTTGCTCAAGGCTGATGTGTTTGGCTGGCAGCCATAGCGCATCGGCAGGATAACTGCTAGGGATGGCTTTTACCTGTAGCGGGATACGTGCTGATTTGACCTCAATACGTTGGCCTGGGCGCGCCTGAAAAGGCGTCAGTGAATGCGGGTCATGACCGGCTAAGGTGGCTGAGAATGTTTGCTCTGGAATTTCAATCAGGCCGCTTTGCTGTGGAAAAATGGCATAGCTGACTTCAATCACGCCGTGACGTACGCCATTGATATGTTGCTCAAAGGTGCGCGGTTTGCCCAGTGGCTCAACCCTGGCATTGTCTAGCAGTAACGGGGTCAGGTTGCTGTCCGCGAATAAGGGGATGGCGTGGTAAATGCGTAAGGTGAGTACTGCTTGTGCTTGTACGTAGACCCACTCTTGGTCAAGTTGCGTATCGATATAGACGGGCTCAAGTTTGGCCGTGGGCTGTTGTTTAAACTCTTTTATATAGAGGTTAATCGGTGCACTTTGTAACTCACCCAAGGCCAGTGGTGGAATAATAACAAAACCTGTTTGTTTCGGCAGTAAGGTCAGTCGCCACTGTGTGATGGGGCGCTGCTCGCCAGCTATGCTGCTAAATCGATTGATTTGCTGGCTGGCTAATAGCTCAAAAAAAGGCGTTAAAGGCGTAAGATCCGGTGCTAAAAACTGCGTGGTGTCATCAGACTCTAAAATCAATTCGATACTTTCACCGGCATTCAGTTGGCTACGATCCACTGTGGCGGTAAAAGTTGCCGCTTGTACAGAGCTGAGGCATAGCAGTAGTAAGCAGCTGATATAAAAAGTTATTTTTGCCCTATTCAAGGTGCAGACTCCTGCTGGCTTTGCTCATACCAAAATTTACGTCTTAACAGTTCGCTGGGGTTGTCAGGGATTTGCTCCAGCCAGCTTTCTAAGTGTAGTGGTGGCTCAGTCTGTAGGGCGTCAGGCCGCTGTGTTGGTAAAGCGTTCTGCTCTGAGAGCTGAGCTGAGGGCGCTGGGTTGTTGAGCATCTGCGCTGGGGTTGTTTGCGCTGCGGCTGACGCAGCAGTATTTTGTTGTGTGGATTCAGCCGTTGTCGCTGCTGTTGCGCTGGATGATGGCAGTGCTGCACTTGAGGACTGGGTGGCGCCAGAGGCTGGCTCGACTTGCGGCGCAGCGCTCTCTTTGTGTTCTGTCTCGGCCTGTTCGACGAGTTTGAGCTGCTCTTCAATCAGCTCTAGATTATAGTGCGCTGCGAGCATATCCGGTGCTTGACTGAGCGCGAGTTGATAGGCTTGCAGCGATTCGTTGAGTAAGCCGGCTAAGGCTAAGGCATTGCCACGGTTATAGTGCGCTTCGGGCGTATCAAATTCGGCAAAGAGTTCGGCTGCCGCCTGGTAGTCCTCGGCTAAATATAAGGCGCTCGCGCGCCATAGTGGATCAGTGAAATATTCTGCTGCGAGCTCAGGTTGTTGCTCTAGAATTTTTGCCCCTTGCTGATCGGGGCGCAGCCAGAGATGATCAAGCTCAAAGGCAAATGAGGACATTGGCATCAAGCAAATCAGGATCAGCAGCAGACTGCCGCGCCGGGCAAACATCGCGGCGAGCAAGAGAATCGGTAAAATAAACCAATAGCCTTGATCGTGCTGCGTGGACGTTTGCCCAGCTATACCGGTGCTAAAGCGCCCTAGTGTTGGCTTAAAAATATCCAGCGCTGCAAGGTCGCTGTCATCTAAACTGAGTTGTACGTAAGGGCTGTTGGTGTATTTGCCAAGCAGTTGCAAGGAGGTTTGATTGAGTCGGCTGATGACAATAGCGCCTGTAACATCGGTGAGAAAGTGACCGTTCTTCGCGTCTGCTAACGGCGCGCCACTGGTGGTGCCCACCCCCATAATATTCAGCTGTATCGGCTGCTGCTTAAGTAAGTCTTGGATTTTGCTTTGTTCGTGCACTGAGACGCCCGTGCTGATCAGTAAAATCTGTCCTTGGCCTTGTGCACCTTGTTGCAATAAATGGATGGCGCGCTCTATGCCTAAATCTGCACGCAGCCCAGGTGACGGCATCAGATCCGGTTGCAGTGCCTGTAGAAGGTTTTGGCTGGTGAGCAAATCATTGCTCAGCGGTACCAGTGTATGCGCGCTACCTGAGTACACCACTAAGGCAGTAAAGGCAGCATCACGCTTTTCTAGCACTTTAAGTATTTTTTCTCGCATGTGGTGCAAACGGCTGGGCGGCAAATCGTTGGCTAAGACATCATGGGTCAGTTGGATCACAATCACTAAGGGTGGTAAGCGCTGTGCCTGACTGGCTGGTTCAGCAGACTTTTCCCAGCTGGGACCCAACAGTGCCACAATTGCGCAGAGCCAAGCGCCGCCTAGTAGCAGGTAACGCGTATGACGTTGATACGGCGCCCCCTTATTTAATAACGCGGCGTGGAAGGCCTGCGGTAACCAAACGCGCCAATCCTGTTGTGACTGATGTGCGCGATACAGCGCCCAGAGTAATAGCGCGGCAAGAGGTATGCAGAGCAGCCAATAAGGGCGCGTCCATTCTGGCCAGCTGGTGAGCAGCAATGACATCAGTTGGACTCCTGAGCGGGTGATGTATGGCGCTGCGCGTTATACGCATGAAGGGCAACCAATAGCATACTTAATAACAGTGCTGCAGCTAAAGGCCAGCTGTACAGTTCTTGAATATGTCGCTTAGGGATGGCATAGACCGCGCTCGGCTCCAGTTGATTGAGCGTGCGATAAATATCCGTTAAGTCGCTGCTATCGCTGATATAAAAGTACTGGCCTGCGGTGACTTGGGCGATATCTTTTAACGCTTGCTCGTCCAATTCGAGACTGGCAGTCTCAATCAGCGTTTGCAGCTGATCGGTTTGATTGCTACCAATGCCGATGGTGTAAATTTTAATCTGATAGCGCGCGGCCAATTGTGCCGCGGCTAAGGGTGACATCACGCCGCTGGTATTGGCACCGTCAGTGACTAAAATAAGCACGCGGTGATTGGCTGGGCGCATGCGTAAACGTTTGATGGCTAAGCCGATGGCGTCACCCATTGAGGTGCTATTGCCGGCAATACCCGGTTGCGCTTCTTGAATCCAGCTGCGCACGCTCTGGTGATCATAGGTTAAGGGGGCTTGCAAGTAAGCTTGGCTGCCAAATAAGATCAAGCCGAGGCGATCACCATGGCGTTGGACAATAAAGTTATCCAGCCAGTGTTTGACGAACTCCATGCGCGATATGTTTTGCTCCGCGAATCGCATATCGCTATATAACATGGAACTCGACACATCCAAGGCGATTAATAAATCACGCCCAGTCGTGGGTTGTTCTGTCAGGCTGCCGTGGATCTGCGGGCGAGCGCTGGCGCAGAGTAAGAGTAGCCAAAGGACGGCATACAGCGCCGCCTGACTGCGCCAAAGCGGTACCGTGCGGCGATGGGCACGCTGCAAGTCGTCCAGTTCATTATAAAAAGGCGTACTGAGCGCTACATCCTGCTGCTGCAGGGCAGGGCTGAAGCGACGTATCAGCCACGGTAGCGGTACTAAAATAAACAGCCATGGCCAGGCAAATTCAAACATGTTTACGAATCCAAGTGTCGATGGCCTGTTGCAGCTGCGCAATCGATTTATCGTCTAGGCGGCAGTCTGGTTGATAGGCGCCTTGCACTAAAATCATCCAGCGGGTTAATCCTGCAGCAGGGCAGCGGCTGTCTAAAAATGCTAACCACTCACGTCCGCTCAAGGTATGGCTGGCATACTCGGGGTAACGCGTAGCGCAGATACGCTTGAGCAGTTGATTCAGCTGTTGCAGCCAGGGCCCCGCTTGTTCGCCACCTTGTGGTTTGTGCAGAGCGTGTAATTGTTGTAAGGCGCTGTCGCGCAGCGGGTCATGCTTAGATGCCGGCTCAGGTTGTGTGGTTGCGCGTCTCAGGTATAACCCGCCATAGACCGCTAGACTCACTAAAATAAGGAGTAACCACCAGCCCGGCGCTGGCGGCCACCAGCTGATTGGTGGCGGAAAGATAATGGGCTGCAGCTGCTCAGGACTGATCATGGGCGAGCATTCGCGCTATGCGACTGTTGTAAGCTGATGGCCTGCAATTGTTGCAGTACCGGCTGCTGGGTGCTGAGGGGTAACAGTGGAGCACTCAGCTGCTGGGCTAGTTTTTGCCAGGCTAATGTGTAGGCCGCACCTTGCTCCTGCCAGTGCTGGCGCACTTTGCTGTCGTTGGTATTAATAGAGACACTGTCACCCCCCAGATTGAAGCGTGCTTGGCCGATTTTGGGTAAGCAATGCTCTAGCGGATCCGATAGAGGTAGTAAAATCAGTTCAGAGTGCTGAGCTAAGCGGCGTAATAGTTGGCTGCTCTCCTCATTTAAGTGGCGCTCGTTACAAATTAAAATAATCAGACTGCCTGGACGCATCAGACGACGGGCTTGTTGTAATGCCTCGGGTAAGGGGTTGCTTGCCGGGTGCGTCATGGGCTGCTGCAGGCGCTGATTGGCATCAGCAATGGTATGTAAAAAATGTAGGACACTGTGTTTGTTACGGTGTGCTGGCGTATGCGTTACATGACTATCGCCGAAGACTAAACCGCCGACTCGATCGTTGTGCTGCAAGCTGGCCCAAGCAAATAAGCTGGCTGCTTGAGCGGCCAGTACCGATTTAAAGCAGCCTGTTGTGGCAAAAAATAAATGCAAGCTTTGCTCAACCAAAATAAAGGTGGGGCGCTCGCGTTCTTCATGAAAGACCTTAGTGTGAACTTCACCGGTACGCGCGGTGACACGCCAGTCAATACTGCGCGCATCATCCCCAGCTTGGTAAGCTCGCACCTGATCAAAGTCCATGCCGCGACCGCGCAAGCGCGAACGGTGTAAACCGAGTAAGGCGCTGTGCTGTAGGGGCGAGCTAAATAATTCAATTTTATCCAAGTAGTGGCGCAGATCTAGCAAATCATGCAGCTCAATGTGCGTGCGCCCTCGCATATCCATTAGGCGACCGCTACCACATCGAGCAAGTGCTGTAATACCTGGTCTTGATCAATCCCTGCTGCTTCAGCTTCAAAGGATAAAATAATACGGTGGCGTAAGGTATCAAACAAAACTGCCTGAATATCTTCGGGACTGACAAAATCACGCCCCGCCAGCCATGCATGGGCACGAGCGCAGCGGTCTATAGCGATAGAGCCGCGTGGACTGGCACCAAAGCGGATCCATTTAGCCAACTGTGCATCGTATTTCGCTGGGGTACGGGTGGCGATAACCAATTGGATTAAGTATTCCTCCATCGCATCGGCCATATACAAATTCAGGATTTCTTCACGGGCGGCGAAAATAGTCTCTTGGCGTAATTGCTGCAATGGCTTTTTCTCGCCATGCAAGGCAATGCCACGCGCCTGTTGAAGAATTTTTCGCTCAATCTGTGCATCAGGAAAGCCAATTTTGACATGCATTAAAAAACGATCGAGCTGCGCCTCTGGTAATGGATAGGTGCCTTCTTGCTCAATCGGGTTTTGTGTTGCCATAACCAAGAATAAATGCGGCAAGGCATAGGTGTTGTTACCGATACTGACCTGATGCTCGGCCATAGCTTCGAGTAGCGCTGACTGCACTTTAGCCGGCGCACGGTTGATTTCATCGGCTAAGATTAAATTATGAAAAATCGGGCCATGTTGGAACTCAAATAGGGTGCTTTCTGGGCGATAAATATCGGTACCCGTGATATCTGACGGCAGTAGGTCAGGGGTGAATTGGATACGTTGAAAGCTGGCTTCTAGGCCCTCAGCAAGGTATTTAATTGCTTTAGTTTTAGCCAGGCCCGGTGCGCCCTCGACCAGCAAGTGCCCATCCGCCAATAAGGCAATCAATAAACGGTCAATCAGCCGTTCTTGGCCGAGGATTTGGTTGGTTAAATACTGGCGTAAAGCAAGTAAGGCTTCATGGGGTGACATACTGTGCCTTTTCTAAGACTGAGATCTATGTTGCAGTGTAATGCATGTGCTTGGCTTGTGGATATGCGGGGCTAACGATCCCTTTAAAAGGGCGCCGGACAGCTAAAGTCTAAGCGCTGTTTAGACTGTGGATGGGTAAAGCTTAGGGCGCTGGCATGCAGACATAAGCGGGGCGCTGCTTGCAATGCTTGCGGGTGCGCGTAAAGGCCGTCGCCGAGTAAGGGGTGGCCGATGGAGAGCATATGCACTCTTAATTGATGCGAACGTCCCGTGTAGGGAATCAGTTCTACGCGGCTCTGCTCGGCGGTACGCTGCAGCACTTTCCAAAAGGTGAGAGCGTGCTTGCCTTGCTCATGATCGACTACATGACGTGGTTTAGTCGGTGGGTCATAGCGCAGAGGTAATTCGATTTTGCCTTCATCTTGGAGCACATCGCCCCAGCATAAGGCGGTGTAGCATTTATCCACTTCGCGGTCATGAAATTGGCGTGATAGCTCGCGGTGGCTGTCGGCATCTCGAGCAAGAATAATCAAACCGGAGGTTTCCCAGTCTAAGCGGTGCACGATACGCGCATCAGGATAACCATTGTCTTGCAGACGCGTGACTAAGCAATCTTTATTGTCATCCGCACGTCCAGGTACAGACAACAATAAAGTGGGTTTATTGACCACTAAGATGTAGGCGTCTGCATAGATGATTTCAATACTGGACAACGGCATAAGGTACCCTATAAATAGATTTGGCGGCCTGAGGGCCGCCAACTATTGATTGTGTGGATGATCCAGGCTTAACGGTCTGGTAGCGTAATATTTAACTCAAGAATAGAGCAGCTGCCTTGGTTTTCTAAGGCGACTTGTACCTGTTCGTGGTCAATATTGACGTACTTACGAATCACTTCGACCAGTTCTTTTTGCAGGGCTGGTAGATAGTCAGGTTCGTCACGTTGGCCACGTTCGTGGGCAACGATAATTTGCAGTCGCTCTTTGGCAATGGATGCCGTGGGGGCTTTTTTACGGGCTCTAAGAAAATCTAAAATGCTCACTCTTTACCTCCGAACATGCGTTGGAGGAAGCCTTTTTTCTGCACTTCCAGAAAACGGTGCGGCACTTCTTTGCCCAGTAAGCGGTCAACTGCATCACTGTAGGCTTGGCCGGCATCACTGGCTTCATCAAGAATCACCGGTACACCTTGGTTGGAGGCTTTAAGTACCGCTTGTGACTCAGGAATAACACCAATCATTTGAATGGATAAGATTTCTTCAACATCCTGCACACTCAGCATTTCGCCGCGTTCAACGCGCTCAGGGCTGTAGCGCGTCAGGAGTAGGTGTTCGCTAATGGGGTCACGGCCTTCTTCAGCACGCTTAGATTTGCTGGAGAGTAGGCCGAGCATGCGGTCTGAGTCACGCACTGAAGAAACTTCAGGGTTGGTGACTACAATTGCCGCATCGGCTAAATACATGGCTAAGTGCGCGCCTTTTTCGATACCAGCAGGTGAGTCGCAAATCACATATTCAAATTGCTCAGCCAGTTCCGTAAGAACTTTTTCCACGCCCTCTAGGGTTAAAGCGTCTTTATCACGGGTTTGGCTGGCGGCTAAAATGTAGAGGTTTTCCAAGCGTTTGTCTTTGATCAACGCTTGGTTGAGTGTGGCCTCGCCATTGATAACATTGACAAAGTCGTACACCACGCGGCGTTCGCAACCCATGATTAAATCAAGGTTACGTAAACCTACATCAAAATCGACAATAACAGTCCTGTGGCCGCGTAATGCGAGGCCTGTACCAATTGCTGCGCTGGTGGTGGTTTTACCAACGCCGCCTTTACCTGATGTTACAACGAGAATCTTAGACAAGCGGATCACCTTATGAATAGAGTAAAGGGTGGTTGATGGATTGATTATAAAGTGTTCATAGACACAAAGGTATAGATCACAGTGCAGAGATCTCTAACTGTTCTTTATTTAAATAGGTTTGCGAGGCTTTCCCCCATAATGGGTCACGACGCAGTACTTCGGCAACTTTATATTGCCCCGCAATGGACAGCATTTCAGCGGCCATATACTGACAAAATATCCGAGCTTGAAAATTACCATTAATACCTGCCAGTGCGCGACCACGTAAGGGGCCGTACACATGGATATTGCCGTCAGCTAATAGTTCGGCGCCGGCACTGACTGCAGTCATAACAATTAAGTCAGTATTTTTAGCATAAATTTGTTGGCCGCTGCGTACCGGTTGGGTAATGATTCGTGCAGGAGTGAAGCTGGGCTCAGCGACGACTTCGTTGCTCGCCGCGATGGCCAGTGGTCGCTCACGTGCACCATTGGGTGGAATGACAGGCAGGTCTAAACGTTGTGCCGCAGCTAAGTGCTCAGGATGCTCTGTGCGTAGCGCTAGGGTATGTAAACCGTGCTTACGACACAGGCTTAATAAACGCACCAAGTCCAATGGTTGTGTGCTAGCTGTACATTTATCCAAGGCTAAAATAATCGGCGCATCTTGAAAAAACTGTGGTGCTTGCTCAACTTTCTCAGCCAATTGCATATCTAGGCGGTCAAGCTCATTGGCCGACAACTCTAAAATCGTTAAGGCTAGCATGCTGCCTTTAAGTTGAAAGACAGGGGCTTTCTCAAGAAGATCTACTTGATTCATCAGTGGCTCTATGAGTTGTAAAGGTTAAAAGTCAGTTATAGCGTTAAGCATGGCAGGCTGCAAACCAAGAAGCCATGTAGAATACGAACTTTTACGCTGTTTGGTATGTTAAGTATGAAGCATTCTGGATTTGATATCGCCTTTTTGCATCCTCGCTATTGGTTGCTTTGGCTCGGATTGGCCATCTTATGGTTACTCACACAGTTACCCTACCGAGTGTTATTGCGCTTAGGTCGTGGCTTAGGCGTAGTGATGCGCTATGCTGCGGCCAGTCGTCGCCATATAGTGACACGTAATCTTGAATTATGTTTCCCAGGGTTAAGTAAAACTCAGCGCCAGGATTTAATGCGGGAAAACTTTGCCTCGATGGGCATTGCTTTTTTTGAGATGGCGATGAGCTGGTGGTGGCCGAAAAAACGCTTAAGTGGTTTAGTACAAGTGCACGGTTTGCATCATCTGCAAGAGGCGCAAGCGCACGGCCAAGGTGTGATTTTAATGGCCATTCACTTTACCACTTTGGAGATTGGTGCGGCTTTATTGGGGCAGCGCCACACCATTGATGGCATGTACCGCGCGCATAAAAACCCAGTATTTGATTATGTACAACGGCGCGGACGCGAGCGACATAATGCTGATGCACAGGCGATTGAGCGTGAAGATGTGCGCGGGATGCTCAAAGTGCTGCGCCAAGGGCGTGCGATTTGGTATGCGCCAGACCAAGACTATGGTGCAAAGCAGAGTATTTTTGTACCCCTTTTCGGCGTGCCTGCTGCTACAGTGACGGCTACCAGTAAGTTTGCAAAACTGGGGCGCGCCCAGGTGATACCAATGAAGCAAACACGTCTACCCAAAGGGCAAGGCTATTTGATACAGGTGGAAGCGCCACTGCAAGATTTCCCTAGCAACTCAGATGAACAGGATTGTGTGCGGATCAATCAATGGGTTGAGCGGGCTATTTTAACGCAGCCAGAGCAGTATCTATGGGCGCATCGACGTTTTAAAACTCGACCTGAAGGCGAGGCAAAGCTGTATTGAAGACAGAGGAGCAAGCAGCTGCGCTGAAAGTGGCGCTGGCGGCTAAAAAAAAGGCAACAACGGCTTTGATTTTGTCCGGTGGTGGTGCGCGAGCGGCTTATCAAGTGGGTGTGCTCGCGGCGATTGCGGACTTATTACCTGAATCGGCTGATAATCCATTTGAGGTGATTGTTGGAACATCGGCTGGCGCGATTAATGCGGTTAGCTTGGCCTGTGGTGCCTTAGATTTTCAGCAGGCGATTCGTAAACTAACTGCGGTATGGCAAGGTTTTCGGACGGATTTAGTGTATCGCACCGACTGGTGGGGTGTGCTACGTCAAGCTGGGCGCTTTGTGGGGCAACATCTCCTAGGTTTCGGGCGCGGCTTAGAACCGGTAGCTTTATTGGATAATTCGCCGCTGCGTGAATTGTTACTTAAAGAGTTGGATTTTTCTGGTATTAATCTTGCTGTAGCACGGCGTAAATTACGTGCGGTAGCGATTACTGCGTTTGCCTATCAGTCGGGGCAGGCGGTAACCTTTTATCAAGGGCGCGGCACTATTGAGCCTTGGGTGCGACATCGGCGCAATGGTTCGCCCGCACGACTGCATATCGAACATTTAATGGCCAGTTCAGCGATTCCTTTGCTGTTTCCGCCGGTGCGTTTAAATAATGAATACTTTGGTGATGGTGCGGTACGTCAGGCTGCACCGATTAGCCCGGCATTACATTTAGGGGCCAATCGTATCTTAGTGATTGGCGTGCGCAGTCAGGTTCAAGAAGAACAAAGCATTCCGATGACAGCGCGCCCACCTAGTCTCGCGCAAATGGGTGGGCACCTGTTGAACAGTACCTTTATTGATAATTTAGAGTCGGATCTTGAGTTGCTTGGGCGTTTAAATATGCTGGGCGCACTGCTGCCTGAAACGGAGCATAAAAAGCACTTAGGCCTGTCCCCGGTCGAGGTGCTGGTTGTTTCTCCGAGTAAGAAAATTGATGAAATTGCCGCTCGGCACCGCCATCAATTACCGGCCTCATTGCGTTTGTTTTTACGCGGCTCTGGCGCGATGCGTGCCAGTGGTGGTGGGGTGCTGAGTTATTTATTGTTTGAGCGCAGCTATTGTAATGAACTGATCGAGTTGGGCTACCAAGATGCTATGAGCAAAAAAGATGAGCTGTTAGCTTTTTTAGCTATCAGCCCAACTTAAGTCTCGGATTTTGCTATTTAGCTGTCATCAGCATTGTTTTTACTGGTGCGGCTGGCAAGCTGTCCGGTACGGCAATTGAGGTAAATAGAGCTTTGCAGCCATTGCTGGTCGGGGTACCAAGAAAACATAAACTGACCACCTTTGAGTTTGTCAATCACTGTACGGGCAATTTCTGGACGCACAGCAGGGCAGCCTTGACTGCGACCAATCCGACCTTGGCTTTTAATCCAGGCTGGATTGACATAATCAGCAGGGTGGATAACGATGGCGCGCTCACGTGCACGGTCATTAAAGCCCGGTTCTAAGCCATCCATACGCAATGAATAGCCATGCTTGCCCTGATAACTTTCGGCGGTACGAAATAAACCAATACTCGATTGATGACTACCGTTGATATTAGAAAAACGAGTGGCAAAGTTATCGCCAGAGCGATTGCCATGCGCCACAAAGTCATGCAAAACCAATTGTTTGCTTTGTAAATCAAAAATCCACAGGCGTTTATCACTGGAGGGTAAAGAGAAATCAATGACCGCTAAACGTTGCGCCGGTTCTGCGCCGTGGCTTAATGCACACTGCATAGCGCTCAATGCGGTTGACAGTACTTTATTATTGAGTGATGGGGCGGCGTGCTTAAGCGCGCTCGTCAGTTGCTGTGGAAGTGATGCGGCTGTGGCTGAAGAAAAAGCACAAAGACTGGATATGGCAATAAAAAAAGATTGAATTAAAAAAGGACGACGCATATGAATACTCTCGTTACGGCACAATAGGTGCTCTATAAAAACTACGGGCTGACACGCATGCTTATTGATGTATCTGTGTTGTTTTTATAATTGTGATACAACTGACTCTGCAAGCGTCTTCTAATGTGCTGCGAATCTAAGCAGAACATCTTAACAGCTCACTGAATGGATCCAAACCCTTGCTTAAAAAATACACTTGGCTGGCTTTAATTATCAGCATGACTCACAGTGCCTCAGGTTGGGCCGAGCCCAGTAGCAGTGCGCAAATACTGGTTGAAACACTCAATACACTGCCGCAAAGCTGCGCTGTCTCAGCAACAGACCGTTTGTCGGAAGAGTCTGTGCAACGATTACAATCATTCTATCAGGCGCTGAGTTATATGCCGCTGTGGCAGGATGCCGCTCTGCGTCAACAGTTAGCAGATCAGCTGTTGGATACGCGTTATGACGGCTTAGAACCAACTATGTATCAATTGCATCGTGTTGCCGCGTTGAAGCAGCCTGCGTCAGAACAACAGCAAGTGTGCGATGAGCTATTACTCAGTCATGGTTATCTGCACGCACTCCAGCATTTGCGCGATGGTGTACTGGATGCTAATAGCGTTGAACCCTATTGGTATGAAGCGGCAGTGCAGTCGCCTACACAGACGTCGATTATCGATATTGCAGTGGCTGCGGCGGGTGATTTGCCGCAGGCGTTTGCTGCTGTGCGGCCGCAAAACAGTACATATCAAAAACTACGCGAAACATTAAAAAATAGTTATTTTTTAACTCAAAAAGACTGGGGGCACGTGCCGCTAGAAGGTAAATCCTTGCGCGCGGGCACCTTGGATGTACGCATCCCGAGTTTACGCCAGCGTTTAGAGTTGGCAGGATATCTTGATCCAAGTAGCGACAAGATGTCTGCGCTCATGGAATCCTTGGTTGATCAGGTCGATACACCCACTACACCTGCGGACACTTTGCTCTATAGCGATGAGTTGGTTGTGGCGGTGAAAGCTTTCCAGCAGGATCATTATTTAGAAGACGATGGTGTGGTTGGGCCGGCAACTTTACGTGAGCTAAATATCACTCCTGCACAGCGTTTGCTGCAAGTTCGGGTTAATCTAGAACGGTTGCGCTGGCTTGATAAGCAGCTTGAACCCACTATGTTGGTGGTTGATATTGCTGGCGCGCGCTTACTGTATTTTCGTGATGGTAATATTGTCTGGCGTACACGCACCCAAGTGGGCACAGTCAAACGGCAAACACCTTTATTAAAGTCGCGTATTACGCATTTAACGATTAATCCGACTTGGACGGTACCGCCGACTATTTTACGTGAAGATAAGCTGCCTGCGATTCGCCGTGATCTAGGCTATTTAGCGCGCAGTAATATGAGTGTGCTCGATTATCAAGGTAATGTGTTGAATCCAGCCAGCATCAATTGGCAGGCGCCTTCAGGCATTATGCTGCGTCAAGGCCCAGGCCCACAGAATGCGCTGGGTTTAGTCGCGATTCGTTTTGCCAATCCTTTTTCAGTGTATTTGCACGATACGCCCAGTCAACATCTGTTTGGCCGCGCGACACGTACTGTCAGTTCTGGCTGTGTACGGGTTGAGGATGCACAAAAATTGGTCGATCATTTGTTATTTGATGCAAGCGATGACGAGCGTCAGCGCATTGAGCAAATCAAGGCCAGTGGCAGAACACGTAATGTGAATTTGCCGCATCCGATTCCAGTACTCTTGGCTTACTGGACGGTAGAAGTTGATATGGACAATCGTTTGCGTTTTCGTAATGACAGCTATGGTCACGATGCGAAAATTGCTGCTGCATTACAAGCCGCGCAGCGCTAGAACGTGAGTCCGTGTTGCTGAAACAAACAAGCCGCACCCTGTAACGGTGCGGCTTGTGAGTAACATCTTAGTGCGCTTTTGAATCAGGTTTAGCATCCAGATCAAATGACCGTTCTAGCCATAACGCATTAATGATGGCCATACTGCAGGCTAAGAGTACGCCTAGAATCCAAGTGAAATACCACATAAAAACCCCTTAGTTCATAGTATGAACTGTGTATTGAGTGTCTCAAACAAGCTGTCGTACTTTTCAGTGACAGTGCTGGCACTTACTTAAAGTACTTGCCAGCACTGTCTCATCCGCCTCCCTTAGTAGAGACCGTGCGGATTGTCTTCAAAGTCTGACACTTTAATGGTGCCCCACATTTTAATGTAGCTCCATAAGGTGTACACCAAGATAATGGGCACAAAGATCATTGCACAAATAAACATAATGCCTAAGGTTTTATGGCTCGAGACGGCATCCCACATGGTCAAACTTGACGCTGAGTCAATGCTTGATGGCATGAGGAATGGGAACAGTGCAAATCCTGCGGTGCACAGCGCTCCAGTAATGGCCAAAGACGAGCCTAAAAAAGCTAAGGCCGAACGATTGCTGCTCGCTGCTAAAAGTGCCAAGACACCGCCGGCAATACCTACTATCGGCGCTATGCGGGTAAGTGGGTATTGTGCATAGTTGGCCATCCAGCCAGGGTTGTTTTGCTCAACAGTTTTACTCAGTGGATCAATCGCACCATTAAAATCAATCACTGAAGTCACGCTGTAGCCGTCAATACCCAGCCATAACCACAGACCCGCACCAATAAAGGTGATCAAGAAAGCAATCGCAGAGACTTGTGTTGCCGTGCGTGAACGTTCAAACAAATGTTGATCCGTGCGCATCATTAACCACGTCGCACCATGGGTGGTGAGCATCGCCACACTGACCAAGCCAGCCAAGATACCGAATGGGTTTAATAGGCCCCAGAAATTACCGGTATAGCTCATACGCATGGTGTCATCCATCATAAACGGCACACCTAAGAACAGGTTGCCGAATGCGACACCAAACACCAATGAAGGTACGAAGCTACCCAAGCACAAGGTCCAGTCCCAGCGTGCACGCCAATTGGGGTTATCCAGCTTGCTGCGGTAATCAAAGCCCACAGGGCGAGTGAATAAGGCAAACAGGACTAACAGCATCGCCCAGTAAAAGCCGGAGAAAGATGCCGCGTACACCACTGGCCAAGCAGCGAATAATGCGCCTGCTGCGGTAACTAACCAAACTTGGTTACCATCCCAGTGCGGTGCAATGGTGTTAATGACTACGCGACGTTCACTGTCCGTGCGCCCAATGAAAGGCAGTAGAATCACTGCCCCCAAGTCAAAACCATCGGTTAAGGCAAAACCAATTAGCAAGACGCCAACCAGTACCCACCAAATGATTTTTAGAGTTTCGTAATCAAACATTTCGTCACTCCTTATAGGTTCTTAGTGTTGTTTTGTTCAAAATGGTAACGGCCAGTATGTAAGCAACTTGGGCCTTTACGTGCAAAACGAATCATTAAGAACATTTCAATCACAATTAGAATGGTGTAGATCACCGCAATGGTAATAATCGATCCCAGTACATCAGCCGTGGTGAGTGATGAGGTAGAGAGGAAGGTGGGCAATACTTCACCTATCGACCAAGGCTGGCGACCCATTTCTGCAACATACCAGCCTGTTTGCACACCAATCCAAGGCAGTGGCAAGCTCAATAGGGCGAACTTTAACAACCAAGGTTTGTGCTCTTGAGTGTGCTTAGTCGACGCCCAGAAGGCTAAAGCAAAGAGCAAGAACATTAAAACACCAGCACCGACCATGATGCGGAACGCCCAGAATAGGCTTGGCACATGAGGAATGGTGTCTTGAGCGGCTTGCTTGATTTGCTCTTCAGTGGCTTCAGCAATGTTTGCTGTATATTTTTTCAACAGTAAACCATAGCCTAAGTCTTGTTTAACTTCGTCAAACAAAGCGATATTTTCTGCAGAGCGATCACCGGCGCGCAGTACATCTAAACGTTGACTGGCGATGATGCCATTACGGATACGCACTTCATGCTGATCAATTAAGTCTTTGATCCCTGTCACTTCGGTATCCAGCGAGCGGGTCGCAATAATACCCATGGCATAAGGAATTTTAATGGCGTAATCGGTGGTGTGCGTCTCCATATTAGGCAAACCAATCAGAGTGAAAGCGGCTGGTGCATCTTCAGTGTGCCACTCTGCTTCAATCGCAGCCAGCTTGGTTTTCTGTACATCACCAATTTCGTAGCCTGATTCGTCACCAAGGATGATAACGGAAAGAATTGAGGCTAAACCAAAAGCCGAAGCAATCGCAAACGAACGACGAGCAAAGCCCAAGTCGCGTTTTTTCAGCAAGTACCAGCTCGAGATAGCTAAGACAAAGATTGAACCTGTTACGTAGCCTGCAGCTACAGTGTGTACGAACTTAACTTGTGCCACTGGGTTAAAGATTAAGGCTGCGAAGTCAGTGACTTCCATACGCATGGTTTCATAATTGAATTCTGCGCCCACTGGGTTTTGCATCCAGCCGTTTGCCACTAGAATCCATAGCGCCGACAGGTTAGAACCAATAGCCACTAACCAGGTTACGGCCAAGTGTTGGCGTTTACTGAGGCGGTCCCAGCCAAAAAAGAACAAACCGATAAAGGTTGACTCTAAGAAGAACGCCATTAAGCCTTCAATGGCTAAAGGAGCACCAAACACATCACCTACATAGTGACTGTAGTAGGACCAGTTGGTACCGAATTGGAATTCCATGGTCAGACCGGTAGCCACCCCAATGGCAAAGTTGATACCAAATAGTTTACCCCAAAATAGAACCATGTCTTTGTACACTTCTTTGCCGGTTAAGACATAGACCGACTCCATAATGGCCAGCAAAAATGCCAGACCTAGAGTTAAGGGTACAAAAATAAAGTGATACATTGCCGTCATCGCAAATTGAAAGCGTGACAGGTCAACTAGAGTTTCCGAGATCATTGCGCATACTCCCCGGGATTAAGTGATATTGCACTAATTAGATATGTAGTGGAGTCTCCATTAATATCTTGAAAAGTGCTTGAGTTATAAGTGAAACGAAGCATGTTGAGCACTCTTTTATATTTACGACATTTGTATTATGACACTTATTCCTTGATCAAAGACAAGGAATAATAGTGACGGGTTGTCGCACTGAGGGTTATGGCACGCTATTGGCTTAATAAACTGAACTAGATTAATAACAGTAAGACGGGGGAGTTATGGCTGTAACCTGCTCAATTGTTGAGGTTGAGCAGGTTAAGAAAGATTAGTGTTCGTTGAGACTAAAGGCCGTTAGAGTGAAAGTGGGTACGCCTATATCTTGCATCAGTTGCGAGCCTTGCAGCTCAGGTAGGTCAATAATTGCCGCAACTTCATAGACGCTTGCGCCCATTCTGCGGATTAACCGTGCTGCTGCGACAAAGGTGCCGCCACTGGCAATGATGTCGTCAATCAGCAGTACTTTATCGCCGGCATGCAGGCTATCGGCATGCACCTCTAAAGTGGATTGTTCGTACTCAGTGTCGTAAGGCTCGCTCAAGACATCGGCAGGTAGCTTGCCTTGCTTACGAAATAAAACCAAAGGCTTGTTGAGTTCATAGGCGATGGTTGAACCCAATAGAAAACCACGTGACTCAATCGCACCAATATGGGTGAAATCGCTTTCAACATAACGCTGTACTAAGCCGTCAATGACCATGCGCATGGCTTTTGGTGATTGAAAAAGTGGAGTAATATCGCGAAAAATGGTGCCTTTTCTGGGGAAGTCTGGGATAGGACGGATTAAAGATTTAATTGCAAATTCATCGAAAATCATAGGTTGAGCCTCCATTAAGCAGGTCAGTTATCTAAGTTACCACCGGCTAGTGCGCAGATTTCAATCAGGTTAATCAGATTGATTTCTTTTCCTTCTGCTTCCAGCAATTCATTTTGCTGGAAGCGAGTAAACACCCTTGACACTGTTTCTACAGCTAGACCTAAGTAGTTACCAATTTCGTTACGTGACATGGCTAAACGAAATTGATTAGGGGAGTATCCGCGCGCACGAAAGCGCGCAGACAAGTTTACTAAAAATGTTGCAATACGTTCATCAGCGGTTTTTTTCGATAACAACATCATCATTTGCTGATCATCACGGATTTCGCGACTCATGATACGCATCATCTGACGGCGTAATTGCGGCAGGATGGCGCTGAGTTCATCGAGCCTGTCGAAGGGGATTTCACAAATGGAGGTGGTTTCTAAGGCCATTGCCGACACAGGATACAGCTCGGTATCCATGCCAGATAAACCAACAAACTCACTGGGTAAATGAAAACCAGTGATTTGCTCTGCACCAGAGTCGGTGACACTAAAGGTCTTCAGGCTGCCTGAGCGTACGGCATAGACGGAAGCAAAGGTGTCACCTTGACGAAAAAGGAACTCGCCTTTTTTTAGTGGACGATTGCGTTTTACAATGCTATCAAGCGCATCAAGGTCTTTTAACTCCATGGATAGAGGCAAGCAAAGTGTGGCTAAGCTGCAGTCTTTGCAGTGAGCCTGATGAGGGTTACGCAGGCTGGTTATTTCGGCCATACCATGATTCCTAGGCGATAAGCGATCAAATATTATGCTCTAAGACTACATTAGCCGGCAAAAAGCTTCCACTAAGATTATTCTGCGGGGTTGTCTTGGGTCTATTTAAGTGCTCTGTTAATGTGCTATATAGCGTGTGTTATAGCGTACTCGGCAGCCTTATCGTGTGCACAATACTGATCAAATAGCTGGCAAACGGCTAAGGTAAATAAACGGCCTGAGGGCGTCATTTGCAACGAATGTTCAGTAAGGGTCAGCAGCCCGTCATGTTGCATGTGTTCTAACAGAGGCCATTGCTCACGTAAGTACTCTTTTAGGTTGATCTTATGGCGTTGCTCAATCCTGGCAAAATCAACTCTAAACTGACAGGTTAAAGCTTGAATAATGCTGCGTCTAATATGATCGTCACTCTTGCAGAATAGTCCTTGTGCCGCGGGCAGCTGTTGATTGTTGCAGGCCATTTTGTAAGCGTTGACATCATGGGTGTTTTGATAATACAGATGTCCTAAATGACTGATGGCCGATAGACCAAAACCTATAATGTCGCAATTGGGGAAGGCACCATGGTCTTGCAGGTTATACTGTAAAACATCCTGTTCTTGGACAAAGGCAAACTCATCATCGGCTAAAGCAAAGTGTCCCATGCCAATATAGTGGTAGCCGGCATCGCTGAGTTGTTGTTGGGCGTTATGCAACATCTGCTCTATATCTGCCGAGCACGGTAAGTCCTGCGCATTAATACGTTTTTGAATAGGATGCTTATTGGGCTGATGCTGAAAGCCTTGTACGATAATTCGATCAGCGCCTAGATTTAATATGTCTGCGAGTGTTTGTGCAAAGGCTTGCGGGGTTTGCTTGGGTAAACCATACATCAGACTGATATTAACAGTGCGAAATTGTAAGGTGCGCGCCGCCTCTACCAGTGTTTGTGTTTGTTCAATACTTTGTAATCGATTAATGGCGCGCTGGACTGTTGGATCAAGCCCCACCGCTTCAATATTAACGCGGTTAAAACCAATATCACGTAACATGCCCATGGTTGACCAGTCGGTTTCACGCGGGTCAATATCAATACTGTATTGGCTAAAGTTGTCGCTGACTATATTGAAGTTATCTTTGAGGCAGTCCATCAATTGCCGCAGTTCGGCAGGGTTTAGAAAGGTTGGTGTGCCACCACCAAAATGCAGCTGTTTAATTTGCTGATGAGTATTGATCTGTTGCGCAACTAAGCGAATTTCTTGCTCTAAACTCTGCAAGTAAGCGCTGCTACGACTGCGATCCTTGGTTACTATATTTTTTGCGGTACAGTAGTAACATGCATTAGCACAAAAAGGAATATTAACGCTAAGCGCTAAAGATCGTTGTGCTTTGTCACTGTCGCGCAGGGCGCTAAAGCGTTCAAATGCACTGATTGGCTGCTGAAAATGATCAGATGAAGGGTATGAGCTGTCTTGTTTATCAAGGCGATGGTAGGTGTTAAATAATTGTGAGCTCCACCCTGGGCTGTTGGTCATGTCACCTAAACTCCTTGAACGCTAGCATTGTGAGCGAGTATAGGGGGCCTTTAGGTGAAGACTCTTGATCTGTATCAAGCCTATTTATGTGAACTAGGTTTTATTAATGACCCATTAACCAATGTTGATGGGGGCCCGGTAGGGTCCATAGGCCATAAAGAATCACCAGTGCGCCTGCGGCATAGCGAACATTTTGTTTGCGTAAAAATGCAGTCACGCGCTCTGCAGCTAAACCTGAAGCCAGTAACACCGGCCAGGTGCCTAGGCCAAAAGTGAACATAAGCAGTGCGCTGGTGGCTGCATCACCTTGGCTGGCAGTCCAAAAAAGCGTGCTATAGACCAAACCACAAGGTAACCAGCCCCAGAGTGCGCCAAGCAATAGTGCATGTGGAGTACTTTTAACTGGCAGTAAGCGTCCAGCCACGGGCTGAATATATTTCCAGAGGTGGCGACCTAGACTTTCAATGCGGGTTAAACCATGCCACCAGCCCGCTAGATATAAGCCGAGGCTGATTAAGAGTAGCGCCGCTATAACCCGTAGCGCGGCGGCGGCTGGCGTTTGCTCAACGGCCCACCCCAACAGCCCGAATAAGAAGCCTGCCACGGCATAGCTACTGACACGGCCTAAGTTGTAGGCGATGATCATCCGCAAGCGATGCTGTTGCTGTTGCGCTGGAATACTTAAGGTCAGGGCGCCCATTAGTCCGCCACACATACCGAGGCAGTGGCCGGCGCCGAGTAAACCCAAAATAAAAGCCGAGGCTAGCAGTGGAAATAAATCAGCCATGCTATTGCTCTTCTGTTGTGCTGTTCTGTGTACTGCGGTGTTTCATGCCCGCCGTATGCATGGGGTCTTCATCATCAAATAAAATGCTATGTGCTGGGCCGTCTAAATCCTCGTATTGACCATTATCAACGGCCCAGAAAAATAACCAAATCGCTAGCGCAACAATAATCATTGCTACAGGGATCATTACATATAAAGCTGCCATGTTATGCCTCGCTAAAACAGGTTTAAATTCAATTACTTAAGCGGGTTAGGCGTAGTGCGTTTAAGACGACTAACAGGGAACTGAGTGACATGCCCAATGCTGCCCAGCCTGGGGTTACCCAGCCCACTGCGGCAAAGGGGATGACCAAGCCATTGTACAGGGTTGCCCAGCTCAGGTTTTCTATAATCACTCGACGGGTTTTTTTAGCTACGGCTAAGGCGCTGACTAAACTGCTCAGACTGTTGGATAGTAAAATCGCGTCAGCGGTGGTTTTCGCTAAGTCAGTTGCGCTGCCCATGGCGATGCTGATATCAGCAGCGGCCAGCACTGGGACATCATTGACGCCATCACCGAGCATCAGCACGTGGCGGCCTTGAGCATGTAGCTCTTTAAGTACCTGCAACTTGTCATCGGGGGTGAGGCCGCCGCGGGCATCCTCGATCTGTAATTGCTCGGCAATCTGTTGCACCATCGGCGAGCTGTCGCCGGAGAGTAACAGTACCTTCCAGCCGCGGGCACGGCAGGTCTCGAGCAGGGCAGGTGCGTCAGCACGTAACTGATCGTCTAATGCAAACCATGCTAAAGGTTGCTGGGTATCACCAAGCAGTAGCCACTGACCTTGCTCGCTAGGCATTGCAGGTGTTGGGTACGCGCCCAGAGCGCTGACATAGTCAGGGCGGCCAATGCGTAGCCGTCTGTTGTTGACTGAGCCTTCTAAGCCTAAGCCTGGCGCGCTGCTGACATCTTGCGCAGCTGTTATGCTGCGGCCAAAAGCGCGTGCAATAGGGTGTTCTGAGTGGCTTTCTAAAGCGGCAGCCAACGCTAGGCACTGGGTTTCACTGAGCTGTGCTAGAGGTAAGATGTGTTTGAGCGTGAGTTTACCTTCAGTCAGCGTACCCGTTTTATCAAAAATAACCGTGTCGACCTTTTGAAAGCTTTCCAGTACATGGCCTTTAGTAATCAGTAGGCCAAGCTTGTGCAAGGAGCCGGTTGCAGCAGTAAGGGCGGTTGGCGTGGCCAGCGACAATGCGCAAGGGCAGGTGGCGACGAGCAGTGATAAAACAATCCAAAATGCTCTGGACGAGTCAACTTGCCACCAGATCAGGCCCACCACGGCGGCAATCAGGAGCACGCTAATTAAGAACCATTGGGCAACCGTATCTGCCAGTTCAGCAAGGCGCGGTTTGAGTGATTGTGCGCGTTCTAGCAGGCGCACTATGGCGGATAATTGAGTCTCTTCACCTAGAGCTAATACGGCTATGCTGAGTGGGCCTTCAATATTTAATGTGCCTGCGACCACTGTGTCCCCGGGGTTTTTCGCTAAAGGTAGATATTCACCGGTCAGCAGCGATTCATCAATGCTCGAACTGCCGGTGAGAATACGACCGTCGGCTGGAATCAGATGCCCGGGAGGCACGAGTAGTGAGTCACCTTGTTGCAGTTCGCTGAGTAAAATACGCTCACTGCTGCCGTCTGCATTTAAGCGCAAGCAAGAGGCGGGTAATAAGTTGACCAGCTGTGTCGTGGCTGCCGAGGTGCGCTCACGGGCGCGGCGTTCAAGATAACGTCCGGACAGTAAAAACAGAGCAAACATACCGGCGGCATCAAAATATAAATCACCTTGGCCGGTGAGTGTTGACCAAATGCCAGCGCCGTAGGCCCCAGCGATGGCTAAAGAAACAGAGACGTCCATGGTTAAGTGGCGTGTGCGTAAATCACGCAGAGCACCACGGAAAAACTCACTGCTGCAATAAAATACAATCGGCGTGGTTAAGATTAAACTTGTCCAGCGCAGTAAGCGATCCATTGCTTCGGATAAATCTAGATTAAATTCCGGCCAAGTGGCCATCGAAGCCATCATCACTTGCATCCATAAAATACCTGCCACGCCAAGTTTGCGTAGGGCGCGGCGGTTATCGGACTGCATTTGTTCGCTGACTGTGTCGGGTTGCCAAGGGTGTGCCGCGTAACCGATATGACGAATGGTCTTGAGCAATTCAGATAGCACAATCTGCTCTGCATCCCAGCGGATACTTAAACGATGGTTGCTCAGATTGAGTGATGTTTCCAATACGCCAGGTAATTGTCTAAGATGTTTTTCAATTAACCAGCCGCATGCTGCACAGGTGATACCTTCGATCAGTAGTTTGGTTTCGCTGATAGTGCCTGAGGTGCTGACAAAAGGTTTTTGAATGTCTTTGCGATCAAGTAATAGGAGTTCATCTGGCAATACGCCAGGTAGCGCTTCGGGATTGGCCGAGGGTTCGCTGCGGTGTTGGTAATAACTTTCTAGGCCGCCGGCGATAATGGTTTGTGCAACAGCTTGGCAGCCAGGACAGCAAAAGACGCGAGCTTCCTGCAGGACAACGGCAGTAAAAGCATCCCCTGTTAAAACAGGTAAACCGCAGTGAAAACAGGATAAAGGCGCAGCCATAATAGTCAGCTATCTATAAGTAAAACAGGGTCCACTGAGGCCTGTTTTAACAGGCCCGTGGAGTTAGGCTCAATCGCCTAATGTGATCGGTTGGCCGCTTACCAAGGTTTGCTCTTCAAATAAACGCCACTGGGCATCATTCTCTAAGCCTAAAATCTCAACAAAGCGGCGTCCCTGAATATCTTCTTGCAGTAGACCGCGGTACACATCAGTGTCTACGGGCTGCAGTACGATACGGCGATCACGCTCTGGTTGTGTGGGTGAAATTAAGTTGAGCACTAGGTGCTGTGGTCTGCTTTGACCGGTTAGAACGAACTCAGCGTGGCCAAGGTCGCTATCTAAACGCAAGGTGCCGCCTATGTTTAATTGCTCGGCCAGTCTTTCACGCTCAAGCGAGGTATTAATTCCTTTGCCGGCATCGTAGTAGTTATCAACCACTAGGCTGTCGGCGTTACGGATCGATATTGTCAGTAAAGACAGCCCGAGCACCACAGAGAAACTGAGCATTCCAATGATAAACCAAGGCCAAAACTCTTTATACCAGGGTAAAACATTGTTATCGGGCTGCATACAATATCCTTTAATTAACGAAAGGTGGGGCCGAGGAAACGGCTTTCAGCTGTTCTGTGGATGCTAGGATCATCTTCAGAATGGATTTTAAACTCGATGCTGTTGGTACTTGACGGAATATCTTCAGGATCAATCGAGATGGATACTGGGATCGATAAAATTTCACCGGCCGCAGCAGGGATTTTATTTTTACCTTCAAGGATTAAGCCGTTAAGGCCGCTGGCTTCAATCACAAATATATGATCTGTTTGATCTTTGTTCATGATTTTTAGCGTGTACACGTTTTCGATACGACCTTCTTGGTTTTCACGGTAAGGCGTACGGTCTTTTAGGACATTAAGCTCAACCAAGGTGCGGTTGAATACAGTGTAAGCAAACAGGCTACTCATAATCATCAAAGCAACAGCATAGCCAATCAGGCGAGGGCGGACCAGTTTGGTTTTCTGCCCAGATAAGTTGTGCTCGGTAGTGTAGCTGATTAAGCCTTTTGGATAGCCAACTTTGAGCATGACATCATCGCAAGCATCAATACAGGCCGCGCAGCCGATACAGGCAATCTGTAGGCCATCACGAATATCAATACCGGTCGGGCAGACATGTACACAGAGTTTACAGTCAATACAGTCGCCTAAACCTTGTGCCTTATAGTCACTGCCTTTTTTACGCGGACCACGGTTTTCTCCGCGTTCTGGATCGTAAGAAACAATCAGCGTGTCTTTGTCGAACATCACACTTTGAAAGCGTGAGTAGGGGCACATATGGATGCAGACTTGCTCGCGTAACCAGCCTGCGTTGAGGTAGGTCAGTAAGGTGAAAAAGCCCACCCAGAAATACGCCCAACCATCAGCATTGCCAGTGATGAGGTCCATGGCGAGTTCGCGAACCGGAGAAAAATAACCGACAAAAGTAAAGCCAGTTGCAAAACCAATGCTGATCCAAAGGATATGTTTAGCGGTTTTACGTAAGAATTTGTTTGCCGACATTGGCGCTTTGTCGAGCTTCATGCGTGCATTACGGTCACCTTCAGTGACTTTTTCGCACCACATAAATACCCAGGTCCATACGCTTTGTGGGCAGGTATAGCCACACCAAACGCGTCCAGCAAATACGGTAATAAAGAATAAACCGAAGGCGCAGATAATCAGTAACCACGATAGCAACATAAAGTCTTGTGGCCAGAAGGTGGCACCAAATACATAAAATTTTCGCTCAGGCAGGTTCCACCAAACAGCTTGGCGATCCCCCCATTGCAGCCAGACAGTACCTAGAAATAGAGTAAATAAGAACAGCCCTGAAACGATACGAATATTGCGGAAGATGCCGGTAAACGCACGTGTATAGATCGCCTCGCGTTTAGCGTAGAGGTCAACATTGGGGGCTTTAGGTGTAACGTTTTTTACAGGAATTTGCTCAGTCATCAGGTTGCACCACTGCGGTTTTTAAAATATCCGGCCAGTCAAAGACTGGCCGGAATAAACTTATAACTGCTGTGTATGATACGCCTTCAGACGTTCCGGCGCAGGGTGGCAGCATGTCGCAGGCATCAGTTATTGATCCTTGGTACCTTGCGATAGGCTATACACATAAGCAGCTAATAAGTGAACTTTGTCATTACCCAAGAAGTTTTCTTGAGCCGGCATTTGCCCGTTACGGCCATGACGAATGGTTTGTTGAACCTGGCTAAAACTTGATCCATACAACCATGTTTTATCCGTCAAGTTAGGTGCACCCAGTAGGTGATTACCTGTGCCTTCAGGGCCATGACAGGCTACGCACATTGTGTTGTACGACTGTTGACCTGCCTCAAGGTTAATGCCTTCAGGGTTTTTTAATCCTGATAAACTGCGCACATAACCGGCCACGTTTTTCACGCCTTCATTGCCTAGCGCTGCTTCCCAACCTGGCATAGCAGCATTACGGCCTTTCAGGATCGTAACTTTAATGGTTTCAGCATCGCCGCCCCAGATCCAATCATTGTCGGTCAGATTAGGGAAACCGTGTGCGCCTTTGGCGTCAGAGCCGTGGCATACCGAACAGTTGGACGCAAATAGACGGCCACCCATTTTTAATGCAGCGTCATCTTTAGCAACTTCTGCAATAGGCATGGCTGCGTACTTGGCAAAAATAGGGCCATATTTCCCATCAGCCTTAGCTATTTCGCGGTCATACTGTTTGGTGGATGTCCAGCCGCCATCATAGCCCGGCAAGATACCTTTCCAGTTACCCATGCCTGGGTAAAGCACAAGATAGCCAACAGCAAAGATTAGGGTGCCGACAAACAGCATAAACCACCAGCGTGGCAGTGGGTTGTCATACTCTTCAATGCCGTCGTATATATGGCCTAAGGTTTGGTCAGTAGTATCACTGCGCTGACCTTTACGTGTGGCAAAAATCAGCCACGTCAGTGCCAATAAAGTACCTGTCGTAAGAATTACGATGTACCAACTCCAGAAAGAAGTCATTGGTTATTGCTCCTGGATATGTCTTTATTCAGTACGCTAGAAGGCGGCTCTTCGTCAGCGAAGGGTAAGTTTGCCGCTTCATCAAAGCTGGATTTACGCTTGCTGTTGTAGGCCCAAAATACTAGGCCTACAAAGGCTACGAAAATGAGTGCTGTACCTAAGCCGCGAAGAGTTCCGATATCCATGAACGTTACCGTTTATTCTTAATGTATGTGCCAAGAACTTGCAGGTAGGCCACTACAGCCTCCATTTCAGTCTTGCCCTTAACCGCAGCTACTGCACCGCTGATGTCTTCGTCGGTGTAAGGCACGCCTAACCAGCGCATGGCTTCAATTTTAGCCACAGTATCTTTGCCATCTAAGGTGTTTTCTACTAACCAAGGGTAAGCAGGCATCTTAGACTCGGGTACAACGTTGCGTGGGTTGTACAGGTGCGCACGGTGCCAGTCATCTGAGTAACGGCCGCCAACGCGAGCCAAGTCAGGACCGGTACGCTTAGAGCCCCACAAGAAGGGGTGCTCGTACACGCTTTCACCCGCGACAGAGTAGTGGCCGTAGCGCTCGGTTTCAGCACGGAACGGGCGGATCATCTGTGAGTGGCATTGCACGCAGCCTTCACGAATATAGATGTCACGACCTTCCAGTTGCAATGCAGTGTAAGGCTTGAGGCCATCGACAGGCTCGTTCACCATGTCTTGGAAAAACAAGGGAACGATTTGTACAAGACCACCAATGCTTACTGCAATCACCATAAAAAGCGCGAGTAAACCAACGTTTTTTTCAACGCGTTCATGCTGTTTCATTAGTGAGCTTCTCCAACAGTAAAGCGAGCGTGTGCATTCGCTTTTTCAGTGTCTGACGCGCGTACTGTACGCCATGTGTTGTATGCCATAAACAGCATACCGGTTAAGAAGAAGATGCCGCCGATCATACGTACTAAGTAACCGTAGTGACCTGCTTCTAACGCTTCAACGAAGGAGTACGTCAGAGTGCCGTCTTGGTTAATTGCACGCCACATCAGGCCTTGCATAATACCGTTGACCCACATAGAGGCGATGTACAACACCGTACCGACTGTAGCCAGCCAGAAGTGTGTGTTAATCAGCGCAACACTGTGCATTTGCTCACGGCCAAAGAGGCGCGGAATTAAGTGGTAGAGCGAACCAATGGTCACCATTGCGACCCAGCCCAAAGCACCGGCGTGTACGTGGCCGACAGTCCAGTCAGTGTAGTGGGATAAGGCGTTAACAGTTTTAATCGCCATCATCGGACCTTCAAAGGTCGACATACCGTAGAAGGCAAGCGATACAACCAAGAAGCGCAAGATTGGGTCGGTACGTAATTTGTGCCAAGCACCTGATAAGGTCATCATACCGTTGATCATGCCACCCCATGAAGGCGCCAATAAAATCAAGGACATTGCCATACCCAGTGATTGTGCCCAGTCAGGCAGTGCTGTGTAATGCAAGTGGTGCGGACCCGCCCAGATGTACACAGTGATCAGAGCCCAGAAGTGCACAATCGACAAGCGGTAGGAATAAATCGGACGGCCTGCTTGCTTAGGTACGAAGTAGTACATCATACCCAAGAAACCTGTGGTCAAGAAGAAACCTACAGCGTTATGTCCGTACCACCATTGCACCATAGCGTCTGTCGCGCCTGAGTACAGCGAGTAGGATTTAAACCAAGTCACTGGAATCGACATATGGTTAACGATATGCAGCATCGCTGTCACTAGGATAAACGCACCGAAGAACCAGTTACCCACATAAATGTGAGAGGTTTTGCGTTTAGCGATAGTGCCAAAAAAGACCACTGCATAAGCCACCCAAACGATAGCCAGAAGAATAGCGATTGGCCACTCTAGCTCAGCGTATTCTTTAGTGGTGGTATAGCCTAGTGGTAATGTGATGGCAGCCATCACAATCACTAACTGCCAACCCCAGAAGGTAAATGCAGCTAAACCGTCAGAAAACAAACGTGTTTGTGAGGTACGTTGCACCACATAGTAGGATGTGGCAAACAATGCACTACCACCAAATGCAAAGATTACTGCGTTGGTGTGTAAGGGACGGAGCCTGCCGAAGCTGGTCCAGGGAAGGTTAAAGTTCATTTCGGGCCAGACTAATTGCGCTGCAATTAGGACACCGATACTCATACCTACGATACCCCAGACCACCGTCATGATGGCGAACTGGCGTACAACCTTGTAGTTATAAGCATTCTCTTGGATTGCTGTGCTCATGCTAAGACTTCCACGGGTAATGGATTGTTCGGAATTAAATCGCCGACAAGTATGGGCAAAGCACAAAGCCATTGCAATCAGTACGTCTTTTAACACGACCGAGCAATGGGTTTATAACTACAAATTAACGTCTAACGATGTTTCTTTTATAGGCTAAGCAACGTAAAACAGTGTTATGTGATTGTAGTTTGCTATCAACTTGTTGACGTAGCTCCTATCTTAGCGCATTTGCCCTATGAATTAACACTAGGGCTTGGTAATACGGTTGTATATAGTCTTTGCTTGAGCGCGAAAGCGCCTTGATTAAGGTCAGTATTTGACTTAAAAACACTGGCAATATGTATCAGTATATTGCCAGTGTGACGCTGAGTAATTACTCCTTTTCGTTCGATAAGCTGTACACATATGCTGCCAGGATATGTACTTTATCTTGTCCTAAGTACTGCTCCTGTGCGGGCATGACACCGTTGCGGCCATTACGAATAGTTTGTTGCAGTTGCGTCAGGCTAGAGCCATAAATCCAGCCGGCACTGGCGGTTAAGTTTGGCGAGCCGAGCATAGCCATACCTTCACCATCGGCACCGTGGCAAGCGACACAGGTGGTCGCGTAGATTTCTTTACCCGCGTTGGTATCTGCTTGGTTACCTTCGGGTAATTTCAAGCCGGCCAGATCTTTACGCACATAAGCGGCAACGTTTTTTACCCCTTCCTCACCAATAATGGCGCCCCATGCGGGCATAACACCGTTACGGCCTTGCAAAATACTGGTTTGAATAGAGGCGGTGTCACCGCCCCAGCGCCAATGTTGGTCTGCTAGGTTAGGGAAGCCAACGGCACCTTTAGCATCTGAGCCGTGACAAATTGAGCAGTAGTTGGCAAATAGACGTGAGCCCATTTTTAACGCCTGCGGGTCTTGTGCGACGTCTTCAATACTCATAGCGGCGTATTTAGCAAAGATGGGGCCGTAGGTTGCCTCGGCTTTATCCATTTCTCGCTCCCACTGTTTGGTGGATGTCCAGCCATCGTCGTAGCCTGGCAGTACACCTTTCCAGTTACCCATGCCTGGGTAGAGGATTAAATACATCACAGCAAAGAGCAAGGTGCCGACAAACAGCATAAACCACCAGCGTGGCAGCGGGTTGTCGTACTCCTGAATACCATCAAAGGCATGGCCCATGGTTTGATCGGTGGTGTCGGGGCGTTGCCCTTTACGTGTTGCAAAAACCAGCCACGCCAGCGCTAGCAAGGTGCCAGAGGTGAGTAGCGTAATATACCAACTCCAGAATGAGGTCATTGGTGAGTACTCCTAGAATGATTTTGTACCAGAGCAGTATCGTCATTTGGCTCGTCGCTGAAGGGCAGCATGGCTGCTTCAGTAAAGCTGTCGTTACGTTTGCTGCTGTACGCCCAAAATACGAGGCCAATAAAAGCCACTAAAATCAAGGCTGTGCCTAAGCCACGCAGTGTTCCAATGTCCATACAATCACCGCTTATTCTTGATCGATGTGCCGAGTACTTGTAAGTACGCGACCAAGGCATCCATTTCAGTTTTGCCTTGAACCGCAGTCACTGCACCGCTGATATCAGTCGGCGTGTACGGCACGCCTAGCCAACTTAGAGCTTCCATTTTTGCCACAGTATTTTTACCGCTTAGCGTGTTCTCTACGAGCCAAGGATAAGATGGCATTTTTGATTCAGGCACTACGTTGCGCGGGTTAAAAAGGTGAGCGCGATGCCAGTCATCTGAATAACGGCCACCAACGCGGGCCAAGTCTGGTCCGGTACGCTTAGAGCCCCATAAGAATGGATGGTCGTAGACACTTTCACCGGCGACAGAGTAGTGCCCGTAGCGTTCGGTTTCAGCGCGGAATGGCCGAATCATTTGTGAGTGGCAACCCACGCAACCTTCACGAATGTAGATATCACGGCCTTCCAGTTGCAGGGCGGTGTAGGGCTTTAAGCCCTCGACTGGCTCATTGACAATATCTTGGAAAAATAGCGGTACGATCTGTACCAGACCACCAATGCTCACTGCCAAGACCATAAAGAGCGCCAATAGGCCAACGTTCTTTTCAAGTTTCTCGTGGTTTCTCATTAGTGTGCCCCCTCTACGGAAAAGCGTGCAGCTGCAGCTGCTTCAGCAGGCTTAGCGCTCTTGATAGTTTTCCAGACGTTCCAAGCCATCAATAACATGCCGGTAAAGAAGATTGAACCACCGATCAGACGTACCACAAAGCCTGGGTGACTGACGTTAATCGCTTCGGCAAATGAGTAGGTTAAGGTCCCGTCGTCATTAATGGCGCGCCACATTAGACCTTGTGCAATACCGTTGACCCACAATGAGGCGATATAGAGCACGGTACCGATGGTGGATAACCAGAAGTGAGTGTTAATCAGGCTAACACTGTACATTTGTTTGAGACCAAATAAGCGTGGAATCATATGGTAGAGTGAGCCAATTGAGACCATGGCAACCCAACCTAAAGCGCCTGCGTGTACGTGACCAATGGTCCAGTCAGTGTAGTGAGACAGGGCGTTCACGGTTTTAATCGACATCATTGGGCCTTCAAAAGTCGACATGCCGTAGAAAGCGAGTGATACCACTAAGAAGCGTAAAATCGGGTCGCTACGTAATTTGTGCCAAGCACCTGACAAAGTCATCATACCGTTGATCATGCCGCCCCATGATGGTGCGAGTAAAATCAGCGACATCACCATACCCAGTGATTGCGCCCAGTCTGGCAAGGCTGTGTAGTGCAGGTGGTGTGGGCCCGCCCAGATATATACAGCGATCAGTGCCCAGAAATGCACAATGGATAGGCGGTATGAGTACACTGGTCGTTCTGCTTGCTTAGGCACGAAGTAGTACATCATGCCTAAGAAACCTGCGGTTAAGAAAAAACCAACCGCGTTATGACCGTACCACCATTGCACCATGGCATCGGTTGCACCGGCATACATGGAGTATGATTTGGTCATAGTGACAGGAACTTCCATATTATTGACAATATGCAGCATGGCCACTGTCAAAATAAACGCACCAAAGAACCAGTTACCGACGTAGATATGTTTGACCCTGCGCTTGACCAGTGTGCCAAAGAAGACAATGGCATAACTGACCCAAACCACGGCAATTAGAATATCAATTGGCCATTCAAGCTCTGCGTATTCCTTCGAGGATGTAAATCCAAGAGGCAGGCTGGTCGCCGCCAATAAGATAACCAGTTGCCAGCCCCAGAAAGTGAAAGCTGCTAGTTTTGGCGCAAAGAGCTGGGTTTGGCAGGTACGTTGCACCGCGTAGTAAGAGGTGGCAAAGAGCGCGCAGCCACCGAAAGCGAAAATCACCGCATTGGTATGCAGTGGGCGTAGACGACCATAAGAGGTCCAAGGGAGGTCAAAGTTTAGTACAGGCCAGACCAGTTGAGCTGCAATCAAGATGCCAACCGCCATCCCGACAATACCCCATACCACCGTCATGATGGCAAACTGGCGAACCACCTTGTAGTTGTAGGCGGAACTCGTTGTCGTGTTCATATTTGAAGGTTTCCATTCATATTTTTGGGCAGATAATCAGCCGCCTTATGGACATTAAAGAGGCTGTTGTCGAACAAAAGGATGGCTAAAGGCTCATCAGACGGTATTGATAAGGGTCAACAGTCCAATATTTTACTTTTTCATATAGTGATGAAATTATGTCGATTTTATATACTCGCGCGCCTAATTCTTGCTGCACTTTAATCCTTGCGCACGGGGCTGGAGCGCCAATGGATAGTCCTGTTATGGAGTCGATAACCCAGCACTTAGTGGCCTTGGGGGTCAGTGTGGTACGCTTTGAGTTTCCCTATATGGCCCAGCGTAGGCTGGACGGAGTGCGTAGACCTCCGAATAAAATGGAGGTCCTGCAAGAGGCTTGGCGTGCGGTCTATAAAGAGGTGCGGGCACAGACTGATCAGCCCATTGTATTAGCGGGCAAGTCGATGGGCGGACGGGTGGCGAGTATGCTGGCTGATGAATTACAGATAAGTGCGTTAGTGTGCGCTGGTTATCCTTTTTATCCCGCTCGAAAACTGGATAAACCGCGCATAGAGCATTTGCTCCGTTTGCGCACGCCAACCTTAATTGTGCAGGGTGAGCGTGATGCTTTAGGCTGTCGCGATGTGGTGCAGTCTTATACTTTATCTGCGGCTATAGCCTTTGAGTGGATGGCCTTTGCAGATCATGACCTTAAGCCTTTAAAACGTTCAGGTTTTAACCATGAGCAGTATTTGCAGCGTGCTGCGCTTAGTATTGTTGATTTTATAAAAGTGCATGTCGGCTAAGCGGGCGGAGCTGGCCGACATGTTTGGCTGTTTACGCGCTTAGCAGTATTCGCATAAATAGGCTGTATCAGTTGTTATTTTAATTAAGAAGCTGCTGTTGGCTGCGACGGTAAAATGTGTGCCTGCCGCAACGCTGCTCCAGTGTCCTGTAGTGGCCAGTTTCACCTCGGCACTGCCGCTGATAATATGCATCACTTCTGCGCTGGACGTGGTAAAAGTGTATTCGCCTGGCGCCATTACGCCAATACTGGCGGGGGTTGTGTTGTGCGTGAAGCTGATTGATTTTATTGCGCCATTAAAGTATTGATTGACCTTAAGCATGCTTAGAACTCGAGATAGGAAAGGCGTATAGCATAACCGTGCGTCGATTTGGCGTCACTATTTTGTCGATAAAGCGCGATGCGGTTAAACACATTATAAAACAAGGTGGTGAGCTATGGCGCGTATTGCGTTTATTGGTTTGGGTGCTATGGGCTATCCCATGGCAGGGCATTTAGCCGACAAAGGGCATACGGTGACGGTCTATAACCGTACTGCGGCTAGGGCTGAGCAATGGTTAACAGATTACCCAGGGCATATGGCTGTAACGCCGGCAAAAGCGGCGTTAAATGCAGAATTTATTATGTGTTGTGTGGGTAATGATGATGATTTGCGAACTGTGACGCTTGGTGTTGATGGCGCTTTTAGCTCGATGGCCGAGGGCAGTGTGTTTATTGACCATACCACTGCATCAGCGCAAGTTGCTAAGCAGTTGGCCTGCGAAGCCACTCAGCGTGGTTTTGCGTTTTTAGATGCGCCGGTGTCCGGTGGTCAGGCCGGTGCACAAAATGGTGTTTTAACCATTATGGTGGGGGGTGAGCAGGCGGTGTATGAGCGTGTCGCCCCGATTTTGCAGTGCTATGCACGTATGCAGCGCTTGATGGGTGAAGTCGGCAGTGGGCAATTGACTAAAATGGTCAATCAGATTTGCATTGGTGGCTTGCTGCAAGGTTTGGCCGAAGCGTTGCACTTTGCGCAGCAGGCTGGTTTGGACGCAGAGGCGGCGATGCAGGTGATTAGTCAAGGGGCGGCACAGTCTTGGCAGCTTGAAAATCGCTACCAGACGATGCTGGCTGGTGAGTTTGATTTTGGTTTTGCGGTTGAATGGATGCGTAAAGATTTTGCTATTGTCTTTGATGAGGCACGCCGTAATGGAGCCTCTTTGCCGGTGACTGCGCTGGTTGATCAGTTTTATGCTGATGTTGAAGCGCTGGGCGGTGAGCGTTGGGATACCTCCAGTCTGATTGCACGATTAAACACAAACCGCTAAGTTAAGGTGATGCTATGCGTGTAACGGCTCTGATAATGACATGGGTAGTGTGCTAATGGAGTGCCGAATGGGCTGCGGTGCCTGCTGTATTGCGCCGTCGATACATACGCCGATGCCTAATATGCCGCAGGGTAAAAAAGCAGGTGAGCGCTGCTTAAATTTAACCAGTGATAATTTATGTCAGCTGTTTGGCCTGCCAGAGCGTCCTGCGTTTTGTGGGGTATTTCAAGCAGAAATCAGTGTGTGCGGTGCGAGTCAGGCAGAGGCTATTCGTTTAATCGGATGGCTGGAAGACATGACGGGGCAGGCAAGCTAATGGATTGGGCGCTGGGCGCTCAATAGCGCCAATGACATAAAAAAGGGCTGCTCATTATTGGGCAGCCC
This sequence comes from Gammaproteobacteria bacterium DTU037, assembly GCA_001513025.1. GTDB lineage: Bacteria > Pseudomonadota > Gammaproteobacteria > Pseudomonadales > Pseudomonadaceae > Denitrificimonas. The sequence continues at coordinate 81,917 of LFRZ01000082.1, forward strand.
TTTTTTGTGCAGCTAAGACAGTATTAACGCTTGTCTACAGGTGTATAGTCGCGCTTGTCGTAGCCGGTGTACAGTTGACGCGGACGGCTGATTTTGTATGGACTTGAGAGCATCTCAGTCCAGTGTGAAATCCAGCCAACAGTACGTGACATAGCAAAAATCACTGTGAACATACTGGTTGGAATGCCGATCGCTTTCAGAATGATGCCTGAGTAGAAGTCAACGTTCGGGTACAGGTTGCGCTCTTTGAAGTACGGATCGTTCAATGCGTATTCTTCGAGTTTCATTGCCAAGTCAAGCTTAGGATCGATAACGCCCAGCTCTGCCAGGACTTCGTCGCAGGTTTGTTTCATTACTTGTGCGCGTGGATCGAAGTTTTTGTAAACACGGTGACCAAAGCCCATCAGTTTGAAGGGGTCGTTTTTGTCTTTGGCTTTGGCAATAAACTTCTCAATGTTTGACGCATCGCCAATTTCATCGAGCATGGTCAGAACGGCTTCGTTAGCACCGCCGTGCGCAGGTCCCCAGAGGGCTGCGATACCTGAGGCAATACAAGCGAATGGGTTGGCACCAGTAGAGCCCGCCAGGCGTACGGTTGAGGTTGAAGCGTTTTGCTCGTGGTCAGCATGCAGAATAAAGATGCGATCCATTGCTTTAATAAGAGCAGGACTGAAACGCTTAATTTCTGCAGGGGTGTTAAACATCATGTGCAAGAAATTCTCTGAGTAGCAGAGATCGTTGCGTGGATACATGATGGGCTGGCCGATGGAGTATTTGTATGCCATGGCCGCAATGGTTGGCATCTTAGCGATCAAGCGGTGCGCAGAAATTTCACGGTGCTTTGGATTGTTGTTGTCCAGAGAGTCGTGATAAAAAGCAGATAAAGCACCAACAATACCGCACATAATTGCCATAGGGTGAGCGTCGCGACGGAAACCATTGAGGAATGATTTCAGCTGCTCGTTAACCATGGTGTGTTTGCTGATGGTATCAACGAATTCTTTCTTTTGCTCTGCGTTGGGCAGTTCGCCATGCAGCAGTAAGTAGCACGTCTCTAGATAATCAGACTTGGCCGCAAGCTGCTCAATCGGATAGCCGCGGTGTAATAAAATACCTTTATCACCATCAATATAAGTGATTTTAGACTCGCATGCTGCAGTCGACATAAAGCCTGGGTCATACGTAAAATAACCGCTAGCAATCAGATTGCGTACATCAATTACATCAGGGCCAATAGTACCGGTTAGAACTTGCAGTTCTACGGGGGCTGTGCCCTCGATGATCAACTGCGCTTTTTTGTCAGCCATTGTGGCCTCCTAGTTATGCTTGGAATCATCACGGCCCCCCACGCAGGGCCCGCGACATAATAATGAGATAACTGCCAATGTCAATTTGTACTGCATGCATAGTGTAACTGCTTAAAAGAACAATTATCTCTGTCTAAAATTTCACGTACAGATATTTACGCTAAATGTCAAAGACGAGCAATGCGCATTTAGGCGAATGTTTTTGCGTTGTCATTCTAGTGTTTTTTGCACTATACTCGGTTGCTGACCGCCAGAGGCTTTGCCTATGCTGACGGTCGTCACTCCGATGGTGACGGGTACTTTTTACTAAGTGCCTTCCCGACAACTCGCCCTGCAGTTTAGGGCTCTCTAAGTGTGAATACGCCGTGAATAGCCAACGACCTGTAAACCTAGATATTAGGACTATAAAACTTCCAAATACCGCAATCTCTTCCATTTTGCACAGAATTACAGGTGTTATCCTGTTTGTAGGTATCGCTGTGCTGCTCTATGGACTCGACAAATCACTTGCCTCAGAGCAGGGATTTGCTGAAGTAAAAGAGTGCTTGACCAGTCCGCTGGCCAAATTCGTTGTTTGGGGTCTTCTCTCTGGACTGATGTACCACTTAACTGCCGGTATTCGCCATTTAATTATGGATTTGGATATTGGTGTCACGCTGGAAGGCGGAAAATTAGGTGCTAATTTAGTCTTTATTATTTCAGCCATACTGATTGTATTGATGGGAGTCTGGATATGGTAACTAACGTAACAAACTTCTCTCGGTCTGGTCTGTATGACTGGATGGCTCAGCGAGTCACAGCTGTGGTATTGGCTGTCTACGTATTATTTCTATTGGGTTATATCTTAGCTAATCCAAATATGAGCTATGCCGAGTGGCAAGGGCTGTTTGCAAACAGCTGGATGCGTATCTTTAGTTTAATGAGCCTTATCGCACTAAGCGCACATGCTTGGATCGGTCTATGGGCTGTTACTACTGACTATCTAACGCCCATGACACTCGGCAAATGGGCAACAGGTGTTCGATTTTTAGTCCAAGCGCTGTGCGGCATAATTATGTTCGTACTGTTCGTCTGGGGCATACAGATTCTGTGGGGAATTTGATTCATGGCCAGTATTCGTACCATTTCTTATGATGCCATTATTATTGGTGGCGGCGGCGCAGGTATGCGTGCGTCACTGCAGCTCGCACAAGGTGGGCATAAAACAGCCGTAGTAACTAAAGTGTTTCCTACGCGCTCGCACACTGTATCTGCACAAGGTGGTATCACCTGCGCAATCGCATCAGATGATCCCAATGATGATTGGCGCTGGCATATGTACGATACCGTTAAAGGTTCCGACTATATCGGTGACCAAGACGCTATCGAATATATGTGTTCAGTCGGCCCAGAAGCTGTGTATGAGCTTGAGCATATGGGGCTGCCGTTTTCACGTACTGAAAAAGGTCGCATTTATCAGCGTCCCTTTGGTGGCCAGTCAAAAGACTACGGTCGTGGCGGCCAAGCGGCACGTACTTGCGCTGCTGCTGACCGTACCGGTCACGCGCTGTTGCACACCTTGTACCAAGCAAACTTAAAGCACGGCACAACATTCCTAAACGAGTGGTATGCCGTTGACTTAGTTAAAAACGAAGACGGTGCAGTGGTCGGTGTTGTGGCTATCTGCATTGAAACGGGTGAAGTGGTTCATATCCGTGCTAAAGCAGTCGTACTGGCAACTGGTGGTGCTGGTCGTATTTATGCGTCAACCACTAACGCTTTGATTAATACCGGTGACGGTGTGGGTATGGCGTTACGTGCTGGTATACCAGTACAAGATATGGAAATGTGGCAGTTCCACCCAACCGGTATTGCCGGTGCGGGTACCTTGGTGACTGAAGGTTGCCGTGGTGAAGGTGGCTACTTAATCAATAAGCACGGCGAGCGTTTCATGGAGCGCTATGCGCCTAACGCTAAAGACCTTGCTGGACGTGACGTTGTTGCGCGTTCCATGGTTAAAGAGATCTTAGCCGGTAACGGGTGTGGCCCTAATGGCGACCACGTTATGTTGAAACTTGATCACCTTGGTGAAGAAGTTCTGCACAGTCGTCTGCCAGGTATTTGTGAGCTGTCGATTACTTTCGCTCACGTTGACCCTGTAGTTGCGCCGATTCCTGTGGTACCGACCTGTCACTATATGATGGGTGGTATTGCGACTAACGTGAATGGTCAAGCCATTGCTCAAGATGCAGAGGGTAATGATTACATCATTGATGGCTTGTTCGCTGTTGGTGAAGTGAGTTCTGTATCTGTGCACGGTGCTAACCGTCTGGGTGGTAACTCACTGCTTGACTTGGTGGTATTCGGTCGCGCAGCAGGTATCTACCTTGAGAAGAGCTTGCGTGATGGCGTTGAAGCGCGCAGTGCCAGTGAGAGCGATGTTGAGCGCTCAATGGCACGCTTATCAGCATTGAATGAGCGTACTACGGGTGAAGATGTTGCACCGCTGCGTAAAGAGCTGCAAAACTGCATGCAGAACTACTTTGGTGTATTCCGTACTGGCGAATACATGAAAAAAGGTATTGCTGAGTTAGCGCAACTACGTAAGCGTATTGAAAATGTTAAAATCAACGACAAGAGCAATGCATTCAACACTGCACGTATTGAAGCACTTGAGTTGCAAAACCTTTTCGAAGTCGCAGAAGCAACTGCAATTGCTGCTGAAGCACGCACTGAGTCACGCGGAGCTCACGCACGTGAAGACTACGAAAGCCGTGATGATGAAAACTGGTTATGCCACAGCATGTATTTCCCTGGGGAAAAACGTGTTGGCAAACGCGCAGTGAACTTCACGCTTTCCTCAGCAGTTGAGCAAGATGCTGAGCACTTTAAACCCCAAGAACGTAAATATTAAGGGTTATCACGATGACGTTGCCTAAAATATTGCAAGTTAGCGTTTACCGCTACAATCCTGATGTCAACTCTGCGCCTTTTATGCAGGACTTCAATGTAGACATTGATGGCAAAGACATGATGGTATTGGATGTTCTAGCTCTGATTAAAGAGCAAGATGAGAGTTTGTCTTACCGTCGCTCATGCCGTGAAGGCGTGTGTGGTTCTGACGGTATGAACATTGCAGGTAAAAACGGTTTAGCTTGTATTACACCGATATCGACTGTAGTTAAAAATGGCAAATTGGTGATCCGACCATTGCCTGGTTTGCCAATTATTCGTGACTTAGCTGTAGACATGAGCATCTTCTACAAGCAGTACGAAAAAGTTCAGCCGTACTTGCAAAACGATACGCCTGCACCGGGTATTGAGCGTTTGCAGTCACCAGAAGAACGTGCAAAATTAGATGGGTTGTATGAGTGCATCTTATGCGCATGCTGCTCAACCGGTTGCCCATCATTCTGGTGGAATCCTGATAAGTTCTTAGGCCCCGCAGCATTACTGCAAGCCTACCGTTTCTTAGCAGATTCGCGTGATACGCAAACAGAAGAACGTTTGTCGCGTCTTGATGACCCGTTCAGTGTGTTCCGTTGCCATAACATTATGAACTGCGTCAACGTCTGTCCGAAAGGCCTCAACCCCACTCGGGCGATTGGTCATATCCGTGACATGCTGTTGCAAAGTGGTACTTAATTTACAGCATTTAATGTTGTAAACACTTTAGCCACTTATTATGAGTACCTTCATATAAGTGGCTTTAAACGAAGAATCGCTTACAAAGCTTTTCTCCAAACGCAATTGAAGACCAGCAGGGGCATCCGAGCTTGTACTCGGACTATCTGCGTGAATCGTAGTGGCTTTACCCAAGTCGCTTTGTGACTTAAGGCCATTAAGTTTCCATGCCGGTAGCGTCCCCCTTATCAAGGGTGACCTAGCATGCAAGAAAGCGTAATGCAGCGCATGTGGAGCAGCGCCCACCTTTCCGGTGGAAATGCTGCCTATGTGGAAGAGCTATATGAACTCTACCTGCACGATCCGAACTCCGTATCGGAAGAGTGGCGTACTTATTTTCAAAAACTGCCTGCTGACGGCGGTTCAAGTACTGATGTGTCGCACTCTACAGTTCGTGATCAATTTGTCTTATTGGCGAAAAACCAGAGACGAGCTCAACCAGTGTCTGCTGGTAGCATCAGCACTGAACATGAGAAAAAACAAGTTGAGGTGCTTCGTCTAATTCAAGCCTACCGTATGCGTGGCCATCAAGCGTCGCAGCTTGATCCACTCGGTTTATGGGTACGTCCCATGCAGGCTGACCTCACCGTACACCATTACGGTTTGACTGATTCCGATCTTGATAGCGTATTCCGTACTGGCGATTTAAATATCGGCAAAGAAGAAGCAACCTTACGTGAGATTCAGCAAGCACTGCAAGATACCTATTGCCGTACTATTGGTGCTGAATTTACCCATATTGTTGATTCAGAGCAGCGTCGCTGGTTCCAGCAACGTCTGGAAAGTGTACGCAGCTGTCCAGGTTTCTCACCCGAAGTGCGCACGCATATTCTTGAGCGTTTAACTGCCGGTGAAGGTCTGGAAAAATATTTGGGCACTAAATACCCAGGTACTAAGCGCTTTGGTCTTGAAGGGGGTGAAAGTCTGATTCCGTTAATGGATGAGATTATTCAGCGTTCAGGCTCTTACGGTGCTAAGGAAATTGTTGTCGGTATGGCACACCGTGGACGTCTCAACGTTCTAGTGAATACCTATGGCAAAAATCCACGTGATTTATTTGATGAGTTTGATGGTAAGCGCGTTGAAGGCTTAGCCTCAGGTGACGTGAAGTACCACCAAGGTTTCTCATCCAACGTGATGACGCCTGGCGGCGAAGTGCACTTGGCGCTGAGCTTTAACCCATCGCACCTTGAGATTGTTTCTCCTGTTGTGGAAGGTTCAGTACGCGCCCGTCAAGACCGTCGTAATGATCCAGATGGCGATAAAGTTGTTCCAGTGACGATTCACGGTGACTCTGCGTTTGCAGGGCAGGGTGTGGTACTGGAAACCTTCCAGATGTCACAAACCCGTGGTTTTAAAACCGGTGGTACCATTCGTGTGGTGATTAACAACCAAGTTGGTTTTACCACCAGTAAGCCTGAAGATACGCGCTCAACTGAATACGCAACCGATGTTGCTAAAATGATTCAGGCGCCTATTTTGCACGTCAATGGTGATGATCCAGAGGCGGTGTTGTTTGTCACTCAGCTGGCTATTGACTACCGTATGCAATTCAAGCGTGACGTGGTGATTGACCTTGTTTGCTACCGTCGTCGTGGTCATAACGAAGCCGATGAGCCAAGTGGTACACAGCCACTGATGTACAAATTGATCAGCAAGCAACGTACTACACGCGAGCTGTATGCTGATTCATTGGTTAAAGATGGCGTGCAGACTGCTGAGCAAGTGCAAGCCTTAAGCGATGAATACCGTACTGCTCTAGATAACGGTCTACACGTTGTGCAAAGTTTGGTTAAAGAGCCTAACAAAGAGCTGTTTGTTGATTGGCGTCCGTACTTGGGTCATAAATGGACGCCACGTTTTGACACGCGCTTTGATCTGAAAACCTTACAAGAACTTGCGCTTAAGTTACAAGAAACGCCGGATGGCTTTGTTGTACAGCGTCAAGTGGCTAAGATTCTTGAAGATCGCCAAAAAATGGCTGCCGGTGGCTTGCCCATCAACTGGGGCTTTGCAGAAAATACTGCCTATGCAACCTTGTTGTTTGAGGGTTACCCCATCCGTATTACTGGTCAAGACGTGGGTCGCGGTACTTTCTCGCACCGTCATGCGGTATTACACAACCAGAATGATGGCGAAACCTTTATTGGTCTGCAGAACCTGTACAAAGATCAACCACGTTTCGATATGTATGACTCATTCCTGTCTGAGGAAGCGGTTTTAGCATTCGAATACGGTTATGCCAGCACCATGCCCAATGCATTAGTGATTTGGGAAGCACAGTTTGGTGACTTCGCTAACGGTGCTCAGGTGGTGATTGATCAGTTTATTACCAGTGGTGAAACCAAGTGGGGCCGTTTATCCGGTCTAACCATGTTGTTGCCGCACGGTTATGAAGGTCAAGGCCCAGAGCACTCATCAGCGCGTCTAGAACGCTACTTGCAATTGTGTGCTGAGCACAACATTCAAGTCTGTGTGCCGACTACACCAGCGCAGGTTTACCACATGCTGCGTCGTCAAGCGGTTCGCCCGCTGCGTAAGCCTTTAATTGCGTTAACACCGAAGTCTTTACTGCGTCACAAGTTGGCTATTTCAACCTTAGAAGACTTGGCTGAAGGTACCTTCCAGAACGTTATCGGTGAAGTTGATAGCTTGGATGCCGATAAAGTGGATCGCGTGGTGATGTGTAGCGGTAAGGTGTACTACGACTTGTTAGAAAAACGTCGTAATGAAGGCCTGGATAACATCGCGGTTGTGCGGATTGAGCAACTGTATCCATTCCCTGAAGATGATTTAGGCGAAGAACTGGCTAAATATGCAAACCTTAAGCACATTGTTTGGTGTCAAGAAGAGCCAATGAACCAAGGGGCTTGGTATTGCAGTCAGCACCATATGCGTCGTGTCGCTCAGACTAGCAAACCAGGGGTTGAGTTGCAGTACGCCGGTCGTATTGCTTCTGCATCACCGGCGTGTGGTTATGCATCTATGCATGCTGAGCAGCAAGAGCAATTGTTGCAAGAAGCCTTTAGCGTTTAACTCAGCGAGAAAGCCGCTCTGTTGATCAGTGCGGCTTTTACGTAACAACCGAATTTATAGGAACACATTATTATGGCTATTGAAATTAAAGCCCCGGCATTTCCCGAGTCGATCGCTGATGGCACCGTTGCAACCTGGCACAAACAAGTTGGCGACGCAGTTAAGCGTGATGAGCTGATTGTTGATATTGAAACTGACAAAGTGGTAATGGAAGTTCTAGCAGAGGCCGATGGCGTACTGACTGAAATCGTTGCTAACGAAGGCGACACCGTATTAAGTGCACAGTTACTTGGTCGTTTAGACACTGACGCTGTCGCTGCTGCTCCAGCGCCACAAGCAAGCGCTGCGACGCCTGCTCCAGCGGCTGTTGGCGAGGCTATTTTGTCACCTGCTGCACGTAAAATTGCTGCAGAAAACGCACTGAACCCAGCTGATATTTCAGGCACGGGTAAAGCCGGTCGTGTGACTAAAGAAGACGCCGTTGCTGCCGTGGCAAACAAACCAGCCGCCGCTGCACCTAAAGCTGCTGCACCTGCAGCAGAAGCACCACTGTTCGCCGCCGGTGATCGCGTCGAAAAACGTGTACCAATGACGCGTTTACGTACCAAAGTTGCTGAGCGTTTGGTTGAAGCTCAGTCTTCAATGGCAATGTTGACGACCTTTAACGAAGTCAACATGAAGCCGATTATGGAGTTGCGCAGCAAGTATAAAGACTTGTTTGAGAAGACCCATAATGGTGTACGTTTAGGCTTTATGTCGTTCTTTATTAAAGCTGCGGTTGAAGCGCTAAAACGCCAACCCGGTGTGAATGCTTCAATTGATGGTAAAGATATCGTTTATCACGGTTACCAAGATATTGGGGTAGCAGTATCCAGCGACCGTGGTTTGGTTGTACCTGTTTTGCGTAACGCTGAGTTTATGAGCCTTGCTGAAATTGAAGGTGGCATTGCTAACTTTGGCCGTAAAGCTAAAGAAGGTAAGCTGACATTAGAAGATATGACTGGCGGTACTTTCACTATTTCTAACGGTGGTGTATTCGGTTCTTTACTGTCAACGCCAATCGTTAACCCACCACAAACAGCCATCTTGGGTATGCATAAAATCCAAGAGCGTCCAATGGCTGTGGACGGTGAAGTGGTTATTTTACCGATGATGTATTTGGCATTGTCGTATGACCACCGTTTAATTGATGGCAAAGAAGCTGTGACTTTCCTTGTCACCATGAAAAACTTGTTAGAAGACCCAGCACGTTTGTTGCTGGATATCTGATTATTCTGCTGCCGCTTATATCGTTTAAGCGGCAGCAGTGTGGCGTGATGCCACTTAACGAGGAAATCTCATGAGTCAGAAATTTGATGTAATTGTCATTGGTGCAGGTCCTGGCGGCTATGTTGCGGCAATTAAAGCGGCGCAACTGGGCTTAAAAACAGCTTGTATCGAAAAATACCAAGGCAAAGACGGCAAACTGGCATTAGGTGGTACCTGCTTAAACGTAGGTTGCATGCCATCTAAAGCCTTGCTCGACAGTTCATGGAAATTCCATGAAGCGCAAGAAGGTTTTGCAGTGCATGGTATCGACGTCACTGGCGTTACTATGGATGTACCTGCGATGGTCAGTCGTAAAGACACTATTGTGAAAAATCTGATTGGTGGTATCGCTGGCTTATTTAAAGCCAACGGCGTGACCACTATTGAAGGTCACGGTAAGTTGCTGGCCAATAAGCAGGTCGAAGTGACTGCGGCTGATGGTACCGTACAAGTCTACGATGCTGAAAACGTGATTATCGCTGCCGGTTCACAGCCGATTGATATTCCACCTGCACCTGTTGATCAAGACGTAATTGTTGATTCAACTGGCGCATTAGACTTTCAAGCTGTACCTAAGCGTCTTGGCGTAATTGGTGCTGGCGTGATCGGTCTTGAGCTGGGTTCTGTCTGGGCACGTTTAGGCGCTGAAGTGACTGTTATTGAAGCGCAAGATAAATTCTTGTCGACTGTTGATGAGCAAGTGGCTAAAGAAGCGTTGAAAATTTTTGCTAAACAAAAATTGGATATCCGTTTAGGCGCACGCTTAACTGCAACTCAGGTTGCAAATGGTGAAGTCACAGTGACCTTTACTGACGCCAAAGGCGAGCAGCAAATGACTTTTGACAAGTTAATTGTTGCAGTTGGCCGTCGTCCAGTGACCACTAACGTTCTGTCAGCTGACAGTGGCGTGACTCTGGATGAGCGTGGATTTATCTATGTTGATGAAACCTGCGCCACTAGCGTTCCTGGTGTGTATGCGGTGGGTGACGTGGTACGTGGCCCAATGTTGGCGCATAAAGCCTCTGAAGAAGGCGTTATGGTTGCCGAGCGTATTGCTGGCCATCAAGCACAAGTCAATTATGATTTGATCCCAGGTGTGATCTACACTCACCCTGAAATTGCTGGCGTGGGTAAAACCGAACAGCAGTTGAAAGGTGATGGTGTTGCGATCAATGTGGGCGTGTTCCCCTTTGCTGCGAGTGGCCGTGCCATGGCAGCCAATGACACCGCAGGCTTTGTGAAAATCATTGCTGATGCCACCACAGATCGCGTTTTAGGTGTACACGTGATCGGCCCAAGTGCTGCAGAATTAGTGCAGCAGGGTGCCATTGCGATGGAGTTCGGCTCCAGTGCTGAAGATTTAGGCTTGATGGTGTTCTCACACCCAACCTTATCCGAAGCGCTCCATGAAGCGGCGCTCGCTGTAAATGGACAAGCAATTCATATTGCTAACCGCAAAAAGCGTTGATCAACAAACCGCCCCTTTTTAGGGGCGGTTTTGATTCTAGCGTATGAAAATTAATCTGTATTTATTACGGGTTTCAGGCTGATTAAACGCTGCAATAGCCGCTACACTCTGTGCTAGGTAGATCTTTCATTATCTAAACTCAATAGTAGGGCCTTATGAATCTTCATGAATATCAAGCGAAGCAGCTATTTTCTGAATACGGTTTACCCGTGTCTACTGGGTTTGCCGTTGAAACACCTGAAGCGGCAGCACAAGCCTGTCACGATATCGGTGGTGAGCGTTGGGTGGTTAAAGCCCAAGTGCATGCTGGCGGACGTGGTAAAGCCGGTGGTGTAAAATTAGTCACCAGCGCTGCAGATGCGCAAGACTTTGCTGCTCACTGGTTAGGTAAGCGTTTAGTGACCTATCAGACTGATGCCAACGGTCAGCCGGTCAGTCGTATTCTGGTTGAAGCCTGCACTGACTTTTCCAAAGAGCTGTATTTAGGCGCTGTGGTTGATCGCGCCACTCGCCGCGTTGTCTTTATGGCGTCCACCGAAGGCGGTGTGGATATTGAAAAAGTTGCCCATGAGACGCCAGAGAAAATCTTGCAAGTCACGCTTGATCCGACGATTGGCGCACAGCCTTTCCAAGGCCGTTACTTAGCCTATCAGTTGGGCTTGCAAGACGAGCAAGTTAAGCAATTTACAAAAATCTTCCTCAGCCTCGCCCTGCTCTTTGTTGAGCATGACGTGGCCTTGCTTGAAGTGAACCCCTTAGTGATTACAACCGATGGTCACCTGCATTGCCTCGATGCTAAATTGACCATTGATAGCAATGCTTTATATCGCCAGCCGAAACTGCGCGCGATGCAAGATCTAGGGCAGGATGACCCTCGCGAAGCGCATGCGGCACAGTTTGAACTCAACTATGTAGCGCTCGATGGTGATATTGGCTGCATGGTCAATGGTGCTGGTTTAGCTATGGGCACTATGGATATCGTCAATCACCATGGTGGCAAGCCGGCTAACTTTTTAGATGTGGGTGGTGGCGCCACTAAAGAACGCGTGTCTGAAGCCTTTAAAATCATTCTGTCAGATAACAATGTTAAAGCGGTATTGATTAATATCTTTGGCGGTATTGTGCGTTGCGACATGATTGCTGAAGGTGTGATTGGCGCTGTCAAAGAAGTCGGGGTAAAAGTCCCGGTGGTGGTGCGTTTAGAAGGGAATAACGCTGCCCTTGGTAGTAAGGTTTTGGCTGAAAGTGGACTGAATATTATTGCTGCTAGCAGCTTAAGTGATGCAGCCATACGCGTGGTTGCGGCTGCGCGGGGAGAACAGGCATGAGTATTCTAATTAATAAAGATACCAAAGTGATTTGCCAGGGCTTTACCGGCGCGCAAGGCACCTTTCACTCTGAGCAAGCGATTGCTTATGGCACGAAAATGGTGGGTGGGGTGACCCCAGGTAAAGGTGGCACTCAGCACCTTGGTTTGCCCGTGTTTAATACTGTTTTAGACGCGGTGGCCGCTACCGGTGCCGAGGCCTCAGTGATTTATGTGCCTGCACCGTTTTGTAAAGACTCGATCTTAGAAGCAGCCTTTGCCGGTATTAAATTGATTGTGTGTATCACTGAAGGCATCCCAACCTTAGATATGCTGGATGTCAAAGTAAAATGCGATGAGCTGGGCGTGCGCTTAATTGGTCCAAACTGCCCAGGTGTGATTACCCCTGGTGAATGCAAAATTGGTATTCAACCGGGCTTTATCCATATGCCAGGTAAAGTTGGGATTGTCTCGCGTTCAGGTACCCTCACCTACGAAGCCGTCAAACAAACCACTGATGCAGGTTTTGGTCAGTCAACCTGTGTTGGTATTGGTGGCGATCCTATTCCAGGTTCAAGCTTTATTGATATTTTAAAGATGTTCCAAGCTGACCCGCAAACTGAAGCCATTGTGATGATTGGCGAGATTGGTGGCAGTGCTGAAGAAGAGGCGGCGTCCTTTATTAAAGCGCATGTGACTAAACCTGTGGTGTCCTATATTGCAGGGGTGACGGCACCACCGGGTAAACGTATGGGACATGCGGGGGCGATTATCTCTGGCGGCAAAGGCAGCGCTGATGAAAAATATGCTGCACTGAAAGACGCTGGGGTAAGAACTGTGCGCTCATTAGCAGATATTGGCACTGCATTAGCTGAAGTGACAGGTTGGACGCATAAGTAACTGAGCTTGCGTGTAAAAAAGCCACCCATTGTGCAGTGATCTGCTTTAGTGCGGTGGCTTTTTATTTAGAGTTCAGACCTATGCGAACAGTGAGACATATATATGAGCCGATCGAGCAGCAATCTCTTTGAGTGTATCCCTGATGAGATCAGTCACGAGTTATTTGAAAATATTGTATCTGCGGATACTGTAAAAATAGAGCGAATCGTCTCTCAGGGGCACTGCTCGCCAGCGTCAGGTTGGTATGACCAAGATGCGCATGAGTGGGTTATTGTCGTACAAGGTTCGGCTACAATTGAGCTGGAGCATCAAGCGCCTATTCATTTAGTGGCGGGCAGCTATCTGAATATTCCTGCGCATACTCGGCACAAAGTCGCTTGGACAGATCCAGATATGCAAACCATCTGGTTAGCGATTCATTACACCGCTCAGCACGATTAACACGCGGCGTTTTGAGGGGCGCCTGAGGTCAGGCTTGGCCGATAGACAAAAAAAGGCGCATGGATGCGCCTTTTTTAATCGATCGGATCATCAGTAAGCTAAGACAATCACCAGCAATAAAACCCAAGCCATAAAAGATGCTGCAATAATGGTGTAAGTCGCCGACATGCTGAGCACATCCTCTCCTGCGCGGTGAGTTAAAGCCTTGCATCCCTGATACACCAAGGCAATCGACAAGACTAGCGCCACTGCAACCACCACCACATTAAACAGTAGCACCGGCACCAATAAGGCTAAGGAGGACAGCCATAAAGGCAAGGGTGCAATAGCCGCGACAAGGTAGGCGTCATGATAACTGACCTCTAACTGATGCCCCTCGAGCACTGAGTGAATCAGCCAGCCCATCACAAAGAAGGTCAGCAGCTCCGCTAAGAAGAGGGTGGTCGTTATAAAGTGCCAATCCTTATCCGCAAATCCAGGCAAAAAACTGTCGCCATAGTGGGTGCCGGCATAATACATCAGCAGCGGCGGTACAAAGGATAGAGGCACGACCAGTAACCACGCCAGTAGTGGAATGGATAGGTTTTTTTGCTGTAAGTCAGACCAGCCTTTGCTAGAAAATGGCAGTCCAAGTATTAATGAGATATTCATGCTTGCCTCCATATATATCACGGTGTGATGTATATGTTATAGTCCATTCCATTGATGCTGACAAGCAGATTTGTGAAAAATGAAAGGACCGTAAAATGACTCAGCTCAGCAAGCAAGACTTTCAAAACTTGTCCGATTTTCGTTTTCGGCTAAGAGCTTTTCAACGACAAAGTGAAGATATTTGCAAAAGCCACGGCTTAACCTCATTGCAATATTTACTGCTGTTGCACCTTAAAGGCTTCACGGGTCGAGAGTGGGCGACAATCAGTGAGCTATCAACACGGCTGCAGTCCAAACACCATGCAACGGTGATGCTGATTGATCGTTGCTGTGAGCTGGGGTTAGTTGAGCGACGTGAGTCGACTACAGATAAGCGATGCATGGAAATACATTTGTTGCCTAAAGGGGACGCGCTGGTTGACGCCATTGCTTGGCAACATCGCCCTGAACTCAATCACCTACAGCAGGATTTTCCTTTAGCGCAATAACACTATGTGTCAACGATGGGTATTGAACCGAGTTTTATTTATAGATGGGGCAAATCACTATTGGTTACTTATGGCCGCAAGCACAAGATAACATATGCCATGTCTTTCGCTAGGGATCTTATCCGTGCTAGTTTACGAGGTTCGTTTAATATGTTTCTGGAGCTAAAATAATAATGTCTAATTACGCAGTCGATCCGGATGGGTTATTCAAGTTTGACGGTTTTCACCAAGTGATGGTTAGCACGGGCACTAAAACCATTTATATTGCAGGGCAAGTGGCGTTTGACAAAGATATGAACTTTGTTGGCAAGGGGGATTATAAAGCTCAAGCAGTGCAGGCCTTTCAGAATATTGCTATTGCTGTGCAGGCGGCCGAGGCAACGCCTCATGATGTGGTCAGCAGTACGATCTACATTAAGGGGCTCAATGCGGACGCAGTGCAGCAGGTGATGATGGGTATGGCCACAGCCCTAGAGGGTCAGCCGTTTCCTGCTCATGCCTACAACATTGTAGGTGTTGCAGCCTTATCTGATCCTGACGTACTGATTGAAGTCTCGGCTATTGCAGTGACTAATTAAGCAGTAGCGGTTAGTTTCTTTTAGTGGGTTTAAGTGCATTTGTCATTCGAGGTGTAGAGCGCCTTGAATGACAGACACCAACTGTTAAATCTTTACGCAGACAAAAATGGCATTTCCAGAGAGCTTATCCCACGGGATGATTTTCTCGTAGTCATGCTCAAAGATATGGATGTCGAAGTGGCACTGTAAAGTCTCGATCAGCTGAGCAAAGCTCAAGGCAAGCATTGCATGTTCGTCATGCCAGATCTGCGTGTCTGCGGCGCTGGCTTTTTCAATGCTGAGTTTGAGTGACTTTTTTTCACCTTCACCACAGTAATTCCAACCTGAACTGAAGGTGAACACAGCCTCTGCTTGCTTGGCGCTATGTCTTACAAATAAATCGTTGTCGATCTTGTTTTTATCAACCACGTTAAAGCAGAACACTCCGCCTGCTTTTAATGCACTGTGTACGCGAGCTAGGCAGTCTTGCAGTTTTTCCAGGCCATCGCTGTAATGGATGGAATACAAAAAGCAGGTGATTAAGTCCACAGGCTCAGCAACACTGAAGTCACTCATATTTTGCAAGGAAAACTGCGCTTCAGGACAACGGGTTTTTGCGATATCCAGCATCGGCTGATTAATGTCGAGTCCGCTGCTGTGATAGCCGAAATCAAGAAAATGTCGTACATGCGGGCCAGTGCCACAGGCTAAATCAAGATGTTTTTTTCCGTCATTACCGAAAATCTGATGCAGTCTGTGCACACAGTTACTTTGGGCTTGATAGTCGATATCAGCGCACATTAAATCGTAGTAGCCTGAAAGGTCGGTATACAGTGCATTGGCGGACATATGGGCCTAGTTCTTAGCTGCAATAGTTGTGGTGGCGCATAGTAAGCTAATCAGTTGAGTTTGCGAAGTGGATATGGCTCTGAGCTGGAGTGATAAATAGATTACGCGGATTAAGCTGCTTGCGGCTGTCCTATTGGTCTGCCTCACGGCGGCCTTAATTGCTTTGTACATTATGCTCAGTGCTTTAGACTTGTGCGCTTAACTCGATACTTAAGCTAAGGGCTCCCATGAATACCACAACGGCGACATCACCCCAATTTGGAAGGCGTGATGTATTTGCACTGGGCTTTATGACGTTTGCACTATTTTTGGGCGCAGGGAATATTATTTTTCCGGCAGAGTCAGGTTTACAAGCCGGTACCGCGGTGTGGCGTGCAGCCATTGGGTTTTTGCTGACCGGTGTCGGCTTACCCTTGCTAACTGTAGTGGCCTTAGCCCGTGTTGGTGGTGGTTTAACTGCCCTGACTAAGCCGCTGGGACAGGTTGCCGGCACCGTGCTGGCAGTGGCAGTGTATTTGGCGATTGGACCGTTTTTTGCCACGCCACGTACCGCCGTGGTGTCCTATGAAATTGGCGTAGTGCCTTTCTTTGGCAATAGCAGCGGGGGATTGTTGCTTTATTCCACTGTCTACTTTGCTTTGGTGCTCTATTTAGCCATTACCCCGAATAAGATGATGGAGCGCATTGGTACGCTGATTACCCCAGTGCTGTTAGTGGCTCTGGCTATTCTAGGCGGGGCTGCGTTTTTTAAGCCGGCAGGTGCTGTTGGTGACGCTTTGGCCTTGTATAATCAGGAAGCCTTTTTACAAGGTTTTTTGCATGGTTATTTAACCATGGATGCGCTGGGTGCGCTGGCCTTTGGTGTGGTGATTGCCACCGCGCTGCGCAGTAAAGGTGTGCAAGCTGAGCGCTTAATCACGCGTTACTCCATCTATGCAGGGCTGATTGCTGCGGCAGGTTTATCGGCGGTCTATCTGTCTTTGTTTTATTTAGGTGCGACCAGTCAGGGCATTGCCGGTGAGGCGCAAAATGGCGGTCAAGTCTTGGCCATCTATGTGCAGCATGTCTTTGGCCCGGTTGGCAATCTGCTCTTGGCTTTAGTCATTGGCCTCGCCTGTTTAACCACTGCGGTGGGTTTGTTGGTGGCGTGTGGCGAGTTTTTTAGTGAACGACTGAATATCGCCTATAAGTATGTAGTGATATTTTTTGTCTTGTTCAGCTGGGCGGTGTCGAATCAAGGCTTAGAGCAGCTGATTAAAGTTTCAATTCCGGTGCTTACGGGGCTGTATCCCTTGGCCATTGTGTTAGTGGTTTTGAGCTTGCTGGA
This sequence comes from Gammaproteobacteria bacterium DTU037, assembly GCA_001513025.1. Taxonomy (GTDB): domain Bacteria; phylum Pseudomonadota; class Gammaproteobacteria; order Pseudomonadales; family Pseudomonadaceae; genus Denitrificimonas. Next base: position 99,218 of record LFRZ01000082.1, read on the forward strand.
TCGTTGCTGGCGCTGCACTGCTTTGGTGTTTCGCGGCACGATGCTGGTGACCTTGGTTTTTGGTGTGGTGGATGGCTTAGCCGCAGCAGGCCTCGCGAATTGGGTGCCAGAGCTGTTTAGCCGCCTGCCATTAGCCCAGCAACAAATGGGTTGGTTGATGCCAGCGATACTGGTGATCTTGGCTCTGACACTGGTCGATCGCTATTGGGCAAAAAAAACAGTGAAATAAGGTTATGCGAGGGCATTATTGCGTCCTCTAGCGCGTACTTGGCCTGCTTGCGCTGAACCGGCAGCAGGCCAAGTTGAGCCGTTAGCGGATCGACGGCAGGTTTTTAAAGGCACTTAAGGCACGTGCACGGCTGGCGGCTAAATCCACAATCGGCTTGGGATAGTCGGCGCTGGCAAAGAGCCCGCTGAGTAATGTTGGCTGATGAATGTCTTTAGCGCTCAGATGTTTGAGCTCTGGGACCCAGCGCCGAATAAAGTCGCCATTGGGATCAAAGCGTTTGGATTGGCTGATGGGATTAAAAATACGAAAATAAGGCACAGCGTCGGTGCCGGTGGAAGCGCTCCACTGCCAGCCACCATTATTCGCCGCTAAGCTGCCATCGATCAGATGCTGCATAAAAAAGCGTTCGCCCTCGCGCCAGTCAATCAATAGGTTTTTGGTTAAAAACATGGCCACAAGCATACGCAAGCGGTTGTGCATCCAGCCGGTGGCCAAGAGTTGACGCATCGCGGCATCAATGATGGGAAAGCCTGTGCGGCCTTGCTGCCAGGCCAGTAAATCTTGCGCCGATGTGCGCCAAGGCAGGGCTTCGGTTTCGGCCTTAAAAGCACGGTGGCGCGAGACCTTGGGATAGCCGACCAAGATATGCGTATAAAACTCACGCCACAGTAACTCGTTAATCCAAGTGATGACACCGGGCTGGCCTGAATCAAACTCACCTTGGTTGGCAGCGAGTGCTGCATGCAAGGCGTGCCGTATGGATATCACGCCAGCGACTAAGTAAGGTGAAAGTTGGCTGGTACCGGCTTGAGCAGGAAAATCACGCTGCTCTAAATAGTCCCCGATGGCGTCACTGCTAAAGGTGCTTAAGCGCTGCTGGGCAGCCTGTTCGCCGGCCGGCCACAAGGCCTGCAGTGATGCTTCTACAGCAGCAAAACCGGGCAGGCTGCAAGGCATGGCATCACTGCTAATGTTCAGCGGGCTTTGCGCCTGTGGCGTAGCAAGACAAGGGGGTAAATACTCGTACAGGTTGCGGTAGCAGACTTTTTTAAATTGGCTGAACACTTTAAAGTAAGTGCCGTTTTGGGTGAGAATGCTGCCGGGTTTAAACAGCAGTTGATCCAGATGGCTGTGAAACAAAATGCCTTGATCTACGAGAAGGGCGCCGACAGCGAGATCACGCTGACTTTCATGTATGCCGTATTCGCTGTTGACCTGTACCGCAGCGATATTTAATTGCTGACAGAGTTCGGCCAGTACCTCGGGCGTTTGCTGCCAATCATCAGTGCTGCGGATTAGCAAAGGTACGTTGAGTGTGGCTAGACTTTTTTCTAACTCCTTAAGGTTGCGCAGCAAAAAATCCACTTTGCAAGGCGCATCATTATGAGCTTGCCATTGGGCTGGGCTGATTATAAACACGGCAACGCTAGGGCCGGCGTGTAGCGCGGCTTGCAGGGCGGTGTTATCAGCGATACGCAGGTCATTTCGAAACCAAATGAGTTGCTGCATGCAGGTGTCCTTAATGAGGATATAAAAGATTGAGACGTAACAGGCTTTGCAAGGCCTGCACTGGATCAGCGGCACAGGTCAGCTTGGGGAACTCATTTAACTCCTCTTGGTGAATGCTTACCGCTTGTCCAAACAATAGGGTCGGGCAGAGTAGGTTGCACAGTAGCTTGCGTAGGTATTCAAAGTTGAGGCTTTGGCTGCCGTGGAGCAGTACCGCACGTGCTTGCATATGTTTAACGGCTAAGGCCAGATCTGGCGCAGGAATGGGCCATTCAAGTACCCGTATAGGGGAATCAAAAGAGCTGAGTAGCCAGCCTGCTAGCCATAGGTCAGGCTGCATTGCTTGCTCAGACAGGCTGACAATAAGCAGCGGTGCCTTGTTTTGCAGGCGATTACTTTGCGCAATCCGACTGCCCAGTTGGGTGCGTAGCCAAGTCATAAAGAAAACCTGTTCGACTCTAGCCTCGTTGGTGGTTGTCCAGTGTTGTTGCAGTCTGGCGATTAGCGGTAGTAATAAATACTGGCATAAGGTTTCAGGTGGGTATAAGGCCGAGGCTTGCTTAAAGCCTTCATCAAGCTTGCGCTCAGATAATTGCTTGATCCATACCAGCCACTGATCCTGTTGTGCGCGCCAAGGCGAGTCCGCTGTGCTTGGTTGTTCCGACTGTTCTTCGAGCAGTCGCTTGACTTGACTGACTGCTACGCCGCGCTCAAGCCAGTCGAGCACTTTACGAATTGTATCAATATGCTCAAGAGTATAGAGACGGTGGCCTTTGGCACTGCGCAACGGCTGGATCAGACCGTAACGGCGCTCCCAGGCGCGCAGGGTGACAGGATTAATTCCTGTTTGCCGGGCCACTTCACGAATCGGTAACAGTGGCGGAGGAGTTTGTGCTGCGATGGAGAAATTGTTGGCGTCATTCATAAGGCATTACGCAGGCTGAGGTTTTCAGGGTGCGGCTGCAAGTAGACTTGTTCAGCAATATAGCGATCAGGGTGTCGTTTGAAATGATGCTTAAGCAGGGTTAATGGCACAATTAGCGGCACTATACCACTGCGGTATTGGCTGATAAGTATTTGCAGTTCGCGTTTTTCATCGGCATCCAGCGAGCGTTTAATATAGCCACTGATATGCTGCAGAACATTGGTATGTGAGCCGCGATTGGCTATTTTTTTCAGTGCCGACATAAACAGACTGAAATACTGTGTCGCCACTATCCCTAAACGCAGTTGCGGATTACTGGCCAGTAAACGACCTAGCGCCGTGCAGTCGGTAGGGCTATTGGCCATTAATTGGTATTTATAACGGGCATGAAAATCGTAGAGTTTTTTGCGTGATAAGCCACTGCTTACCAGGTGCTGCCACTGGGCATAGGCAAATACTCGGGTAATAAAGTTTTCTCGCAATACAGGGTCATTTAAGCGCCCATCTTCTTCAATCGGTAACAGTGGTTGCGTGCGCATTAGGGCCGCGGCAAATAAGCCTACGCCACCATGTTCAGCGGTATGGCCGCTGTATTGATAGACCTTCACCCGCTCCATACCGCAGGAGGGTGATTTCTGCATCAAAATAAAACCACACACATCATTCAATTGTGCCGCTGTGTGTTGACCGTACGCAGTAAGGGCGTCAGTTACATCAAGTTCTGGATTGACTGTACCCACCGCTCGCGGATTATGGGTCTCGCCGACTAAGCGTATAGGTTCACGTGGTGTACCCAAGCCAATGGCTTGTTCAGGGCACACAGACACATAGTCAAAGTATTGGCTCAGTACATCTTTACATAGGTGTGACTGCTTGTGGCCGCCATTAAAGCGCACAGGTGCGCCCAATAGGCAGGCGCTGATGCCGACTTTAATCAAAGGGTTGGACGTCGTCATAATAAAATACTTTATACGCATTAAAAGATACACGTAAGATTATACGCTTAGTTGTACAAGTCAAATATTTTGTATAGGTATTCTGGGTGAGTGTTTATAATTAATAGCTGTAAAGCTACTCAGAAGAGGTGCTTTTATTTCCTCATGTTTTTCTGTAGAGTTTTTAGTACTGCCATAAACTTTTGTCTTCTAGATTTCTTTTTGGCCGTAAAAAAGGTCATAAAAGCTAGAGAAATAATGGCTAAAATTTCTTTAATTGAGAATTGGATAGGTGATACTTGGTTTATCTTGTCTTGTAATGGAGCAAGCATAGAGGATAATTGCTCTAGCGCTTCTTGAGCGCCTGGTGGAAGGCCTAAGTTTGGTTCAGGCTCTACGACTGTGACCACGCTTTTATCCAGCTCAGCATGGCCTAGAGTCATATAAACAGGTGCATGATCAGACATATATTTACGGCTGTCTTTATGACTGAGCTTTAACATTTTAGGAAAGGATATAATTCCAGCCTGCGTTATCTTTAGGGTTGTGTTGCGTTCTACCCAAATATTGTCGTAAAGGTTCGCATACTGACCATTTTTCTCCGAAAGAGTTGAGGCACCCTCAGTGATTAAAGGTTTTGCATACTTTTTTAAGGCGCTCCACGCATCATGTGAAGGTGGCATATTAAAATCACCCGCTAATACTAGCGCGGTGCCTGGGTAAGTGCTTTGCATCCAGCGCCAGTAATCGGCTAAGGCCTTAATTTCGGGCGTTCTATCCTGAGCACCCTGACCATATAAAATATGGACTGTACCAACAGCAAACTCGCTATTGTCATGTTTTGATTTGAATTTTGCAGAGAAGGGTTCGCGAATAAAACGGTTTCCGTTATCTGGGTAAAGCTTATGCCCTCGAACGGGCTCAATCGCAGAGTCGCGCCATAAAAAAGCATACATTTCTTTATATTTTTTAGAGCCAACAGGGTGAGAAATCAGGGAGCTCCACTGTTCGCCTGTTTGTTTCTCTACGGCTCTTTCTAGTAAGACGAGGCCTTGTGTTGTCATCACTTCTTGTATGGCAAGTAAGTCAGCTTTACCTGCAATAGCCGCTAAACCTGTGTACTTTTTATGGTCGCCATGACCTAAGTTTTGAATATTCCACGAGGCAAAAATAATGTCGCTGGCATAGGCATAGCCTATAGATCCTAGCGAGCCAAACAGTGTCAGTAGAGTGAAAGCCAGCGTTTGACAGTGACGGCTAAGATAGCGTGAAAACAGCATAAATATGATATGTCCTTGAAAACAGGTAAAGAGTATGAGCGTTTAAAGGCATCCAATGGGGGAGGTCTGCTCTTTAATCGGCTTGGTACAGGAAGCCACTAAGGAGTTACTACCTTAGCTTCGATTAACTAGAGGTGTTGCTAGGTATGAGCAGTGTGGATGAGCCGTGGGCATTATACCCATCTAAGTGACTCTGCTGCTGAGCTAAAACGCGCTGTCAACCAGGTCTATCTGGCCATGCTGTCGGTTAGGGAGGCGCAAGATGATTGTCAAACGCGCAAAAATGAGCAGTAGAGCAGGGTGGAATAAGCCTTGTCAGCTCTTAACGTCACCATATTGTCATTATCAGCTGCTGTAATAGGGGTGTCAGGTGCACAGAGTGCCTTGGTCATAGTGTTCTAGGTTAAGGCTGCCTCAGATATCTTAGAACGTGCCGCGCCGTCTAGCGCTGCCGCTTTGATCAAGCACACTGGCTTTATTGGGCGTCCTTAAGGTTTACAGCAGATGAGCAAAGATGATGAACTGTTAAAGATTCTTGCCGGGCAAACGATCAATACCTATTTTCAGCCAATTATCAGCGCAGAGGGGCAGTCTATTTACGCCTATGAAGCCTTAAGTCGCGGACCCTATGGCAGTACTCTGTTCAATCCAATCAACCTTTTTGAGCAAGCTAAGCAGCAGCGAAAACTGTTTGCCTTAGAAAGTATTTGCCGCACAAAAGCCATTGAAAAATTTACCCAGCAGAAGCTGCCTGGCAAGCTATTTCTCAATATTTCACCAGAAACGCTGGTGCAGGCCGACCATCACCGCGGTTTTACTCTTGAGTTGATTAATACCTTTGGTATCAGCCCAGAACAGGTGGTGATTGAAATAACTGAACACTCACCGACCCATGATTATGATCTGATGCGTAGAGCTGTGCGCCATTATCAAGAGGAGGGGTTTTCCATTGCGTTGGATGATTTAGGTGCCGGCTATTCCAGCTTAAGACTCTGGTCAGAAGTACAGCCTGAATTTGTAAAAATCGATCGGCACTTTATTATGGGGATCGAAAAAGACAAGGTGAAGCGTGACTTTGTGCGCTCGATTGTTGCCATTGCGCGTTCGGTTGAAAGTCAGGTGATTGCCGAAGGTATTGAAACCCTGCAGGAATTCGAAACACTGTGTGAAATTGGCGTGGATTATTTGCAAGGCTATTACTTTGGCAGGCCCTGCCCGACACCCTCTCTGCGCATAAGTAAGAGTGCTCAGCGAGTTTGGTAGCAGATTAAAGACAGTCGTCAAATCTATAAAGACTACGGGCAAGTTGGTGAGTTAAAACAAGCTATTATCTTGGCAGGACCTGAGTCGTTGCCGTATAAACGAGCCTACAATGGTTAAGACGCAGTCCTAGTGGGGCTCGATCTGGCACAGACTTGGTATGGGAGAGTCATGGCTTATCTTCACTCTAACAATCGGACGGCGTGGGCTGTTTTTCTAATTTTTCTGCGCTTGGGTCTGACTTCTTTCGGTGGTCCGATTGCTCACTTGGGCTACTTTCGCGAGGAGTTCGTGACGCGGCGGCAGTGGCTGACGGAGCGCAGTTATGCGGATCTGGTTGCGCTTTGTCAGTTTCTACCAGGGCCTGCCAGTAGTCAGGTGGGTATGGCCATTGGCTTGTCTCGATCTGGCTATGGTGGAGCGTTGGCGGCGTGGGCCGGTTTTACTTTGCCGTCTGCACTGTTCCTGATCCTGTTTGCACTGGGTCTTGCCAGTTACGGCGATAGGCTGCCGGTTGGCGTGTTGCATGGTTTAAAAGTGGTGGCGGTTGCGGTGGTGGCTCAAGCGGTTTGGGGCATGGCGCGTACACTTTGCCCTGATGCGCCGCGCATCAGCATTATGGCGGTGGCATGCTGTTGTGTTCTGCTGTTGCCATCGGCCTTGGCGCAGGTGGGTGTTATTGCCATGGCCGGACTGATCGGCCTGTTACTATTTAAACCTCAGCCAGGCGCAGAGCATGATCCATTGCCGATTATGATACGCCGTCCTGTGGGGCTGCTGTGGTTGGCGCTGTTTTTCGCTTTGCTTATTGGGCTACCGTTGCTGTCGGCTTTGCTCTCCAGTCAAACACTGGCGATGCTTGATGCATTCTACCGCGCGGGCGCGCTGGTCTTTGGTGGCGGGCATGTGGTGTTGCCGCTGCTGCAAGCCGAGGTAGTGCCGAGCGGCTGGGTGACGAATGATACTTTTTTGGCCGGTTACGCCGCTGCGCAAGCGGTGCCTGGTCCTTTGCTCACCTTTGCGGCGTTTCTCGGAGCCTCCATCCGTGCCGCGTCCTTTGGCGGGTTGGGTGCTCTGATGTGTCTGCTGGCGATTTTTGCGCCATCTTTTCTGCTGGTGGTCGGTGTTTTGCCATTCTGGGAGCGCCTGCGTCGTCATATGCGAATACAAGCAGCATTATTAGGTATCAACGCCGCGGTGGTGGGCGTGCTCTTGGCCGCCCTCTACGATCCCGTCTGGACGGGGTCGATTTATACGTCGCAAGACTTTGGTCTCGCTCTTGTGGCGCTGGTGGCACTGATGTTCTGGAAGCTGCCGCCGTGGTTGGTGGTGCTTGGCAGTGGTATCGTGGGTGGTTTATTGAGTATGGTTTTTTCAGCGGCTGAATATACATAATAAGTTGCTATGACTGACGGCTAAACAATACATTGGCAGCTGACGCAGCTAGAAAGAGGACGCAGGCTTTATTGAGACATTGAGCAAAAAACAGATGGGTATAAAAGAATAACGTCTAGGTGTCCAGATTATCCGGTAGTATTTTGCATAGCGTTGATCCCTGCAGTTTTAGCGCATTCCAGTTAGGCTTTTTTTGGATTGCCGTAGCGTTAAGGTTGGCTTCAGGTTAAACCTGCAGACTTTAAACAAACCGAGTCGGAGTTTGTTTATGCCTAGCCTACGTACCAGTGTCATGCTTTTTCTGCTTGTGGCGCTGCAGCTGAGTTGCTTAAGTCTAAGCCCCAGTTATGAGCAGTTGCTAACCAGCAGCGGCTACCTTGCTATCAATTTTATGTCCATCACTTTAGTCTTGGCCGCTCGGCCGCGCTGGCTGGAAATGCCATTGGGTGGTCTGGATAAAATGTACCAGTTGCATAAGTGGACGGGTATTTTTGCGGTTATTGCAGCGCTGTCGCATTGGCTGATTGAAATGGGCGATGATGCGCTTGAAGCACTGTTTGGCAAGGATCGAAGCTTGCACGAAGCAAAGTTTTCTGGCCTGCTCGACAGCTTGCAAGATGGCGCGGAAGACTTAGGCGAGCCCGGCTTGTATCTGTTGCTATTTCTGGTGGCGATTACCCTAACGCGCTGGGTGCCTTACGCGTATTGGCGTTACCTGCACCGGGTTATGCCCCTGATTTATCTGGCACTAGCGTCTCATGCCTTATTGCTTGCGCCGCTGAAATGGTGGCAACAACCGACCGGCTGGCTCATGGCACTGTTGATGGTGGGAGGTGTGATCGCCAGCTTGCAATCTCTGACGGGGAACATTGCTAAGAGTCGTCGTTATAAGGGACTGGTGCAAGCGGTTAAGCAAACACCGGCCCAGATCACCGAGGTGGTCTGTGATATGGGACGGCGCTGGCCTGGGCACCGCGCGGGACAATTTGCTCTGGTGACATTCGACCGTCTCGAAGGCGCGCATCCTTTTACGCTATCCAGTGCGGACAATGGCAATGGCCAGCTCAGTTTTCAGATCAAGGCGTTGGGCGACTACACGCGTAAGCTTGCGCAGCAATTGCACCGTGGGCAGACGGTGACGCTGGAAGGGCCCTATGGTCGCTTTAATCCCGAGAAAGGCAGAAAAAATGCCCAACAGATTTGGGTGGCGGGCGGTATTGGCGTCACCCCATTTTTGGCGGCATTGGAAAACCGTTTGCTGCATAGCGAACAAGACTATCCTGCGCTGATCCTGCATTACTGTACTGCTGGCGCTGCGACTGATCCTATGTTGACGCGTCTGCAGCAATTGACCGAACAGCTGCCAAGCATAGCACTGCATATCCACGACAGTCAGCAGGGGCAACGCTTGAACGCGAGCCAGCTGCAGATCCAAGGTGCTAAAGTGGACATCTGGTTTTGCGGTCCGCAAGGGTTGGCTACAGCGTTGCGCAGCGGACTCAAGCAAACGCCCATATCCTTGCGCTTTCATCAGGAATGTTTTGAATTTCGCTAAAACTCAGGTCAGGGTCGTTACACAGTCGTAATGGCCCTGAGCTGTTTCTGCTCAGCTGCTATCTGATCTGCCAAGCTCTAAAAAAGCTGAGTATTATTCTGATTTGCGTAATCGCAGTGCATTAAATATCACCGAAGCAGAGCTTAAGCTCATCGCCAGTGCTGCGAACATAGGCGACAGTAATATGCCCAGAAACGGATATAAAACGCCAGCGGCTAATGGGACGCCAAGTGAGTTGTAAATAAAGGCAAAGCCTAGATTTTGTTTCATATTGGCCACGGTTAAATCGGAGAGGTGACGAGCAGTAGAAATACCACGCAAATCGCCCTTAACCAGTGTGATCTGCGCACTGTTCATCGCCACATCGGTACCAGTTCCCATGGCAATCCCAACATCAGCTTTGGCCAGTGCCGGCGCGTCGTTGATGCCATCACCGGCCATGGCAACAATCCGTCCTTCAGCTTGCAGCCGGCTAACCAAATCAAGCTTATCCGCGGGTTTTACTTCGCCATGTACCTCATCAATACCCAGTTGCTTGGCGACCGCCTTGGCGGTTGCGATGCCGTCGCCGGTTGCCATGATCACGCGAATGCCCGCTGCTTTAAGATCGTTAACTGCTTCTGGCGTGCTGTGTTTAATCGGATCGGATACCGCCAGTAAACCCATCAATTGGCCACCAGCCGCCAAGTACATAACGCTGGCCGCCTGCATACGCAGCTCATCTGCTTTAGCTGACAGTGAGCTAATACTGATATTTTCTTGCTGCATGAGCGCTGTATTGCCTAACACCAGCTGAGTATTATCTACTGTGCCACGTACGCCAATGCCGCTGCTGGAGTCAAATTCACTCACCTCGCTCAGATTTAAACCTTGCTCGCGTGCCGCGTTAACAATGGCATCGGCCAAAGGGTGTTCGCTGCCCTGATCAAGGCTCGCGGCGAGACGCAAAATTTCATCGGCACTGCCACCGTCTACCGGCACCGCTTGATTAAAGGTGGGCCGACCCTCGGTTAGGGTTCCGGTTTTATCGACGATTAAGGTATCAACTTTACGCAGGTTTTCAATGGCTGCGGCGTCACGAAACAAGATGCCTTGGGTCGCGCCGCGTCCGGTGGCTACCATAATCGACATCGGCGTGGCTAAGCCCAGTGCGCAAGGACAAGCAATAATCAAGACTGCCACGGCATTAATCAGGCCATACACCCAGCTGGGCTGCGGTCCCCAAAAGCCCCAGACAAAAAATGTCAGCAAGGCAATCGATACCACTGTCATCACAAAGTAGCCAGCGACCAAGTCGGCCATACGTTGCATGGGTGCGCGCGAGCGTTGTGCCTGTGCGACCAGCTGGACAATTTGTGCCAAGACCGTTGCCGAGCCCACCTTCTCTGCACGTATTACCAGTGCACCTGAGGCGTTCATAGTGGCACCAATTACCTTGTCACCAGGCCTCTTACTGACCGGTAAAGGCTCACCAGTCAACATGGATTCATCCAGCGAGCTGGAGCCTTCTTCAACCACACCATCGACAGGCACTTTCTCACCGGGACGCACCCGTAATCGATCGCCTTCATGAACATGGGTCAATGGCACATCTTCTTCTGTGCCGTCTTCATTAATCCGCCGAGCAGTCTTTGGCGCGAGGCCGAGCAATGATTTGATCGCTGCTGAGGTCTGCGAACGCGCCTTCAGCTCGAGCATTTGCCCGAACAGGGTTAATGAAATAATCACCACTGCGGCTTCAAAATAAACCGCGATGCGGCCCATGGACATAAAAGTGTCGGGGAATACGCCGGGCGCAAGGGTGGCGACTGTGCTGTAGATAAACGCAGCCCCAGTTCCTAG
>LFRZ01000082.1:110180-148070 GCA_001513025.1 Gammaproteobacteria bacterium DTU037
AGTTGATGGCCGAACATGGCCAGCACTGTCACAATCACGGTGAAGGGCAGTGTCCACCAGAAACGACGTGAAAAGTCTTTAAACTCAGGGTTATCGTCGTCCTCTAAGCTTGGCATCATCGGCTCCAGCGCCATACCGCATTTAGGGCAACTGCCTGGATGATCTTGTTGAATTTCGGGGTGCATCGGACAGGTATAGGTCGTGCCAGGTGCAGGCGCAGCGGATGGCGACTCAGTGTGCTGACTTGGGTTGCTGTATTTTTCCGGCTGCTGATTAAATGTGCTGAGACACTTAGCACTGCAAAAATAATACGCCTGACCTTGGTGTTCAAGGTGGTGAGGCGAGTCTGCAGTAACTGTCATGCCACACACAGGATCTTTTAGCTGCGTAGCAGGCTCAAGAGAAGGGACCGCATGATTATGCTGATGGCCATGAGGTTTTGCGTTGTGCTGAATCATGATGTTTAAGTCCTATTTCGGCTGTAAATATAAGAACAGGGTGTCTACGACCTTACTCTTGCCGCTGATTGATCTCCTTCTGTTGAGCTAACGCATGCTTGGGCCAAGAGCTCTTAATATAAGCCAGCACCGCACGTATGTCTTGATCGCTGAGTGTCGCGCTGTAAGCTGGCATGTCGCTGACATAGCCCTCTGGAGCGGTTACACTGGGCACAAGACCATTTTTTGTAATCTCAATTAACAGCGCATCGGCATGATGCCACGTGTGCCCCGTTGCATCATGCGGTGGTGCCGGCAAGCGTCCATTAGCCTGACGCATCCGCCAGTTCGGCTCGCCTTCTAAATTGGCACCGTGGCAGGATGCACAGTCTCGAATGTAGATTTGTTTACCATCGGTCACCAGCTGCTTATCGGACGGGTCAATATAAGCAGACTTTGAGTCTGTTGAAGAGCCAGACATAAACAGGTTGGTGCCAAGCGCCAAAAGACCTAATGCGCCGATAATTACGGCTATTTTTTTTACGCTGAGAGCCATGTTTATTATCCTTACTGACTGTGTAGCAGGTTAAATGTAGCCTGTGGGGGTATCGCTGCTCGGGTAGCCAAAACGCGATGTTATTTTTGGACATATGAGGCGAGTTGTTGCTTTTCTTGAGTGGGGTCTACGGGTTGATTATTGACCCTTAATTCGTAATGCAAATGATTACCTGTGGACACTCCGGTTGAGCCGACGTAACCAATAATTTGTCCCTTGTTTATGGTTGTTCCTTTTTTTAGGCCCTTTTCGAAACGGCTTTGATGCGCATAGACGGTAGAGTAATTATTGGCATGACTGATGAAGACCACCTTTCCATAGCCGTTTTGGCTACCAATAAAGGTTATCTTGCCTTGGGCAGTAGCACGGATCGGTGTACCTTTGGGGGCGGGATAATCAAGACCTTGATGGCCTTTCCACTGGCCTGATACGGGGTGGATTCGATAGCCAAAGTCTGAGTTGATTCGCGAGCGATCAATCAGTGGCGTGTTAAGGAACATCGTTTCTAAGTTCTCGAATCGAGGCGCTGATGCATGTGCGTGCTTGGCGTGAGCGGAGAGAGGCGCATCGGAGTTTGATATCTGCCGATGCCCCGAAGCCATAGTGCTATGAGTGACAAGGATACTTAAGGTTAGGAATAGATATTTTAATAGTCTATGCATGTTATCAATTACATCTGTACACAATCGTAGAGCCTATTTAGTCTTTTGATTGGAGCGGCTCTGATTGGTGTGGGCTAACGGTAGAGTGGCAGCATGGCATAGGCAGTGATACCACTCTAGGAGTCACACAGTGGCGACAGTGGATGAGACAATCAGGCGATTAACAGGTTAGTTAACATGTATTTTGCCCACCATGCCGGCTTCCGTATGCCCGGGAATCAAGCAAGCAAAGTCCACGGCTGTTGCCTTATCGAATTGCCAGACCAGTCCACCGCGCTGCCCCGCATCGAGGGTGATCATGTTGGGGTCTGAGTGCTCCATGTTGGGCATTGCTAGCATCTCGGCAGCATGCGCTTGCAGTTCGGCTAGCGAACCAATGACCATTTCATGGGGGATTTTTCCCGCATTTTTGATGAAAAACCGCACGGTTTCACCTTCTTTAACGTCGATTTTGCTCGGCGTAAAACGCATGTTATCGTCCATAATGACTTCGATTGTACGGCTCACTTGATCTGGATCGCCTGGTTGCCCATAGACAGCTGCAACGTGCGACATGGTGGACATGTCATGGCCTTCCATACCATGCGCAGGCATGTTGTGCCCTCCCATATGTTCACCAGCGGCGAAAACTAGGGCTGGTAAAGTACTTAAAGCAAGGATTGATAGTGTTTTTTTGATCATGATTCTCTCTGCATAAATCAGTGGTTAAACGCCGCGCTTCAGACGCGACGTCCTAGGAAACAACGTTAAAAGCGAAAACTGATACCCACGACAAAGCGCGTCTCGTGCTTGGACTCGTCCTCCTCTTGTGCATAATCGGCTGTTTTTCCAAACTTGCTAGACCACTCCACGCCAATGTAGGGAACAAACTGGCGCGTCACTTCATACTTCAGTCGCAGGCCCGCCTTAGCATCCGAGAGGCCTCTACCAATCTCACGCGCTTTGTCGTTCTTGCCGTAGAACGTGGCCTCGACGCTAGGCTGCAGGTAGAGTTTCTGCGTCAGTAATAGGTCGTATTCTGCGTTGAGTCTCAGCGCCGTGCGGCCGCTGGGGCCAACATAAGCTGTAGCATCGACCTCGAACCAATAGGGCGTCAGACCTTGCACGCCAAGCGCGAGCCATTCTCGGTTGGGGGTACCTTGCCCGTGGTCGAAGCGAACCCCTAGTTGAGTATCCCAAAACGTCGAAACAGCATGTCCCCACAGCAGCTCAGTTCGAGACTCCTGCAGTTTGCCTTGTGCGACTTCACCTTCTGCCTTAAGTACCGCTCGGTTGTAGGTGCCGCCAAACCAAGCTTGCCCTTCATAGGCGGTCCATTCATCGCCACGCGCTTTGACGTACTCAAGTCTATCTATGCTCACAGAAGCGAAATTGTGCTCGTCAGACATGCGCAAACGGTGTTCAGCCCCTAAAGAATACTGACCAGCATTGCGCGTGTAGCCACCTGAGTAAGCATCGGGATCACGCGCATCTGCTGGTGCTGAACCGCCTTGCATTTGCATGGCACTATGATCCATGGCACCCATGTCGTGAGCAGGGGCAGCGCTATCTGGATCGGTTTTACCAAGAGGCATAGCAGCCTTGGGCGCGGACGGGGATTTCATTGGCATCGCGCCGTGATCCATACCGGGCATCTGCATTGTGCTGTGATCCATACCCGGCATGCTGGATTTATCGGCCGGTGCTGCCTTATTAGGTAAGGGAGTATGGGTACTGTGTGAGTGATCGGTTTGGGCATAAGCAAATAGCGGGGCAGCGCCTATAGATGCCAGAGCAAGCACAAGAACTCTTTTCTTGATAGGGGTATTCACAGTTAGGATTCCCTTTTTCTGATTGACTGATGTCATGCGACCACCACTTCGCGGAACATTCCGGCATCCATATGCAGCATCAAGTGGCAATGCCACGCCCAGCGTCCCAATGCATCGGCGGTTACCAGAAAGCTAATGCGTTGGGCGGGCTGTACGGGAATGGTATGGCGACGAACCTGAAAACTACCGTCGGGCGCTTCCAGTTCGCTCCACATACCGTGTAAGTGCATGGGGTGCGTCATCATGGTGTCGTTGTGCAAAATAACCCTGACGCGTTCGCCGTAACGAAAATGTATAGGTGTAGATTTACCGTACTCCACGCCGTCAAAGGACCACGCGTAACGCTCCATATTACCGGTGAGATGGAGTTCGATCTCGCGCTCGGCGCCACGCGGATCCATGGGGCCACCTAGTGTGCGTAGGTCTGCTAGGGTGAGTACCCGGCGGCCGTTGTTGCGCAGTCCGATTCCGGGGTCATCGAGGTTGGTGCGCGGCGTGTCAACGCGCATATCAATGCTTGCGCCGTATTCTGTTCGAGCGTGCTTGACAGTGCTGCTGGCTTTATTTAAATCCATGCCTGCCATGCTGCTGCCGGCCATACCGGCCATCGCGCTGTGGTCCATGCCCGCCATGCTGCCACCGGCCATACCCGCCATTGTGCTGTGGTCCATAGCAGCCATATCGCCGCCATCCATAGCGCCCATCATATCGGCCATCGCTAGCCACTCAGGCTCATCAATCTCTGGAACGGCTGCCGCAAGGCCAGTACGGGTTGCTAGTGTGCCGCGCGCATAGCCGGTGCGATCCATGGCTTGAGCAAAGACGGTATAGGCTTGGTCCTTGGGCTCGACGATGACATCATAGGTTTCACCAGGGCCGAAGCGGAATTCGTCCACTGTAACTGGCTCTAGATTAACCCCGTCAGCCTGCACGACGGTTAGTTTAAGGCCAGGGATGCGCACGTCGTAAAAGGTGTTGGCGGCACCATTGATAAAGCGTAGGCGGACACGTTCGCCTGGACGGAACAACCCTGTCCAGTTACCGGCCGGTGTTGTGCCGTTCATTAAGTAGGTGAGGACATTAGCCGATAAGTCCGCTAAATCGGTCGGACTCATGCGCATTTCGTTCCACATTTTACGTTTTTCGAGCGCGCCTGTCAGGCTGTCAGCTGAAACGTCTTGGAGGAAATCAACGACTGTCGGCTGATTGTAATTGTAATAGTCGCCTTGCATTTTTAGCTTGGCGAGCACTCGCATAGGGTCTTCATCAGTCCAGTCGGAGAGTTGAATGACATGGTCGCGATCACTGCGTACAGGGTCAGATTGTGCCGGTTCAATGACAATTGCTCCATAGACGCCTGTCGCTTCTTGCATACCTGAGTGTGAGTGATACCAGTAGGTGCCGTTTTGCTCGAGTTTAAATTGATAGGTAAAGGTTTCTCCGGGGGCTATGCCGGCAAAGCTAATACCGGGCACACCGTCCATTGCAAAGGGTAAAATAATGCCGTGCCAATGGATGGACGTGTCTTCTTTTAAGTGATTGGTAACGTGAATGGTGATGGTATCGCCTTCACGCCAATGCAAGGTCGGGGCAGGCAGTGAGCCATTCACCGTGGTCGCCATGCGTGGGCTGCCGGTGAAGTTGATCGGCGATTCAGCAATCTCCAAGTTGAACACAGTACCGCTGAGCACCTTGGGCGCACCTGTTTGTGTTGCGCGTGGCTGTGCTAGAACTGTGTTTAACAGGGGCGATAAACCCAGTAAAACACCACCGCCAGCAAGGCCTTGAACAAAGCGGCGACGTGGTAAGCACGGGATCACAGTTGAATAGGGCGGTTGATGATTCATATGCGCGTATCCCAGAGCTGAAGAAATTTAAAAAGTTGACTGGTAAAATCAACGGAGCATCGATCTGATTGATTAAAGTCACTTTAACCAAGTGTTGCTGTCGGTCGGATGACGCGCAGATTACATTTCTGTAATGTTCGCCAGCCCGTGTCGGGAAACTGCTTGATACCCGCAGTATTAAAGAGGAATGGCTGCATCGAGCGATGTGAGGAAGCGTGAGGCTGACTGGAAGCCAATGACTTGGAAGTCGATTTTTTGACCTTCCCTATCGGAAAAAATGATCTTGTGCAAACAGATTACGGATAACGCCAGTCTCTGATATGGCGCGGCTGAGCATAATGGCTCGTGTAAGCAGTCGTTTACCCTCTGCACTGGTCCGTGTATGAATGAGGGGCTACTTGAACAGCTCTTCATCAGTTATGCGACAGCTATGCAGAGCTCGCTACTTAGGGTTTAAACGAGGACCTACGGGCATTAGCCGTGTCCTCGAGTAATGCTTTAGAGGCTGCTTTAGTGGCTGAATTCTCTTCGGTTGCTTGCTCTTTTTGGCAGGACTGCATGCTCATCATCATGAAGAGCATCATCAAGGGGCACAGCAGGAAAAATAAAAATGGCGCGCTGCTGATAATCCAATCTCGGGCGGCAGGGAAGGTTGTATAGACGGCAGCGATGACGACAGCTAAGCCAAGCGCTGCTTTGATCATTGTTTTCATATCACATTTCATTTTAATTCCTTTGCGCAGGTTGGGGTTGTAAGGTGTCGATACGTGGTCAAGTGAATGCTGACACCTTAATGAGGTGTTGCTGTCAATTCGATGGCTCGGCCATTACATCTCTGTCATATGAGAGAGGCAGATTGAAAAATAGGGCAGCTAATAAGAGGGCAAGATAGATTTGTGCTGCCCTCTGATACTCTCAAGAATAGGCAGCACTTTTAAATGATTTATAAAGAAAAATTGACTGACACGAGTGCATTACAGTTTTGTAATGCTTAGGTCATGAACATGACAGCAGGAGACAGGTAGAGTAGCTCTGTAATGATAAAGTTAGCAAGAGCGTGCTCATGGACGAAAAATACAACGAATTCGCGGGGCAAACCTATGAAATTGCTGGTAGTTGAAGATGAGATAAAAACCGGCGACTATCTGCGCCAAGGCCTATCTGAATCAGGTTTTGTGGTTGATCTGGCACGTACGGGCTTAGATGGGCATCATCTGGCGCTGACCGAGCGTTATGACTTAATTATCTTGGATGTGATGCTGCCTGATGTGGATGGCTGGCGGATTATGCAAGCCTTGCGTGAAGCGAAGTCGACGACACCCGTGTTGTTCTTGACCGCCCGCGATAGCGTGGAGGATCGAGTTAAAGGCTTGGAACTGGGCGCCGATGATTATTTGATTAAACCTTTTGCCTTCTCGGAGTTATTGGCCCGTGTACGCACCTTGCTGCGCCGCGGAATCGCACCAGTCTTTAACGATCAACTGCAAGTGGCCGACCTTATCTTAGACCTGTCAGGCCGTCGCGCCCAACGTCACCAGGTGCGCATTAACCTGACTAATAAAGAGTTTGCCCTGCTGGAATTGCTGGTGCGCCGTCAAGGTGAAGTATTACCGCGCTCTCTTATCGCCTCGCAAGTGTGGGATATGAATTTTGATAGCGATACCAATGTGATCGATGTGGCGATTCGGCGCCTGCGTGCGAAAATCGATGATGACTTCGAACCCAAACTGATTCATACGGTGCGCGGTATGGGCTATATGCTTGACGTCAGTCGCGAGGCTTAACGCGTGACTCGCCGCCCAGCATCTCTAGCCCTACGCCTCACTGTTTCTATCGGCGCGGTGATCAGCGTGGTATTGCTGACCTTTGGCTGGATAGTTGAGCGCTCGATCGATAATCATTTTGTGCAACAGGATGTCGATGAGCTCAATGCGGTGGTGCAGGCTGTTGTTCAGTTGCTTGCCGAGCCACGGCTGAGTGCCACAAACGAGGATCTAATGCATCGTTTAGCAGGTGCAGTTTCCGGCCATCATAATGCTATATTTAGGCTTTCTGACGCGAGCGGGACGGTGATTTACGCTACGCCTTATGCTGATCTGGATAGCTTTGCATGGCTGGCTCCTGCTGTAGATGTCATTAATACTGATTCGGTGAAAACTTGGCAGGATAAAGGGCAGACTTATCGAGGTGCTGTTGTACAGATAATACCGGCAGAGGCTCTGCAGGGGCCGTTCCTCAGGTTAGCCGTTGCGACAAATATTGATTTCCACTTGCACTACCTTGAAAGCTTTAGTGTCTATTTACAGCTTATTACCTTGGCGGCTTGCTTGATTGCTATTTTGGCCACTTGGTTTGCAGTCTATCAAGGCCATGCGCCGCTACGGCGGATCAGTGCAGAAATTCGCCGGATCAAATCTGACCACTTATCTATTCGACTTGCGCCGCACACAGTGCCGGTGGAGTTAACCGAGCTGGCGCTATCATTCAACGAAATGCTCGATCGGATCGAGGAGAGCTTTGCGCGTCTTGCAAATTTTTCCGCGGATATTGCCCATGAACTGCGTACCCCTATTACCAATCTGCGGACGCAGACTGAAGTTGCGCTGTCGCAATCGCGCGATATCGAACAGTATCGAGAAGTTTTGTATTCGAGTTTGGAAGAGTATGAGCGCATGGCCAAAATGGTCAGCGATATGCTGTTTCTGGCTCAGGCCGATAGCCGCCAACTGCTAGGGGAGCAGGTTAAGGTTAATTTAGCCGTTGAAGTGCGGATGTTATTTGAGTATTTCGAGGCTTGGGCTGAAGAGCGCTGCGTTGCCTTGGTTTGCAAGGGCCCCGATCTGTGGGTGCAAGGCGATCGGTTGATGATCCGCCGCGCGCTAAGTAATCTTTTATCCAATGCCATCCGCTATACCCCAGCAGGACAGGCGGTTACCGTTGTCCTTATGGTGCAGGGTAACGATAGGGTAATGATTCGTGTGGAAAATCCAGGCTTAACCATTAATCCTGAGCATCTAGCAAAGCTGTTTGACCGCTTTTATCGTGCTGATCCCTCACGGCAACGTAAAGGTGACGGCGCAGGTTTAGGTTTAGCTATTGTGAAATCAATCATTGAAGCGCACGGCGGTAGTATTAGCGCAAAAAGCGCTGAAGGGCAGATGGTTTTTGCAATACAGCTGCCCCACCTTCCTGTCGGGTAGTTTGCAATCAGCAGGGGGAGGCTAACGACACTGACCGCAGATCAGTATTGCTCAGCAGCGCATCA
Source organism: Gammaproteobacteria bacterium DTU037 (assembly GCA_001513025.1). Lineage (GTDB taxonomy): Bacteria > Pseudomonadota > Gammaproteobacteria > Pseudomonadales > Pseudomonadaceae > Denitrificimonas. The sequence continues at coordinate 118,759 of LFRZ01000082.1, forward strand.
CCTTGGTGCCAATTACGAAAGCGATGCACTGCTATGGTGCATTGTTTTTATTTTCGATGAGCTCTTGCCCTGTATTCACTAACTTTTACTTATGGCATGGAACTTGCTTAATCCTCTGTATTACAGCAGCTGAGCTGCGATTATTACTTTGACTTAGAGGAGTCATACTTCATGTCGACTAAGACCCAGTCACTTATTAGTAAGCACCAAGCCCCTTGGGTGGATCTGCGCTTTACCGATACCTTAGGTAAAGAACACCATATTACTTTCCCATCAGACACCATCGATGAAGAAACCTTTGAAGAAGGCAAAATGTTTGATGGTTCATCGATTTATGGGTGGAAGGGTATTGAAGCCTCGGATATGACGCTGTTGTTAGATGACTCCACGGCCGTAATGGATCCTTTTGCCGAAGAGCCAACGGTGATTGTGCGCTGTGATGTAGCGGAGCCGAGCACTTTAGCGGGCTATGATCGTGACCCGCGCTCTATTGCGCGTCGAGCTGAAATCTATTTACAATCCACTGGCATTGCTGATACCGCATATTTTGGTCCGGAGCCTGAGTTCTTTGTTTTTGATGCGGTGACTTGGGAAGAGTCGATGGAGAAAGTGGGGTTTGAAATTTATTCTGATGAAGGGGCTTGGTCCAGTCAAAAATTAGCCGAAGGTAAAAATAGTGGTCATCGCCCACGAGTTAAAGGCGGCTATTTTCCCGTGCCGCCGGTGGATTCTTTGGTGGGTGTGCGTGCAGCCATGTGTAATGCTATGAAGGCCATGGGCTTGGCCATTGAAGTGCATCATCATGAAGTGGCCAATGCTGGGCAATGTGAAATCGGTGTGCCTTTTAATACCTTGGTGAAAAAAGCCGATGAAGTACAATTGCTTAAATATTGTGTGCATAACATTGCCCATGCGGCGGGTAAAACAGCCACTTTTATGCCAAAACCCTTGGTCGGTGATAACGGCTCAGGGATGCATGTGCATCAGTCATTATCGAAACAAGGTAAGAATTTATTTGCTGGCGATGGCTATGCTGGTTTATCGGAAATGGCGCTGCATTATATTGGCGGTATCATTAAGCATGCGCACGCGCTCAACGCGATCACCAATCCTGGCACCAACTCTTACAAGCGTCTGGTGCCGGGTTATGAGGCACCGGTGATGCTGGCATATTCTGCGCGCAACCGCTCAGCATCGATTCGTATTCCTTGGGTTAAAAACCCTAAAGGCAAACGTATCGAGTGTCGTTTTCCTGACGCAACCGCTAATCCCTATTTAGCCTTTTCCGCGTTACTAATGGCTGGTTTAGATGGCATCAAGCATAAAATTGATCCAGGTGATGCGATGGATAAGAATTTGTACAACTTGCCTGCCGAAGAAGCTAAAAATATTCCACAAGTGGCTTATAGCTTGGATCAAGCTTTAGATGCCTTATGGGCCGATAGACACTTTTTATTGGAAGGCAGCGTGTTTTCTGAAGATATGCTCAGTGCTTATATTGAGTGCAAGATGGGCGAGGTCACGCGCTTACGCCAGTCGGTGCATCCAGCTGAGTTTGATATGTACTACAGCCTGTAAATACTTATGCCCCTTTTTGGGGCATACTTATTTTTATAGAGGCCACCTGCCAGTTATTTATCTATGAACTCAGCTGCTTTAGGCAACGCCTTACTGGAACAACTCTCAACAGCGGTCTTGCTGTTGGATCAACATTTGTGTGTGCTTTATGCTAATCCAGCGGCGGAACAGCTGTTTGCCACGAGTCGCGCGCACTTACTTGAGCGCTCTATTGCGCTTTTTTTTTGGGAAGATGATGAGTGTTTGGACGCGCTCCATAATGCTTTGTTAGACCAGCGTCCCTATACGCGCCGTGAGGCCCGTCTACATTTTCCCAGTACGGCACAGGTCATGACCATGGATTATACGGCGACGCCGTTCAGTGCGCCCGAGTCGCAAGGCAGGCAGTTGCTTGTGGAGTTGTTGCCGCAGGATCGCGTCTTACGCTTGAGTCGCGAAGACAGTTTATTTACTGCTCATCAAGTGACCCGTGCATTGGTGCGCGGTGTGGCGCATGAGGTTAAAAATCCGTTGGGTGGGATTCGTGGCGCCGCACAACTGCTCGCGCGTCAATTGTCGGCAGCGGAATTACGAGAATATACTGATGTCATTATTAGTGAGACCGATCGTTTAAGCCATGTGGTGGATCGCATGTTGGGGCCGCGTCAGCGTTTACACCTCGTGCGCATCAATATTCACCAAGTGTTAGAGCGTGTGCGCTTGATCTTGCAAGCAGAAGTGGGTGAGGCCATTACGCTGACCTGTGATTACGATCCAAGCTTGCCAGAGCTACACGCCGATTTAGATCGCTTGATTCAAGTGGTGCTCAATATTGTGCGCAATGCCGCGCAAGCGTTATTAGAAAACCCGAGCGAGCGTCCTGCGGAAATCATCTTGCGCTCGCGGGTACTGCGTCAGTTGACAATTGGTACGCATCGTCATCGTTTGGTGTGTGTGGTGGACGTTGAGGACAACGGCCCAGGGATTGATGGTCAACTGTTAGAAACCCTATTTTACCCTATGGTCACTGGTCGAGCTCAAGGCTCGGGGCTGGGCTTGCCGATTGCGCAAGGCATTATCCAAGAGCATGGCGGCTTGATTGAATGCGAGAGTAAGCAAGGGCATACGGTCTTTCGTATTTTAATTCCTGTGGATCCTTATCTTGAATCCTATCCAGGAGCGTTCGACCATGGCTGATCAAGTGTGGATTATTGATGATGATAAATCGATGCGTTGGGTGTTGGAAAAAGCTTTAACTCAAGCAGGTTTTTCCACTACAGCTTTTGCTAGCGGTGAGGACGCATTGGCGCAGCTGGCAGCAACTCAGCCTGCTCTTATTTTGACTGACATACGTATGCAGGATATGGATGGTTTAGCCTTGTTAGCTCTAGTGCACAAACGTTATGCCCATCTGCCAGTGATAGTGATGACGGCGCACTCTGATTTGGACAGCGCGGTACAGTCCTATCAAAGTGGTGCCTTTGAATATCTGCCCAAACCGTTTGATTTAGATGATGCTGTGGTATTGGTGCGCCGCGCGTTAGCGCATTCTCAGGAGGCTGCAGTCACCACCGAGTACAGTGTCTCGGGCAATGCCATTATTGGTGAAGCACCAGCCATGCAAGAGGTCTTTCGGATCATTGGACGACTGTCACACTCGCATATGACGGTGCTGATTCATGGTGAGTCGGGGACAGGCAAAGAACTGGTGGCGAATGCCTTACATCATCACAGCCCGCGCGCACAACAGCCGTTTATTGCCCTGAATATGGCCGCCATACCTAAAGATTTAATCGAATCTGAGTTATTTGGCCATGAACGAGGGGCTTTTACCGGTGCGGCCAGTGTCCGTCATGGGCGTTTTGAGCAAGCGCATCAGGGTAGTTTGTTTCTTGATGAAATTGGCGATATGCCATTGGATACGCAAACGCGACTGTTACGTGTTTTGGCTGATGGCACTTTTTATCGAGTGGGCGGGCACACGCCTATTCTGGTTGATGTGCGTATTATTGCCGCCACGCACCGTGATCTTGAGACCTTGGTGCGCCAAGGCTTATTTCGTGAAGACCTCTATCACCGCCTGAATGTGATCCGTATTCATTTGCCCAGGCTCAGTGAGCGACGCGAAGATATTGCCACATTAGCCGCCCATTTTCTGCAACAGGCGGCGGGTGAGTTGGAGACTGAGCGACGCGTGTTACGGCCGGAAACGGAGGCTTATCTCAGTCAACTCGATTGGCCCGGTAATGTGCGCCAGTTGGAAAACACCTGCCGTTGGTTAACGGTGATGGCCTCCAGTCGTGAGGTGATGATCGGTGATCTTCCTGTCGAACTGTTACACGGCACGGCTCCAGTGGCTGAACGGCCGCAGTGGGATGTTGCCTTGCAACGTTGGGCCGAGCAGGCCTTGCAGCAGGGCGATAAAGACCTGTTGAATCGCGCACTACCGATGTTCGAGCGTGTCCTGATCGAAGCGGCTTTAACCCATGCCGCAGGACGGCGACGCGATGCTGCGCAGTTGTTAGGTTGGGGACGCAACACTCTCACGCGTAAAATTAACGAGTTAGGTCTGCACAATCGTCAGGTGGATGACGAGGGTGAAGAGTAATCAGGTAGGTGCACGCTTTTGGCGCACGGCTGCACAGTTTTGGGGCGAAAATAAGCTTTTAAATGCTGTTGAATTCGACCTAGATAGTCTGCAGGGTGCATTCGCACGGCATTTTTACATGTTGGCCTAATCCTTGCTGAATAGAAATAAAGTGCGGCAGCTTGCTTGCTGCACAGTCCATTTTGTTTTTATTCAGGTAAGGAGTGCTTCTATGACTCAGACAAGGTTTGAGGCGCAGACCTCAGATAATATGAGGGTGGCCAGCGCGCAAGAAATTCAAACTGCTATAGATACTGGGCTGTACGCCAATGCAGAGCATGATGCCTGTGGTGTGGGCTTTGTGGCGCATATCAAAGGTGAGAAATCTCACGCGATTGTGCAGCAAGGACTGCAAATTTTAGAAAATATTGACCATCGTGGCGCGGTCGGTGCTGATCCGTTAATGGGCGATGGTGCGGGTTTATTGATTCAAATTCCCGATGCATTCTATCGCACGCAAATGGCAGCACAAGGGGTAGAGCTACCACCACCCGGCGACTATGGGGTAGGTATGGTTTTTTTACCCAAAGAAGCAGCTGCGCGCCAAGCCTGTGAGCGGGAGTTGGAGCGGGCCATCGCGGCAGAAAAGCAGGTGTTGTTAGGTTGGCGTGATGTGCCGGTCAATCGTGATTTACCCATGTCGCCTGAGGTGCGTACCAGTGAGCCGGTGATTCGTCAGATCTTTATTGGCCGCGGCAGCGATATACTGGTGTCTGATGCGTTAGAACGTAAACTTTATCTGATTCGAAAAACAGCATCGGCCAAGATTACTCGCTTACATCTCAGCCACAGTTTTGAATACTATGTCCCGAGTATGTCCTGTCGTACGGTGATCTATAAAGGCTTATTACTGGCCGATCAAGTCGGCCTGTACTATCTTGATTTACAAAATAGCCAGCTTGTATCGGCACTAGCCTTAGTCCATCAGCGTTTCTCGACCAATACTTTTCCTTCTTGGCCATTGGCGCATCCGTATCGCATGGTGGCGCACAATGGTGAAATTAACACGGTTAAAGGTAACTTTAATTGGATGCGCGCACGTGAAGGGGTGATGTCATCGCCGGTCTTAGGTGATGATTTAAAAAAACTGTACCCCATCAGTCTGGAGGGCCAATCCGATACCGCGACCTTTGATAATACGTTAGAACTGCTGGTTATGGCCGGCTATCCGCTGGCGCAAGCGGCAATGATGATGATTCCTGAAGCTTGGGAACAACATAACTTGATGGACCCGCAGCGGCGTGCTTTTTATGAATACCATGCCGCCATGCTCGAACCTTGGGATGGACCGGCGGCGATGATCTTTACCGATGGTCGCCAAGTGGGTGCAACGCTCGATCGTAATGGCTTGCGTCCAGCCCGTTTTGTAGTGACCGATGATGATTTAGTGGTGCTGGCATCGGAAACTGGTGTGTTACCTATTCCTGATGAGCGCATTGTGCGTAAGTGGCGTTTACAGCCTGGAAAAATGTTCCTGATTGACTTGGAACAAGGTCGGATCATTGAGGATGAGGAGCTTAAACAACGTTACGCGTCAGCTAAGCCTTATCGTCAATGGATCGATAATGTACGTCTGTGTTTAGATCAATTAAAGACAGAGGCGTTGCCTTTGTCTTTTGCTGAGCCATTGTTGGCTCGTCAGCAAGCTTTTGCTTACAGCCAAGAGGATATTAAGTTTCAACTGGCACCAATGGCTATGAATGCTGAGGAAGGTATTGGTTCGATGGGCAATGATGCGCCTTTGGCCATCTTGTCGGCACGGAACAAACCCTTGTATCACTATTTTCGTCAGCTGTTTGCGCAAGTAACTAATCCTCCCATTGATCCGATTCGTGAAGCTGTGGTGATGTCATTGGTGTCCTTTATTGGCCCGCGCCCTAATTTGTTGGATATTAATGCCAGTAATCCACCACTGCGCTTAGAAATTGCACAGCCCATCTTAGATGTGGCCAATATGGCGCGCTTAAGGCATATCGAGCAAAGCACTGGCGGTAAGTTTCGCACCACTGAAATTGATATTACTTATCCTAAAACGTGGGGTAAAACCGGTATCGAGGCGCGCATTGCTTATTTGTGCTCGGAAGCAGCAGAGGCCATTCGTGCCGGCTGTAATATTTTAATTATCACTGATCGACATATCAGTCGTGAGCAAGTGGCGATTCCTGCGTTGTTGGCGCTCTCGGCCATTCATCAGTCTCTAGTCCGTGAAGGCTTGCGTACCTCAGTGGGCTTGGTGGTGGAAACAGGCAGTGCCCGTGAAGTACATCACTTTGCCGTATTGGCAGGTTTTGGTGCCGAAGCCATTCACCCATATTTAGCCTTAGAAACCTTGGCTGATATTGCGCCTGAGCTAGGTGTGAGTGCAGAAGAGGCTGCGCAGCATTTTATTAAAGCCATCGGCAAAGGTTTAACTAAAATTATGTCGAAGATGGGTATCAGTACTTATATGTCCTACTGCGGTGCGCAAATTTTCGAGGCCATTGGTTTAAGTCAAACGCTGCTGCAAAAGTACTTTACTGGTACGCCGTCACAAATTGGCGGCCTAGATATCTTTGATATTGCTGAAGAAGCGATTAACAGTCATCAGCAGGCGTTTGGAGAACCTCAACAATTCGTTGATCAACTTGAGCAGGGCGGTGAGTTTGCTTGGCGCGCCAATGGTGAGGAACATGCCTGGACGCCGGATGCCATTGCCAAACTGCAACACAGCACCCGTAGCAATCGTTATGAAACCTTTGCTGAATACACGGCCATTATCAATGATCAATCCAAGCGGCATACTACCTTGCGCGGATTATTTGAATTTCGTATCGATCCCGAGCGCAGCATCCCTATTACGGATGTTGAGCCGGCCAGTGTCATCGTTAAACGCTTTGCGTCAGGCGCGATGTCGTTAGGTTCGATTTCAACTGAGGCCCATATGAACCTTGCGATTGCGATGAACCGTCTTGGCGGCAAAAGCAATACTGGTGAGGGTGGCGAAGATCACGCGCGCTACCGCCAGGAGATGCAAGGTCAGTCCATTAATGAGGGCACACGCCTGACTGAAGTGATGGGTAAAGATACGGTTGAGGTGGATTATATTTTGCGTGAAGGTGATAGCTTGCGCTCGAAAATTAAACAAGTGGCATCCGGTCGCTTTGGTGTTACCACTGAGTATTTGATCTCAGCGGATCAAATCCAAATTAAAATGGCACAAGGCGCAAAACCGGGTGAAGGTGGCCAGTTACCCGGTAACAAAGTATCAACCTATATTGGCAAACTGCGCCATTCGGTGCCGGGTGTGGGGCTGATCTCGCCACCGCCGCACCATGATATTTATTCGATTGAAGATTTAGCTCAGCTGATTCATGACTTAAAAAATGTTAATCCACGTGCTGATATTTCAGTGAAACTGGTTTCTGAAGTGGGCGTGGGTACCATTGCTGCGGGTGTGGCCAAAGCAAAAGCTGATCATATTGTGATTGCTGGCCACGACGGTGGTACCGGTGCCGCTGCTTGGAGTTCGATTAAACACGCCGGAACGCCGTGGGAGCTTGGTGTGGCTGAAACCCAGCAAACCTTAGTGCTGAATCGCTTGCGTGGACGGGTGCGTATCCAAGCTGATGGACAAATGAAAACTGGCCGCGATGTGGTGATTGGTGCTTTGCTCGGTGCCGATGAATTCGGTTTTGCCACTGCGCCTTTGGTGGCCTCGGGCTGCATTATGATGCGTAAGTGTCACCTCAATACTTGCCCGGTGGGTATTGCTACCCAAAATCCGGAATTGCGCAAGAAATTTTCCGGTAAACCTGAAGATGTAGTTAATTTCTTCTTCTTTATTGCTGAAGAAGTCCGGCAGATTATGGCGCAATTAGGCGTGCGCCAGTTTGACGATCTGATTGGCCGTGCTGATTTACTGGATATGCGTAAAGGTGTTGAGCATTGGAAAGCCAAAGGACTCGACTTTAGTCGCGTCTTGGCTTTGTCAACGGCACCGGCCGAGGTTCCACGTTTACACAGCAGCCAACAAGAACATGGCTTGGAGCAAGCGCTCGACCAGATCTTGATCAGCCAAGCATCTGAGACCTTAACCCAAGGCACGCCTGTGCGTATTGAGACTGAGGTCAGAAATATTCATCGTACCGTCGGAGCCATGCTCTCTGGTGCTTTGATTAAGCGCTACCCCGAAGGTTTGGCCGATAACAGTATCCATGTGGCGTGCACAGGTACTGGCGGTCAAAGTTTTGCAGCGTTTCTTGCTAAGGGTATTACCTTTGATCTGAAGGGTGAAGCCAATGACTACACCGGTAAAGGCCTATCTGGCGGGCGCTTAATTGTGCGTCCAAGCCATGCTTTTAAAGGGCTAGCAACCGACAATATTATCGTCGGCAATACCGTGCTGTATGGCGCAACCTCCGGCAGCGCATTCTTTAATGGTGTTGCCGGCGAACGTTTTGCCGTGCGCCTTTCAGGTGCCAGTGCAGTAGTCGAAGGTTTGGGTGATCACGGCTGCGAATATATGACCGGCGGCACCGTTGTGGTGTTAGGTCAAACCGGACGCAATTTTGCTGCGGGTATGTCCGGCGGCGTGGCCTATGTGTACGACGAAGATGGTCAATTTGCCCAACGCTGCAATACCGCACAAGTGGCGTTAGAGCCGGTGCTCTGTGCAACGCTGCAAATGGCTGAAGGCATTCCATTGCATGCAGATATGGCCGATGAAAAGCTGCTAAAAGCGTTACTGGAAGAGCACTTGCACCTGACCGGCTCGCCGAGAGCTGAAGCCTTACTGGCGGATTGGGTGAACGCGAAAATGCGCTTTATTAAAGTTTTCCCGCATGAGTATCGCCATGCTCTTGAACAGCTCAACAACGCCACGCGAACTGCGACACCTGCCATCGCCCAAGCCCTTTAAGAGGACGTATTATCATGACAAAAATTACTGGATTTCTTGAATACGAGCGCATCGAAGAAGAGTACGAAGCGGTTGAATTACGACTTAAAGATTACAACGAGTTTGTGCATGGCCTCACGCCCAAACAAGCCAAGCAACAAAGTGCACGCTGCATGGATTGTGGTACACCGTTTTGTCACAACGCCTGCCCGGTGAATAATATTATTCCCGACTTTAATGAGTTGGTGTATCGCGACGATTGGCGTCAAGCCAATGAGGTGTTGCAGTCCACCAATAACTTCCCCGAGTTTACTGGGCGTATTTGTCCCGCGCCTTGTGAAGCGGCCTGCACCTTAAATATCAACTCACAGCCGGTCGGTATCAAGTCGATTGAGCATGCCATTATTGACCGTGCCTTTGCCGAAGGCTGGGTTAAGCCGCAAATTGCCCAGCATAAAACTGGTAAAAAAGTGGCAGTGGTGGGCTCAGGCCCCTCGGGTCTGGCTGCTTCACAGCAATTGGCACGTGCCGGCCATAGCGTGACCTTATTTGAAAAAAATGATCAAGTGGGCGGCTTGCTACGCTTTGGTATTCCTGATTTTAAACTGGATAAACTGCACATTGATCGCCGCGTTGAGCAACTGCGTACTGAAGGTGTTGAAATTCGTACTAACACCTTGGTCGGCGAACTGCCAGCGGATACTAAGGTGACCAATTGGGCTACGCACACCGTGACCCCGCAAAGCCTACAAGAGGACTTTGATGCGGTATTGCTGACTGGTGGCGCTGAGCAATCACGTGATTTACCTGTGCCGGGTCGTGAATTGGATGGCGTGCACTTTGCCATGGAGTTTCTGCCCCAGCAAAACCGCGTCAATGCTGGCGTGGCGATGCCCGCACAACTGCGTGCTGAGAACAAACATGTGATTGTGATTGGTGGCGGTGATACCGGCTCGGATTGTGTCGGTACCTCTAACCGTCAAGGCGCCGCCAGTGTGGTGCAATTTGAACTGATGCCGCGCCCACCGCAAGAAGAAGACAAGCCTTTAACCTGGCCCTACTGGCCGTACAAACTGCGCACTTCATCCAGCCATGAAGAAGGCTGTGAGCGCGAGTTTGCCATTGCCAGTAAAGAGTTTGTCGGAGAAAACGGCAAACTGACCGGCCTGAAAACAGTTCGGGTGGAGATGAAACAGGGCAAATTTGAAGAAGTGCCTGACAGTGAGCAATTCTGGCCAGCCGACATGGTGTTGTTAGCCATGGGCTTTGTCAGCCCGGTGGCCAGTGTTTTGCAAGGTTTTGGCGTGGAGCTGGATAATCGTGGCAACGCTAAAGCCAGTGTCGATGCTCAAGGTGGGTATGCCACCAACGTGCCTAAGGTGTTCAGTGCTGGTGACATGCGTCGCGGCCAATCGCTGGTGGTTTGGGCTATACGTGAAGGTCGCCAAGCGGCGCGAGCAGTGGATGAATTCTTAATGGGCGCAAGCACATTGCCGCGTTAATTTTATTTGGGTAAGACCGTTATGATTCGAATCAATGAGCATTTCCAGAAACTGCAAAGCAGTTATCTGTTTACTGAAATAAATCAGCGCATACAGGCGTTTTCGCAGCACAATCCAGAGCGTGAATTGATTCGCTTAGGCATTGGTGATGTCACTCAGCCCTTGCCAGACGCCTGCGTGCAGGCCATGCATAAGGCTGTTGATGAGCTGGCCACAGGCGAAACATTTCGTGGTTATGGCCCAGAACAAGGTTATGACTTTTTACGGGATGCTATCGCCCAACACGACTTTCAAGCACGCGGTGCCAAGATCGACGCTGATGAGATTTTTGTTAGTGATGGTGCCAAATGTGATACCGGCAATATCCAAGAGCTGTTTGCCCAAGATTTGCGTGTGGCCGTTCCTGATCCTGTCTATCCGGTGTATGTCGATACCAATGTTATGGCCGGGCGCACAGGGATAAGCCAAGATGGCCGTTATCCGGGACTGGTGTACCTTGAGTGCCGTGCCGATAACGGCTATCTGCCAGCGCTACCCAATGAGCCGGTGGATTTAATTTATCTGTGTTTCCCCAATAACCCCACTGGTGCCAGTATCAATCGCGAACAGCTTAAAGTTTGGGTGGATTATGCGATTAATAACCAAGCGCTGATTTTGTTCGATGCAGCCTATGAAGCTTTTATTCAAGATGACGATATACCCCACTCAATCTATGAGATTGAGGGTGCTGAAAAAGTCGCGATTGAATTTAGAAGCTTCTCCAAAACCGCAGGTTTTACCGGTGTGCGCTGTGCCTATACGGTCGTGCCTAAGGCCTGCACAGCCTACACCGCTGCAGGCGAAGCGGTAGCGGTGCGCGACTTATGGATGCGCCGCCATACCACTAAATTTAACGGTGTTTCATACCCCGTACAGCGTGCCGCCGAGGCGGTTTACAGCCCTGCTGGACAAGCACAAGTGGGTGAGTTGATTGCCTATTACCTAAAAAACGCCGCATATATTCGAGCCGCCTTCCAGCGCATGGGCTTTCAATGCAGCGGTGGTGATAACTCGCCGTATATTTGGGTTCAGGTTGATCAAGATGCATGGACATTCTTTGATTTCCTGCTCAATGAAGCCGGTGTGATCTGTACGCCAGGCTCAGGTTTTGGTCGTTGCGGTGAACAGCATGTCCGCATCAGCGCCTTTAATAACTTCGAGCGTGTGCAGCAGGCCATGCAGCGCATCGAAGCCGCATTACAACATACACCCCTTTGATTGGTATCGCTTATGCCTATTTCTAAAGATTTTAGCCAACGTTTATACCCAAACCTACGGAGTATTGCTGAGCATTTCGGAACTCCTTTTCATATATATGATGAGCAGGGGATACGCGACACCGGCCGTCAATTGCAACAGGCCTTCGCCAAGGTTGCAGGGTTTCGCGAATATTACGCAGTTAAAGCACTGCCTAACCCGAGCATCTTGCGTATTATGGCTGAGCTGGGTTTTGGTTTTGATTGCAGTTCCATTGCTGAGCTGCAGTTGGCACGCCAAGCGGGTGCGCGCGCAGAGGACATTATGTTCACCTCCAACAACACCTCGCCTGAAGAATTTATCGCCGCTGAGCAAGATGGCGGCTGCATTTTAAATTTGGATGACATAGGCCTGATTGATAAAGTCCCGCAGATGCCAGAACTGGTGTGTTTTCGTTATAACCCCGGCTCAGCCCGTAGCGGTAATAGTATTATCGGAATTCCTGAAGAGGCCAAGTACGGACTGACTTACGAGCAAGTTTTTACCGCCTTCGCTAAGGCTCAAGAGCGTGGGGCCAAACGCTTTGGCTTGCATACCATGTTGGCCTCTAATGAATGTAATCCGGCCTATATGGTGCATACCGCGCAGATGTTGTTAGAGCTGGCTGTGCAGGTGGGTGACCAGCTTAATATTCAGTTTGAATTTATCAATATCGGCGGTGGTTTAGGTATTCCCTATCGCCCAGATGAAGCAGTATTTGATGTTGAGTTATTAGGTGAGCACATCGGTGCGTTGCTGCAGATCTTTGCTGCCGAACAGGGCTACCAGCCTAAAGTGTATATGGAAAGCGGCCGTTATATCACCGGTCCCCATGGCGTATTAGTCACTAAGGCAATTAATCGTAAAGATATTTATCGTACGTATATTGGCGTTGATGCTTGTATGTCGGCGTTAATGCGCCCAGGTATGTATAACGCCTATCATCATATTGAGGTGCTGGATAAAGTCTCTAGCCGTGCTGATACGGTGGTCGATGTGGTAGGGTCTTTGTGTGAAAATAATGACAAGTTTGCACTACAGAGAGCCTTGCCAGATATCATTGATGGCGACTTGTTGATTATTCAAGACACTGGCGCCCATGGCCACGCCATGGGTTTTAATTACAATGGTAAACTGCGTCCGCAAGAACTATTGCTACAAGCCGATGGCCGCGTTGAACGGATTCGTCGCGCGGAAACACTGGACGATTACTTTGCCACCTTAAGTTTTGCAACTAAGGCTTGGTCGCCGCTATAAATCACTGATCCAGCGTGAGCGCCTTCAGTTCAAGGGGGGAATCAACACATCGATTTGATCTGGGAAAAGCGCTGGATTTTACCAGAAGCGTGGAAGTCCTCGTACTTTAAGAGGCTGTCGCGAAAGGGGTAATACTGTAAAACGGATCACATTTCCATCTGAGAGCTTACCGTGTCGACAGCATGCATGCCCACGCCTGATGACAGGCAATTTGCGCTTTTTCAGGAATTGCCAGCCTCATCACCTCCGCCCCACCGAGTGACGACAACCTCATCAGGAAGACGCTTCAAGCAGGGGGACGCTAAGACCATTTTTTTGGGCATGATGCCACTTGAGGATCACCTGCGCCAAGCAGGCATTGTGGTTCCTTTTGTCGTTGCTGACATACTTGACGCTCAGGATTGGGCTCCCTTTGAAGAACGCTACGCTTCGACAGGCCGTGCACCTTATGCACCACGAGCGATGCTGGGTCTGATTCTCTATGGGATCATGCAAGGAATCTCATCGTTGCGTGCGCTGGAGCGGCTGGCACGTGTGGATCTAGGGTGTATGTGGGTAACCGGTGGCATTATGACCCACCCTGGTGCTCAGACGGTATTTCGACAGCGAAAGGCCATGGTTGGTTGAACCTGTATTTTCAGCGCTACGTCAACAACAGGGGTTGTCTCGCTTTCGGCGCCGAGGCTTGGCTGGTGTCAAGCGCGAGTTTGCCTTGCATGTCCTAGCCTACAACCTGGCTCGCGCTGTGGCGTTGAGTCTTTACTGTTTTTATGGGCTCACTGCTTGGGATGTCAGGGCTCATCCTGTCGATGACAGAAAAAGATCATAACTACCCGGATGAGCGCCATTGAATCGTCCCGTCATCGAAATCGTCGAGCAACTATTTCATCATGGGCTATTAAATGATTTGCGACAGCCTCTTTTAGTGCGAGGATGGATAGCGAGGGCTGCGTAAGCAGCCCCTTAATCAAGGATTGAGTTCTTTGTAGTAAGGCTGTTGACGGTTATCATCTGCAGTATGATTAAGTACACCAAAACATTAATATGCTTTGTTGGTGAACTCGGGGTAGGCTTCCATACCGCATTCACTGATATCGACACCTTGGTATTCATCTTCAGCGCTGATACGCAGACCAAAGAAGCGTTTCAGCAGCCACCACATAGCCAATGATGCGACAAAAGCCCAGACAAAGAGTGTTGTTGCGCCCACCAGTTGACCTAGGAAGGTGGTGCCTGTCGCGCTTAACGGTACGACTAACAGACCCAGTAAACCCGCCACGCCGTGTACAGAGATAGCGCCAACGGGGTCATCCAGTTGGAGTTTATCCATTAACAAAATGGAAAACACCACTAAGCCACCGCTGGCCGCACCAATCAATACAGCCAAACTGGGGGACGGTGTGTCAGGACTGGCGGTAATAGCAACTAAACCGGCTAGAGCTCCGTTTAAAATCATGGTCAGATCGGCTTTACGAAACTTTAGGTAACTGATTAACATCGCGCCAAGTAGACCTCCGGCGGCGGCTGCGTTGGTGTTTAAAAACACTACCGCCACTGAGTGCGCGTTGCTAATATCGCCCAGCTTCAGCACTGATCCTCCATTAAAACCAAACCATCCGAACCACAAAAGAAAGGTGCCGAGTGTGGCTAAGGGTAAGTTTGCTCCAGGGATAGCACGCGCTTTACCTTGCTCGTTGTACTTGCCTAAACGTGGGCCAAGCAAAATAACCCCAGCAAGGGCGGCGCTCGCACCGACTAAGTGCACAAGGCCGGAGCCGGCGAAGTCTTTGAAAGCGAAATTTTCAGACAGTGAGTAGAGAGCAAAGACTTTTTTGCCACCCCAACCCCAGCTGCCGCTGATCGGATAGATAAGACCGGTCATAACCACGGCAAAGACCAAAAAGACCCAAAGCTTCATGCGTTCGGCGATGGCGCCTGAGACGATCGACATACAGGTTGCGACAAATACTGCTTGGAAGAAAAAGTCAGCAGCAGGTGAGTAGATCGCTGCACCGTTAAAGCCGTCTTCGCGGCTCGCGAATGAACGGAGGATCGCGTTGATATCAAGCTCAATAATGCCAGAGAGAAAATAGCCTCCGCCATACATTAGCTGGTAGCCCACGGCTAAGTACAAAGTGCAGGCGAGGGCATAGAGGACAATGTTTTTCGTCAGAATTTCTGTAGTGTTTTTGGCGCGAACTAAACCCGACTCTAGCATGGCGAAGCCTGCTGCCATTAACATGACAAAGGCCCCACCGATTAATAAGTAAAAGGTGTCTAGCGCGTACTGTAAAGCAAATAGATTATTTTCCATCATGGTCTCCTTAGGCACCCCACGTTGTCGAATTAAACTGCATCTGTGCCCGTTTCACCGGTACGGATGCGGACGACATGTTCTAAATCGGTTACAAAAACTTTACCGTCACCAAAGGCGCCGGTACGGGCCACCTTTATTATGGCGTCGATGGTTTGGTTGACTTTGTTATCGCTGACTACGAGCTCTAGCTTGAGCTTAGGTAGAAAATCCACCACGTACTCGGCGCCGCGGTACAGCTCGGTATGACCCTTTTGGCGGCCAAAGCCTTTGACTTCAGTGACAGTGACACCTTGTACGCCAATCTCGGAAATGGCCTCGCGCACATCGTCAAGTTTGAAATGTTTAATGATGGCTGAAATCAGTTTCATATTATTTTCCTTGGCGAAAAAACGATGGGGGCTGAGCTTTTATTTAGCCTACCCTGCACACTGACGAGTGGTGTTTATACGAGCGTCCTTGCGGGGAAAAATAAAGCACTCTTCAGTGGGCTAATATAGATTAAGCAATGTGTATGCCAATATTTAAAAGTCTATATATTTCAAATGGTTAGATTTTTTTTATGTTTTTTAGAGGCTTGTTTGATTGATGGCGGGGCGTTTTTTCGGAGTAGGGCACTAAAAAAGAGCACTCAGTTTTATGCTTGACATAAGGCTCGTTCAGTGAGTAATTTGGCGACCTTGCTTAATTTAGATCGAGGCATGTATATGCAAAATCGTCAGGCCGAGATTGCTCAAGCGCTTCATGTTACCCCGCCTTTTGACAATGACGAAGCGCTGTCCTTGGATATCGCGCGACGTATTGCGTTTATCCAGCGCACGGTGCAAGACAGTGCTTTGAAAACCTTGGTCTTAGGTATTAGTGGCGGGGTGGACTCCAGTGTGGCCGGGCGTTTAGCGCAATTGGCAGTTGAAGGTCTGCGCGCGCAGACTGGCGATAATAGCTATCGTTTTATCGCTGTGCGCCTGCCTTATCAAACTCAGCAAGACGAAGCTGATGCACAAATGGCGTTAAGCTTTATTGGCGCTGATGAGCACTGCAGCGTAAATATCGCCGCCAGCGTGCAGGACTTGTGCCAAGAACTGACGCAGCTAGAGGGTCTTCGCCCAGCACGAGTTGATTTTGTGCGAGGTAATATCAAAGCGCGTATGCGGATGGTGGCGCAATTTGCTATTGCCAACGCTACAGATGGATTGGTCATAGGGACGGATCACGCCGCCGAAGCCGTGATGGGGTTTTTTACTAAGTTTGGTGACGGCGCGTGCGATCTTGCCCCTTTAACTGGATTGGTAAAGGGGCAAGTCTGCGCCATGGCGCGTCATTTGCGAGCACCGGACCTACTGGTATATAAAACTCCCACCGCTGATCTAGAAGAGCTAGAACCTGGTAAGCCTGATGAGGCCTGCTATGGCCTCAGTTATGCGGAAATTGATGCTTTTTTGCACTGTGAACCCGTTAGTGCTGCGGTATTTGCACAGATCACGCGAGCCTATGAGACTAGCGCACACAAACGTATGCTCCCCTTAACGCCTTGATCGCTGGCGCACTCTTTAAGTGCGTCCGCTTTATTTTGGTGCAAAAATTTGCCTGTACAGGCTAACTCATCTTTGCTTTTAAGGCGGTACAGGCGGGTTAAGGTTGGCACAGTATTCGCTAAAGACTCCTACTTATATGACGGAGCCTCCAGCATGAATCCTATTCCTACGCCTTTGATCTTTACCAAAATGCACGGCCTCGGCAACGATTTTATGGTGCTAGATGCCACTCGTACGCCGATCTTGTTAGCCGCAGAGCAGATTCGTCTGCTGGCTGATCGACATTTTGGTGTGGGTTTTGATCAGCTTTTACTGGTAGAGACGGCTCAGCAACAGACTGTTGATTTTAACTACCGTATCTTTAACGCTGACGGCAATGAAGTTGAGCAGTGCGGCAATGGCGCCCGCTGTTTTGCACGCTACGTGCAAGATAAAGGCCTGACCATAAAAAAACCATTCGTGTGGCCACATGTGCAGGCATTATCGAACTCAGCATCAATCATGTAGGGCTGGTGCGAGTGAATATGGGAGTGCCCAAAACTAGACCTGTGGATATCCCCTTTATCGCCTCTGGCGATGCAGATTTTCATATGTTGGAAGCAGGCGGAGAGATGTTAAAACTTGCTGTGGTTAATATGGGTAATCCTCATGCAGTGCTGCCTGTGACGTGTATTGAACAGGCCGTTGTGCAACTCTTGGGGCCGCTTTTGGAGTCACATTCGCGATTTCCGGCTAAGGTCAACGTAAGCTTTATGCAGGTTTTGGCGTGTGATGTTATTAAGCTTAGGGTGTATGAGCGTGGCACGGGTGAAACGCTGGCCTGTGGCAGTGGCGCCTGTGCGGCGGTCGTCGCTGACAGGCGTGCGGGCTGGCTGGATGCTAAGGTGACAGTGCTACTGACGGGCGGGGCATTACACATCGAATGGGCCGGCGATAATACGCCGGTGCTGATGGAAGGCCCAGCGAGCACTGTGTATGAGGGGCAATGGGTGTATTCTGACCGCTATAATACAAACGGGTCTGGCCCCATCCTGTAAATCTACCCTTAAAGAGTGCAACAATGTTCGACTGAACTTTAGGTGTGTATTCAGATACCGGTAGATGGCGCCAGGTGCTTGTCTGTGGCCCGGGATTGGCGTCGGTATACTTTTTGACTTACGGTGATCTGGGGCGATCCTCTGCAACACTTTGGCTTAGCCACCTTGGAGGGTGGTGATATCATGCCGATTGCTCATCGTACTGTTTTAGTCGACATGGGTGAGCGTAGTTCGCCATAAGGAATAGGGCAATTGGCCCGTGCATTATTGGCCAATGACATAGTTGATCGGGCAGTGGCTTGTCAAATGCCTCAGTCGCGCGCAGCTATGCACCTTGATACAGTTGTGGTGATGATAGAGTTAGCGCATTTACTGAAGTCGCCGATCAAATGATTTGCTATGATCTGCGCCCCGATAAAAATGGTAGATCACACGCTTTCAGCCAAGATCCTCGCTATATGTTCGATGTGGTTGCAGAGATTTTAGGCTATTCGGCGTTAGAGGTCGTGCCAACCGGTGGTGCTCATCCTGCTGAACGCGAGCGCGAACAGTGGAATAATGGCAGCAATGTCTTGGCGTTGAGCCTAGGTGTGCTGCTTGGTTATGATAGACACGATGATACCAATGCTGCATTAGCCGCAGCCGGCATTGAAGTGCTGTTGATTCTGGGTGCTGAGTTGGGACGCGGACGTGGTGGTGGACGTTGTATGAGCTGTCCAACCGTATGTGATCCTGTTTAATATTTAATTTTTTTTGTGATTTATTTACCCCGCTGCTAACCAAGGAGCAGATGCATGGCTTTTAACCTTAAAAATCGTAACTTGTTAACGTTGCGCGATTTTACGCCTCAAGAAATCGAATTTTTACTAAAGTTATCTGCGGATCTTAAAGCAGCTAAGTACGCAGGCACTGAGCAGCAGTGTCTGCAAGGTAAAAACATTGCGTTGATTTTCGAGAAAGACTCCACACGTACCCGAATCAGCTTTGAAGTGGCGGCTTTTGATCAGGGCGCGCGCGTGACCTATTTAGGCCCAAACGGTACCCATATCGGGCATAAAGAGTCAGTTAAGGATACCGCCCGAGTCTTGGGTCGTGTTTATGATGCCATTGAGTACCGTGGCTTTGGCCAAGAGATTGTCAATGAGCTGGCTGAGTATGCTGGGGTGCCGGTTTACAACGGTTTAACCGATGAGTTTCATCCCACGCAAATCTTGGCGGACTTTCTCACCATGCGCGAGCACAGTGACAAGCCCTTACATGAAGTTGCCTATGTATTTGTCGGTGATGCGGCCAATAATATGGGCGATAGCTTGTTGCTGGGCGGTGCCAAAATGGGTATGGATGTGCGTCTTTGCGCCCCCAAGGCCTGCTGGCCGGTGCAGTGGATTCAGGATGAGGCACGTGCGATTGCTGAGAAAACAGGTGCACGCATTATGGTCACTGAAGACATTGATACTGCCGTTCTGGGCGTTGATTTTGTCTATACCGATGTTTGGGTTTCTATGGGTGAGCCGCAAGAGAAGTGGGCAGAGCGCATTGAGTTACTGATGCCTTACCAAGTCAACGCTGCAATGATGGCGAAAACGGGCAATCCGCGTGTGCAATTTATGCATTGCTTACCGGCCTTCCATAATACCGAAACGACGGTTGGCAAAGAGATGCAAGAGGCCTTTGGTATTGATGCCATGGAAGTCACCGAAGAGGTGTTTGAGAGCCCCGCATCAATCGTGTTTGATCAAGCAGAAAACCGTATGCACACCATTAAAGCCGTATTGGTGGCGACTTTAGGACGTTAATTATGTTAGTGGTTGCAGCCTTAGGTGGGAATGCTTTATTGCAGCGCGGTGAACCTTTAACCGCGCAAGTTCAGCGCGATAATGTCAAGGTGGCCGCGCGTGCTTTAGCCGAGATTGTGCGCGCTGGGCATCAGTTGGTGATTACCCATGGTAATGGACCACAAGTAGGCTTGTTGGCCTTGCAGGAAGAGGCATATAGTGCCGCCGAAAGTTTTCCCTTGGATGTCTTGGGTGCGCAAACAGCGGGCATGATTGGCTATCTGATTGAGCAGGAACTGGAAAATGCGTTGCAGCACAGCTATCCGGTAGCGACCTTGCTGACGCAGGTGGTGGTGGATGCCAAGGATCCTGCCTTTACTGCGCCGACCAAGTTTATTGGTCCGGTATATAGCCAAGCAGAAGCGCAACAGCGCGCCGCACAAGCCGGTTGGCAGATTGCCGCAGACGGCGATAAATGGCGGCGTGTGGTGGCCTCACCTAAACCCTTAGAAATCCCTGATGTGCAGATTATTAAACTGCTGGTTGAGAAAGGCGTAGTGGTGGTGTGTAACGGTGGCGGCGGTATTCCTGTGGTGCGCCATCCGGATAACAGCTTGCAGGGTGTTGAAGCTGTGATTGATAAAGATCTGTCCAGTGCTTTTTTAGCCAAATTATTGGGCGCGGATGCTTTACTGCTGCTGACTGATGTTGAAGCAGTGTATCAAGGCTTTGGTACGCCAGAGGCTAAGCCGTTAAGTGTTTTAACTGTGGCTGACAGTCATGCGCTGAATCTGCCTGCAGGTTCCATGGGACCCAAAATCAATGCGGCCTGCAGCTTTGCCGAGTCGGGTGGCTTTAGCGCGATTGGCCGTTTAGCCGAGGCCGTGACACTCTTGTCAGGGCAGGCTGGGACACATATCGTCAGTCAACACCGTTCTTAGCCGTTGTATTGTTTGCCGTTATGCTGCGACGCATAACGGCAGTGGGCTAGGGAAACGTATTGATATATAAGGTTTCCACCTTGTCGCGCGCCCATTGTGTTTTGCGCAAAAACTTCAACGATGATTTTTCGGATGGGTCAGTTTTAAAACAGTTGAGCGGAATCAGTTCGGCCAAACCCTCCCAGCCGTAGTGCTCGACTAAACGATTGAGGATAACGGCTAAGGTGACACCATGTAACGGGTCATGGGCGTGCGGGCTATTCATTGCTTAATGCTCTGTGCGGTAAGGGGTGGGTTGTGCTGTGGCGGCTAGCGTCCAATCGCGGCTCAATCGTCGAAGCTCACGGCGGGTCACTGCCATTTGACTGCACGAGCCAGCGGTGTGCCGTCAGTCAGTTGCCCCAGTGGCTGATACCAGTGCTGGCGCACACTGTAGCGCCGCTCTATTCGATCGTCTAATAAAGTTGCACATAATAGCAGGCTGTTGCCTTAGAGCGGTGAGCTTTAGACCGGCGATAGCGCCAATCGGCGGTTCATTCTTGGTTTGACCTGTGTAAACTGCGCAGCTTAAAAGCACGGCGCAATCGAGTCTGTGCAAAAAATTTATAATCTGATTGGGGCGGTTATGAACGCAGTTGTTGTTGCGGTAGCGTTAATGCTGGTGCTGAGTTTGCTACGTGTGCATGTGGTCGTGTCGTTAATTATTGGCGCGGTGGCCGGAGGTTTGCTCGGAGGCTTGGGTATTGAAAGCACCTTAGCAGCGTTTCATAAAGGCTTGGGTGGGGGCGCAACAGTGGCGCTGTCCTATGCCTTGCTGGGTGCGTTTGCGGTGGCTATCAGTAAGTCGGGTATCGCCAATCTGCTGGCTGAAAAAATCCTGAGCATGATTGGACAGCAGCAAGGTAAAGGCACTGAAATGGTCAAGTGGATGTTGATCATGCTGTTGTTGGTTGCGGCGATTTCCTCGCAAAATATCTTGCCAATCCATATTGCCTTTATCCCTTTGCTGGTGCCGCCGTTACTCTATGTGATGGGCCGCTTGCAACTGGATCGCCGCTTAGTTGCTTGTGTGCTGACCTTTGGTTTGATCACCCCCTATATGTTTTTACCTGTGGGTTTTGGTGGTATTTATCTGAAGGAGATCTTGTTGGCTAACGTGGCTAAAGGTGGTGTCGATGTCACAGGTCTAAGTGTGATGCAGGCGATGATGATTCCCGCTGCTGGCATGCTGTTTGGCCTGCTGGTTGCGATCTTATTTAGCTACCGTAAAAAGCGCACGTACCAGACGGTTGCCGCTGGGCAGGTTGGTTCAGCCAGTAGCGATTACAACCCTAGAAGTTTAATCGCCGCTGCCGCTGCTGTGGTTGCCGCTTTTGTCGTGCAACTCTGGCTTGACTCGATGATTATGGGTGCGTTGCTTGGCTTTGTGGTGTTTTCTATATCCGGTGTGGTGCGCTGGAAAGAGACGGATGGTTTGTTCACTGATGGTATGAAAATGATGGCCATGATCGGTTTTATTATGATCGCCGCCTCAGGCTTTGCTGAAGTGATGCGTGAAACTGGGCAGATCAAAACCTTGGTCGATTCATCAGTCGAGATTATTGGTGACAGCAAGGCAACCGGTGCGCTCTTAATGCTCCTAGTGGGACTGTTGATTACTTTGGGGATTGGCTCATCTTTTTCTACTGTACCTATTATTGCCGCTATTTTTGTGCCATTAGCCATGCAATTGGGCTTTAGTCCCTTGGCTATTCTAAGTATTGTGGGTACCGCGGGTGCTTTGGGTGATGCGGGTTCACCCGCCTCAGATTCAACCCTTGGCCCAACCTCAGGTTTGAATATGGACGGTCAGCACAGCCATATTTGGGACACTGTAGTGCCGACCTTTATTCACTATAATTTGCCTTTATTGGTCTTTGGTTGGGCGGCGGCGATGCTACTGTGATATGAGTAGTTTAAAATATTGTCAAAAGGAGCGCTGAATCGATGTTGACGCATTGGCGGATCAAAAACTTTAAAGCGTGGCAGGATACTGGGCCAATAAAGTTGGCACCGCTGACTGTTTTTTTTGGCGAGAATAGTGCCGGTAAAAGCAGTTTAGGCCAGCTGTTATTAGCACTTAAGCAAAGTGCAGAGGCTGATGTGATGCAGCAGCCCTTGGATTTTGGTGATGCCCACAGCTTGATTGATTTAGGCACTTTTGCACAGAATTTGCATCAAGGCCAACTGAGCGAGCCACTACAATTTGAGTTGCAATGGCGTTTGGCGCAAGTGTTAGCTTTGCGCGGTATTGGCGAGCAAGAACAGGTGCTGATTGATGAGCTGCGGTTAGAGGTTAGCCTGCTAGCGGATCAAGCGCAGCAAGCACAGGTTGAGTCCATCTGTTACCGCGGGTATCAGCACAGGCAAGAGCTGTTTAGCGTTTCTTATTGCAGCGCTCAAGGTGCTGAGTTGCAGGTGCAAATCCATCAGCCGCAAGCCGATCATTACAGCATTGCCTTGACCGATGCTGGCTGTGCACCGCGATTCTATCAATTAGCCATGACTGAGCAACTTGATGCGCCTTTTCTTGCAGTCTTAGCGGTACAAACGCAAAGCCTGTTAGCTGATTTTCATGGGTTAGCGGCGTTACGGGCAGCGCCACAGCGTCGTTATTCTTGGGCGGGAGAAGCGCCTACAGGGGTGGGCCGTGCCGGTGAGTCTACTGTGGCAGCAGTATTGGCGGCGAGCGCTGAGCAGCGCATGTTGCAGTTTGCCGCGCAGCAGCCTGAACAGCCCTTTGCCCAAGGTATTGCTTATTGGTTACAGCAAATGGGCGTGGCCAGTGACTTTTCTATTTGTCCCGCGCCGAGCGATGCGGATGACTATCAGGTGCTGCTTAAAAATCATGCTGATGCCTGTGAGGTGAATTTAGCCGATCTGGGCTTTGGCGTATCGCAGTTGCTACCCGTAATTGTCCAAGCGTTTTATGCCCAGCCCAACTCAACGGTGTGGTTGGAGCAACCTGAAATCCATTTGCACTCGCAGGTACAGGCGGGTTTAGCCGATATGTTGATTGCTGCAACTCAAGCACGACAGGCGAGGCAAGCGCGTGATGTACAAATCATTGTTGAGAGTCACTCTGAACACTTTCTAAATAGGTTACAAAGACGTATAGCTGAAGGTGTGATGAGTCATGACGATGTGGCGTTGTATTTTTGCAGTCGTGAAGGTGCAGAGGCAAAAATTGAAGCCTTGGACATTGACACCTACGGTGAAATTTCCAATTGGCCAGAGAATTTATTTGGTGATGAAATGACTGATATTGCGGCCCGAGCTATGGCCACGGTGCGGCGCAAGCGTCAGCAGAATAACTAGGGTTTTGAGCATGCTTAAAGCAGTGATTGATACCAATGTGTTATTAGTGGCTAATCAACAACATTCTGATGTATCGGCTGAGTGCGTAGCCAGTTGTATTGAACACTTGTTGGCTATACAAAGCACGGGTGTGGTGGTGATTGATGATAGTTTTATTATCTTGAATGAATATCAAAATAAAACCCGCATTAACCCGCCGCGTGGGGTCGGTGATGTGTTTTTAAAGTGGTTGCTGCGCAATATGGGCAATCCTGCACGGGTGGAGATGGTGCAGATTACCCCTACGGATAATGATTGTTTTGCTGAGTTTCCAGATCAAGGGTTGCAGACTGAATTTGATCCGCCGGATCGTGTTTTCCCTGCGGTAGCCAATGCACATCCTGATAAGCCGCCGATTTGGCAAGCTGCTGACTGTAAGTGGATTGATTGGTGGCCCGGTTTAGCTGAGCAGGGTGTTAAAGTTGAGTTTTTATGTGCTGCCGATGCGCAGCGCTTTTATAAAATTAAGTTCCCAAGGCAGCGTCATATTCCAGCCCCTGCCATGCCGGAGAGTAAATAAATGTCTGATTTTTTTCGTTTTCCCCATACCCCACATATTGATTGGCTTGGCGATGGCATGCCACGTGATGATAAGGTTCTTAATACGGCAGAGGTCGAGGCCATTTTAGCTCAGCCACTGCGCGTTGAAGAAAAACTCGATGGTGCCAATCTGGGTATCTCGATGCGGGCAAACGGTGAGTTACGTGCACAAAACCGCGGCCAATATTTATTAGAGCCCTTTGCTGGACAGTTTTCACGTTTGAACTCTTGGCTGGGGCAGCATAAATATGCCTTAACCGATCATTTACACAGTGATTGGATCTTATTTGGTGAATGGTGCGCTGCGCGTCACTCCCTTGATTACGACAATTTGCCCGACTGGTTTGTGGTCTTTGATGTGTATGACCGTACTGAGGGCAAGTTCTGGAGCTGTGCGCGGCGTAATGCCTTGGCGGCGAAAATGGGCTTGGCGGTAGTGCCCACCTTGCAGCAAGGACATACCACGCTAGAAGAGTTGAAAACCTTATTGGATACGGTCAGCAGCCGATACCGTGCCGGTACCCCAGAAGGCATTGTCATGCGTCACGATTCAGAGTTGTGGTGTGAAGCACGAGCAAAATTAGTCCGTGCTGATTTTGCACAAACCATTGAAGAACATTGGCGCAGCCGCGCTATTGAGTGGAACGATGTGAGTGTGCCAGGCACTGAGGACTTTGCATAAGTCGAAGCTGTCAGGTGGCTCGCAAGCCCAGGAATTGTATGCGACAGGGATGAGAGGTTAAAAGAATCAATGTCAGAGTTAACACCTTCATTAGTGTCGATTGCGCCTCAAGAGCAGAACCCAGTACCTAGCACTGCGCTGTTAAATAGCGTCAGTCTCGGGCGGGTGGTGAAAATCCGCGGTGGTGTGGTGGATGTGCTGTTTAGCGAAACCATCATCCCGCGCATTCAAGACCTGCTCTATGCCGGCGATTTACCCCTAGAAGTGGCGGCCTTGCTGGATCAAGGCACAGTGCGCTGCATTGCTCTAGCGCCAGTGCGTGGTTTAGGTTTAGGCATGCCGGTGCGCGCGACCGGTGCGCCCATTCAGGTGCCGGTTGGTGAAGCGGTTTTGGGGCGGATGCTGAATGTGTTTGGCCAAGCTATTGATGGCTTACCTGCGCCGAATACCCAGCTGTTACGCTCCATTCACCAAGCCCCGCCGCCACTGGAAGAGCGGGTGGTGCACAGTGCGATTCTAGAAACCGGGATCAAAGCCATTGATTTACTGTCGCCGATTGAGCGCGGTGGTAAAACAGGGCTCTTTGGTGGGGCTGGGGTGGGTAAAACCGTATTAATTACCGAATTGATTAACAACACGGCCCAGCACTATAAAGGCGTCAGTCTCTTTTGTGGGATTGGTGAGCGCTCCCGTGAAGCGGAAGAGCTGTATCGGGAAATGGGCGAAGCCGGTGTGCGCGATAATACCGTGATGCTCTTTGGGCAGATGAATGAAGCGCCGGGCGTGCGTTTTCTGGTGGGTAAAACCGCGCTGACCATGGCGGAGTATTTTCGTGATGACCTCGGGCAAGACGTTTTACTGCTGATTGATAATGTCTTCCGTTTTGTCCAAGCCGGCTCTGAAGTCTCGGGTTTACTTGGGCGCATGCCGTCTCGAGTGGGCTATCAGCCGACCTTGGCCACTGAACTGGCCGCCTTGCAAGAGCGCATCACCTCTACGCGCAGAGGGGCTATCACCTCGATTCAAGCCGTCTATGTGCCGGCTGATGACTTTACTGACCCAGCTGCGGCGCATATTTTCTCGCACCTGTCGGCGTCAGTGGTGTTGTCGCGCAAACGCGCCAGTGAAGGCCTCTATCCAGCGGTCGACCCTTTGGGCTCAACCTCGGTGATGCTGACGCCAGCAGTGGTGGGGCAGCGTCATTATGATATTGCCCGCGCAGTACGCCGCACTTTGGCGGAATATGAAGAGTTACGCGATATTATTGCCATGCTGGGTTTGGAAGAATTATCCACCGCTGACCGTGCGGTAGTGGCGCGCGCTCGACGCCTTGAGCGTTTTCTGACGCAGCCGTTTTTCTCTGCAGAATCCTTTAGCGGTCAAGCTGGGCAGCGGGTGTCGATTGAAGATACCTTGGCCGGTTGTGAGCACATCTTGCAGCAAATGGAGTTTGATGATGACGAAATGGATTACTACATGATTGGTGCTTTGCCGCAGTTGCAGGCTGCGCCATGAGTCTCGCCGATGTGATGCAAGTGAATCTGCGCTTGCCCACCCGTTTGATGTACAGCGGCGCAGCTAAAAAAGTCTTTGCTGAGGCTGAAAATGGCGCTTTTGCCATGCTGCCCAATCACACCGATTTTGTCACGGCATTAGCTGCCTCAGTGTTGGTGGTTACTGATGCCCAAGGCCTTGAACTGTTTTTTGGCATTGACCAAGGGTTGTTGATTAAAAACGGCCATCAAGTGGATATTGCCGTGCGCCGTGCGCTGCAAGGTGAGGATTTAATCAGCCTGAATCAGAGCATCCAAGCCAACTTTGTTGAGGTGGATGAAGAGGAGCGGGTGGCACGCAGCGCCTTATCCAAGTTGGAAGCCGGCATTGTGCGACGCTTCAGTGACTTACGGAAACCTTTAACATGAGCAAGGATAAAGACCCAGAAGATACCTCAGTTGCGGCGATTCGTCGGCGCGCCGAGCGCATGCAAGAGACCCGCGATGCGCCCAAATACAGCCCCTTAAGTGGTTTAGGCGTCTTTGGTGTGATTGGTTGGTCGGTGGCTGTGCCTACCGTGGGCGGGGCGTTTTTAGGCATGTGGTTAAACCGTGTGGCACCACAAAGCTTTTCCTGGCCCATTGCTTTAATTCTCGGCGGTGTGGTGGTGGGCGCGATGGTGGCATGGAATTGGATTGATACATCCCGTGGTGAGTAATAGGGCGCTTCTGCTCAAGCGCAGAGAAAAGGGAGAGCGGCAGTGATTGATATCAATAGCAGTGCGATTTTACTGGGGTTTGCCTTGGGCTTGCCCATGGCGCTGTTGTTTTTTTGGGGGCTCAATTGGGGCATGCGCTTGGCGTTAAACTCAACGCATCCCGGCAGCCTCTTGATGCTGAGTTTTTTTCTGCGCTTAGTGGTCTTGCTAGCGGTGGGCTTTGGTTTAACTAAAATAACCGCCACCCTCTGGTCTTTGGCCGGTTATATGTTGGCGTTTTTGTTGGTTAGAATTTTGGCCGTGATGCGCGCACAAGTGCAGCGCAAAAGCGTGCTAAGCAAAGAGGAGGGCGTATAAATGCAGCTCAGTCCAGATCAAAGTATCGTCTTTCATATCGGCCATTGGCCGGTGAATGCCACCATCGTTAATACCTGGATTGTGATGGTATTACTGGTGGGTATTTCCATGCTGGTCACGCGCAATTTACGCGCAGACACAGCGCCTGGGCGCTGGCGCAGTGCCTTAGAGTTGATTGTGACCACCATTCAAAGCCAAATTGAAGAAGTCACACGCAGCGGCGCGCGCCATGTGCTCTATTTTTCCGGCAGCTTGTTTTTATTTATTGCCACGTCCAATGTGCTCACGGTGATTCCAGGCTTTGCGCCGCCCACCTCATCGTTATCCACGACAGTGGCGCTGACCTTGTCGGTGCTGGTGGCGATTCCTTTATTTGGTATTGTGAATGGCGGCGTGCGCCAATATCTGCATACATTTATTGAGCCCTCGCTGATTATGCTGCCCTTTAATATCATTGGTGAATTCTCGCGCGGTATTTCCTTGGCCATTCGCCTTTATGGCAACGTGATGAGCGGCGCAGTGATTGCCGCGATTTTGCTGAGTATCGCGCCATTCTTTTTCCCCGTGGTTATGGATATGCTAGGTTTATTAACTGGCTTTATTCAGGCCTATATTTTTGCCATTTTGGCGACTGTGTATATTTCATCGGCCATGGCCGAGCCGCCTCTCAACACCTCTAAAAAGGATAAAAAATCATGACTGAACTTGCGCTGATTGCAGCTATTTCTATTTTTACTGCGGGTTTTACCGTCGCCATTGGCTCGCTTGGCCCTGCCTTAGGTGAAGGACGTGCCGCCGCAGCGGCCATTGCTGCGATTGCCCAGCAGCCGGATGCCGCACCGACCTTGTCGCGTACCTTGTTTGTCAGCTTGGCGATGATTGAGTCCACGGCCATTTATTGCTTTGTGGTGGCGATGATTCTTATTTTTGCTAACCCCTTTTGGGATGCGATGCAGGTCGCAGCAGGAGCTTAGTGCCTTATGTCGATTGATTGGGTCACAGTGCTGGCGCAAATCGCTAACTTTTTAGTGTTATTGTGGCTGCTCAAACGTTTTCTCTATCGGCCAATTTTGGACGGTATTGATGCCCGTGAAGCGGAAATTGCCAAGCGTATGGCTGATGCCGAACAGGCCCAGCAGGCCGCGCAAACGGCGCAAAGCCAGTATGTTAAACAGCGTGCTCAGTTGGTCTCTGATCAGGATGCCTTGCTGGAAAAAGCCTTGGCCGCCACTGAAGAACAACGCGATGACTTGCTCTCGGCGGCTCGCACTCAGTTGCAGCAAGAGCAGCAGGACTGGCGCAAACACCTTGAACATGAGCGCCAAGCTTTTAATCAGCGCTTGCAACAAAGTGGTGCGGATGCGCTGCTGCGTCTGACCCGCAAAGCCCTGCATGATTTAGCTGATGCC
>LFRZ01000082.1:148080-148459 GCA_001513025.1 Gammaproteobacteria bacterium DTU037
GCTTGGAAGACGCCATTGTGCGCCATATTGGCCAACAGTTGCAGCCCATGGCGGCTGAGTTGGTGCAAGCCGCTGCTGGCAGTCAAGTGGCGCAGGTCACCACCCGCGAGGCCTTGCCTGCGGCGACGCAAAGCCTCTTAGAGCAGGAAGTGCAGCAGTGGTTGCCCAAGGTTCAATTAACCTTTGTCACCGATGCGCAGCAAGCGCCCGGCTTAATGATGCAAGTGGGCGGCGCGCAAGTGGCCTGGACCACCGACAGCTATATGGATGAGTTGGCCGAGTTATTAACTCAGCATGCCTCCAGCGCCGCGACCTTGCGCTTAACCGCTGCTGGCGCACAAGGGGAATGATGTGAGTGTGCTTGACGATGTGATTGCCG
>LFRZ01000082.1:148500-174393 GCA_001513025.1 Gammaproteobacteria bacterium DTU037
GATGGCGTGGCGATTGTCTCAGGACTGGCGCGCGCTTTAGCCGATGAGTTGCTGGTGTTTGCCAGCGGTGTGCAAGGGATAGTCTTGGACTTAGAGCCCGGTCGTTTAGGGGTGATTTTACTAGGGCCATCGGAGCAGATTCGCTTAGGCGAGACGGTGTACCGCACCCGCAAAGTGGTCAGTGTGCCGGTGGGGCCGGCCTTGCTCGGGCGGGTGGTGGATGCTATGGGTCGCCCGCGGGATACCTTAGGCCCCATTGTTGCGGTGGCAGAACACCCCATCGAAGCGGAAGCGCCGAGCATTCTCAATCGTACGCAGATTTTTCGACCCTTAGCCACAGGGCTAAAAGCCATTGATGCGGCGATTCCTGTGGGTTTAGGGCAGCGTGAATTGATTATCGGTGACCGTCAAACCGGTAAAACCTCGATCGCTATTGATACCATGCTCAATCAAGCACGCTCCAAGGTGATTTGTATTTATTGCGCGGTGGGCCAGCGCGGTGATGCCGTGGCGCGGGTGATACGTGCGTTAAAAGACGGCGATATGTTGCAGCGCAGCATTGTGATGAGCGCCGGTGATGAAGAAGCGCCGGGGCTGGCCTATATTGCGCCCTATGCGGCAATGAGCATGGCGGAATACTTCTCGGCGCAAGGCGAAGATGTTTTGCTGATTTTTGATGATATGACCCACCATGCGCGCGCGTACCGTGAGTTGTCCTTATTGCTGCGCCGGCCACCGGGGCGAGAAGCTTTTCCGGGGGATATTTTCTATGTGCATGCGCGCCTTTTGGAGCGTGCAGGACAGTTTGGCCCAGAGATCGGTGGCGGCTCCATTACCACTTTGCCGGTGGTGGAAACCCAGGCCGGTAACCTGTCGGCCTATATTCCCACCAACTTGATTTCCATTACCGATGGGCAGATTTATTTATCGCCGCAATTGGTGCGTAAAAACCAATTTCCCGCAGTGGATTTAGGCTTGTCAGTGTCACGGGTCGGCAGTAAAGCGCAGAACCGTACCTTGCGTGGGGTGTCGGGTAACTTGCGCGTGACCCTGTCGCAATTTGAAGAATTGGAAGATTTCGCACGCTTTGGGACTCGGTTGGATGATGTCACCCGCGCCCGTTTAGCCCGCGGCTCGGCGGTGCGTACCGCGTTGCGCCAAGCCGAGCGTGATCCCATGCCTGCGCTTGAGCAGTTGGCGGTGTTGGTTGCGGCCATGGGTGGCTTATTTGATTTATTGAGTGAGCAAAAAATCAGCGAGGCGATGGGCTTAGTGCGGCGTGCCGCGCAGCAAGAGTTGGCGGTGATTGAGCAGCGCATTGCTGATAACCAAAGTCTGGAGGATGAGGATCAGCAGCTGATTATTGATTGCGCGCGCGCGGCCTTAGGTACCTTTGATCTGCCAGCGCCAGTGGCAGATCAGTAAATGGCACAAACTTTAGAGCATCTGTCGCGCAAAAATGACACCCTGACCAGTATTCGCGGCATTGTCCACACCATGAAAACCCTCTCGGCGATTAATGCTGCGCCTTATGAGCAGGCCGCGCAATCCATCGAGTTGTACCATCAAACGATTTTGCATGGGTTGGCGGCGTTTGTGTTTCGCACCGGTGGAATCAGTGTGCTGACGGAAGTGCAGCAGCCCCGACGGCGTTTGTTGGTGGTGTTTGGTTCTGATCATGGTTTGTGCGGTAACTACAATGAGTTATTGGCAGATAAAGTGACTGAGTACAGCCAAGCAGAGCCGATGGCGCAGCAGCATATTTTGTGCATTGGTTCGCGCATGCGCAATGCCTTGTTGGAGCAGGATTTAACCCCTGAGGTGGTGCTGATGCCACCGGCTTCGGCTGATGGTGTGGGGCGTTTGGCCGGGGATATTGTCACCCGTATTGAGCGCTTGGGGCGCGGTCAGCCTTTGGCGCATTTGGCGGTAACTTTGGTGTTTACCCAGCGTGCAGAGCACGGCTATCAAGAGTCGGTGACACGGGCATTATTGCCGCTGGATAAAAGTCTATTGCAGCCTGCGCGGCGCTGGCCGTCGCGTGCTTTGCCAGATTACACTATGGATGCTCAGGCGTTGTTGTCGTCCTTGATTCGTAATCATGTGTTTGCCAGTGTGTTTCGTGCTTCGGCTGAGGCGATGGTGACTGAAAACGCCACGCGTTTGGCTTTAATGCAGCAGGCTGAGCAGTCGGTGGATGAGCAGTTGGAGGGGGTGAAGCAGGAGCTGAGCAGTGTGCGCCAGGATGAAATCACCAATGAGTTGATGGATATTGTGATTGGGCATTTGGCTTAGGGCGCTTACCACAGCCCCCGCGCAACTCGCGTTGAGCAATGGCGTTGTTGGTGAGTTATGTGTGGGTCTCTGTTTGTGTTTGCCGATGTTTTTGTTCTGTGCTTTGACTTGCCGAACCCGGCGTAGTGCGAGCTGTGCAAGGTCTTTTATCCTTTGCTCGTTCACACCAACGCAGCTCTAGAGTCTAGAACTGCGTTGGTGTGCTGCTATTCATTCGGCTCGGTTTTGAGTCTGAGGCTTATGCTTGTGCTGGTGTTTCGGCGGTATGTTGCTGTTGTTGCCAGAGTTTGGCGTAGTAACCCTTGAACTCCAGCAGTTGGCTGTGGCTGCCGCTTTCGACGATTTCGCCTTGCTCCATAACAAGGATGGTGTCGGCGTCGCTGACGGTGGAGAGGCGGTGGGCGATGACGAGGGTGGTGCGTTGGCGGCTGACTTCGTTGAGGGCGTTCAAGATCACTTGCTCGGAGATGGAGTCCAGTGATGAGGTGGCTTCATCCAAAATCAGCAGCGGTGGGTTTTTGAGCAAGACGCGGGCAATGGCGACCCGTTGCTTTTCACCGCCTGAGAGTTTCAGGCCGCGTTCGCCGACTGTGGTGTGGTAGCCGTCGGGTAGGCTGCGGATAAAGTCGTGCAAGTTGGCTTGTTGGGCGGCATGTTCCACTTCGGCTTGGCTGGCGCTGGGGCGGCCGTAGGCGAGGTTGTTGTAGAGGCTGTCGTTGAACAGCACGGTATCTTGCGGAACCACGCCAATGGCGCTGCGCAGGCTGTCTTGGCTGATGTGACGCAAATCCTGACCGTCGATGCTGATGCTGCCGCTGTTGACATCAAAAAAGCGAAACAGCAGCCGTGCCAAAGTGGATTTACCCGCGCCGCTGGCACCGACCACAGCCACAGTATGCCCAGCGGGAATACTAAAGCTGACGCCTTTTAAAATGGCCCGATCGGGGCGGTAGCTGAAGTGTACATCGCGAAACTCTACTGCACCTTGGCTGACGCTGAGCGCTTGCGCATCAGGCGCATCTTCAATGGCTGGCTTGTCGCCGAGTAGGCCAAAGAGACGCTCGACATTGACCAATGATTGGCGAATTTCACGGTAAACAAAGCCCAGTGCATTTAAGGGCACAAATAATTGGATTAAATAGGCGTTCACCATAGTGAAGTCACCGAGGGTCATTTGTCCGGCGGCCACTTCGCGCACGGCCATGCTCATAATCACGATCAAGGATACGCCAATAATAAAAGCCTGCCCGGTGTTGAGTGCGGCCATGGACAGGCGGTTTTTGAGGCGTGCTTGTTCCCACCGCTCCAAGCCTTGATCGTATTGTTCAGCTTCATAGCGTTCGTTGTTGAAGTATTTAACCGTTTCGTAATTGAGCAGGCTGTCGATAGCGCGCGAGTTTGATTCATTATCACGGCTGTTGGCTTCGCGGACAAAGCTGGTGCGCCATTCGGTGACGCGGATGGAAAACACCACATAGACCAGCACTGAGACCAGTATGGCCAGCACATAGCTGACGTTAAAGGCGACCAGTAAGATCCCGCTGATCATGACAATTTCCAGCAGAGTGGGGACTATATTGAACAAGGTGAAGCGCAGCAGAAAGCTGATGCCTGTGGTGCCGCGTTCGATATCGCGGGCTAAGCCGCCGGTTTTTCGATCCAGATGAAAAGCCAGTTCACGCTGGTGTAAATGACGAAATACGCGCAGAGAGACGCGGCGCATGGCGCGTTCGGCGACTCGGGCAAAGATGGCGTCGCGCAATTCGCTGAATAATGTGCTGCCAAAACGCAGCGCACCGTAGGCCAAAACCAGCATCAGCGGCATCCACAACAGCATATCAAGACCGCGGTTTTGGTCGAGGTAATCGATGATGTATTTAAGGGCGATGGGCGTGGTAACGGTGGCGACTTTGGCCAGAATCAGCATGCCAACCGCGAGGATCACGCGGCCTTTGTATTCGGCCAAGTAGGGCCAGAGGCCGGCGATGATTTTCCAATTGGGTTTGTGTTGGTCGGGGTAATTGTTATCGCTGGAGGGGCGCACGGATGTTCCTTTTAAGAGAAAAACAATAAATGCTAGCGTGAATAGATAGGGATGAGTTTAGCCCACTGGCTGGCAAAGGGGCGCATTTTCAGCCTGTGTGCTTTAAGTGCGTTGCATATTGGCTAAGGTAGCGTTGTACTTTGAGTCGTCGGCGATGGGATCTTTGATTTGGACTGTCGAGATCGGTGTGGTGCGATCTGCACAGGCTTGGTTCTTCCCTCAAGGAGCCCATCCAGGGCTCGATGCGGGCGCCGCGCTATCCATGGCAGCGCTTACCGCTGAGCAGCGCAGCTCGCGCGGACTTTATGCGTTGCTGGCGGGTTTTGCGTGGGTTGCTGTCTAGTTTGTGAGTACGCTGTAAGGGCTTAGGCTTTAAGTTCCAACCAGATCGGCGCGTGGTCGGAGGGTTTTTCCATGGCGCGCAGTGCGTAGTCGATGCCGGCATCAAGCAGGCGTGGGCGCAGGGCCGGGGTGGTCATGATCACGTCGATGCGCAGGCCGCGTTTGGGTTGGTCTTCAAAGCCACGGCTGCGGTAGTCAAACCAGCTAAAGCGATCATTCACTTCCGGATGCAAGACGCGGAAGCTGTCTTCCAACCCCCAGTTTTTCAGTTTGCCCAGCCATTCACGCTCAATCGGTTGAAAGCTGCATTTGCCAGTTTTCAACCAGCGTTTAGCGTTGTTTTCGCCAATGCCAATATCACTATCCTCAGGTGAAATATTAATATCCCCCATCACCACCAAGGCATCCTTGGGACTAAAGCATGTTTCCAGTAACTGCTGCAAGTCGGCATAAAACTTTTCTTTACCCGGAAACTTAGTCGGGTGATTGATGTTTTCCCCTTGGGGGAAGTAGCCATTCATCACCGTAATGGGTTGGCCATTGCTGTCGGCAAACACACCCCAAATAAAGCGGCGCTGGGCGTTCTCGTCATCCTCTGGGAAACCTTTATGAATCTCTAAGGCCGGTAAGCGCGAGAGCAGGGCGACACCGTAGTGGCCTTTTTGTCCGTGATAGTAAAACTCATAACCCAAATCGCGAATCATTTGCTCGGGGAATTGTTCATCGGCCACTTTGATTTCTTGCAAACCAATGACATCCGGTTGATGGGTGGCAATCAGTTCGGCTAATTGATGGGGGCGGGCGCGTAGGCCATTAATATTAAAGGAAATGAGTTTCATAGCAACCTTTATAGAATATGGATAAGCTCAGTTTAACAGGGTCAAGTGCCAAGGATACGCTATGCACTCAGAGAACGTGATAGTTGCAGCTCTTGCATAGAGCGAGAAATACGTCACACTATTGATCTCGGTGCGGCAAACTATACGGAAGATCATTTTAGATGGGTGCATTGAATTTACGGCAATTGATTTTATTGCTGAGTGTATCGACGGCCCTGCTGATCTTAGCAAATACTTTTTATACCAGTTACAACACTCAGCGTACCTTGTTGATTGAGCAGACCCTTGAGGTTAATCATGCTTATGCAGCAAAAACCGCAGACAGTGTGAATAATTTTTTATTATCCGCGCAACAACAATTGCTCATTGCCGCACAAGATGTTGTGCAAGCTGAGAGTGATCCTAAGAAGCTGGCGCATATTGTTAAACGCTTAAAAGAGCAAACCAATAGTTTTAGCTCAGTGATGATGTTGGATGCGCAAGGTACTGCTTTAGCCATCAGTCATCCAGTACAACATCTTTTGGGTAAAAAGCTACAGAATTATGGCGCTGCGCAAGCACTAAAAGAGCGCCGGCCGCTGATTAGTCAGCCTTATACATCCGTGACTGATCACTTAGTGGTGCTGGTCACCCATCCGGTATTTGATGCGCAGGGCCACTATTTAGGCTTTATCGGCGGTTCTATTTATTTGCAGGAAGACAATATTCTGCATACCTTGCTCGGTCAGCACTATCACAGGGATCAATCTGCTATTTATGTTGTGGATCAACACTCACAACTTCTTTATCACCAAGAGTCGCAGCGGATCGGAGAGAGGATTGTGGATAATCCTGTGATTGAGCGAGTGACGGTGAAAAAATCGGGTAGCCAGCAGTTGATTAACTCGCAAGGGATTGAAATGCTCGCTGGATATGCGCCTGTGCTCAGTACTGGTTG
The DNA here is from genome assembly GCA_001513025.1 of Gammaproteobacteria bacterium DTU037. GTDB lineage: Bacteria > Pseudomonadota > Gammaproteobacteria > Pseudomonadales > Pseudomonadaceae > Denitrificimonas. The sequence continues at coordinate 154,958 of LFRZ01000082.1, forward strand.
GGGGGTTGTGGCGCAACGCTCGCTAGATGCCACGCTGGCTGGAATGGATGAGCAAATGCTGATTGTTGCTCGGCACAGCTTTCCATTTTTTATGTTAGTGGTGCTGGTCGTTTGGTTGGTTTCACGCTGGATTGCTAAGCCGCTTTGGCAGTTGGCGCGTAGTGCTGGAAATTTAGATAAGCCTGATATGCATACGCAAATTAGCAATATTTCTGGCTGGTATTTTGAAGTGTCGCAGCTTAAACAGGCGCTGTTAAATGGCTTGGCGGGGCTAAATCATAAAATGGGTAAGCTCAATTTAGACAATATTACCGACCCACTCACTGCGCTGGTTAATCGTCGCGGTATGCAGGCCGCCCTGGATAATTGGCAGCAGGTACAGCAGCCTTTTTCAGTGATTACCGGTGATATTGATCATTTTAAGCGTATTAATGATCAATTTGGTCATGATGTTGGCGATAAGGTTTTGCAGTTTCTAGCCCAGCATATGCATGATGCATTACGCCCTACAGATCTAGCCTGCCGTGTGGGTGGCGAAGAGTTTGTGATGTTGTTGCCCAATACCGACAAGAGTCAAGCGCATAAAGTCGCTGAGCGCTTACGTCAGCGCATTGAAAGTGCTATTTGTCCGCAGGTCGGCGAGCCGATTACCTTGTCCTTTGGTGTGGCCAGTTGGCCCTGTGCACAAGCCAGTATCGCTACAGTGATGAAAAATGCTGATGTAGCCCTGTATGCGGCGAAAAGTGCAGGGCGTAACCGTGTGTGCAGTTGTTATGAATCGTGTGAATAACAGCCTAGGTGGTGGCGATAAAAGCACTCTATTAGAGGTAAGTTGTGCCTAGGCCAAGCGGCTGAGTGGCTTATATTGCGTATCATTTATTTTGGAAACTGTGCATGATTCACTTTTAATCTTGGTAAGCGAATGCCATCCGCTTGTTGGCGGGCCATTTATGGAGTGAGTAGAGCTCTGCACATTCATTACGGAAGACGGTGTTAAATGCGTAAATTAAATTTACGGCAATTGATTTTGCTACTGAGTGTATCCACTGCTTTGTTGCTTTTAGCCAATACCTTTTATACCAGCCACAAGACCCAGCGTGCTTTGTTAATTACGCAGACGCTGGAAGCCAGCAGCGCTTATGCAGCGAAAACTGCTGATAGCGTGAACGGTTTTTTGTTAGCCGCGCAACAACAATTGGCCTTTGCCGCGCAAGATGTTTTGGCTGCTAATAATTCTTTAGAGCAACTAGAGCACATTGCCGAACGCTTAAAGCAGCAAACCAATAGTTTTAACTCGGTGTGGATTGTTAATGCCGAGGGTACTGTGAACGCCGTTACCCTCAAAACTAAAGGGTTGTTAGGCGAACATCTACACAGTGCCGGTGCTGAGCAAGCGTTACAAGAGCGCAGGCCGTTGATTAGTAAACCTTATATTGCCTCAACGGGGCGGTTTCTGATTTTTATTTCACATCCAGTGATTGATCAGCAGGGCACCTACTTGGGTTTTGTTGGCGGATCCATTTATTTGCATGAAGAAAGTATTTTGTATTCACTGCTAGGCCAGCATTATCATGCCGATGAGTCGTATATTTATGTTGTGGATCAGGATTCTCGTCTGATTTATCACCAAGAGCCTAAGCGAGTCGGTGAGGTTGTCCGCGGCAATCCGGTGATTGAACAAGTGATTGCGCAAAAGGCCGGCAGCCAACAGTTGATTAACTCCAAAGGCGTTGAAATGCTCGCAGGTTATGCGCCTGTACTCAGCTCAGGTTGGGGCGTGGTAGTCCAGCGCTCGTTAAAAGCGACTTTAGCCGGTATGGACGAGCAAATGTTGGCGGTAGCCAAGTATAGTTTTCCTTTTTTTATCCTAACTATGCTGGCGGTTTGGGTGGTCTCACGCTGGATTTCACAACCGCTGTGGACGTTGGCGCGTAGCGCTGAGTCTTTAGATAAGCCGGATATGAACTCACAAATTGCCAGTATTTCTGCCTGGTACTTTGAAGCATCGCAACTGAAACGGGCTATGCTACGCGGCTTGGCTGGCTTAAATAGAAAAATAGGTAAGCTTAATTTAGAAAGCATCACCGATCCCTTGACCGGTTTGATGAATCGTCGTGGTATGCAGATTGCGCTAGATGAGTGGGAGCAAACACAGCAGCCTTTCTCCGTGGTTATGGGTGATATTGATCATTTCAAACGCATCAATGATAAGTTTGGCCATGATGCGGGGGATGAAGTGTTAAAGTTTTTTGCCGCGCATCTGCAAGACTTATCGCGCCCCGATGATCTGGTGTGTCGAGTTGGCGGTGAAGAGTTTTTAATGTTATTGCCCAATACCAATCAGCATGCTGCGCATAAAGTGGCTGAACGCTTGCGTCAGCGTATTGAACAGGATATTTGTTCGCACATTGGCGTGCCAATTACCCTATCCTTCGGTGTGGCCAGCTGGCCTTGTGCGCATGCCAGTATTGCTGATGTGATGAAAAATGCCGATCTAGCCTTGTATGCGGCGAAAGCAGCGGGACGTAATCAAGTGCATAGCAGCCAAACGATATGCCCGTAACGAGCCGTTATATGCGTAGCAGAACCAAATATATAGCCTTTATTGAGTTTTTATGTGTACTGACTTAAAGCATATTGTTGCTGTTTTTTGTGCTGCTGTATTGCTGTGCAGCATGTCTTTTATCGTGCAGGCAGCAGAGCGCTTGGATGTTCAGGTTACGCCCAAACATACGGCGCTTCAAAAAAATATTGAAGCCTATCTTGGACAGTTAACAGAAGGTGATGCCACGTCACTCAATGCGCTGAAGCGTACCGTGCAGCAGCGTACACGCTTAGCCAGTGAAGCGCTGGGTTACTATCAAACGCAGATTATTGTGCAGGTCACTGATGACGCTGAACCTGTATTGCAGGTGCTGGTGGAGCGCGGTGATCCGGTACGTTTGCGCCATGTGAATATTCAAGTGACGGGTGAAGCGGCGCAGTTGCCCGCTTTTGCGTTACCGAATGATAAACGCTTAAAAGTAGGCGCGCGCCTTGATCATAGCGCCTATGACGATGTAAAAAGCATGCTGCAAAATCAGGCGTTACGCTTTGGCTTTTTTGCCGCACAGTTTACCCAGCATGAACTGCTGATTGATCCGCAAATCGGCACAGCGGATATCAATATGCTGTTTGACAGTGGCCCGCGCTATCGCTTGGGTGCTGTACAGTTTTCTGAGCATGCCGAAATTGATCAGCAGCTTCTGCAACGCTTATTGCCGTTTACTCCAGGCACGCCCTATAACTCCGCGCTGGTGGCCAAGTTGAGCCATAACCTGCAATCCACCGGTTATTTTGCTCAGGTACGCGTTGATGCGGTCGGCACCGCTGACGGTCCGATTGATATTCCGGTAGGCGTGACTTTAGAGCCGATTAAGCCGCGCACGCTCAGTGTCGGTTTAGGCTTTTCTACTGACGTTGGTCCGCGTGGGCGCTTTGGTTGGGAGCGGCATCGGGTCAATCGGCATGGGCATAAGCTAGGCTTTGACAGTGAAATATCACAGCCGCGACAAAACGTATCGACCTGGTATCAAGTGCCATTGTCGGAGCCACTGACTGATTATTTACGCTTTAGCACCGGCTATCAACGTGAAGAACTGGTGGATGCTGACAGTCGTTTGGTTAATCTTGGTGTGCAATGGCATGCGCGTTTGCCCAGCGAGTGGCTGCGTGTAGTGTCGCTGCGCTGGGAGCAAGAAACCTATAATTTTGGTAGCGGTGCTGAAGATGGGCGCAGTAGCTTTTTAATGCCTGGTATTGGTTATTCGGTGTTGCGCAGTGATTCGCCTTTAGATCCGAGTCAAGGCCATCGTTTGCAGTGGGATGTGCGCGGAGCTAAGCAAGATCTGCTGGCGGATGCGGATGTGTTGCATGTTAGCGCATTAGCTCGCGGTTTAATCACCTTGGCCGATAAACATCGCTTTTTAGGTCGGGCGCAAATCGGTGCCATAGGTACGAATAATTACTCGGCAGTACCACCCTCACTGCGCTTTTTCGCCGGTGGTGATCAAAGCGTGCGGGGTTATGACTACCAGACTTTATCCCCGCGTGATCGCCAAGGTAATCGCGAAGGTGGACGCTATATGTTTGCTGGTAGTGTTGAATATCAATACAGAGTGGCTGAGCGTTGGCGTGTGGCAGCCTTTGTCGATCAAGGCAATGCCTTTAATAACCTCTCCGATAAGATGAATACTGGTGCAGGTTTTGGTATGCGGTGGGTGTCACCTGTGGGGCCGTTGCGCCTTGATTTAGCCCGCGCTTTTGATCAAGATAAAGGCTGGCGTCTGCACTTTTCTATGGGGCCTGAGCTATGAAGCGCATCAGTCTTGGCATTGTGCTGAGTGTTGTGTTGTTGATTCTCGCGCTACTGGGCGTGACGTTCGGCTTATTGGCCACACAGGCGGGCAGTCGTTGGTTACTTAAGCAAGTACCTGGCTTAACGGTGGAAGGCTTAGAGGGCGCGCTGTTGACCGATTGGCATGCCAAGCAGCTGCATTGGCAGCAAGATGATCTGTCTGTGCGCTTGAGTGAGGTGCAGATGCAGCTGCGGCCCCTGTGTTTGCTGCGCAGTGCGCTGTGTTTAGATACATTAGTGGCGGCTCGCATTGAGCTGGATTTGCCCGAAACAACACGCCCATCCGAGCCGCAGCCGCGCATCGAACTGCCTAGCTTACAGCTACCGCTGAGCATCGAGATTAAACGCTTGCAGGTGGATGAATTTATCCTTAATGGTGAATCCTTGCTGACCAATGCGGGCTTGCGTGCACGTTGGTTAGAGGATGGCCTGTATATCAGCGGGCTGGGTCTGAATTATCAAGACTACCAATTGCAGTTGAGTGGCAAGATCATCCCGCAAGATGGCTGGCCGGTGCAGTTAGAGCTAAAGGCACAGGTGCCGGTGCCGGACTCGCCAGCGCTGCAGATACAGGCGCAATTGAGCGGTAGTTTGCAGGCATTAACTTTAGATGTGACTACTGAGGGCTATCTCGCTGCGAGGCTAAAAGGGCAGTTGCAGGCGTTGCAGGCGAATCTGCCGGCACAGCTCTCATTAAGCGTTGCACATTTTAAAGCGACGTCCGAGTTGCCTGATACCTTGACTCTGGCCGATCTAGCCATTGAGTTGCGTGGCGATTTGGACAGCGGCTATCAAGTGGCAGCGACAGGCCTGTTGCCCAATACCCCTGAACAGATGCGGTTAAAGATTGTTGGGCTGCTCAAAAGCAGCGGTGCCCAGTTTAGTGACGTACGTTTGAGCGCCAGTGATGAAGTCTTTGTTGCTGTGCAGGGTGCAGTGGATTGGCAGCAGGATCTGCACGCGGATGCTCAGTTGCAATGGCAGAACTTTCCTTGGCACAGTTTGTTCGCTCAAGAGGAGATCCCGGTGCAATTGCAGGCGGCTACGGGCCACGTCAGTTATGTTGCCGGTGAATATCAAGGCCTGCTCAATGGTGACCTCAGCGGTCCGGCAGGCGCTTTTACTTTGGCCACGGTGTTTTCCGGTGATCAGCAGCAGGTGCAGTTAAGCGAATTGGTGATTGAGGCTGGGCAAGGACGTTTATTGGGTAGCGCTCATCTGGGCTTTGCCGATGGCGTGGATTGGTTGGCCGATATTCAAATCAGTCGACTCAATCCGGCTTATTGGCTGCAAGAGTTGCCCGGAGAGTTGGCGGGGGCGATCCACAGTCAAGGTCAGTTGCGTGATGGCCAGCTGCAAGTGGATGCCACGGCTGACTTAAATGGCAAATTACGTGGTTCGCTGACTCAGCTGGTGCTGGATCTGCAGGGGGCACAGCAGCCTGGCAATGAGCCTGTCTGGCAGCTAAAGAAAGCCGATATGCGTTTTGGCGATAACCGTATTTATGGCACTGCGCAGCTGGATCAGGCTTTAGCCGCGCAGTTACAGATTGAGTTGCCTCGCCTTGTTCAACTGTGGCCAGGCTTAGCCGGTAAAGCCAGCGGTGAGATTAAGCTCTCGGGCAGTTTAGCTGAGCCGCTGGCGCAGGCACAATTGCAGGGCAGTGGTATGGCGTATCAAGGCCATCGCGTTGGACAGCTGGCGCTACAGGGCGAGTTACTGCCAGCACAACGGGTGCAGCTGACCCTTGACGCGCAGCGTATCTGGAGCGGCGAGACGGAGCTGGGTGCGTTGCAGATGGATGCGCAAGGAACACTGGCCGCGCACAGTGGTCAGCTGTCCCTGAGTGGGCCATTGCTTGAGGCGCAGCTTAAGCTCAGCGGTGTGTTAGAGGACGGTGATTGGTTGGGGCAGGTGCAGCAGCTGTCACTTAGCAGTTATAAGCAAAACTGGGCATTGCAAAATAGCACTGCAGTGACCTATCGCAAAAGCGGAGAGTTCAAGGTGGCCGCGCACTGCCTGAAAGATGGTGCGTCCAGCCTGTGTGCCGGTGATCAGCGTTTATTGCCGCAAACTCAAATCGATTATCAATTATTAAACTTTCCTTTGGCCACCTTACAGCCATGGTTACCCGAAGATGCGCAAGTTACTGGACAGGTCAATGGTCAGTTTAAGGTGGAGCTGCTGGAGCAGGGTCCGCTGGGTAAGATTTACTTGGATGCTGGCCAAGGCCAATTACGGGTTAAAAATAACGATGAATGGCAAACCTTTGCTTGGAAAAAGTTGCAACTCAATAGTGATTTAACTGCGCAGGCCATTCAGGCCGTCTTGCAATTACAGGGCGTCGACAGTGGGCATTTAGAGCTGGTGGCGAAGATTGATCCGCGTTCTGTGGATAAAAAATTGCGTGGTCATTTTCTGATTGAAGCGGTTGATTTATCGGCATTACGTCCCTTTATTGCACAAGTGGGCACTGTAAAAGGCGTGCTTGAAGGGCGTGGTACTTTGGCTGGTACGCTCATGGCGCCCGATATCACCGGCTTTGTTCAAGTGCGTGATGGGCATTTAAGTGGTGGCGAATTACCGGTGCCTTTTGAGGATTTACAGCTGCGTGCCGATATTAAAGGTGAGCAACTGCAGCTCAAAGGTGGCTGGCGCAGTGGTGAACAAGGCACGGGCAGTATCCAAGGGCGGGTGCAATGGGCGCAGCAGTTGCTGGTCGATGTAGCGATTAAAGGCCAGCAGTTACCGCTACAGGTTGAGCCTTATGCCAATATTGAAATTGCTCCCGATTTACAGATCAGCTTAAAAGAGCAGCGTCTATTTATCAGCGGTGCAGTGGCGGTGCCAAAAGGGTTAATCACCATTCCGCAATTGCCTGAGCAAGCGGTACGGGTGTCCTCGGATGCCCGGGTACTTGGCCGAGCGGCGCCTGAAGTAGGCTTGCAGTTTGGTATGGATATCATGCTCAATGTCGGTGCCGAACGTTTGCGCTTTGAAGGCTTTGGACTCACTGCCGAGTTACGCGGTAATTTACAAGTGGCTGATAATTTAGCCGGTCGCGGCATGTTGGAGTTGCTCAATGGTCGTTACCGCGCTTATGGCCAGCGCTTGGAATTACGCCGCGCACGCTTACTCTTTGCGGGGCCTTTAAGTCAGCCGTTTCTGGATATTGAAGCGGTGCGAGTGACCGGTGATGTTACCGCCGGTTTACGTCTAAGCGGGCCAGCAGCACAACCGCGTAGTGAGATATTTTCTACGCCAGCGATGAGCCAAGAGCAAGCATTATCTTGGCTGCTGCTTGGACGCCCGCTGCAAGGCGGTGAGGACGATGGCAATATGATGGCGCAAGCGGCTTTAGCGTTAGGCTTAATGGGCACCGCGCCGATTACCAATAAGCTGGCTGATGTGTTTGGTGTGCAAGACTTTTTACTGGAAAACGAAGGCAGTGGTTTAACCTCCAGTGTGGTCGCCAGCGGCCGGATCAGTGAGCGTCTCAGTTTGCGTTATGGGGTCGGTGTATTTGAACCTGCTGCCACCTTGACGCTGCGCTATGAGCTGAGTAAACGCTTATATTTGGAAGCTGCCAGTGGTTTAGCCAACTCTCTGGATCTGTTCTATAAGCGTAACTTTTAGGGGGCTTGGAGTGCAGTTTAACGCAGGATTAAGCGAGCACCTTTGCGGTTAAATTAGGTTGGGTAGGGCTTCTGTGCTACACTACGTGTATCGAAGTCACCCAAAAGTGGTTCAATGTTTAGCTTGCGCTTTAGTTTCACCCCCTTCTTGATGCTCCATCTCTTTGAGAAATGCTGGCACGGTAGTCTGTAGCTCGCTTACTTCTCACATCGCATGATGTTTTATTTAATTTTAATAAAAGAGTCACTTAAGTTGTTTATTACTTAAGCGGACAACTGTATCTAGAAATTATGGACGCTCTAAAAGAGCTGCTACTAATAAGCCAAGTGGCTTAAGTGCTTTTTCAGAGAATCCCTAAGGGGTTTCAAAATGTATTACTGGATGATGTTGGTGTTAGCCGTGGTTGCTGAAGTGATCAGTACGGTGGGCATGAAATATGCCTCAAGCAGTTCACCAGTGTTTGGCTATATTGTTATGGCATTAATGATTTCATTTTCATTTTATGCGTTTTCGCGCGCTGTGGTGCATATTCCATTGGCCGTGTCGTATGCGATTTGGGAAGGTTTAGGCTTATTCCTGATTGGTGTCGCTGGCGTGGTGTTATTTGGTGAGTATTTAACCATTGGCGAGATGTTTGCGATTGCTTTGATGCTGGTCGGTTTACTGCTGGTGACCTTTGATAAAGGCACAGGCGCTGCAACCGCAGACGATGACTTAGTGGCGGCCAAGGTTGAAGCTAAACCTAGCGTATCAGGTGCTCGTCTTAAACCTGCGCGTATAAGTACCTTAGGCGAGGTGGCACTATGATAGTCCCAGTATCCTTATTGATTGGTTCGGTGTCGCTGGACTTATTGGCCTGTTATTGCGTTAAGCGCTCAGCAGGTTTTCAAAAAGTTATTTGGGGCTTAGCGGGCTTATTGGCCATTATCAGCGCCTTTGTCTTATTAAGTTTCGTGGTTCGCGATATTCCTTTAGGCATCGCCTACTCAGTGTGGGGCGGCTTAGGGGTGTTGGGTACGGTGTTACTTGACCGCATGCTGTTTAACTCACGTTTAGGCAAGCAAGGCATGATTGGTGTGGCGTTTATCGTTGCCGGTATTGTGGCCATGCAGCTGTAACGCCTAGGTTTGTAGAGTAGGCAGCGTTGCATTTTAGCTCATCGCAAAACAGCGGCAGCTCTTGCCGCTGTTTTGTGCCGGGGTCTTTCTGCGCCGCGGTGTCTTATGTTTTAAGGGTAAAATCGTTATTGCAATCCTTATGGAGGGTGGTGGGCGATCATTGCTCTGCGCTGGCGCAAGACTGGCGCTATTTTTAAGAATCTTTACAATGCTCTGCTTTGTTAGCTTATGGAGTTGTCGCAATGGCGCAGCATCCCGCACATGAGTCACCTTTAGGTAAAAGCAGTGCCTACCTTAGTCAATATGATGCCAGCCTATTATTTGGCATTGCGCGTGCGACTAAGTGGGCTGAGCTGGGTTTTACCGCCGATAATTTACCTTATGTTGGCGTAGATATTTGGAACTGTTATGAGTTGTCTTGGCTGCTGCCCTCAGGTAAACCAGTGGTGGCTATCGGGCAGTTTTCGATTCCAGCTGATTCGCCGAATATCATCGAATCAAAATCTTTTAAGCTGTATCTCAATACGTTAAATCAAAGCACCTATGCCAGCTTTACTGAAGTGGCAGCGTTGTTGACCGCTGATTTATCTGCGGTGGCGCAGGCGCCGGTACAGGTTGAGTTGAAAACGCTGGAGCAGGTTACTAGCGAAGGACTGCAGCAGCCGTTGGGTCTGTGTCTTGATGATATGGAGGTCAACCTTAGTCGCTATGAGCATCCCCAGTTGCAGCAGTTGTCCTGTGGCACTGAGCAGATTGAGGAGCAACTCTACAGCCACTTATTGAAATCCAATTGTCCGGTAACGGGACAGCCTGATTGGGGCACAGTACAGGTGCATTACCGTGGCGCAGCGCTGAATCACGCCAGTTTTTTGGCGTATTTGGTTAGTTTTCGCCAGCATCAAGATTTTCATGAGCAGTGCGTAGAGCGTATTTTTCTGGATTTGCAGAGCTGCTTACAGCCCGAGTTTTTAAGTGTTTCGGCACGCTATGTGCGCCGTGGTGGTTTAGATATCAATCCATACCGCAGTACTGAATTCACATCGATAAACAATGCACGCCTTGCTCGGCAGTAAAGACCTTGCTTGCCCACCTGGCCTGATTTTTCTAGGCTGCTGCTATTTTGTTGTAGGTTTAAAGTATGATGCAATATGATCCTATTAAGCTGGAATCCAGTTGGAAAGAGGCGCTCTCTGCTGAATTTGCCCAGCCGTATATGCAGCAGCTGGCTGAGTTTTTACGCCAAGAAAAGCAGCAAGGTAAAGTGATTTATCCGCAGGGATCATTGATTTTTAATGCGCTGAATCTGACTCCTTTGCCGCAGGTTAAAGTGGTGATTTTAGGTCAAGATCCGTATCACGGCCCAGGCCAAGCCCATGGTTTGAGTTTTTCTGTGCCAGAAGGAATGGCGATACCGCCGTCCTTGCTTAATATGTATAAAGAACTGCAGCGTGATTTAAATATTCCGATCGCCAAACATGGCTGTTTGCAAAGCTGGGCTGAACAGGGCGTGTTATTGCTCAACACCACTTTGACCGTTGAGCAAGGACAGGCTGGCGCCCATGCGAAAGCTGGCTGGCAGCGCTTTACTGACCGTATTATTGATTGTGTCAGCGAGCAGCAAGCGCATGTGGTATTTATGCTGTGGGGCGCACATGCGCGCAGTAAAGGCGCGCGGATTGATACCAGTAAACATCTTTTGTTGCAGTCTGTGCATCCATCGCCGTTGTCAGCCTATCGCGGGTTTTTAGGCAATGGCCACTTCAGTCAGTGCAATAAGTTTTTACAGCGTACCGGACAAAGTCCAATTCAGTGGCAGCTGCCTGAACTTTGTGCAGAACAGGCTGAGTTAACCCTCTAAGTACTGATTGGCTGGTCGGTTTGATCCGCTAAGTAGCTCAGCACGCGCTCAATCGCGGCGTCCAGTTCATCAAGTGCAGGGTTAATCTGTGCCGTGTTGTTTTTAATTAAGAATTCGCAGGTTTTGCAGATGGCGCGCAATTGCGGTACGCCACAGTATTGCGTGGCGCCATGGATGCGGTGGATGCGTTCCAGTAACGCGTTGCGATCGCCTTGCGCGCGTGCGCGCTGTAAGTAGATACGGTCGCTGGGCAAGGATTCGCCCAATAGCTTTAACAATTCGTTGGCCAATGCTTCTTTACCATTGGATAAGGCGTGGCCTTCTTGTAGGTCAATAATCGGCAGTTGTTGGTGTTGTGTCAGCTGTAGTATCGCAGGTTCAGGTTGACTGTCGCTGGCTAGAAAAATACCCGTCCACTGCGCAATGGACTGGGCTAATGATTGCTCGCTGATCGGTTTGCTAATGCAATCATTGAGACCTGACTGCATAAACTGTTGGGTCTCATAGGGCAGCGCGTGTGCGGTGACTGCAATAATCGGCGTGGCTGTGAGCTGTTGGTTACGTTCCCAGAGTCGCATCGCTTCAGTGCATTGCTGGCCGCTCATACTGGGCATTTGAATGTCCATAAAGACAATGTCAAAGCCGCCTTTTTGGAAGAGGGTTAAAGCGCTTTGGCCGTTATCGGCAACACTGACGCGTACCTTGAGATCGGCGAGTAAGGTTTTAATCAGTAGCAAATTGGCTTGATTATCATCCACGCATAAAGCGTGCAAGGCGTATTGCTCAGGTGCAGCGACTGATGGTAGCAGCGGTTCATCTTTAATGCAGAGTAAATCGTTAATTGCATGCTGTAAGCGATGGTGGCAGGCTGGCTTACTGAGCATTTGCTCGCAAAAAGGTCGACCTAAATTGCTTTGGAAAATAGCAAAGTCACTGGTGCTACATAGGAGTAAGACCTGGCAGTGCAACTGTTGCAGCTGGTTCAGTACGGTTTTTAGTGCTTGCAGTGGGTGCTGTTGGGTATTAATACCCAGTACGGCAAGTTGGTAGGGCGATGCGCTCGAGGCCGCAGCACTGACGTGTGCGAGTACTGCGTTTAAGTCATTGACGCGAGTAACTTGTAAACCGCAATCTTCTAATTGATGGGCAATGGCTTGCTGGGCCAGAGGGTGTGGATCATGCAGCAGTGTAGGATGGTTTAAGGGCTTGGTTTGCTCTAACTGCAGATCACCGTCATGGGTTTTTTCGAGGCGCAGGTGAAACCAAAACTCTGAACCTTCGCCGAACGTGCTATTCACGCCAATCTCACCGCCCATATGCTCGACTAAACGCTTGGAAATAGTTAAGCCTAAACCGGTACCGCTGGCGTGGCGCGTGAGTGAGTGGTCGGCTTGGTTAAAGGGTTGGAATAAACTGCTTTGTTGGGCCTCATTTACACCAATACCCGTGTCTTGCACAGTGATGCGCAGTTGCACAAAATCCTCGGTTTCATCGTCTAACATCGTGCGCACGACGACACTGCCAGCCTGGGTGAACTTAATTGCATTGCCAATCAGATTGGTCAGGATTTGCTTAATACGCTGTGCATCACCCATTAATGTCCGTGGGGTATCGCGGTAGACGAAACTGATCAGCTCCAGTTGTTTTTGATGAGCCGCAGGAGCCAGTAATGTGAGGGTGTCTTGAATTAAATCGCGCAAATAGAAGGGCGCATGATCCAACACTAATTTACCCGCTTCGATTTTTGAGAAGTCTAAAATTTCATTAATGATATTGAGCAAGCTGTCTGACGAGTTAATGATGGTGTTGAGGTAGTCCTCTTGCCGAATGGTCAGATCACTTTTTTTCAATAATTGGGTAAAGCCGATAATACCATTGAGTGGCGTGCGGATTTCATGGCTCATATTGGCCAGAAATTCTGACTTAATACGACTGGCTTCAATGGCTTCTTTGCGGGCTAAATCCAGTTCAATATTCTGAATTTCAATGGTTTCCATATTGTGCCGCGCATCATCCAGAGCTTGATCAATATTGCTCTGCAACTCTTCTTGCGCCTGCTGCATAGATTGCGCCATCAGGTTAATACCATTCACCAAATCATCCAATTCATGACTGCCCGGTGAATTTAAACGGGTATCTAAATGCCCTTCACGGATCCGCAATACGCCTTTTTTAATGTTTTCTAAGGGGATATTGATGGTGCGACTGAGGCGCAAGGCTAATAAAGTGGTGATCAGTAAGCCGAAAAAAACCAATAGGGTGCTGACAAAAATACTGCGATACGCTTCAAGTAAGGTGGCGTGGCGTGACAACTCCAGATGAATCCAGCCCAAGGGTTGCCGAGCTGCTTGGCTTAATGCATCGGCGGCAATTGTGCTATTTACGGGTGGATACACAGGTGCACTCAGAAATGAACTGGCGAGTGAGGTGTGAATGGTCGGCTGTGGGCTTAAATTGACTACGACTTCTGTGATCGAGGGGCCTGCGTGCACCAGCACTGCGCCGCTCGCATCAGTAAAATGCACAGAGCGTACATCGTTATCCAGATCAAAGGCATTTTGGGCGATGGCGCTCAGTTTTTTGCTGTTGCGGGCTTGCAGTGGCTCGTGACTGAGGCGTGACAGTTGGTTAAGAATCAGCTCGCCACGGCGCAATAACTGTTGTTGTAAGTCATTGAGTTGTGCGTAACTGAACCAGCCGCCCAGAATAATTGCGAACAGACCTGATGGCACCAAGGTGAGTAATAGAACGCGGCCTTTAATGCCAAAGTTAGCTAACATGCAGTGATTCCCCGAACAACAGAAGCAAATAACTCATAAAATTATCGAGCCTTATAGTCCACGGTTATAAGTTGATGCTTTCGTGGGTTATGGACTCTTTGCATTTGGCGCTATCATAGGCTTCTTTTTATTTTGATGCCGCTGCTTATTATGACCCTTCATTATCCTACTTTGGCGGACTGCATTGGCAGTACCCCATTAATTCGTTTACAGCGCTTAGGTGTAGAAACGAACAATACATTGCTGGTTAAGCTGGAGGGCACCAATCCTGCCGGCTCGGTTAAAGACCGCCCCGCCTTAGCCATGATTGAACGTGCTGAGCGCAGCGGGCGGATTAAACCAGGTGACGCTTTGATTGAGGCAACCTCAGGCAATACTGGGATTGCTTTGGCGATGGTTGCTGCGATCAAGGGCTACCGTATGCTATTGATTATGCCAGATAACTCAACCGCTGAGCGTAAAGCAGCAATGACTGCCTACGGCGCCGAATTAATTTTAGTTGACTCTATGGAAGCTGCGCGTGATTTGGCCTTAGCGATGCAGGCGCAAGGGCAGGGTATTGTGCTGGATCAGTTCTCCAATCAAGATAACCCAGCTGCGCATTATGCGACGACCGGACCTGAGATTTGGCAGCAAACTCAAGGCCAAGTAACCCATTTTATTAGCTCAATGGGCACCACTGGCACTATCATGGGAGTCTCGCGCTACCTTAAAGAGCAAAATCCAGCGGTGCAGATTATTGGTTTGCAACCGACTGAAGGCGCGGTGATCCCAGGGATTCGCCGTTGGCCACAGGCTTATTTGCCAAGTATTTTTGATGCGGCGCGTGTCGACCAAGTGGTTGATATGGGTCAGCAGCAAGCCGAAGACTGCATGCGCCGTTTAGCCCGGGAAGAAGGTATCTTCTGCGGTGTCTCGTCCGGTGGTGCAGTCGCCGCCATGTTACAGGTGGCAAAAACCGTTGAAAACGCCGTGTTGATCGCCATTGTGTGCGATCGCGGTGATCGTTATTTATCCAGCGGTATTTATGCACCGGAGTCCTTATGAGTCGCCCTAAAGCCCCAAAAACATTACGCTTTCAACCTGCTGGCGGTGAGAGTCGCTCGCTACCTGTGGGCAAAAAACAAGTCTTAAACGTTGAACGCTTAGCCCATGATGGGCGTGGTATTGCTTTTCTTGAGGGTCGCACCTGGTTTGTCAGTGGTGCTTTGCCTGGCGAGACGGTGCAAGCACAAGTGTTATCGGCGCGCAGTAAAGTGATCGAGGCGCAAACGGTTGCGTTACAAAGCAGCAGCCCTGAGCGCATCACTCCAGCATGTCAGTGGGCTGGACAATGCGGTGGTTGCACCTTGCAGCATATGAGTCATAGCGCGCAAATTGCTTTTAAACAGGCCAATCTAGCTGAGCAATTAGGCCGTGAAGGGGTGACACCTGTGGCATGGGCTGAGCCTTTAGTTGGCCCCGACTTTGCTTACCGCCGTCGTGCTCGAGTGGCGGTGCGTTATGAGGTTAAACAAAAGCATGTTGAGGTTGGCTTTCGTGGCTTAGCCAGCACAGCGATTGTGGAAGTGGCCAGTTGCGTCATTTTGGTGGCTGATTTGCAGCCCGTGTTTGCCGGATTATCGGCGTTATTTAATGCTTTTAAGCAGCCTCAAGCATTGGGCCATGTTGAGTTGTTTAGTGGTGAGAATAAGGCGCTATTGCTGCGCCATACCCAAGCGTTACATGCGGATGACCTACAGCAATTACGCGACTATTGCGCAGCGCAGCAGGTGCAGTTGTGGTTGCAAGGTATTGGTGAGCCGCAGCCAGATCAAGCTGGGCAGACACTGAGCTATAGCTTGCCGCAGTTTGCCTTAGAGATTGCCTATCAGCCCGGTGACTTTGTTCAAGTCAATGGGCAAATGAATGAAGCCATGATTGCCCAAGCACTGGATTGGCTGGCGCCGCAGGCTGATCAGCGTGTACTGGATCTGTTTTGTGGTCTGGGTAACTTTGCCTTGCCCTTAGCCAAACAGGTTGAACAGGTGATTGCCGTGGAAGGCGTTGAGTCGATGCTCGTACGTGCGCGTGCGAATGCCGCCGTGCATCAGCTCGATAATGTACAGTTTTTCGACAGTGATTTATCGCAACCTTTGCATGATAAAGAGTGGGCAAAACACAGCTTTGCTGCAGCCTTGCTCGACCCGCCCCGCGAGGGCGCGCCAGTTGTGGTTGAGCGTTTGGCAAAAATGAAAGTGCCGCGTATTTTATATGTGTCGTGTAATCCAGCAACCTTGGCACGTGATGCGGCGTTGCTGATTGCGCGTGGTTACCGCTTACAGAAAGCTGGCATCTTGGATATGTTTGCACAAACAGGGCATACCGAAGCCATGGCGTTATTTGTAAAAAAATAAGCGGTGTCTGGATATCGTTAATGTGCTGAGTTGAGTCTTGGGCTCGAAGGATTGGTAATGGTACAGGTCAGAACAGAACAGCCGGTAAGTCAAGACGGCAGTATTGATTTGCCAAGTTGGGTTGCGCAAATTATCGAAGTGGATCCGTTGCTTGATGCAGGTGGCTTACTCAGTGCGTGTGAGTTTGCGCGCGAGGCTGAGCAAAAAGCTAAAGCAGCGGATAATATCTGGGCCGAAGGCACCTCGAGTTTGCAAATTGGCTTAGAAATTGCAGATATTCTCGTCGACTTAAAGCTTGATCAGGAAACCTTAGTGGCGGCGATTTTGTACCGCACGGTGCGTGAGGGCAAAGCGCCCTTAAGCGAGGTTGAGCGGCTGTTTGGTCCAGTGGTGACTAAATTGATCGATGGAGTGCTGCGCATGGCAGCGATCAGTGCCAGTCTAAATCCACGGCAAAGCGTGGTGCTGAACTCACAAACCCAAGTTGAAAATCTACGTCGCATGCTGGTGGCGATGGTCGATGATGTGCGCGTGGCACTGATCAAGCTTGCTGAGCGTACCTGCGCCATTCGTGCAGTAAAAAATGCTCCAGAACATAAACGTTACCGTGTTGCCCGTGAAGTATTTGATATTTATGCCCCGCTGGCACACCGCTTGGGTATTGGACATATCAAGTGGGAGCTGGAGGATTTGTCCTTCCGCTACCTTGAACCGGATCAATATATGCACATTGCCGGTTTACTGCATGAGCGGCGCATCGATCGCGAGCAGTTTATTCGTCAGGTGGTGCAACAGTTGCGCGATGAGCTAAAAGACGCGCAGATTGAGGCAGAGGTCAGCGGACGGGTTAAGCATATCTATTCCATCTGGCGTAAAATGCAGAAAAAAGGCCTGCAATTTAGCGAGATTTACGATGTGCGTGCGGTACGTATTTTAGTCACCCAAGTGCGTGATTGTTATACCGCACTGGGTATTGTGCATACGCTGTGGAAGCATATTGCCCGTGAGTTTGATGACTATATTGCCAACCCCAAAGAAAACGGTTACCGCTCGCTGCATACCGCGGTGATTGGTCCTGAAGGCAAGGTCTTGGAAGTGCAAATTCGTACTCAAGCCATGCACGAAGAGGCCGAATTAGGCGTGTGCGCGCACTGGCGTTATAAAGGCACTGATGTTAACGCTCAGTCGGATCACTACGAAGAGAAAATTGCTTGGTTGCGGCAAGTGCTGGAGTGGCATGAGGAACTGGGTGATATTGGCGGTCTCGCCGACCAGATTCGTGTTGATATTGAGCCGGATCGAGTCTATGTGTTTACCCCAGACGGTCATGCGATTGATTTGCCACAAGGCTCAACACCACTGGATTTTGCCTACCGTGTACATACCGAAATTGGCCATAACTGCCGTGGGGCTAAGATCAACGGCCGTATCGTGCCGCTCAATTATGCCCTAAAAACCGGCGAGCAAGTTGAGGTGATTACCGGTAAAAACGGTGCGCCGAGCCGTGACTGGCTCAATACTAACTTAGGCTATATCACCACCACCCGCGCGCGGGCCAAAGTGGTGCATTGGTTTAAGTTGCAGGCGCGTGATCAAAACGTGATTGCCGGTAAGCAAATGTTGGAGCGTGAAATGCTCCGTTTAGCCATTGGTCCGGTCAATTATGAGCGTTTGGCTGAGCGTTGTAATGTTAAAACCAGTGAGGATTTATTTGCTGCTTTGGGCGCCGGCGATGTGCGTTTAGCCCATGCGGTGGGACAGGCGCAACAACTGCTGGAACCCCATGAACGCAGCGTACAGCAGCTGGATTTAATTCCACGCAAACCCACTCAGCATGCGCCAAGCCGCGATGAGATTCGTATCCATGGTGTCGGCAACTTACTCACGCAAATGGCCGGTTGCTGCCAGCCCGTACCGGGTGAGCCAATTGTGGGCTATATCACCGTAGGTCGCGGAGTAACCATTCACCGTCAAGACTGCCAGATGGCCTTGCAACTGAGCAGTCGTGAGCCTGAGCGGATGATTCAAGTGGGTTGGGGTACTGAGCCGGTGAAAACCTATCCGGTCGATGTCTTGGTGCGTGCCTATGATCGTTCAGGTTTGCTCAGTGATATTTCGCATGTGTTGCTCAATGAGAAGATGAATATCCTCGCGCTGAATACCAGTGCGGTGAAAGAAGATAATATTGCAGTGATCAATTTAACCGTAGAGGTGCCTGGTTTGGATGAACTGGGTCGTCTGCTTGGGCGTATTTCTCAGCTGCCTAATATTATTGAGGTGCGTCGCCAGCGTCATTCTTAGTCGCGGCGCAAGCTTGGGCTGACTGAAATCAAGTGCAGAGGCTGTATTTGATCTCGGTCAGTCCTTATTGTTTTGTGCGGGGTGTTACGCTGTACTGATTGGCCTTAATGGGCTGGTTTGGTTATTCTTAGCACCCCGTAACTGTTTAGAAGGATGCTAATGCATGTCAGAGTTTCCAGCTTGCCCAGCCTGTAACGAAGAAATTACTTATCCAGATCGTGAAAATTATGTGTGTGCGACCTGTGGCCATGAGTGGCCGATGGATGGCTCTGCAGTTGAGGAAGAGAGCAATCAGAAAGTGGTGCGTGATGCGCATGGCAATCCTTTAGCTGATGGTGACACAGTTATTTTAATTAAAGATTTGAAATTGAAAGGCAGTTCAACGGTGCTTAAAATGGGCACTCGGGTGACCAATATTCGTATCGTTGATGGTGATCATGATCTGGATTGCCGTGTTGATGGCATGAAAATTATGCTCAAATCAGAGTTTATGAAAAAAGCCTAATAACCCGCATCAAGTCGTGACTGTGCGACTTGCACATAAGGGCAGCTGCATAAAAATCTAGCACTGGGCTGCGGCCGTGGGCATATTTTATGCAGTTGTGCTGTTTCAATGGTGAATATTCTACTGTGGCCTCTGTTGACACTATAAATTATTGGCGTTGGGCAGTAGAATAACGCCTTTATCGCATATTCTCGTGGAGTTGAAGGCATGACAGACGTCAAGAAAGTGGTTCTCGCCTATTCCGGTGGCTTGGACACTTCGGTCATTCTTAAGTGGCTGCAAGATACGTACAACTGTGAGGTTGTTACTTTTACCGCTGATTTAGGTCAAGGTGAAGAAGTCGAGCCTGCACGTGCTAAGGCACAAGCATTGGGTGTTAAAGAAATCTACATTGACGACCTGCGCGAAGAGTTCGTTCGTGATTTTGTCTTCCCTATGTTCCGTGC
>LFRZ01000081.1 GCA_001513025.1 Gammaproteobacteria bacterium DTU037
CGCTTACGATCAGACAAATCATCGTGGGTCAGCAGGACTTGGGCAGTGCGCTCATTGTGCTCAGCAAAGCTACTTTCCCACGCTTTAACCAAGCTCATCTGACCGACAGCCGCCGCTGCTTGTAACTCATGAATCGCACGAGGTCGTTCAAGCCAACCTAGACGGCTCATGCCCGCAGCCACTGCGCCTGACGAGACCAACACCAAGTCAATTCCTTGCCGGCGCAGCGCTACCATTTGCTGCACCCAAATTGCCATAGCATTACGGTCTAAACCACGGCCATCAGCAGTGAGCAGAGCACTGCCAATTTTCACTACCCAGCGCTGAGCGCCTGTCACTTTATCGCGCATAACACACAATCCTGTTAATTTTTTCACACTCAGAGGCTGTCTTAACAGCCCACTGAGTCGACCTAGCAGTTAATGATTAACGTAGATAATCTCTGCGCCGTCCTCATCATCTTCTTCGTCATCTTCATCATCAAAGTCGTCTTCAATATCTTCGATGGCTTTAACTCCCGCACGGCGTAGCGCACGTTTATCATCGAGCTCTTGCAGACGCGCACGGCCTTCATCTTCAATACGCTGATCCAAATCAATAAGGTACTCAGCATAGTCTTTATCTTCAGCGATACGCAGATCACGCTCTTCTAAGTAGCGCATCATGGCCTGCGCCAGCTCTTTAGTACCTTCACCATCGAGCGCCGAGATCATAAATACAGGACCCGTCCAGCCCAGTTGATCAATCACAGCTTGCTTACGCTGCTCACGCTCGTCATCCAGTAACTGATCCACTTTATTCAAAACTAACCAACGATCACGCTCGATCAAAGACGGGCTGAAACGTTCGATTTCATCAACAATGATTTGTGCATCTTGCGCTGGATCGCTGTCATCAATCGGTGCTAAGTCAACCACGTGCAATAACAAACGGGTGCGAGTTAAGTGCTTAAGGAAACGAATACCTAAGCCAGCACCTTCTGCCGCGCCTTCAATCACACCGGGAATATCAGCAATCACAAAGCTTTTGTAACGACCAATACTGACCACACCAAGATTTGGAATCAAAGTCGTAAAGGGATAATCCGCTACTTTCGGTTTAGCTGCAGAAACAGAACGAATAAAGCTGCTTTTACCAGCGTTAGGCAAGCCTAACAAGCCAACGTCAGCCAACACTTTCATCTCAAGTTTCAAGTTACGCAACTCGCCCGGTTTACCATCACTGGTTTGCCGTGGCGCACGGTTAGTACTGGATTTAAAGCGGGTGTTACCCAATCCATGCCAGCCACCTTCAACAACACGGATACG
>LFRZ01000043.1 GCA_001513025.1 Gammaproteobacteria bacterium DTU037
CCACACTAGTCCCTTTTTGGACTTTCAAGACAAAACGGTAGTCACCTGCCGGCATATTGGGTACTAGAATATCGCCCGACCCACCACTGCCCAGCAGACTCAGTAACGAGCCGCTGTTATAGGTGGCATATGCTTCCCAATTGCCAGCTCCACCCGTTTCAATCGTCAGTGTCGCAGTGTTAGCAACGCCCAAGGCGTTAGCAACGTTCAGACCGAGAACCATATCCTGCGTGGTGTTCGCAGCAACCGAGAAGCTATCTCCAGTTAATGTCGTCGTACCGCCCAAGCTAAGCGGCCAGCTAGTACTCTTTCCTCCAGGCAGATCAGCTTCAGCAACCGCCTCAACCACATAACCATACTCAATCCCCGCGATAGCCGTATCATCGGCCAGTCGCTCACCACTGATATCGATGCTCAGTGTCGCGGTACCGCTATGAGTGCCATCGGAAATGGTATAAATGAACACCTCAGACTGGCCTACCGAGTTGCGATCGCCATTGGCTGTGTAGGTGTAGTCGCCATTCTCGAGAATCTGTAACTCACCATAAAGACCAGCAATGGTTGCGCTACCACCGCTAAGATCAACCTGAGTACCGCTACTGTTTTCTACCGAAGTGACTACAGTATTAGGCAGAATGATATCTTCACCCTGCTCTCCTGTGCCTAAGCCATCACCATCCGGATCGATGACATTGCCGGTTAGCGGATCAGCATCAAAACTAAATTCGGTCAGTGTTGCAGTGACGTCGGTACTCTGCAGCAACGACAGGGTATTGCTAAGCAATGCGTCAGCTACTGCACCAAGCACATTATCCAACTGTGCCGACAGCCCTAGAGCATTCAGAGCATTAGAAAGAACACCAACCAGTTCTCCTGCGCCCAATTCAGCAGTGGTATTAAGTACTGGCTCAAGAATATTCTTAACGATGGTACCCAGCTGTAAGTTCAATACTGGGATGATAATGCCATCGTTTAGCGCATTTTCCACCGCATCTAAAACGAGATTCTGATTATCAGGCCCCA
>LFRZ01000017.1 GCA_001513025.1 Gammaproteobacteria bacterium DTU037
TAATGGTTTAGTCGGCGGTGCTATTGGCTATACCGACTCCAAATTTGCCGTGCGCGGTATGACCAAGGCCGCGGCTTTAGCCTGCGCACCCTACGGCATACGGGTTAACTCTGTGCATCCTGGGGTGATTGCTACGCCGATGGTGATGCAGGACGATACCAGAGCGGCCGTCGAAGCATTTGCCAAGAGCATTCCATTAAAACGCGTTGCCCAGCCGGAAGAAGTGAGCAATCTGGTGATTTATTTAGCCTCGGATGAGTCCAGCTACTCAACCGGTGCAGAGTTTATTGTGGACGGTGGTTTAACCGCACAATAGGCCTGTCTTTGGGCGGCGTTTAACGTCGCCCAAAGCGGCCTTCTACACAAACTAATGCTTATGCTGATGGTCGTGGCAATCACCTTCGTGCAGGCTCGACTCTTCAGCCTGAAGCTCACCCTTTAGGTAAAGCAACACAGCTGTGTCTGGATCACTTTCTTGCGTAATCAAACCTTTAATGCCTTTGCGTGCAAGACGCCTGACCATACCGCTGCCCATTCCTCCAGTGATCAATACATCCGTATCATCTAGCGGGTGCGCTGCATGTGCTGAACTCTCATGAAATGATTGCTCTATAGGCAACTCCAGCAACTGCTTATCTGCGATGGCATTGTCTTGGATACTGTATACCCAAAACTTGCGACAACGACCGGCATGCTCAGTAATCGCTTTTCGATTTTGACTGGTAACTGCAATTTTCATACTGCCCCCTTGGCTTCACTACCTGCGACCAACATTCTTAGTGTGTGGCTATAGAAAACAAATAAACTTATATGTTATATAATATCATATATTGTCATACTGATAGAGCCAATAGATAGGACAGATTGCCGCCCTTCACACTAAACGATGATCGATGTAGAGCTAAAGAGTATTTTCACGCATAGAAGCTTGCAGTTCAGGCAGCATAACCTCATCAATACCACCCAGTGCAGGGATATGACTCAAAGGCACCCAAGATATGGCAAACTCAATCGGGCCAAAACCTTCAGATGAATCACACTCAAAATGCCGCCAAGACGGTGCTGTCGCTTCATTGGTTTGCAAATGAAAAAACCAAGCCACAATGGTTTCATCACGGCCAATATCAGTTAAATCACGCTTAAAACTGCCTAGGCATTTAACCAGTTGCAACCTGGTTAAACCGGTTTCTTCTTGTGCTTCACGCAACGCAGCCTGCACTGGAGACTCACCAGCCTTAACTGTACCGCCAGGAATTTGTGCTTGTAGATAGCGTCCATCAACATACTCNNTTCACACGCTGTTAAGCCGATCTACCGGCACTGCAGCACACTCACTTCCAGCCCTGGCGCCAGTGCGCTGTATGAGTTAGCTCCTGCCAGTCAATGGCTACAGCCCGATTGGATATCACTGCCTCAAGCAAGCAATGAATCACATTATTTTCTTCATCAAACTCCAACTCAGTCACTAAAAAGTGCTTTTCTTTATTAACCGGATTGACCGCTGTCCACTTGCTGTGCAGTAGTTTTTTAGGATTGATTTTATTCACGGTAAACGCCTATAGAGTTGAATGTATTGCTGTGCATATAACGGATGCCGCTAACAAGCCATTATGATAATGGTTTATCTTATCCACCGAGGTGAAATCAGTTGTTGTTTTTTGTTACTCTTGATTGTGTCAGTGGCTTACTTAGTAACTCATAACATATAAGGTTGATACTGTGCCAGTCGTTCTACCCACTACAGAAAGTCTTACCGTTGAGTTTAAAAGTGATCGCAACGGCTACCCTGATCTCGAACTCATTGAAGCCATAACCTGTCTGGCCAATACAGCAGGCGGTGAACTGTGGCTCGGCGTCGAAGACGATGGCGTGCCCAGTGGGCTGCATCCCAAGCATCAGAATAGCGCTGACTTAGCAGCCCTGATCGCAGAACAAACACTGCCGTCGTTAACTGTAACAATCAAAAAATACACGAACAACAGTATTACAATTGCACAAATTCTAGTGCCACAAGCCAGCACATTGATCGCCACACAAGAAGGTGCCTATTTACAACGCCGCCTGAAAACAGATGGTACACCTGAATGCATTCATATCAGCCCTGACGCCTAATTGTGCGTAGCCTGCTTCCGTCTAGTTTAAAGGTCTCCAACCCTAATTGATCTCTGCGTGTACCCACTCAAATCCATAAAAAAGCGGCGCTAAATTACTCCAGCACCGCTTTTATCTAAGCTATTTTTACCTTAACTCGCGATTTTATTCTTCTTGCTTTTAACAAAAGACATATTTAAAAAATGCTCAAGTGAATCATCCAAAATGTCCAACCAAGGCTGTGGCAATTCAGGCGCCAAGGTATTGGTTAAAGTCGAGCGGTAGGCTTTTTCTCTAAAGGTCATAATCCCAGCGTGCTTATCTTTTTGCCACTGCTTTAGAATATCGCCCTGTTTCTCTACGGCAAACTCGGGGTAGTCAGTGACATTGGTTAGGTCACGAATATACTTGGCCTGAAACTCGATATCACCACACACATCACTGACGCGCTCATATTCAGCCAACCATTTTTGCTCGTCTACTTGGCGCGCGGCTAAATCAGGCAAGGTGATTTTATCGAGAATCACATCACGCGCATACCAAGCTTGGGCATCAAACATATTGAAGGTGAAATACTGATCTTGCATACCTAAATAAATCAACTGTGGATTCGGCTGCCAGAAAACACCTTTATATAAGTTTTCTGGGTACAAACAGTTATGCGTTTGTAAGCGCAATTCATCAGGCATGAACGGGAAATGGAATAAATAGCCGGTACACATAATCACTGCATCAAAGCGCTGACTGCTGCCGTCAGAAAAATGTGCGACATCGCCTGCAAAACGTGTAATGACCGGTACTTCTTTAATACCTTCAGGCCATGCATAACCCAGCGCTGTACTACGGTAGCTGATGGTCACTGACTTGGTGCCGTACTTGTAGCACTGAGTACCAATATCTTCGGCAGAATAACTACTGCCCACTAAGAGGATATCTTTACCCTCAAACTCTAATGCATCACGGAAATCATGTGCATGCATCACACGACCGGGGAACTCTTCCAAACCTTCAAAATACGGCATATTGGGTGTTGAGAAGTGACCTGTGGCAACCACGACATAGTCAAATTCATCGGTCTCTTGCTCACCGGTTTTATGATTCATCACCGTAACGGTAAACATCTTGCTCTCTTCGTCAAAAGTCACCCAACGCACGGGGCACTCAAAGCGAATGTATTTGCGAATATCCTGCTTATTGATGCGGCCCATAATGTAATCTTTAAGCACTTCACGCGGCGGGTAAGACGGAATTGCTTCGCCGAAATGCTCCTCAAAAGAATAATCAGCAAACTCTAAGCATTCTTTTGGGCCGTTCGACCACAGGTAACGGTACATACTACCGTGAACAGGTTCACCATTGCGGTCTAACCCTGTGCGCCATGTGTAATTCCACATACCGCCAATATCATTTTGTTTTTCGTAACATACAATCTCTGGCAGATCCTTAACGCCTGCTAAACGCGCTGCTTCAAACGCACGTAATTGAGCCAAACCACTTGGACCTGCACCTAAAATAGCTATTTTTTTCTTAGTCAAAAGATACTCCTATAAATTAATTACTTGTTATTATAGCATCTTTTGACTCTTGACGTTTTTACCGCAGTGTGAGCGTAATTTCAAAATGAAGGCCGAGTCACCCTTGCTTAGTTTTTCAGCTGCGCCAGCCACGCCTTATCTTCCAGCTCAGCACCCCAGCTATTCAGGTGCACCAACTCTTCCAGCGGCAAACGTGAGCGCCAGCCTTTAGCTTGCAGCTCAGGCTCATCTAAAAATTCACTGACATAACCCAAACATAAGTAAGCCAAGGGATAGACCTGATCCGGCAATTGCAGAATGCCTGCCAGCGTGTCTTGATCCAAAATGCTCACCCAACCGACACCAATACCTTCGGCGCGGGCCGCCAGCCACAGATTCTGCACTGCCAAGCAGGTGCTAAACAAGTCCATCTCAACAATGGAATTACGCCCCAACACATGGCTGCCGCCGCGACTGCGATCGCAGCTGATGCATAGATTCAGCGGGCTTTCGATAATGCCTTGCAGTTTCAGATTGCGGTAGTTTTGTTGGCGTGTACCACTATAGTTTTCTGCAGCTTTAGCGTTTTCTTCATCAAAACTGGCCAGCACCTGCTGACGAATCTCAAGACTGTCGATCAAAATAAAATCCCACGGCTGCATAAAGCCTACCGATGGCGCATGGTGCGCCGCCCTTAACAAGCGCGCTAAAACCGGCCGTGGGATGGGATCGGGGAGAAACTGCGAGCGCACATCACGGCGTTCATAAATTGCACGATAGAGACCCGCACGTTCCGCGTCGCTAAAGGGACGGTTGTGATCAGTCATAGCGGCTTGGCTGCTCCAGAAGGGGTTGATGGATTGAGTTTAAGCACAGCACGCAACCAGTCGGTATCCAAGTGCTGCTCCACCTGATCGGCTAAGCGATCAAGCTGTGCCAGACGGTGCTGCTGGTAATCCACCGCGCGGCCTGAGCCCTCTAAGCCAGCCCATTGCAGCACGGCATCACAGGCAGCGGGCTGATCAAAGATACCGTGCACATCAGTGCCGGCGATCTGCTCATCCGCACTGAGAGCACCTTGATCACGGCCATTGATCTGAGCCAGCGGATGCGCCAGAGCAGCGCCCTGACTGACGCCATTGCGCATTGTATAACCACTAAAAGCCGCGCCGAGGCCCGCCTTGCTCGGGGGTAGATGCAAAGTACCTTGCACCTCCTGCAGCTGTTTGCCAGCCACCAGCCTGGTCCTCATCGCCAATAAACCCAGCCCCTCAGCACTGCCTGCTGCGCCTTCGAGCCCATCGGGGTCATCCACCCGCTGACCGAGCATCTGAAAGCCCGCGCAAATCCCTAATACTTTACCGCCATAACGCAGATGTTTATCAATGGCTTGCGGCCAGCCTTGCGCCTGCAGCCAAGCCAGATCGCTACGAATGCTTTGACTGCCCGGCAGAATAATCAGATCGGCGGCGGGGATTGTTTGATCGGGGCCGATAAATTGCAAATTCACCCCAGGGTGCAGACGTAAAGGATCAAAATCATTGTGATTACTGATGCGCGGTAGCACCGGCACTATGACATTAAGCGCACCGCTTTGGCTGACGCCGCTGGTGCCGATGCTGTCTTCGGAATCGATAATCAAACCCTGCAAATACGGCAACACCCCAAGCACGGGTTTGCCAGTCCGCTCAGTCAACCAATCCAAACCCGGCTCAAGCAAGCTGATATCACCACGAAAGCGGTTGATAATAAAACCTTGAGTGCGCGCCTGTTCGCTCTCGGCAAGCAGATCTAAAGTACCCACCAATTGAGCAAAGACACCACCACGATCAATATCACCCACCAACAACACGGGACAATCAGCCGCTTCAGCAAAACCCATATTGGCAATATCATTGGCGCGCAAATTGATTTCTGCCGGGCTGCCTGCACCTTCAGCAATGATGACAGCGTAACGCTCACTGAGCGCACGCCAAGCATCCATCACCGCCTGCATGGCTTCAGCTTTATAAGCATGGTAATCCAGCGCATCCATAGTGCCGTAGACCTGCCCACGCAAAATCACCTGTGCACCACAGTCGCTGTGCGGCTTCAGCAGTACGGGATTCATATCACTGTGCGGCGCTAAACCACAGGCCAACGCATGCAAGGCGGTGGAGCGGCCAATCTCGCCGCCATCCACAGTCACGGCACTGTTAAGCGCCATATTTTGTGGTTTGAACGGTGCTACCGACACCCCTTGCCGCGCCAGCCAGCGACATAAAGCAGCCACCACCGTGGTTTTACCCGCATCCGAGGTGGTGCCCTGAATCATCAAGGTGATCATTTACAGCTCAACACCTTTTTGCGCCTTAATTCCTTGATCTTTAAAGGCATGTTTCACCACCTTCATTTCGGTCACGGTATCAGCAATATCAATCAATTCCTGCGGCGCATAACGCCCAGTAACCACCACATGCTGCATTTCAGGACGGGCCTGCAAATCATCCAGCACGCGATCTAAATCCAAATAGTCATATTTCAGGGCGATATTCAGTTCATCGAGCAAAATCAAAGCATAACTCTCATCTTGCAGCATGCCAGCGACGATATCCCAGGCCGCATTGGCAGCGATCACATCTTGCTCACGGTCTTGTGTGTCCCAAGTGTAGCCCTGCCCCATCACGTGATAATCGACATTGGCTAAATCACGGAAAAACGCATGTTCACCGGTACTAAAAGCACCCTTAATAAATTGCACAATGCCAACTTTCATCCCATGGCCTAAGGCGCGCGCGACCATGCCAAAACCAGAACTGCTTTTGCCTTTGCCAGAACCCGTCAAGACCAGCAAAATGCCCTGTTCTTTTTGCGCTTTGGCAATGCGCTCTTGCATGATTTTTTGTTTGGCTGCCATGCGTTGAACGTGGCGTTCGGGGTCTTTTACAGTTTTATACATCGGTATTCTCCGGGTTATTGTGGAATGCTAACCGCTCGCCTTTGAATATCGCGGCGATCAGCTCTAGCGCAGATGGAAAGTAGCTATAAAAGAAACTTGCTACTAACCCTTTATCGCAAAAAACAGCTTCGCCGCCAGTACCTGCTTGTTTGCACGTATAAGTTGCAGCTTGCCACGATGTCTCCAATGTAGAGTAGTGAAACGTATGCCCTCTTATTTGGCCGTTTTCCGTGTTTAAACTGTGCAGCCCAATGCCCTGAAGACGTTTAGCCATTGCTGCCCGGCCAGGAATCAGACCCAATAACGGGTAAATGACCCCGTTCTTATCCATCAAGGCTTCAGTACAGAACAGCAAACCGCCACTCTCCGCAAGAATCGGCTTACCTGCTTGATAAAAGGCATCAATAGCTGCAAGCATCGGAGTATTGTCTGCCAAAGCGCTGGCATGCAGCTCGGGATAACCGCCTGGCAGCCAGAGCGCATCTGTCGGCGGCAACTGTGCATCTAGCAACGGAGAGAAATAATGTAGCTCTGCCCCCATGGCCTGCAATAGTTCTGTATTAGCTCGATAGATAAAGCTAAAAGCAGCATCACGGGCGACAGCGATACGCACACCAGCCAAGAGCCGCTCGGGGACACGCGCTGGCTCAGCGGCGGCGATCGTTACTGCTTTAGGCAACTGATCAAGACCAGCAGCTATAAGCACCTGCGCCGCATCATCAAGTTGCTGATCAAGATTGCTCAGCTCGCTCGGTTGCATCAGCCCAAGATACCGGTCCGGAATGCTCATGGCATCATGTCTGGGTATAGCCCCAAGTAAGCGAATACCTTCAGGCAGGCCTTCTTCTAGCATTTGCGCATGACGAGGGCTGCCAATTTTATTCGCAATCACCTCATAAACAGACAACTTCGGATCAAAGCTGGCAAGCCCTAACACCAGAGCGCCAAATGTCTGTGCCATGCCACTGGCATCGATCACTGGCAAAGCAGGAATACCCATCAGTTTGGCCAAATCAGCACTGGATGGATCACCGTCGAACAACCCCATAGAGCCTTCCAACAAAATAAGGTCAGCATCTTTAGCTGCCTCAGCCAAGCGCCAGCGACATTCGTCTTCCCCGGTCATCCATGGGTGCAGTTGATACACAGGATGGCCGGATGCAACCTCCAGTACCATAGGATCAAGATAATCTGGACCATGCTTGAACACTCGCACTGTGCGTCCAGCATTGCGGTGTAGACGGGCTAGAGCCGCAGTTACCATAGACTTACCTTGTCCGGAGGCAGGTGCGGTAATCATCACTGCCGGCACGGATACATTCATAAACTCATCACCCTTATCATTATTATCAGCCCGAATACACAGGTACAAACACCGGTGCGCCATCGGCCTCGACCGTAATTAATTTTTGGTTATACAACTGCTCAAGGGCAGAGAGTTTCAGCATCATCTCGGCGGCTCCCCAACAGGCATCACCATTGGGATATAAAAGCAAAACATGGCTACACCAACGCGCAGCTAGATTCAGGTCATGCAGGCACATAAACACGGTTTTACCAGCAGCTGCTTGCTCTCTAAGCAAGCGCATAACTTTGACCTGATGATGCAAGTCCAAGTGGTTGGTTGGCTCATCCAATAACCAAATATCAGGGTTCTGCGTCATCAATGTTGCGATAGCCACCCGTTGCCGCTCACCGCCAGACAAGGTGCTCAATAAACGATCAGATAAATGCGCTACATCTAGGGCTAGCAGTGCCTGTTGTGCGCGCTGCTGATCATCACTCTGTTCCCGTTCCCAAGGCGACAACCAAGGATGACGCCCGATCAGCGCCGTCTCCATTACCGTTGCAGGAAAGCTATCTTGGCGTTCTTGAAAAACCAGACCCAATTGCTGGGCAATAGCGCGACGCTTGAGTTCAGCCAAGGATGCCTCATGCAAAAAAACCTGACCGCTACGGGCTGGCAGTAAGCCAGCCAAGGTATGCAGCAAAGTAGTTTTACCCGCACCATTGGGACCAAGCACACCCCAGATTTGACCGGGTTCAATGCTCATATTCAGAGGAAAACCATCAGCTCGATTAGGCACATTTATAATCAAATCATGGGTGTGTAGCCTACTCATCAACGACTCCGGTGCAGCAAATAAAGGAAAGTAGGTACGCCCAATAAAGCGGTAATAACACCAACGGGTAACTGCTCAGGCGCAATCACTGTGCGCGCCAAGGTATCGGCTAATACCAGCAAGGTGCCGCCCGCTAACGCACTGGCCGGTAAAATAATGCGCTGATCATTGCCCAATACCAAGCGCAGCATATGCGGCACAATCAGCCCGACAAAACCAATGCTGCCTGCCGTCGTTACTGCCGTTGCGGTAAGCAGACTAGCCAGTAGATAGATGGTCCACTCCAGCGGTCGTACCGATACACCCAAGGCTGCTGCCTGCATCGGACCACGCGCTAAAACGTTAAGATTACGCGCCAAGGGCATCACCACGGCTATGGCCAGCAGCAGCACCAATAACGCGGGCCATGGGGTGCGGGCATAAGACACATCCCCCATCAGCCAATACAACATGCCAGGCAGTTTGTAAGATGGCGTCAGCGCCAGCATCAGGGTAATCACCGCGCCCCAACCAGCCGCTACCACCACACCGGTCAGCAACAGACGCGAAGCAGTCCAGCTACCCGTGCCATGCGCCAGACCAAACACCAAGACCATGGCCAACATCGCTCCGGCAAACGCGGACCCAGATATCAGCACGGCGCCTAGGCCGCCCAACATCGCCAACAACGCCCCGACCGCAGCCCCACCTGACAAGCCCAATACATAAGGATCAGCCAGCGGGTTACGCAGTAAAACCTGCATCAGGGCACCGGCTACAGCAAGTAATCCACCCGTGGCAAAAGCAGCTAGAGTGCGTGGTAGGCGTAGCTCTAACACTAAGGTGCGGTGCAAAGAGCTGCCCTCACCCTGCACCACAGCCCAGAGTTCTGCTGGCGCAATATTCACACTGCCGATCGCCAGAGCCACTAACACGGCGAGCAGAGCAATAAGGCCAAGCCCCAGCAAAGAACGCATCATAGGTGCTCAACCTGGATCAGCACTAAGGTGCCAGTATGCTTAGCGGGCACGGGCAATATCCAGTTTTTGACAAATATCTCGGCTCGCTTCAAGTAGCCGAGGCGTGGGTCTGGAGATCGGCGAGGCGGGCACAAAAAACAGATTATTGTTCGCTACTGCGCTCATCTTCGAATACTTTTTCCAGTGATCAAGTTGATTATCAGCGCTACCATCAACACTTCCGGTCAAAATCACATGAGGGTCGGCTTCCAACACCACTTCTGTGCTGATTCTCGGCACCAGTCGGGGCATATCAGCAAACACATTAACCCCACCACAGAGCTGCAGCACCTTACCAATCAAATGCTGGTTATTAACCGTCATCAAAGGTGTTTCCCACACCTGATAGAAAACTGAGATGGGCTCAGCATCACGGTACTGCTCAGCGATCGCAGCAATACCCATGCGGAAACGCTCAGCTTCAGCAAAACCCGCCTGCTGCGTGCCTGTCAGAATTGAAAGCCGCTCAATAACATCAGAAACACCCTCAAAAGTACGGGGTTCAATAGCAAATAGCGGCAAACCCAGTGCTTGCAGCATGTCCATCTGCGCAGGTGGATTACCCGTGACCCAAGTAACCACTAAATCTGGTTTCAGCGCTAGCAAAGCCTCCAAGTCAATCTTGGTGTGATTGCCGACTAAGGGTAGTGTAAGGGCCTCCGGTGGATAATCACTGTGATTCACACCAGCAACAACCTTAGCACCGGCCCCAGCTGCAAACGTCAGTTCTGTTGCGCCGGGCGACAAAGTCGCTATACGTTGAGCAGGGCTTGATAAGCAAAGCTTGTGACCACCGTCATCGATAGCACAATGCTGAGTCTGACCAGCGAAGAGCGGCTGAGCCAAGGCCAGAGCAAGTGACCCTAGGACAATTTTGCAACTTAGCCAGCGAGAACCCATACTTTTACTCCCATTTTTACTGTTAATTAGAGGTCGTAACGAACCGTCAGCATACCGGTGCGGTCAGCTGCAATATAATTCAGGTTTTTAGATTTCTTAGCCGTTGAATACTCTTTGTCTAACACGTTTGCTAGGGTTAGACGTGTACTCCAGTTCGGCGCAAAGCTCCAGCCTGCGCGCACATCTACAGTTACGAAGCCAGCCAATTTGTTTTGATTAGCAGCATCATCATAACGATCACCTTCAGCAATCACTGAACCGCCAAAAGAAAAATGACCGATTGCTTTATCCAAGTCAAAACGGGCCGTTTGTTTGGTCAGACGGCGCAGCTGTTTACCTGTTTCACGGTCTTCTGGATCCATGTAGGTCAGAGCGATGGCCGTGCGCCAGCCATCAAATTCATAGCCGCCAGCAAACTCAGCACCACGAGTTCTGGCCTGATTGACGTTAACTGGGGTATCAACACCCGCCACTTGACCTGAGCTAATCAGATTATCAATGTCCATTTGATACACCGCCAAGTCCCAGAACCAGCGCTCATAGTTGCCACTGATACCTAACTCATAGCTCTTTGATGTCTCAGATTTCAGATCCGGATTACCCTGATAGTTAAAGGACAAGGGCCAATACAGATCATTAAAAGTCGGCGCGCGGAAAGCCGTGCCATAACTGGCACGCACGCGGTGAAAGCGATCAAAACTATAACCCACGGCTAAGCCACCGGTTTCTTTGCTGCCGTATGCTTGGTTATCATCACTGCGCACACTGAGTTGCGTATCCAAAGCGCCAAAGTTCAAGCGCAACTGGCTGAATACAGCCGTATTGGTGCGACTGGTTTCAGCGTAATCCTGAGTACTACTGATCTTATCCTGTTGCAGTTCCGTGCCCACCACCAGCTCGTGCGCATAATAAGAAAAAGTATTTTCCCACCGAGCTTGTTGTAAACGAGTGTTATAGGTGGTGTCAGCATAATGACTAAAGGTATCCGTTTCATCTCGTGACTCAGAAACCTGCACTTTGGTTTGCCAGTTATCATTGACCGGTGTCATGAGATTAAAACCAAAACTGCGCATCATATAATCAATATGACCGCCTTCGTATTCGGTATTACCCTCAGACTGAAGTAACACAACACTCGCTTCACCGCCATTGTCTAAATCATGCACGATTCGCCCAAGCCCCGCAGTATTACGAAAACCCTTATCTTCTCCATTCTCAACAATCGCCGTGCCGTCGCTGTCTTTGTGCAGCCCGCTTAAACTGAATCGGGTATTTCCAGCGGTACCTGAGAGACCGGCGCTCACCTTTTGCGTAGCAAAGTTACCTGCGCCGGTCTCGACCCAGCCTCGCTGGCCGTATTTAGGATTCAGTGTAAAAGCCTGAACCACACCACCCATCGCATCTGCACCATAAAGTGAACTGCGTGGACCGCGCACAATTTCTACACGCTGAATAAGTTCGGTCGGAACATATTGCCAAGAAGCACCACCACCGGTTGCCGAGTGCATTTTCACCCCATCCACCAGAAACACAGTACCGGCATTACGCACACCGCGAATATTGACACTGGTAGATTTACCGAAGGAGCCGTTACCCGTGACCTGAATCCCCGGCTGACCACGCAAAAGCTCGGTAAAATCAGCGGGGGCTTTGGAGCGAATATCTTTTTCATCAAGCACGCTCATGGACGCTAGGCTTTCACCCACCGTTTTAGGACCATAGGCTCCAGTGATGACAATAGGGTCTAACTGCGCCAGCTGGCGGTCTTGGGCAACTACGCTTGATAGCGGACTCAATAACAAAGGGATCACCAAGCCTCTGGTGACTAAACGGGCAACTTTCATAACACTCACTCACAGACACCATACACACCCGTATGGCGGATTGTAAAAAGTGCCACGAAGAGAGTGGTCTCCGACCAAGCATTAGGTCAGAGCATTATAAGAGGTGGGAAAAATCCGTAAGACAGGTCGGTGTTTACCCACCGCAACTGCCCTCCGCAGCGTTCGGTGTGTTTATAGGCCGGTCTCCGGACTGGTGAGTTCATCATACTGAATGGCGCCAGCCTTCCCATGCTCGAGCACAGTGGCATGGATCGACGCCTTTCACTCACTTACCGTTGCGGGGGCAGTGCCGGACTCTAACCGGCTTCCCGTTTCACTGTTATGACGCTGATAAAGTCATAAC
The DNA here is from genome assembly GCA_001513025.1 of Gammaproteobacteria bacterium DTU037. Classification (GTDB taxonomy): domain Bacteria; phylum Pseudomonadota; class Gammaproteobacteria; order Pseudomonadales; family Pseudomonadaceae; genus Denitrificimonas. Next base: position 12,752 of record LFRZ01000017.1, read on the forward strand.
AACACCTACAAACGCGGGCAAAGGCTAGCAAGGCGCTTGGTGCCGGTCAATCACTAATCAGACCGCTGTGCCAGCAAGGCCATTTCCAGCCGTTGCCACTGCTGCTGATCTGCAGCCAAGCCAAAACGCAGCATGCCCGGCTGCTCAAAGCGGCGCACCAGTATGCCTTGTGCGGCCAGGCGCTCGGCGAGTACGTCAGGCGCATCCAATCCAACCGTCTGAAACAAGAGCGTGCCACCCAGCACCCTGAGTCCTGCGGCCTCTAAGAGGCCCTGCAATCTTTGGCTATCACGCTGCAAGCGCACACGCGTCTGCGCCTGCCATTGCTGGTCCTGCAGCGCTTGCGCCATCAGATAACGCGCCGGCCCACTCAAGGCCCAAGGGCCCAATAAATAACGCAAAGACTCGATCACTGCCGCATCACCTAAAACAGCCCCCGCGCGCAGCCCAGCCAGACCATAAAACTTGCCCAGCGAACGTAAAATAATCAGCCCGGGCAGCCCTGCCTCAGGGCACAGACTGAACTGCGGCGTCGCATCCATAAAGGCTTCATCCACCAGCAACCAGCCCCCTCGCCGCTGTAGACGCCGATGCCAACGCAACAAAGTCGCTGGCGGGATCAGCACACCACTGGGATTATTGGGATTAATCCACACCAACACATCCAGTTCATCCAACCAAGCCTCATCACTTACTACAGCAGGATCGGTCAGTTGTGGCGCGATACAAATAATCTGATGGCCCGCGGCACGCCAATGGTATTCATGCTCACGGTAACCAATGGCCGGTATACCGACACGGCACGGCTTGCGTAATCGAGGTAAAGCCATAATCGCCGCTTGACTGCCGGCGATGGCTTCACAGCCTGCCGCAGCTGGCAAATGTGTGTTGTCGCGGATAATCGCATTCAGCCCGTCATCAGCTTCCGGCAACCTGTACCAAACCTGCTCAGGTATCGGCGGCACCGGCCAACTAAGCGGGTTCAGCCCAGTCGACAGATCCAGCCATTGCTCAGAAGGAATACCCCAGCGCTGCACCGCAGCATTCAGCCCACCACCATGTTCCGGCATCATAGTTGCAACACCCCTAGCAATCCATTCAGCAGCAGTATCACCGCCAGCCACAGCCAAGTGCCGTGCCGCACCAAGCGGATGGCCGCCTCAATGCTGCTGGCATCAGCGACCTGAGTACCACCCAAGAGAGGCCGCTGTTTGATCCCACTGGGATATGGCGAAGGCCCACCCAGGCGCACATTTAAAGCGCCCGCACCGGCCGCCATCACTGGCCCAGCATTGGGGCTGTCCCAGAGCGGCGCTTGCTGACGCCAACAGGCCCACGCCAATGTGCTATTGCCCAAGACGGCATAGGTCGCAGCCGTTAAGCGCGCCGGCAGCCAGCCTAAAACATCGTCCAAGCGCGCTGCTGCTCGACCAAAATACAGAAATCGCGCACTGCGATAGCCCCACATCGCATCCAAAGTATTGACCATACGGTGCAGCACCACCCCAGGTATGCCTGCCACTAAAAACCAAAACAAACTGGCAAACACTGCATCAGCACCATTTTCCAATACCGATTCAGTCGCCGCAGCCGCCACCCCAGACTCATCTAATGCGCTGGCTTGGCGGCTCACAATGCGACTGACCTGCTCACGGGCGCGGCCCAGATCACCGCGGCACAAGGGCTCGGCCACCGCCCGCCCATGCTCGCTCAAACCTCTCAGAGAGATGGCCAGCCAGAGCACAAGAGCCTGAGCCACTAGCAGCCACAGCCCAGCCAATGCAGTAGCAAGCCACACCGCTACGCCAAGGATCGGCAAGGTCACAATAAGCAACGCCAGCCAGCCAACCCAGAGGCTTTGCCGAGCCGCTGCTGGGTCAGTGTTGAACCTCTTTTCCACCGCAGTGACCACACGGCCATATCCCACCAAAGGATGGTAGCGGGAGGGTTCACCCAGCAGCCGATCAAGCAATAAAGCAAGCGCACACACCAAAAAAGTCGCGAATAACACCAGCGGACACCCTGACAAAATCAATCATAAAGGGCTCAGACTCACCGACAGAGCACATCGGCGGCGCGTCTGAGCCTAAGAAAACGCAAAGAAAAGCAACCCACACAAAGGAGCAGCACACCACGCCCACTGAGTTGAGCGGGCCTTTGCATCAAGCAGCCGACCCACGCTACTCAAGGCCACTGACGGCAGCGCCCTTCAACATCAGCGGCAATCCGGCCACCGCCAACACAACACGCTGACAACGCTGCGCCAAGGCCTGATTGAGCCAGCCCAGCTCATCGCAGAACTTGCGGGTCAGCGGGTCCATGCCGATCGTCCCCAACCCAGTTTCATTACTGACAATAATCAGCGCTCCAGGGTAGCTTTCAATCTGCGCAAGAAAAGCATCGCGCTGCAGCTGAAACGACGCGTCACCGGCATGCAGCACATTACTCAGCCATAAGCTCATGCAATCAATCAACAAGCAAGGCACTGGACTCTGCTGCCCCTGCGCCGCTAATACCCTAGCCAGATTGAGCGGCTCTTCCAGCAAGCCCCAAGCCTTGGGTCGAATGGCTTGATGCCGGCTAATCCGGCTGGCCATCTCCTCATCACCAGCCGTGGCAGTGGCCACATAAACCACCGGCTGCGATTGCGCCATTGCCTGCGCCTCCGCCAATCCGGTTTTTCCCGAGCGAATACCGCCCAGCACTAAAGTGTGACACTGATTATTGAGCATGCGCGACTCCACAGCATTAACGAGGATGCGGTTACAGTGCAGCCAACGGCAAGCGGCCGGCCGCCGTAAATCGGCCATTAGACCGAAGCAAAGCCCTTGCATGCAAGTGGAATTAAAAATAGAGCAGTGGCTGAGCAATGGACTTTGAGGCAAGTTGGATGTTTTAAAAGATGAGCACAACTTAGACAGGGATTTATTTGGAGAGGTAGAACAATTGCAGAGGAGTTGACAATCGTGCGAGGAGGCAGTTAAAGCTGAGTAACAAGAAAAATGGTGCACTCGGCGGGATTCGAACCCACGACCCCTGCCTTCGGAGGGC
>LFRZ01000019.1 GCA_001513025.1 Gammaproteobacteria bacterium DTU037
CTATTCGAGAACGACGTTTTCGATACGGCTAATAATCTAGAGACCCTATCGATCTCAGCTGACGCAGGCATAATCTTCACCGAAGTGGGCGTGGGCACCACGCTGCAAGGAGAATACGGCACACTGGCTGTGAATGCGGACGGCAGTTACACTTATACACCAGACGCAGCTTTGGTACATTTCACCGCACCGGTAGATGATGTATTCACCTATCAAGTGACCTTTACCGACGGAACGACCGAGCAGGCCAGTCTAACAGTTACGCTCAAGCCCTCTGGCGCTGGCATTTCTGAAATGCCATTTGCGCCAATTGTAGACATTGGCGATGGTAATGATTTCATCACCGCTGATGAAATTAATGCTGAAAATAAAGTAACAGTGACCATTCAATTACCAGCGACTGCTGAGGCTGATGACACTATCAGAGGTCTCGGTGAAGATATTATTCTGACTGAAGCGGACATCACCGCTAAGCAAGTGGCTGTTACTGTTGCCACACCGGATGAAGGTGAATCACTCAGTGTATCTGTGGTTCTTATAGACTCTGCAGGTAACAAGAGCTATCCAGGCACTGCAACGGCGATTGTTGATACAACAGCACCATCAATGCCGATCGTAGCGATTGGTAATGATGACGACTTTATTACTGCTGATGAGATTGTTGGCGGTAAAGTGACTCTAACTGTGACGTTGCCTGATAATGCAGCGGTCGGCGACACTGTTAATGGTCTTGATAAAGTCATTACGCTAACCCAGGCGAATCTTGACGCCGGTCAGGTGACAGGCACCCTTGCTGCACCGGCTGAAGGTGAGACGCTTGAAGCATCCGTGACGCTCACCGACCGCGCTGGTAATACGAGCGTTCCGGGCACCGCTGAGGCGACTGTTGATACAACAGCACCCGCTGAGCCAACGATTGAGACTGAGATCGACGGCGCTGTAGTTGTGACACCTGAGGCAGATGACACTACAGAAGTGAGCATTGTTTACACCGATGAAAACGGTGATGAGCAAACGGTGGTTGTCACTAAAGGTTCAGATGATACTTGGAGTGCAGATAGCACGGATGTAACGGTTGATCCAGTCACGGGCGTGACCACGATTCCTACTGATCAAGTGGATACTAGCAAGGACGTCACTGCGACGGCCAAAGACCCCGCGGGCAACACCGCTGAGGCAACCCAGAACGGTGATACTGAAGCACCAGGCCAACCGACAGTAATCATTGGCAATGGTGATAATTACATCACTGCCGACGAGATCGATACGAACAACAAAGTCACGCTGACTGTAGAGCTGCCTACTAATGCAGTTGCGGGCGATACGCTCACCGGCTTAGGTGATCCAATCGTTCTCGACGATGCTGATATCACCGCGGGTCAAGTTAGCGGAGCTGTTGCAGCGCCGGCTGATGGCGAAACACTGCATGTGGTTGTGAGCATCACAGACACTGCGGGTAACGTTGGACCTGATGGCACTGCGATTGCGACTGTAGACACAGAAGCACCTACATTAACGATCACGACCCCAATTGCCGGCGATGATGTTGTCAATATTATCGAAGCTGCAGCTGGTTTTGCCGTGACGGGTACGGGCACTGCCGGTGACCTCATCACTTTGACCAACGAAGCAGGTCAAAAAATAGGTACAACAACGGTTACGCCTGAAAACACTTGGAGTATTGCGGTAGATGCAACGCATATTGCGGCGATGGGACAAGGTAGCGAGACATTGACTGCTACTGCCAAAGATCCGGCCGGTAATACGACCGTTAAGATTGCAATCATCATGGTTGACAGCGAAATTATTGCTGGGGCGGATAACCTTGTTGATTTTCAGTTAACAGCTGTCCCCCTGAGTACAGACAATCCAAATCCTGGAAGCTTAAATAAAACAGGATTTACGGTTGTAGGAGCAGGGTTAGGGCCAGTATTAGGCGCTGGTGTTATCGATAACGTCATCAAAAATTCGGTGCAGTTTAATGTCGATGAAAATCAGGTTCGCGAGGTTACAGTTTATGCTGACGCTGGGGGTGTCACGGTCGGCACCATGAATCTCAACCTTTACAAAATGAATGAAACGACCCGCGAATGGGAGTTGCAATCGGTAAAAGAGAATTGGGTGACTGCTGTATTGGGTGGTAAATCTAAAGACACTGATTTTGTCTTAGATGAAGGTCAGTGGATGTTTGTGATGTCTGGTGGCTTAGGGCTCGCAATATTAACTGGTTATACACTTAAATTTACCAGCGATACGACGCTAGATTATGCTAATGCAACGTCTATAAGTGGTGCTATTCCAGGTAATATTTTAATTGATAATGACTCGAATTTTAGCTATGACGAGTTGCCTGCAGGCACGATTCTGGCATCTGTTAATAGCACCGCTGTTTCTGAGTCTGGCACCACAAATATTGTTGCTGAACATGGCACTTTAACTGTTCGTGCCAATGGTTCCTATGATTATCAAGTTGATCCTGATTTCCGTGGGCCTTATGGTTATGAAGAGGTATTCACTTATAAGGCAATGTCACCGAAGGGCAGTGTTATTTCTGCAACGCTAACCATTCAGCTCAATATCTTCCCTATTGATAAGCAGGTTAAAATAGATGAGAACCTTATTGTTGATATCGAACCCACTGTAACGCTGGATACGGCTGAATCTGTAATTAAAAATGCTGTTGGCTTCGCGGTTCTAGAGCTAAGTGCTGGGTCTTCATCAGTATTGGATCTTAATCTTCTAGGTGGCAAGCCACCCTTGGAGTTTACTGTTGGTGAGAACCAGGTACGTGAACTAACTTTACATGGCAGTGCTGGAGGCTTAGAAATTGCAAAAACTTATAGTATGGCTGTCTACAAATTAGATGAAAATACGGACAATTATGTTCAGATTCATTTTCAGGAAAATTGGTTTAACGCGCCGCTTTTTGGTGGCGCATCAGGACCGTTAACTTTGAAGTTTGGCGAGGGTGATTATAAGGCTATTCTGTTAACAGCTGGGGGGATAGGGGCTCTTAGCGGTAATGGTTTGTATGTAGATCACGATAAAATCTACGATTACAACACTCCTTTTAAGTTTACCGGCTTGCTTGAAGGCGATGTAACCCCAGAGGCAGGCACTGTCTTACTTAAGGTGGGTGAGGAATGGGTTGATCCAGACTCAATTACACCACTGACATTCCAAGGTCAGTATGGTGAGTTGAATATCTCTGCCGATGGTACATATAGCTACAGCGTGGCTACGTCAGCTGACCCCGCCTGGAAGCCGCCTTATGGCGCAGTTGAGTCATTCCGCCTCGTCACTCTAGACGCAGAGGGTAAAGCTGCTGTTGAAACATTGAATATCAAGGTTGCCACGCACACTGCGGTTAATGATTTCAATGATGTGAGTGTTGCAGAGCAGAATACCGTCACTACAATTAAGTATGATGAGCGGGATAAAGCAGGGAATTACGGCGATTCTTACTCGAAAGAGTTTGAGGTGGCTGAACACTCAGCGGCAGCGCCAGTAACGATTAAGGCTACTGCCAGCTCAGCTAATATTGCGCTCGCTCCGAATGTAATTATTACATATACGTTATTGAACACTACTACTGGGGAAAATTTTATAAAAACAGTAGAGGGTACAAAAGAGAGCGCTACTCTGAATAAGAGCCTAGTTGATTTACCAGCGGGACAGTATGAGCTGACAGTTACAACCAATAAGGGCAACTTACAGAGCATTTACTTTGAATCAACGGTAATACACTCGGAGAAGTACACCCCAACGGCGATTAACCCAGTCACTGGAGCCTTGCTCCAAGGCGCTGGTAATGACCAAGGCACGCAGAACATTGCTGAACTGAAAGTCGGAACTCAAACTGTCTTTGTAAGTGACCCAAATAAAGGTGCAGAATCGATCAAAATTGAAGGCCTCTACGGAACCTTGATCGTCGATAAAAACGGTGACTACAGCTACTTACCCAATGGTGAAAAGTTCGGTATTGAGACCTTTGCCTACGAAACTACCTCGGTGATAGGTATCAAAGAAGCCGCCACTTTAGAGATTAATGTGGGGCAGGCCATCACTGCCTCGGAGCATGCAGATATCGCTGTCAGTTCTGCGGCAGATGATGTGTTCACTATGGGCGATGGTGCAGATACCGTCAGCTTTGAAAACTTAGGAGGACTGTTAGAAGGCGGTAATGGTAACAATGGCCTTGATGAATGGACTGACTATGATTCAAGCCAAGGCGATGTAATTGATCTCACTGAGCTGTTGGATGGCGAGCAGACTGAAGTAAATCTTGATGGATACTTGAAGTATGCCGATGGCAAGCTGCAAGTCGACCGCAATGGTGGCGGTGATGAGTTTGAGGATCTATTAGTGGTTGCTGATGCAGCTGATACTTCGGTATTGATTATTTGGGGTGACATAGAGGATCCGTTATATAACTTACTCACCTCTGAACTACTTATAGGTTAATCGCCTAAAAAGCCGGGCCAATTAGCCCGGTTTTTTGTTTAAAAGGGTTTTATCGCTTATATTTAAAAGTAGAGGTGTAGACCGCTACAGTTCAGATGCTGCTTGAGTCAAAATCATAGATAAAAAGGATAAAAATATGAATTGGTATTTAGATGTCTTAAAGCAATACGCGATATTTAGCGGCAGGGCAAGACGTAAAGAATATTGGTATTTTATTTTGTTCAATCTAATTATCAGTATTGTTCTTGCTGCAATTGATGGGGCAATGGGAAGTTATAGTGCCGGAACTGGAATGGGTTTACTGGGCAGTGTTTATACCTTAGCTATATTGCTGCCAGGCATCGGCGTATCAATACGACGACTGCATGACACTGGACGTAGCGGCTGGTGGATGCTGGTTGGCTTTGTACCGCTGATTGGTGTCCTTGTATTGCTTGTGTTTATGGCCCAAGACAGCAAGCCAGGGCAGAATCAATATGGTGCAAATCCAAAAGGCGTAACCGCCTAATAAGACGTTTCAGCGGGCAGATTGCTGCCCGCCGCTATACTTGATAGGAGGCTTGGGGCTGGATCGGGCTATGCGACAGCCATACCATGATGGCATTAGCTACTACGCTCCACCAACTGCGGCAACACATGCCGCCACTCTTCAAAACCGCCATCCATGCTGTACAGATCGCTAAAGTCTTGGCTGTGTAAATAAGCAGCAGCGCTTTGGCTAGAGTGACCGTGGTAGCACACGACAATGGTGGGTAAATCCAGGTCCGCTTGGGCGATAAAGGTGGCTAATGACTGGTTATCCAGATGAATGGCGCCGCGTGGATGTCCGTTAGCAAAGCTTTCGGGATCACGAATATCCACCATCACTGCGCCTTCGGCACAGAGTTGCTGGGCTTGTGTCACGTTAATGCGTTTAAAAGCGTCCATAAGGTCCTCGTGCAATAGCAGTGATTATTTAGCCGGCGGGCAAGCGCAGCGTTCAAAATGTTGGGTGTCGATATTATACAACGACATTTTTCCGCCCCACACGCAGCCGGTATCCAATGCAATCGTATTGGCAGCAGGACAGCGACCTTCGAGGGCGGCCCAGTGACCAAATAACAGAGTGTCATTTTTAGTTAAACGTTCTGGGTGACTGAACCAAGGAGCAAAGCCATTGGGTGCTGTGTCGATACCTTCTTTACCATTGAGATCAAGCACGCCGGTGGCGCTGCAAAAGCGCATGCGGGTGAAGTAGTTGGTGATCACGCGTAAGCGTTCAATACCGCTCAGGTCATCACTCCAGCGGGTCGGATGATCGCCGTACATGCCATCTAAATAAGGAATAAATAAGCTGTCATCACGTAACACCACATGCATTTCTTCGGCATGTGCCAGTGCGTCTTGAATGCTCCACTGCGGCGGGATGCCGGCATGCACCATGCTGATCTGACGCTCGGCATCATGGTGCATCAGCGGTAACTGGCGCAGCCAAAAAAGCAGGTCCGCACAGTCTGGCGCATTTAGCACGTCACGTAAGGTATCTTTCTTTTTTAGGCGGGCGGCATGGTTGGCAACTGCGAGCAAGTGCAAGTCATGATTACCGAGTACGCTGACCACTGAATCACGCATGGCATACAAAAAGCGCAGGGTTTCGAGCGATTGCGGACCACGGTTGACCAAGTCACCGACTAACCACAGTGTATCTTGACTTGGATCGAATTTGACTCGATCCAAGAGGCACTTAAGCGGCTCTAAACAGCCTTGTACATCACCAACAGCGTATGTCGCCATTAATGTAACACCCCAGGCACGGCTAAGCTAAATGGCGCGATGGGAGCATCAAACTCTTCACCATCGGGTGTTTTCATGGTGAAGCTGCCTTGCATACTGCCAACTGCGGTGGCCATTAAGGTGCCGCTGCTGTAACTAAACTCATCATTGGCATCAATCACCGGTTGTTCACCGACTACGCCGTCGCCACGTACTTCTTGGGTTTTGCCGTCGCCATCAGTAATGATCCAGTGCCGACTTAATAACTGTGCAGACTCGTTACCGTTATTACGGATAGTGATGTCATAGGCAAACACATAGCGGTTTTCTTCCGGATGTGAGTGCTCAGCTAAGTAGCGCGTTTTTACATTGATATCAATGGTGTCACACAGATCAGTCATAGCGATTCTCAAGATAATTCTGCGGCCTGCTGCTCAGACAGTTGGTCGGCTAAGCGTACAAACGCGGCCATGTCTAATTGTTCAGGGCGTAAACTTCCATCGACACCGGCGGCTTCAATCGCTTCGGCGGATAAAAGATTTTTTAAGGTGTTACGCAAGGTTTTGCGACGCTGATTAAAGGCTTCGCGAACCACGCGGTCTAACGCTCGTGCATCTTTAGCGGGGTAAGGTAGCTCTGCATAAGGGGTTAAGCGCACAATCGCTGAATCTACTTTAGGGGGGGGGCTAAAGGAGCCAGGGCCCACATTAAAGAGATGCTCAACGCGGCAATGGTACTGCACCATAATCGATAAACGCCCCCAATCACCACCACCGGGCTTCGCCGCCATGCGTTGCACCACTTCTTTTTGTAGCATAAAGTGCATATCACGCACTAAATGAGCATTGTTGAGCAGGTGGAAAATCAGCGGTGTAGAAATATTGTAGGGTAGGTTACCGACCACTCGTAGGCTGCTTGGCGCAGGATCAAGACGGGCAAAATCGAACTTTAGCGCATCACCTTCGTGCAAGGTAAAATTAGGCGTAAGGGCAAATTTCACTTTGAGTATGGAGGCTAGGTCGCGGTCGATTTCGATCACGTCGAGCTGTGCATGGCTGTTGACTAAACCTTCAGTGAGCGCGCCTTGGCCTGGGCCGATTTCTAGCAGTCGATCGCCTTCACGGGGTGAGATCGCACGAATAATACGATCAATCACGCCAGTGTCGTGTAAGAAGTTTTGACCAAAGCGCTTACGGGCGCGGTGCTGATAGATATCCGACATTCGGCTGCTCCAATTAACAAGCCCAGCAGTTTAGCAAAAAACCAGCAGAGCTTCGCCTTTATCGGTTATTGATGCTGAAAAATAGCTAGACCTGAGCCAGACATCTTCAGCAATAACGAGGCCATGCCCAGCCACGCATCGCCTATGGTTTGCCCTTTACTCTGTTCATCAATCAATTGTGCATCTTTGAGTAGCAACTGCCATTGTCCACCAGATAGGCGTTTCAGCGCTTTAGCGAACAGTGGTTTGCGCGCCGCCGGCCAGACCTTAGACAGGGCTCGATCGAGACTGGTGCCTTGGCTGAGCTGCTGAGCGAGTGCGGCTAATTGGCGAATATCACGGGCTACGGCCCATAAGATAATCGGGATATCCACGCCTTCACTGCGCAACCCCGCCAACATGCGCAAGCTGCGCTCAGTATCGCCTTCCAGTGCGGCATCGACTAAACCGAAGACATCATAGCGCGCGCTATCCGCGATGCTGGCTTGGATGGTCGCTAAATCAAGATGGGTGGCGTTGCTGAGTAATTTAAGTTTTTCAATTTCTTGCACCGCCGCCAGTAAGTTGCCTTCAGTGCGCGCAACAATTAAATCAATGGCTTCGGGATCCGCGCTTAAGCCTTGCTGCGCCAAGCGTTGATTGATCCAGTTAGGCAGTTGATCAATACTGATAGTGGGCAGCTGAATAAAGCCGCACAGTGGGCTATCGATTAAGGCTTTGGCCCACTTGGTTTTTAGCGTACTGCTATCCAGGCGCGGTACGTTAATCAATAGCACCGTATCTTCAGCCGGACGCGCTAAGTATTCTTGTAATACCAGACTGCCTTGATCACCGGGTTTACCTGAATTAATGCGCAGTTCCAGTAAGCGTTTTTCGGCAAATAGCGAGAGGCTGGCGTTGGCTTCGCGGATGATGTTCCAATCAAAACCACGCTCAACATGAAACACTTGGCGCTCGCTGTAATCGGCTTGACGACAGGCCCTGCGCAGGGTGTCACTGGCCTCTTGTGCTAATAACGGCTCGTCACTGCTGACTAAATAAATAGGCAGCAGTGCTTGTTTAAGTTGGCCGGCGAGTTTTTCAGGGTAAATGCGCATAGGGCAAGGGTGGGGTCTTGTGTGCACAAGACCCTAACGCTCTAGGGTAAAGAGATCGGTGATTGTTGTGGCTCATCAAAGCGCTGGGCCCGGATTGCAGCATCGCGTGCTTGTGCTTCAGCATCCTGACGGCGTTGAGCTTGATCTTGTAATCCTTGCAATTGCGTGGGGTTGACCGCTTGCAGGCGCATCATCAACTGCATGACTAACTCAGCGCGCATTTCTTGACGCAGTAAGGCTTCTTCCTGGCTAGAACCTGTGACATTGTCTTGGTTGTACGCATAACTGCGCTGCACTTTGACGCTGTCTTGGATTAACGCCGGTAAACTGCCAGAACGCAGTTCATAGTTGGCCGAACTGGTCAGGGTGTACTCAGCGCTGCGCGTACCAGGGGTAAAGCTGGCGGTGCGTCTGCTGTTCTCTTCTGCACCTAAGTACAGAGTGAAAGGCGCACTGCTGGAGATGGTGACATTATTGTTGGCCAGACTTTCTGTCACCTGTTTGCCAAGTGGACTGAACGCATCACGGGCGGCAAAGTTCAGTTCGCTCAGGGCCATCTGTGTGGTACCTGTGCCGCGTAAGTGAAAGCCGCAAGCGGTCAGTAAAAAAGCCAGACCCAGTACGGTAAAAGAGCGTTTTAACATGGTGTGTCCTCTGTGCCTAACCTCGTGCTGAGGTTAGGCCGGGGTGAGTAAAAAAACATAACTCAATCAGTTAGCAACAATATTAACCAACTTGTTCGGAACCACAATCACTTTGCGAATGGTTAAACCATCGACATAGCGCAAGACATTGTCATTAGCGCGTGCCGCCGCTTCAATTTCTTCACGGCTAGCGGTGGCGGGTACATCAATATGCCCACGCAATTTACCATTGACCTGAATCACAATGCTTAAAGTATCTTGCACCAGTGCACTGTCATCGGCTTGTGGCCAAGTGGCATCAATCACAAGATCGCTATGACCCAGCTGCTGCCACAATTCATGGCAAATATGCGGGGTGATCGGCGCCAGCAAGAGCACGACGGTTTCTAAACCTTCATGCAATAACGCACGGTCTTGCTCGGTTGCGATCGGGGCTTTTTCCAGAATATTCATCAAAGTCATTACTTGCGCAATAGCGGTGTTGAATTTCTGGTGTTGGCCTACGTCATTGCTCGCATGCTTAATCACCGCATGAATGGCGCGACGAATCTCTTTTTGCGCATCGCTTAAGCTGGCAGTGTCTAAGCCGTTGTGGGTTCCTGCATTGACGTGTTTGTAGGCTAAACGCCAAACACGCTTAAGGAAGCGGCTCGCGCCCTCAATACCTGAATCTGACCACTCTAGGCTCATATCTGGTGGCGAAGCAAACATCATAAACAAACGGCAGGTGTCAGCGCCGTACTCGTTAATCATCACTTGTGGATCAACGCCATTATTTTTTGATTTCGACATTTTTTCAATGCCGCCAATCACCACCGGCTGACCATCGCTAATCAACTTGGCTGAGATAGCTTTGCCTTTGCTGTCGGATTCAACCGTGACTTGATCAGGGTTAAACCACTCGCGACCACCGTTAGGGCGCATACGGTAGTAGGTTTCGGCAATCACCATGCCTTGCGTTAGCAATTTAGTGAAGGGTTCATTGCTGCTGACTAAACCTTCATCGCGCATCAGTTTATGGAAGAAACGCGCATACAGCAGGTGCAAAATAGCGTGTTCGATACCACCAATATATTGGTCAACCGGTAGCCAATGCTCAGCCGCTGATTTTTCGACGAGGCCGCCTTCATAATGCGGTGAGGCGTAGCGTGCGTAGTACCAAGAGGACTCAACAAAGGTATCCATGGTATCGGTTTCACGACGGGCATCCGCACCACAGGCTGGGCATTGGCACTGATAAAACTCAGGCATTTTATTCAGTGGATTACCTGAGCCATCAGGAATCACATTTTCCGGTAATACAACAGGTAGCTGGTCTTCAGGGACGGCAACATCGCCACAGCTTGGGCAATGCACAATCGGAATCGGGCAACCCCAATAGCGCTGACGGCTGATACCCCAGTCGCGTAAACGGAACTGGGTTTTGCGCTCGCCGTGCTGCTGGGCTTCAAGGTCAGCGACAATTTGATCAAAAGCATCTTGTACGCTGAGGCCATCGTATTTACCGCTATTAACCGTGTTGACGTTGGCTTTATCCGCGTACCAATCCTGCCAGTTGTGCGCATCAAAATGGTTATCTACATCGTTTGAGGCAAACACTTGCTGAATCGGTAGCTGATAGGTATTGGCAAAAGCAAAGTCGCGCTCATCGTGCGCAGGCACGGCCATCACCGCACCTTCACCGTAGCCCCACAATACATAGTTGGCGATATAGACGGGTAGCTTATCGCCAGTCAGAGGGTGCAGCACAAACTGACCGGTGGGCAGACCTTTTTTCTCCATGGTCGCCATATCGGCTTCAGCCACAGAGCCGCCTTTACATTCAGCAATAAAGGCAGTTAATTCAGGATTGTCGATGGCAGCACGTTGCGCCAATGGATGCTCAGCGGCTACAGCGACATAGGTGGCACCCATTAGGGTGTCAGGACGGGTGGTGTAGACCTTGAGTTGGCCTGCAATCCCGACTGAATCTACATCGTAATCAAACAGGATATCGGCACCGAAGCTTTTGCCGATCCAGTTGCGTTGCATGGTTTTAACTTGCTCAGGCCAACCCGGCATGTCATCAAGACTCGACAGTAGCTCATCGGCATAGGCGGTGATCTTGAAGTAGTACATGGGGATTTCGCGCTTTTCTACCAGTGCATCCGAACGCCAGCCGCGACCATCAATCACTTGCTCGTTAGCCAGTACGGTTTGGTCCACTGGGTCCCAGTTTACCGTGCCGACTTTCTTGTAAATGATGCCTCTTTTGTACAGTTGAGTGAACAGCCACTGCTCCCAACGGTAGTAGTCAGGCTTGCAGGTGGTAATCTCGCGCGACCAGTCAATGGCTAAACCCAGCTGAGTAAACTGCGCCTTCATATAGGCCATGTTTTCGTAGGTCCAGGCGGCGGGGGCAACTTTATGTTGAATCGCCGCGTTCTCGGCTGGCATGCCAAAAGCGTCCCAACCCATGGGCTGCAGCACATTTTTACCGAGCATGCGCTGATAGCGGGCAATCACATCACCAATGGTGTAATTGCGCACGTGGCCCATATGCAGGCGACCGCTGGGGTAAGGAAACATCGATAAGCAGTAAAAGGTTTCTTTACCGGCTTGTTCGGTCACTTCAAAAGATTTGTGCTCGGCCCAATGGCGCTGAGCGGCGGCTTCAATGTCGCGAGGCTGATACTGTTCGTACATGATTTTATCTGGTTATCGTCAAGAAAGTCATAAGGACGATACGCCGCAGCGCATCAATTAAAAATATCTGCCTAGCATACATGAGGCGGGCGCAAGGAGGGAAACTGCATCTTTATATCGATTGTGATTGTGCAGTACGGCAATGCGCTAAGGCTTTCATCTCGACAATCCTGTTAATCTCTAAAGCACAGCGATAGCAGATAAAAGTCAGGTGCAGTGGTATTGCGGGGTAATCTTATTTATTCTGAATTTGCACTACAAGTGCTGCGTGTCTGGTTTTCCAGCGCTATTTTTCCGGCGCTGGGTGTGTGTTTTCAATCATTGTTTTAGGAGGTCAGCTTGACTGCAGTATCGCCTCAGCGCGTGTTAATTCTGGTGACCAGTGGTCCGAGCACGCCGGCACGCTGCGCAGCACCTTTTCACATTGCTACGCTGTTAGCCTGTATGGACGCCGAGGTCACACTGTATTTGACCGGTGAGGCGGCGCAGTTTGCCTATCTAGGTGTAGCGGAGACAGTATTCCCTGAGGAGGGCGGTGCGCCAGTGCTGCATTTTATTCGCCAAGCCAAGCAAATGGGCGTGCGCTTATTGCTCTGTCGTAAGCCACCAATTGCCGGGCAAACGACTCTTGTCGAGCCGGTCTTAATTGCTGAAGTGGACGATTACGGTAGCGGCGGTGAACTGGCGACGATGATTCTCGAATACGAAAAGGTGCTCTCATTATGATATTGGATGCTATGCGTTTTCCTGATGGGCTCTGGTACGCCCCCGAGCACAGCATGTGGCTGCGCGAGGAAACAGAGGGTGCAGTGACCTTAGGATTGACCGATTACGGCGTGGCTTTGTTTGGTGATATTTTTGCTTTTACCCCTAAACGTTTGGGTTTGCATATCGAGGCTGACCGCAGTTTAGGCGTGGTGGAGTTTGCCAAGGCTGCGGCTTCGGCAAAAAGTCCGATTGCCGGTACGGTGGTGGCGCACAACGAGTCGCTGTCGCAGCGTCCAGCGTTGATCAATCGAGACTGTTACGGTGCTGGCTGGATGATTCGCCTACGCCCTGATGATTGGGCCAGTGCTCAGTTGCAGTTGTTACGCGGTGAACAAGCGCTGGCTGCTTTTGTTGCACAAGCACAAAGTGACGGTTTTGATCCAGATGATGAAAGTGTTCAGGCGCTGAAGTTGAAAGATTGAATTTGAAACCTTGGATTGCTGCGAAGTGGCGGAGGGCAGTGGGAGTCGAACCCACCCAGGAACGGCTGCCGTCCCCAACCGGATTTGAAATCCGGCCACACCACCGGATATGATTGCCCTCCGTATGCGCCACATACTAACGGGTTTTGATGCGCAGCACTAGGCTACTGTCTGCACGGATTCGACGTTGGTTGCCGAAGCGCCGCGTCACGCCAAGACGGTCGAGGTATTCCAATAACTGCACGCAACGTTTACGCCCCAAACCCAAAGCATCGCGAAACGCCACCACTTCTAGGGTGTTATCGCTGGCAGCCAAGCGCATGGCGTATTCTGCCAGTTGCTCGATGGCGGGTTCGGGATAAAACAAGTCGCGCACCACCTGATGCAATTGTCCTAAACGCGCCAGTTTCAGCAGCAGTGCACGCACTGTGGCTTCGTCAATGTTTTCAAGCTGCGCAAGGTCTCGCACCCAAGGTGGATTAATACCGGCAACTTCGAGATGTGGCCAGAGCTGGGCTTTCAGTGTGTCTTCGGCCTCGCTTAAACGCACCTGAAAGTCTGGCATGTGCAGCCATGGGCCGCTGCTCGTGACACTGGCATCATTTAAAGCCTCATCCAGCACTGCACTGAAGACGCCAGGTTCTAAATGGGGGAGACCATAACGACGCAAGCGGCTCCGGTCAGGTCCTGACTCGTCTGGCTGCTCCTGATGAAAGCGTGTTAACGCCGCGGTCAGCGTTAAGCGATGCTGTTGCCAGAGCGCCTCAGCGAACAAACGTGGGCCACTCGAGGTTTTCTGGGTGACAGTGCCTTGCGGCAATAACCAGCCGTGCTGGGGTCGGTTGAATTTGCATTCTAAGGACGCTGGCGCCAAGCCGTTATCGGCAGCGCTAAGTAAGACTGGCAGTGCGATTTCGAGCCCGCCTTGTTGCAACGCTTGCAATTGCGCCAGTCGTGCTGGCGTGCGCCGTTGTCGAGTCGGTGCATTTGGATCAAGCACAACGCCGCCACCCAGTGTGTGCCAAGCGGATTGGTCGCGCAGCACCACGCGATCACCATAGACGGCTTGTGTTGTCTCATCCAGCACCAGTTGCGCCAAAGCACTGCTACCGGGGACGAGACGCGTATCTTCCAGCAGTGCCACGCGTCCGGTTAAACGCTGCGCGCCGAGGTGTACATGCACTGGCGTCCAGTGCTCTAGCGCTCGAGCAGCATCGGGTAATAGGCTGAGTTGGATATCCAGTCTGCGGCTAGGGCTTAACAACGCGGTGGGTAGCAGCCAATTGCCGCGATGGATGTGTTGTGCTTTAAGTCGATCGCCAGCCAGATTAAGGGCAACCCGTTGGCCCGCTTGAGCGCTCTCGGCGACACAGTTTTGCGCATGCAAACCGCGTACCCGTACGGTTTGATGAGCGCCCTTTGCGTCCACCAATAACAGGTTGTCGCCGACCGTTACCCGTCCGGACAAGGCGGTGCCGGTTACCACGGTGCCAGAACCGGAAATGCTAAAAGCGCGATCTACCGAGAGACGAAAATGGGTGTGGTCGGCATGCTGCGCGATATGGCTGGCTTCTGCTAACAGCGCCTCGCGTAGTGCAGCAATGCCGTCACCGTTGGTGCTTGAAACAGAAAAAATGGGCGCGTCAGCGTAGGGACTTACCGCCAGCAAAGACTTGATTTCAATTTCTGCAGCAGTCTGACGTTGCGTATCGACTCGGTCGCATTTGCTCAGTACCACCCATAAATGCGCAATACCCAGCAGGGCTAGGATCGCTAAGTGCTCGCGGGTTTGCGGCATCACACCGTCATCGGCAGCGACCACGAGCAGGGCCAAATCAACCCCAGTCGCACCGGCCAGCATGTTATGCACGAAACGCTCATGGCCCGGCACGTCGATAAAACCTAGGGTTGCTTGACCGCCTAAATCTGCATAACGGTAACCCAGATCGATGGTAATGCCGCGCTCCTGTTCCTCGCGGCGCTGATCGCCAGTTTGCCCTGTCAGCGCTTCTAATAGTGCAGTTTTACCGTGATCGATGTGCCCTGCAGTAGCGATAATCATGTGTTGCTCACTTGTAGTTCCGAGAGCTGAGCAATGAATAGATTTTCATCATCCAATTGGCGCAGATCGAGCCATAAAGCGTCGTCATCAAGACGACCCACTACGGCAATCGGTAGAGCACGTAAGGCCGCCATTAACGCGGTCAGTGCGCGGTTACGTTGTTTGCGCGCGCCGTGCGGACGAATGCACAGCGCGGCGCTGGGCAGACGGGCGATAGGTTGTGCGCCGCTGCCGATCATGCCGAGCGCCGCACATACATCGACCTGCCAACCTGAGCCTAACTGCTGTGCTATGAGTGGCGCTATGTGTTGCGCCTGCGCCTCGATGTCTATTGCGGGTCGCGTCAGGATACGTAGGCTGGTGAGGCGCTCAGCCAAGCGGTCGGGGTCTTGGTAGAGACGCAGAACTGCCTCTAGCGCGGCGAGGATCAGTTTATCCACACGCAGTGCACGCTTGAGTGGGTGCGCTTTGATTCGATCAATCAGATCGCGGCGGCCCACGATGATCCCCGCCTGCGGACCGCCGAGCAGCTTATCACCGCTAAAGGTGACGATATCTGCGCCGTCAGCCAGAGACTCCTGTACCAGCGGTTCGCGTGGCAAATCCCATTGAGATAGATCGATTAAGCTGCCGCTGCCGAGGTCTTCCAGCAGCGGTAAGCCGTTATCATGGGCAATGGCGGCCAGATGTTTGGTTGCGACGCTGGCGGTAAAGCCTTGAATTACATAGTTACTGGGATGCACGCGCAAAATCAGCCCTGTATTCTGGTTAATTGCGGCTTGGTAATCGCGCGGGTGCGTACGGTTGGTGGTGCCCACCTCATGCAGAATAACGCCGGCCTGAGCCATAATATCGGGAATACGGAAGGAGCCGCCGATCTCAATCAGCTCACCGCGTGAGATCACCGCCTCTTTGCCGGCGCCGATGGCGCTCAGTGCCAAGAGCACGGCGGCGGCATTGTTGTTGACCACCGTGGCCGCCTCGGCACCAGTCAGCTCGCAGATTAACTGCTCGACGAGACTGTCGCGGTCGCCGCGTTGGCCGCTGTTTAGATCAAATTCGAGATTGGTTGGGTAGCGCGCCGCCAGCGTCATGGCTTGAATGGCTTCCTCCGGTAGCAGTGCGCGACCTAAATTGGTGTGCAACACTGTTCCCGTCAGATTAAACATACGCCGCACGTTAGGGGTGTGCGCGCGAGCTAAGCGCGCCGCCACTTCACTCGCTAGCGCTTGCGTTGTCAGCATCTGTGGTCGCAGTTCGCTGCGCTGATAGGCGTCTCCCAGCTCGGCTAAATAGTCACGAACCACTGTGCGCAGTAAAGTGCGACCATAACGCTCTTGCAGGCTGGGCATGCCGTCGGCATTCAGCAGTTGCTCTACCGAGGGAGGGTGCGGTCGTTGCGGTGCATTCATTAATTGCCGTCCTCTTGCTCACCGTCACCACCCGGCGCCAACAGTAAGTTTGGCGTACGACGCTGCCAGTTCTGTTCCGCCAAGTACAGGTCCAAATCGAGGCTGGCAAGGTCGGCGCTGAGCGCTTCAGCGTTGGGGTCAAGCTCAAGATAAATTTGTTTTAAATAAGTATGGCACTCGGGGCAGGCTTCAGCTTTGATCGCGTGTGGGCTGTTATCAAAGTGCAAATAGTCGAGTTCCCGCGTGCTTCGGCAATGACTGCATTTTAGGCGAACATAGTGCCACTCAGCGGCGCACAGCGAACACATCAGATAGCGCACGCCGTCGATGGGACGGCGCTGATGGATAACCCCTGCGACGGGCAGCGAGCCGCAGCAGGGGCACTCGGTTTGATCTTCGCGTTCGCGGATCTCGTCGATATCAATGGCTTTTAACCAATGCCGCCAAGCAAGTTGCAAGGCGGCGCCAAGAAAAGGCACCAGCGCTTCGGGCACTGCGCTAAAACGACCACCTAGCAACGCGGTCGCCCAGGTTTGGCGTTGTGTTGCATCGGCCTCGTGCAGGCGTTGCAGTGCGGTGCGCACCGCGTCAGGTATGTCGCTATTTTGCTCAGTGAACGCGGCCAGCCAAGCGTCCAATTGGGTTTGCCAGCCGCTGTCGTGAAGTAAGGAATCCACTGCCAGTGGCGGCATCTGGTGCTCGAAAGCAGCGCTGATGTTGGTGGCGCTGAGTTCAGGTAGCTTGGGCGGTGCATCAAACACCGTTTGTTGCGCGCGGCAAATGCTGGCCAGTAGGCGCAGATAAGCGCTCATCGGATGGTCTACGGCTAAGCTTTCAAAGCGCTGGGCGCGTTTGTAAAACACATCTGGCGGCGGCAGTTGCACGAAGGGCGGCGTCATGGCCGCGCTTTCGATCTCCCCCGGTTCGAGAATTTTTGATGACATGGGCTGAATCCTTGTCTAAGTAAGTCTGGACGTGCGTTGTTGTGATCATAGAGTAAAAACAAACAGGCAGCGCATTTCTACGCTGCCTGGCTACAACTCCTGTGTAGGCATAGTGTTCAGGCCGAAAGTCTTCGAAACTGAACGGTAGGGCTCAGCGCTCTTTTTTGCGCATTTCGTCATACCAGAGTTTGTGGTGCTTGCGCGCCCAAGCCCGGCTGACCTTGCCGGAGGTCATGGCACCTATTGAGCCTTTTACCCAGATCGCCGCGTAGATGTGGACGACGATGCTGGAAATCAGCACAAAGGCGAAGAACGCATGCAAGACACTGGCAAGGCGGATCAGACCAATGGCGAAGAAGCCGCTGAAGTACTCGCGCCAGATCACGATGCCACTGAGCAGCAACATCAGCATGCTGAGTACCAGTACCCAGAACAACAGCTTCTGGCCAGCGTTGTACTTGCCTACTGGCGGTACGTCTTCTTCGTTGTTAGTGATCACCTTGCGCCACTGCGCCAGCCATTGACGATCGTGCGCTTTCATCCGGTTGCGACCGGCAAAGCGTAAGGCCATTAAGACAAACAGGATCGACATCAGTACCCCGAGGAAGGGGTGCAGAATCCGTGTCCAAGGCCCACCGCCAAACAGGTTGCTCAACCAGAATAACGCCGGATGGAAGAGCGCGAGGCCCGATAGAGCAGACAGGATAAATAGCAGCGCAACCCCCCAGTGATTGGAACGTTCGTTGGCATTGTAGCGCTGCAGGTCTTGCTTCATGTCCTTGTTCATATCACTCTCCTCCCGCGCTAGGGTCACGGCGCTCGGCAGGGTCGAAGTGTTCGACCGATGCTAACGTCTGCTGGGCTTCCTCGTCGTCTTCGACGCGGTTCGGCCCGACCCGTATGTAATGGAAGAACCCAGCCAGCGCTGTGGCCGCTATAGCTGCCATGGCCAAGGGTTTGGTCACGCCTTTCCAGACGCCGACCATTGGGCTGATACTTGGGTTTTGTGGCAAGCCGCTGTATAAACCTGCCTTATCAGCATGGTGTAGCACATACATCACGTGGGTTCCGCCCACGCCTTGAGGGTCATAGAGTCCGGCATTTTCATAGCCGCGCTGTTTTAGATCGGCAATGCGCCAGTCGGCATGCTCCTTCATGTCCTGCTTGGTACCGAAGACGATCGCCCCAGTGGGGCAGACCTTCACGCAGGCCGGTTCAAGACCGACTGCCACCCGATCAGAGCACAAGGTGCATTTGTACGCTTTGTTGTCCTTTTTTGAAATGCGCGGCACGTCAAACGGACAACCCGTGATGCAGTAGCCGCAGCCAATACATTTATCTTGGTTGAAGTCGACGATGCCGTTAGCGTATTTAATGATTGCACCAGGACTTGGGCAGGCTTTGAGGCAGCCTGGGTCTTCGCAGTGCATGCAGCCATCTTTGCGGATCAGCCATTCAAGGTCTTCATCAGTGGTTTCGTGCTCGGCAAAGCGCATCACTGTCCATGAGTCGGCCGTCAAATCGCTGGGGTTGTCATACACCCCAACGTTAGTGCCGACTTCATCGCGCAGATCATTCCATTCTGAACACGCCACTTGGCAGGCCTTGCAGCCGATGCACTGGGTGGTGTCGATCAGTTTTGCCACTTCGTCGATTTGACGTACCGAGGGACTCGCCGTGGTCGTGGCAGAGCGTGCGATTATGTCTTGTGTGGCCATGATTACACCCTCTCCACGTTAACTAGGAAAGATTTAAATTCCGGCGTATGGGTGTTGCCGTCACCAACGAAGGGTGTCAGCGTATTGGTCAGGTAACCGTTTTTGGCCACCCCGACAAAGCCCCAGTGCAGCGGAATACCGACGTGATGCACGATCTTGCCGTCTACCAGCAGCGGCCTGAGGCGCTTAGTGACCACCGCTACGGCTTCAATAAAGCCGCGGTTGGATGACACCCGCACCCGATCACCGGCCTTGATCCCTAGTTCGCCAGCCATTACCGCGCCGAGTTCGACAAACTGTTGTGGCTGCATGATCGCGTTGATCCGGCTGTGCTTGGTCCAGAAGTGAAAGTGCTCAGTGAGTCGATAGGTGGTCGCCGCATAGGGAAACTCCTTCGCCGTGCCGAACACATCCATATCGTTACGGAACACCCGTGCTGCTGGGTTACTGGTTACTCCGGCTGAAGTGGGATGCAATGGGTTGCGCCCGATCGGTGTCTCGAAGGGTTCATAGTGCTCAGGGAATGGGCCTTCGGCCATGTTGCCGCGAGCGAAGAAACGCGCCACACCTTCGGGGTTCATAATGAACGGATTCATTTTATCTTCTGGCGCTGAGGTCGCAGCAAAGTCGGGGACATCGGTACCGGTCCACTTGCTGCCATCCCACCAGACCAAACGCTTGTCTTTGTCGTTCCAAGGTTTACCCGCTGGGTCTGCCGAGGCACGGTTGTAAAGGATGCGACGGTTGGCTGGCCATGACCAGGCCCAACCTAAAGTCTGGCCCATATCATAGGGGTCAGCGTTGTCGCGCCGTGCCATCTGATTGCCTGCTTCGGTCCAAGAGCCGCAGAACAGCCAGCAGCCACTTGAGGTGCTGCCGTCATCGCGCAGTTGACTAAAGCCTGCCAGTTGTTGTCCAGCACGCACCAGCACTTCGCCGGTGTTTGGATCTTTGAGGTCGACCAGCGCTTTACCGTTGTATTCCTTGGCAATTTCTTCGGGGGCTGGCTCATCGGGACGTAGGTAGGACCAGTCCAAATTCATGATTGGATCTGGGAAAGCACCGCCTTCTTTGGCATAGAGCGCACGCAGACGATGGAATAAACCACCCATAATCGCCACGTCAGGACGCGCTTCACCGGGTGGCTCAGCACCTTTCCAGTGCCACTGTAACCAGCGACTGCTGTTGACCAGCGAACCATCCTCTTCGGCGAAGCAACTGGTGGGCAGGCGGAAGACCGTGGTCTGAATACTGGCGGTATCCACATCGTTGTATTCATCAACGTGTTTCCAGAATTCCGAGGTTTCGGTCACCAGCGGATCCATGATCACGAGATACTTCAGACGTGCCAGTGCTGCGCCGATTTTTGCCTTGTTGGGAAACGCGGCAATCGGGTTGAAGCCTTGACAGAAGTAACCGTTGACCTTGCCTTCGTACATCATATCGAAGTACTTCAGCACGTCATACATTGGCTCATCGAGTTTGGGTAGCCAGTCGTAGCCCCAGTTGTTTTCTTCGGTAACCGCGTCGCCGTACCACGCCTTCATCAGGCTGACATGAAAGCGTCCATAGTGTTGCCAGTACGACATTTGCCCAGGACGCAGTGCCTGAGGGGCGCGCTTGGCAATATAGGCGTCGTAGTCTTGTTCATCATCACGCGGCAGGGTCAGGTAACCCGGCAACAGATTGGAGAGCAGACCTAGATCGGTTAAACCTTGGATGTTAGAGTGACCGCGTAGGGCGTTCACACCACCACCAGGCATGCCGATATTACCCAGCAGCAACTGCAGCATGGCACCGGCGCGAATCATCTGTGAACCCACCGAGTGCTGGGTCCAGCCTAGCGCATAGAGAATGGTCATGGTCTTGCCAGGCACCGCAGTCTCAGCAATATGATCCCATATTTGCATCATGCGTTTGAGCGGTGTGCCGCAGATGCTACTGACCATCTCTGGGGTATAACGGCTGTAGTGTTTTTTCAGCAGTTGATAGACACAGTTTGGGTGCTGCAGGGTCATATCAACCTTGGCATGCCCATTTTCGTCAAGTTCGTAATCCCAGTCGCTCTTGTCGGGATAGCTGCGCGAGTCGGCGTCATAACCGTTGAACAAGCCCTCTTCAAAGCTAAAGCCTTGCTTTACGATAAACGGCATGTCGGTGTAGTTACGCACGTATTCGTGCTGAATCTGATCGGTTTCCAGTAAATAACGAATCAAACCACCTAAGAAAGCGATATCCGTGCCGGTACGAATCGGCGCGTAGACATCGGCCAATGAGGCTGTCCGAGTGAAGCGTGGATCCACCACCAGCAGCTTGGCCTGGTTATGCGCTTTAGCTTCAGTAACCCACTTAAAACCGCACGGGTGCGCTTCTGCGGCATTGCCGCCCATCACTAACACCAAGTTGGCGTTTTTGATGTCGCTCCAGTGATTGGTCATGGCTCCACGGCCAAACGTCGGGGCAAGACCTGCCACCGTCGGACCGTGTCAAACGCGCGCCTGGTTGTCGAAACCCAGAATACCCAGTGAACGTACCACTTTGTGCGTCATATAGCCGGCTTCGCTGGACGCCGCTGACGCGGCTAGAAAGCCTGTGGTCAACCAACGGTTGACGGTTTGTCCAGCGTCGTTTTTCTCAATGAAGTTGGCGTCACGGTCATCTTTCACTAAACGTGCAATACGGGTTAAGGCATCCTCCCAGCTGAGACGTTTCCACTCGTTGCTGCCCGCTTCGCGCACTTGCGGGTACTGCAGGCGATTGGGGCTGCGAATGAAGTCAATCAGGCCGGCACCCTTTGGACATAAGGTGCCACGGTTAACCGGATGGTCTGCGTCACCTTCAATATGGAAGATTTCTTGGCTGACGTTTTTGCCACCGCTACCACGGCTATACATGATCAGGCCACAGCCCACCGAGCAGTAGGGACAAGTGTTACGCGTCTCTTTAGTGTTGGCGAGCTTGAAATGGCGGACCGATTCGGCAAAGGCCGGCGCCGGTGCCATACCGAGCGCGGCAAGGCTTGATGCGGCGATTCCCACGCCGCAAAATTTGAAAAACTCTCGACGGTTAATATCCATCGTGATCATCTCCTCTTGTGCTTGGGCGCTGGCAACTGTCGCTTGTTAAATCAGCAACTGATCAGCAAACCACCGCAAGCAAACCAGAAAAATAGGCCAACTGCGCACTGGCAGAGGGCGGGGAATGTATTGGTATCAGTCAGGCAAACACACATAGCCTTAATTGAACTTAGCAGACGTATAACTTTTTGACTAGTGAGTCAAACCGATAACTGCGGATTTTTCAGCGCAATTGCAAGCGTTGAGCTGGAGGGTATGAGTTAACCTGTGTACAAGACGCAGAGGCCTGAGCACTGAATCGGTGTTATGGAGCAATCAGAAGGCGAGTGGGGGTTTAAACAAGGGCGCTAGCCAGCAAGGCAGTGTGATTGCCTGAGACTGGCTATTACTGGCGGGCGCTCAGTGTAAGGGGCGTATTTGTTTGTGTGAGTTACTCTGCTGCGCTATAGCTTAAGCGGTACAACAGGGCACCAATCGCCTCATTGAGTAAAGCTGTGTTGTGCCACATGGCTTTGCTTTCCGGCATCCAGCCATTTAGCGGGCGAGCATTGGCGCCGCCTAAAAAGCCCACAGGTGCGCTTAGCACCTGAAAACCAAACTGCTCGTAACTCCAGCGTGAGCGTGGCATATGCCACGCATCAGTCACTAAAACCACGCGCTGAATACCTTCAGCCTGCAGCATCTGTGCGCTGTATTGTGCATTTTCCCAAGTGGTGCGGCTCTGACCTTCTAGCCAACGCGTATTGACGTTAAAGTCTTGCGCCAAGCTGTCCGCCATAATCTGCGCTTCACTGGGCGGCTGGCCGTAATGCAAGCCACCCGAGACCAGCACCGGCAATTGCGAGGCTTTGGCTAAACGTGCGGCATAACGCAGACGCTGCATCGCCATCAGCGAAGGTTGATCTGCTTGCCAAGCCGGATCATTAACTTCACGCCCGCCGCCCAGCACCACTATGGCATCGGCATGCTGCGCTAATGTGCTCCATTGTTCGAGTAATAAGGGCGCTTCCGTTTCTAAGGCGCGCGCGGCATACTCAACCGTAATCGGCAAACTCATTATATAAAGACCGCTGCTGCTGATCACAAAACTGGCTAAGGCCAGTTTCGGCCAGCGCTTGCGTAACAAGAACGCGCAGAGTAAGAGTAATAATAAGCTGCTGGGTGGAAAGGCCAGTTGCTTGATAATATAGCGCCAAGTCATGTTTGCACTCTAAGGATATAGGGGTAAGAATTCATAGTGTGCCTATATCTTAACTTAGAGAACATCTATT
Organism: Gammaproteobacteria bacterium DTU037; assembly: GCA_001513025.1. Taxonomy (GTDB): domain Bacteria; phylum Pseudomonadota; class Gammaproteobacteria; order Pseudomonadales; family Pseudomonadaceae; genus Denitrificimonas. Next base: position 23,539 of record LFRZ01000019.1, read on the forward strand.
GCTGCTCTGCTTGACCCTAGCCTGTTGGCTGGGCATGCTTTACCCCTCTCTTTTTAAACCAGTCTTGAGTATTAGTGATGAAACCAGAAACAATTGCGATCCATGTGGGCTACAGTTCTGATCCCACCACCAAGTCCGCTGCGGTGCCGATTTATCAAACCACGTCTTATACTTTTGATGATACGCAGCACGGAGCGGATCTATTTAATCTGAAAGTTCCAGGCAATATCTATACGCGCATCACTAACCCGACTAACGATATTTTAGAAAAACGTGTCGCAGCCTTAGAAGGCGGTGTGGCGGCGTTAGCGATGGCTTCAGGTATGGCGGCGATTACTGCAACGATTCAGACCATTGCTGAAGCGGGCGATAATATAGTTTCTGTGGCGAAGTTGTATGGTGGTACTTATAACCTGTTTGCCCACACTTTGCCGCGTCAAGGTTTAGAAGTCCGTTTCGCGCCGCATGATGATATTGCTGCGTTAGAAAAATTAATTGATAGCAAAACTAAAGCTGTGTTCTGCGAAAGTATTGGTAATCCAGCGGGTAATATCGTTGATATCCAAGCCTTAGCTGATGCTGCGCACCGCCATGGTGTGCCGTTGATTGTTGATAACACTGTGGCCACGCCGGTGTTATGCCGTCCTTTTGATTATGGTGCAGATATTGTTGTACATGCGCTGACCAAGTATATGGGTGGCCACGGCACAACCATTGCGGGTGCTATTGTTGATTCGGGCAAATTCCCATGGGCAGAGCACAAAGAGCGTTTCCCACTATTGAATACGCCAGATGTGTCCTATCACGGCGTGGTGTACACCCAAGATTTTGGTGCCGCGGCCTTTATTGCGCGCTGCCGTGTGGTGCCACTGCGTAATATGGGTGCGGCTTTATCTCCTTTTAATGCCTTTTTGATTATGCAAGGCATGGAGACACTGTCGCTGCGCATGGAGCGTCATTGTGAGAACGCGCAAAAAGTTGCTGAGTTCTTAGACGCTCATCCGCAAGTGGCATGGGTGCAGTATGCGGGCTTGCCAACGCACCCTGATCACGCTTTAGCGCAAAAATATATGGGGGGTAAGCCCTCTTCTATTTTGTGCTTTGGTATTCATGGCGGCCAAGCTGCTGGTGCTAAGTTTATTGATGCGCTGCAGATGTTCTACCGCTTGGTGAATATTGGTGATGCTAAGTCACTGGCTTGCCATCCAGCGACGACCACGCACCGTCAATTAACCCCAGATGAAATGGCCAGTGCTGGGGTGAGTCTCGATCTGATCCGTTTGTCGATTGGTATTGAGCACATTGATGATATTTTAGCGGACTTAACCCAAGCGTTAGACGCCGCCAAGTAACGGCCCATGCGCGTAAACGAGTGTGCCGTTTGCGCGCCTCTTTTGGTCTTTTAAAAGGAATGCACATTTATGCAACATATTATGGTTGCCCATGATCTGAGCACCACAGCACAGATTGCCCTGCAGCGCGGTGTGCAATTGGCACAGCAGCATCAAGCGCGCTTGAGTGTGATCTATGTTTTAGAAGATCATTTACCGATGGCTGTGTTAGAAAAACAGATGCTGGCTGCGGATGCTTTACTCACTCAGCAGTTGCGCGACTGTCATGCTGAAAATGCCCAGGTTTTAATTAAAATGGGCCGCCCAGCACAGACGATTGTTGCTGCGCAAAAAGCCCATAGTGTGGATTTTATGGTGATGGGTGATCATCACCAAGATTCGGCTGAGTATTTTTCTGGCACCACGCTGGAGCGCGTATTACAGCGTAGCGCCGTGCCTGTGTTATTAGCGATTGAGCCGTCTGCAAGCCCTTATCAACGCGCTTTAGTGCCCTTAGATTTTTCTTTGTGTGCCTGCCATGCACTGCATCATGTGTTTAAGTTATTGCCGAAGACCGCCTTCATCCATGCCCTGCATGTGCTGGAAATGGCTGAGGTGCATGGGGCTGACAGCGATGCAGAAATCACTTGGCAAGCCTCTTTGTTTGACCAGTTGGTGATGGATGAGCGCGCTAAATTACCCGAGGCAGGTCCGCAGATCAGCCATGAGCTACGCCAAGGCGAGTTACATAATTGTTTGGCGCAGGTGATTGCGGAGCAACAGCCGCAGATTTTAGCTATTGGTAAGCATGGGCGTGGGGTTTTAGCTGATGCCTTGTTGGGCAGTTTGGCGCAGCACTTTTTAGAATACCCACCTTGTGATGTCTTAGTGGTTAAGTAAGAATTAGGTTGAGCAGGTCTACTCAACCTAATGTATCGCGTGCCACGCTAAATCTCTGTCGCTCAACGGTAACTACTGAGCATATTGGCAATGGCTTTACGCAATGCCTCTTCAGTGGTCTGTCCCTGTAGATCGCTGCTGACGGTGCTTTGCGTACGCCATACCGATTGCTGTGTTTGTGCATCCGTAAAGGACAGCGTCAGCTGCTGATAATACTCAGTGTAACTGCGCGACCTGATGGGCATATTAACGCCAATCCCAGAGTAACGATGGCGATCATAATAGGCATCGCCATGCCCATAACCATAGCCATAATTGGCCGATGGGTAATCATCATAGACGCGACGCTCATGTTGGCGCTGGCTGCTGCTGAGTTGCACTTTCAGTTGGCACGGCTGGGCTGCGGAAGCTGGACGCAAACCATGCTGCTCAAGTTGTTCAGTTAAGATCCGCTGTGCGCTCGCCTGAGCAGAGGCGCTAGGTGCAGGGCTTAGATTTTGATCGTGCCAGCACCAATAATTGTAGCTTTTTGCACTGATCTGAGCAGGGTAAGCGCTGGCATCAAAATGTGTTGCGGCTGCCGCTGGTGCTGGAGGTAACGGCACACTTGCGCCTGGGTAGGGGTTGCTGGCTTGGCAACCGAGCAAAAAGAGAGTCGCCACACTGGGCAGTAGATAACGAAGCATAGCGTGCCTCCCAAGAGTCTGAAGAAGGCTTAGTCTACTGCGATCGCACGAGGCTGGCAAAGCCAATGCAGGTAACGTCCTAAGCCGGATAAGGCAGGGTGGCGGCGGTAACTCAGTTCGGTACTGATCAGTTCTTCTGCGGCAATCTTCTGCCGAAATTGTGGTGGCATATAATCATGAAATACGCGAATACCGCTGCGCTGTTGGATCAGCCACAGTGGCTCAACTTGTGCGGCTAGTTCACGTGGATCCAACGGCTGTTGTGGCGTCAGTCCGCCGGCGTCGCCGGTAAAGCGCTGCTGGCTGAGTTTGCGTAAATTACCTTTAATCAGGTTTTGCAAAATCAGCCCGTCTTTATTGTAAAAAGCCAGTGAGAGCCAGCCGTCAGCAGTCGTTAAACGGTGCAATGCGGCTAAAATGCCGCTGGGTTCCGCCAGCCATTCCAATACCGCATGGCACAGCACTAGGTCATAGGGCGGGTGTTCTTGTTGAGCAAAGCTTTGCCAGTCTGAGTGAATAAAGATTGCCTGAGATTGTGCATCAGCAAAACGTTGCTGTGCCGTTTGCAGCATCGCTAAGGCCGGTTCCACTAAAGTGACCTGATGACCCTGTTGGGCCAACCAAAGCGACATATGCCCCAAGCCCGCGCCAATATCTAACACGCGTAATGGGCGCTGGGGTAAGACCTCGTTGAGATCGGCCTGCAGCACGGCCAAACGTATCGCGCCTTTATTGCTGCCGTAAATCTTTTGCGCAAAACGAATTGCGAGTTCATCAAAGTGCTGATCGTGCATAGGGTTACTCTTTAAAATGTCGCGCATCTTAGCCTGCTTGCTTGCTTCACCCTAAACAAAAAGGTCTTGCTGATGCTGCAGAGATTTGGCTTTAGCAGGTTAGGGCGATACGGGTGCAAAGCGGATAGGTTTATTTTTTCGGTTGATCCTTTAACGGGCACTCTGGGCGTCGCCCATAATCATCTGTGCTGCAGGGATTCACCCGGCGTCTATCATTTAAGGTGGTTTGTCGTAAATGGAAAGGTTGTGCTGGGGTGCGCTCAAGTACCGCCCCTTGCGCATTGATAATTTCGACCGCCACTAGATGTCTGCCGCGTTCAAGCTCTTTGAGAGGGAAAACAGGGCTGCGCGTTGGCTCGCCGATTGTGTTGCCATCTAATAATAAGCGGTAATGGTGCCCTTCAAGCAGTTTCGGTTCACTGTAGACTGTGACGATCAATGTCCGCTCATTGGCGCGAATCGTGGCATTGGGTTCTGGCAGCAAAATACGTAGCAATTGATACTGCACAGGTCGAGCTTCAAGTGGCTCTTGATAGACGGGCGGCGGGTTAATCACTGGGGTACTGGGCACTTGATTGGCTGGCGCGAGATCCAGCCTTTTGGCCGCTTGTTGCTGGGGCGGCTGATCGGTAAAGGCGCGCGCGCCACTGGCATCAATATAAGTATAAATAGCGGCCGAGGCGAGTTGCGCTGCACCAAGGAGCAGAGCGCCGAGTAGATAGCTGAGTTTCATGGCTTAGCGGGCGGTGTCGGTTTAGTGTGGAATGCCGGGCTGCCGGTGTGCACGCGCTGCACACTCAATGTTTGTTCGTCACTGCTTTGCAGTACCTGCTCACCGGCTAAGACTTGTACCGCAAGGCGATGCTCACCGCGAGCAAGATTATTGACCTGAAGGCGGGTGGTTGCACTGCTTGCGCCATAGGCTTGTCCGTCCACCACTAGTTGCAGACGGTGTTGATTGGCGAGAGGCGGAGTGATCTGAACCCTGAGGGTGAAGTTGCCGTTGTTGGCGCGTAGGGCTTCAGCATCAGGTAATCCACTGATCTGCAACTCAGTGTAAGGCGCAGTGTGCTCCGGCATCTCGCTATTCGTCGCGTAGGCGGGCTGGTTCTGACTCTGCTTGGCAGGATTGTGCACACTGTTAATGGAGCGCAACTCAATGCTATTGGCATCCACGCCGAGCGGCGGCCGGTCTGTGTAGACAGGGTTACCTTTGGCATCGGTATATTGATAAATCTGTGCAGTCACCGGCAATGCTGCAGTGAGCATGACCATGGCCAAAACAAGGCGCATAATCCATTCCTTTTAATGATGTGCTAAGCGTTACATGCTCGGCAGACTTAGGCAAGTGTTTCGCTGGCTGGCGGCGCAAAAGGGTCAGCTATGGCGATTGTTTGAAATACTGTATCGCGACGTAAGAAAAAACAAAATTGTGTTCCTTTGCCGCGTAGACTATAAAAGGTTATGCTTTTTTGCTTTGATTGTTGTGCCCTGTGTCGATTATTACCCTGTTTTTTTCTAATAGTGTAAGTTTGGGGCTAGCGCTGATCGCGGGCAACAGTCAAAATAGCACGCCGAATGTATATTACGCGTCTCGCCCTCGGTTTTGACACACTCCTTGTCCTGCCGAGACAGGAAATGTGGCGAGCGCACTGCCTGAAAGCCTGTTGCTGGGCGGGCACCTCGTTTATGAAATCTTGGAGACCATGATGTCAAAGTCGCTCGAACTGATACAAACCCATAATGCAAAATGGATCGATTTGCGTTTTACCGATATTGGTGGGCAACAGCACCATATCACTATGCCGGCACGTGATGCTGATGATGATTTTTTCGAGCAAGGAAAGATGTTTGACGGCTCTTCTATGGCCGGTTGGAAAGGCATTGAAGCATCGGATATGATCCTGCTGCCCGATGACAGCACTGCGGTGATGGATCCTTTCACCCAAGAGCCTACCTTGATTTTAGTCTGCGATGTGATTGAACCATCGACCATGCAAGGCTATGACCGTGACCCTCGTGCGATTGCCTCTCGAGCCGAAGAGTACTTAAAATCAACAGGGATTGGCGATACTGTCTTTGTCGGTCCTGAACCTGAGTTTTTTATCTTTGATCAGGTTAAGTTTAAGTCGGATATTTCGGGCTCGATGTTTAAAATCTATTCTGAGCAAGCCGCTTGGAACAGTGATGCTGATATCGAAGGCGGCAATAAAGGTCACCGTGTGCCGGTTAAAGGCGGTTACCTGCCAACCCAGCCTAGCGATTATGACCATGAAATTCGCACCGCAATGTGCAACGCCCTAGAAGAAATGGGCCAGTTTGTTGAAGTGCACCACCATGAAGTGGCGACTGCTGGTCAAAACGAAATTGGTGTTAAATTTAACACGCTAGTGGCTAAAGCCGATGAAGTGCAGGCGTTAAAATACGTGGTGCATAATGTCGCCGATGCTTACGGTCGTACCGCGACCTTTATGCCTAAGCCTTTGTTTGGTGATAACGGTTCCGGCATGCATGTGCATTTGTCGATTGCGGCTGGTGGCAAAAATATCTTCTCTGGCGAAGGCTATGCCGGCTTGTCAGATACCGCGCTGTATTTTGTTGGCGGAATTATTAAACACGGTAAAGCATTGAATGCGCTGACCAACCCGTCAACCAACTCCTATAAGCGTTTAGTGCCAGGTTTTGAAGCGCCGGTGATGCTGGCCTATTCTGCGCGTAACCGCTCTGCATCGATTCGCATTCCTTATGTGACCAGCCCAAAAGCGCGTCGTATTGAAGCACGTTTCCCAGATCCAGCAGCAAACCCTTATTTAGCCTTTGCGGCGCTGTTAATGGCCGGTCTTGATGGTATTCAAAACCGTATTCATCCTGGCGATCCAGCGGATAAAAACCTTTATGATTTGCCACCAGAAGAATCTAAACAGATTCCGCAAGTGTGTGGCAGCTTAAAGGAAGCGCTGGAAGCGCTAGACGCAGATCGTGATTTTCTACTGCGCGGCGGTGTGTTCAGTAATGAATTCTTAGATGCCTTTATTGCACTCAAAGCCGAAGAAGAGTTGCGTGTGCGCACCTTTGTTCACCCGCTGGAGTACGAGTTGTACTACAGCTGCTAAGATAAAATACTATTCAATAAGCAGAGCGCCGTGTTAAATCTTGCACAGCGCTCTGCTTGTTGTTTGAGTATTTCGCTAGAAAAGCTGCTATAATATGCGCCACATTTTGTGGTTGCTTTGGTGACCCATCCTAGCGACCTGTAGTGTGCCATGAAACTAATTCTAAAATCTTTTCCTGAAATTACTATTAAAAGCCGTCCTGTACGCAAGCAGTTTATGCGTCAGCTGGGCAAGAATATCCGCACCGTATTACGCGATCTTGATCCTGATGTGAAGGTGGTCGGTGAGTGGGATAATTTAGAATTATTTACTGCGCTGGAAGACCCTGCACAGTTACAAGAGTTGTATGCGCGTCTGCGTTGTACTCCTGGTATTTCACATTTTTTCCAGATACTGGAATACCCTCTTGGTGATTTTGATGATATTACCCAGCACTGCAAGGCTCACTACGCCGATCTATTGAAAGGTCGTATGTTTTCTGTGCGTTGTAAGCGTGGCGGTAAGCATGATTTTTCTTCGATGGATGTTGAGCGCTATGTGGGCAGTCAGTTGCGTCAGCAATGCGGCGCTGCTGGGATTGACTTGCGCCATCCAGAGATTGAAGTGCGCTTCGAGATTCGCAACCAGCGCTTGTTGATTGAATATGAGCGTCACCAAGGTATTGGCGGTTATCCGTTAGGTAGCGTAGAGCAGGCACTGGTGTTGATGTCCGGCGGTTTTGACTCCACTGTCGCCGCCTATAAAATGATGCGCCGTGGCTTATTAACCCACTTTTGTTTTTTCAACTTAGGTGGATATGCTCACGAACTTGGCGTTAAAGAAGTGGCGCAATACCTCTGGAAAAAGTACGGCAGTTCGCATCGGGTGCTTTTTGTCAGTGTCCCCTTTGAAGAAGTGCTGGGTGATATTTTAGAAAACGTTGATGACAGCCATATGGGTGTTGTACTTAAACGTATGATGCTCAAAGCTGCGGATATCATCGCGCAAGATTTAGAGCTGGATACCCTAGTCACTGGCGAAGCGATTTCACAAGTGGCCAGCCAAACCCTGAGCAATCTGGCGGTAATTGATAAAGCCACCGATAAGCTGGTATTACGCCCTCTGATTACTGAGCATAAACAAGATATTATTCGTACGGCAGTGGAGATTGGTACGGCTGAGTTTGCTGAAAATATGCCTGAATATTGCGGTGTTATTTCTGTCAGCCCCAAAACCCGCGCCAAGCTAGGCCGTGTGGTGTATGAAGAAAGTCAGTTGGATGCGAGTATCTTACAGCGGGCTATTGAGCGCACAACACGGGTCACCATGGACAAGGTTCTTGATCAGCTGAGTCAAGATATCCAAGTCGAAGAAGTCCGCGAGGCATTGCCCGGGCAGATCGTGATCGATATTCGCCATCCTGACCAAGTCGAAGATCAGCCGCTTGATTTAGGTATCATTGAGCAGCTGGCTGTGCCATTTTATGCAATTAATAGCCGTTTTAAAGATTTTGATCCTAATCGCCAATATCTACTGTATTGCGATCAAGGTATGATGAGTAAATTGCATGCGCATCATTTATTGCATGAAGGTTATGCAAATGTGCGAGTTTACCGTCCTGACCCAGTGCAACAGCCGCGCGCGCGCAGTTACGCATGATGAGATACCTATTATGGGTGTGTTTGTGGAGCTGTGTGGCAACGCCGCAACAGTTGCGCCCACCTGACCCATAAAGTTTTGCCACTTTGCTTCGAACTGACGCGTTTTGCGTGCAGCCTACATATTTTTACTTGAGATAAGCTTGTGATTGAGAATTTACGTAATATTGCCATTATCGCTCACGTTGACCACGGTAAAACGACCTTGGTTGATGCCCTGTTACGTGCATCTGGAACGCTAGATCGTAAAGAGCTCGACTCTGAGCGCATTATGGATTCCAACGACCAGGAAAAAGAGCGCGGGATTACTATTCTGGCAAAAAACACTGCTATTAAATGGCACGACTACAATATTAATATCGTGGACACCCCAGGCCACGCCGACTTCGGTGGTGAAGTTGAGCGCGTCATGAGCATGGTTGACTGCGTATTATTGGTGGTTGACTCCATTGATGGCCCAATGCCACAAACCCGTTTTGTAACACAAAAAGCCTTCCAGTCAGGTTTGAACCCTATTGTTGTGATCAACAAAGTTGACCGTCCTGGTGCGCGTCCGGATTGGGTGGTTGATCAGGTATTTGACCTGTTTGATAACTTGGGTGCGACTGAAGCGCAACTGGATTTCCCAATCGTGTACACCAGTGCACTGAACGGTGTGTCAGGTTTAGATCCCGCTGAAATGACTGAGAACATGGATGTCTTGTTCCAGTCGATTGTTGATTTTGTTGAGCCGCCTAAAGTTGACTTGGATGGCCCATTCCAGATGCAAATTTCTGCACTGGACTACAATAACTTCCTCGGCATTATCGGTATTGGCCGTATTGCTCGTGGTCGTATCAAAGCCAACAGCCCAGTGACTTCAATTGATGCTGAAGGCAAGCGCCGTAATGGTCGTATCCTGAAGCTGATGGGTCACCACGGTTTGCACCGCGTTGAAGTAGAAGAAGCACAAGCGGGTGATATCGTTTGTATCAGTGGTTTTGATCCCTTGTTTATTTCTGACACTTTGTGCGACCAAGCACACGTTGAAGCATTACCGCCGTTAAGCGTTGATGAGCCAACCGTGAGTATGACGTTCCAAGTCAATGATTCTCCATTTGCCGGTAAAGAAGGTAAGTTCGTTACCAGTCGTAATCTGAAAGAGCGTCTGGAAAAAGAATTACTGCACAACGTGGCATTGCGTGTTGTGCAAGGCGATGACGTGGATAAGTTTAAAGTGTCTGGCCGTGGTGAATTACACTTGTCAGTGTTGATTGAAACCATGCGTCGTGAAGGCTACGAGATGGGTATTTCCCGTCCAGAAGTGGTGATCAAAGAAGTTGACGGTGTTAAACAAGAACCGTACGAAAACGTTATTTTGGACATCGAAGAGCAGCACCAAGGTTCGATTATGGAACAATTTGGTCTGCGTAAAGGTGAACTGACTGATATGGTTCCAGACGGCAAAGGTCGTATCCGTCTTGAGTACACTGTGCCTTCACGTGGTTTGATTGGTTTCCGTAACCAGTTTATGACTATGACTTCAGGTACAGGTATTTTAACCGGAATGTTCAGTCATTACGGCCCAATCAAAAGTGGTGAAGTGACCAGCCGTCAACAAGGCGTGTTGGTCTCTATGGCGACCGGTAAAGCACTGACTTACTCGCTGGAAACATTACAAGAGCGCGGTAAGTTGTTCTTATCTCCAGGTGAAGAAATTTACGAAGGCCAATTGGCGGGTATTCACAGCCGCGACAATGACTTGGCGATTAACCCGACTAAAGCGAAAAAACTCGATAACATGCGTGTATCGGGCAAAGAAGAAACCACCGCATTGGTTCCGCCAATCCGTTTCTCTTTGGAGCAAGCGCTTGAGTTCATCGAAGACGATGAGTTGGTTGAAGTGACGCCTAAGTCAATTCGCCTACGTAAAAAGTACTTAACTGAAAACGACCGTAAGCGTCACAGTCGCAGTAAGTAAGCTTTACTGATTGAAAACCCGCAGTCTTGTTTATTCGAGGCTGCGGGTTTTTTTATGCTGTTTATTTGAGTGTTAGCTTTACCTTGGCTAACAGGCGGCCTCAGGCTGTTTTAACAGCGACTGTGCAGCGCAGTCGCCAAGTCATCATTTTGTCATAGCTTTGTCAAAGTACTGACATCCGATCGGGCTAAGCTTGCTTTATCTAAGTCAGCCGTTTAATAAGGACGAGCCATGAGCCGGTTTGAACATCAAGATGAATTAAATCATCCCCGTGAAGAAACCCCAGAATTTACCCAGATGGTTGAGCAAGGTGTATCACGCCGCCGTTTTCTCGGTGTAGGCGCAGCCTTTGGTGCTGTCGCTTTTTTTGCTATGGCACCGATAAGCCGATCCATTGCAGCAGCGCTGGCGCCAACTGCCAGCCCTTTACTTGGCTTTAAAGCAGTGCCAGCGAGTACTGCCGATAAGGTGATAGTGCCTGAGGGCTATCAAGTGGAACGTTTGATTTCCTGGGGTGATCCTTTATTTGCCGATGCGGCAGAGTTTTCGAACCAGCTCAAAAATAACACTGCGGCCAATCAACAACGCCAATTTGGCGATAACAATGATGGCATGAGTTTTTTTCCTATCGATCAGCAGACCGCTATTTTGGCGGTGAATAATGAGTACAGTAACTATGAGCTGATGTTTGAGCATCAGGGGCATAAGATGACTGCGGCGGATGTGCAGTATGCACAAGCCGCGCACGGTGTTTCGGTGATGACGTTGACCAAGCAAGCACAAGGCTGGCGTTTTGATAAAAATGGCCGCTTTAATCGCCGTATTGATGCCAATACGCCCATGCGCATCAGTGGCCCGGCCAAAGGCCATGCGTTATTACAGACCCGCGCCGATCCTAAAGGTGAAATAGCTTTAGGTACCTTTAATAACTGCGCCAATGGTATGACCCCTTGGGGCACTTACTTAACCTGTGAAGAAAACTTTAATGGTTATTTTGGCAGTGATGCGCAGGTGGACATCAGCTCGAGCTTTGCGCGCTACGGTATTGGTACTAAGGATGCGGGCTACAGCTGGTATAAATTTGATCCGCGTTTTGATTTAGCGCAAGAACCAAATGAGCCGCATCGTTTTGGTTGGGTGGTGGAAATTGATCCGCTTGATCCCAAGGCAACACCGATTAAACGTACGGCTTTAGGGCGTTTTAAGCATGAAAATGCTGAGTTGGTCATTGCTGAAGATGGTCATGTGGTGGTCTATTTGGGCGATGATGAGCGAGGTGAGCATATCTATCGTTTTGTCAGTCGCAATACATATAACCCCACTGATCAGGCTGCCAATAGAAATCTGTTGGACGATGGAGAACTCTTTGTGGCTCGGTTTAATGAAGATGGCAGCGGCGAGTGGTTAAGTCTGGCCCATGGGCAAAATGGTTTAACCCCAGACAATGGTTTTCAGAGCCAAGCGCAGATTTTAATTCATGCGCGTTTGGCTGCGACTCAGGTAGGAGCGACCACTATGGATCGGCCCGAATGGGTGGCAGTGCATCCCCATGAGCCGATGGTGTTTTGCACTTTAACGAATAATAAAAACCGTGGAATAGAAACTCATCAGGCGGTGAACGGGCCCAATCCCCGTGCTGAAAACCATTATGGGCAAATTGTCCGTTGGCTGCCCAGCGCAGGGCAACACAACGCTAAAGATTTTCAGTGGGATTTGTTTTTAATGGCGGGTAACCCTGAAGTGCATGGAGGGACGCCTTATGCTGGCTCTAGCAATATCACTGGCGATAATATGTTTAACAGCCCTGACGGTATTGGTTTTGATCAGGGCGGACGTTTATGGATTCAGTCGGACGGCAATTATTCAAATCAAGGTGATTTTGCTGGCCAGGGCAATAACCAAATGCTCAGTGCGGATCCAAAAACAGGTGAAATCCGACGTTTCTTAACTGGGCCTGTGGCTTGTGAAATTACCGGCTTGGCTTTTACCGAGGATCACAAAAGCTTATTTATCGGCGTGCAACATCCGGGTGAGAAAGGCGCGCCCTCAAGCTTTCCTATGGGCGGTGCAGCCGTGCCGCGCTCCAGTGTGATGGTGATTACCCGTACCGATGGCGGTGTGATTGGCGCTTAAACTTGGGGTCGACTCAAAACAGGCGCAGGACAACTGCGCCTGTTTCGTTGTCTATTTGGCTGGCAGCCTGTGCTGGCTTTAGATTCAGTCGCCCCAGCGGCCGGGTGAGTAAGAAAACACCGGTAACGACAGCTGCCAGCGGATGGCTGAGAGGCGCAAGGCTAGGCCAAAGCTAAAGGAGGCGAGGGTATTGATATCATCGGAGACGCCTTGCGCCTTTAAGAATAAGTACACAATAGCCACCGCTAAGGAAACGCTGGCGTAGAGCTCATGGCGCAGTACTTGTGGGGTGCGGTTGCACATAATATCGCGCAAGATGCCGCCAAAAATACCCGTAGTAATTCCCGCCATAATCACCACTGGGGTTTCATAACCCAGTTTTAAAGCGACATTACAGCCAATGATGGTAAAGGCCACCAGCCCCATGGAGTCGAGGATCAGAAAGATCTGGTTGAGCTTGTGCATAAAACGCGCCACCAGCATGGTGGCCAGGCCTGAACCAATGGTCAGGTAGATATAGGGCGGGTGTTGCGTCCAGGTCACAGGGTAATTGCCCAGTAACATATCACGCACGGTACCGCCGCCTAAAGCCGTGATAAAGGCGATCAGGGCGACACCAAACATGTCCATATTACGCCGCCCAGCGGCAAGTGCGCCGGACATGGCTTCAGCTGTAATGGCAATCAGATAAATATAGGTAAGCACACAGGACTCCTGCTGACAGTAACGCCTCTCCCTCTGTCCTGTGTACCTGAGAGTTTACGCAGCAGTTTGCCGCTTGCCCCTTCGGTGGATTGCCTTAAGCAATCGCTCTCCAGTTGGCGAATCTAAGTTGTTTCGCAGTACATGAGCCTGAGCGTTTATGGGAGTTTGCGCCTTCGGCGGAGCAGAGTTGTAACTGCTCTCTCTCCTGCGAGCGCGCATTATACGATGTGTTTTTAAATAAAGAAGCTTATTCTTTAGCGCTTTTAGTCGAGTACTGCGCCGCGTGTTGTGCTGTTGGCTAAGATTATTTGATGGCCGGGCTGTCAAATACATAGCGATACACCTGCTGGGCTTCGGCACGATAGCCGGTATCACCCAGTTCGCTGCTAAAAGATTCAACACTGAGCCGGCCTTCAATCCAGTAGGGCTGCCATATATCGCCCATGGCCACGCCGCCTTCACTGGTGACATACACCATTTGATTGGACGGCGGCGGTGGCACATGGATGCAGGCACCAAAGTAAGGCACCAGTAAAAACTCGGTGATGCGGCTGTTCTCGTCAATACTTAAGGGCACGATATAGCCAGGTAATTTAATATTTAAGCCATTCAATTCAGGTACTACAGGTGCGTTGGGGTATTGCTGCTCTGCACCAGGGCCACTTTCTGCAGTGAGGATATCGGCCAGTTGGTCTAAGTTATGTAGCGCTTGCGGTGGTGGCAAGGGTGCTGCATCCGCGGGCACCATTTCTTCCCATTTTAGCGTGCGCAGTTCCGCAGCAAAAACCAGATTTAAAGTGCACAGCAGTAGTGTCATAAAGAATATTTTTCGCATCTGGTATGCACCTCAGTTGAGTGCTGATTATTTTAATTAAGGGTTATAAACGGATATTTAAGCCATCGCTTAAGGACTGACGGTAGGCCCGCCAAGCGGGAATAACGCCCATTAAAACCCCTGCCAACAGCACTGCACCGAGCAGCGCCCATTCGTAAAGGCTGGGTGCTGAGAAGGGCAGATATAGGCCGTAATAGCTTTGTAGAGGCGCTTGGGCCACGGCAATCGCCACATATAACAAGGTCACCCCTAGTACAATGCCAGCCAATGCCAAAGCGAAGGCCTCAAGAATCAATAAGCCAGCAATATGCCAAGGCCGTGCACCCACTGAGCGTAAAATAGCCATCTCGCGGCGGCGCTCATTGAGGCTGGTTAAAATTGCGGTGAGCATGCCGATCAGGCCTGTTAATACCACAAACAGTGATACGACAAAGAGGGCTTTTTCCGCTGTACCCATCAGGCTCCACAGTTCTTGTAGGGCAACGCCCGGCAAAATGGCCAGTAAGGGTTCGCCGCGCCATTGGTTAATTTCTCGCTGCAGGGCAAAGGTGGCAATTTTACTCTTTAAACCCAGCAGCATGGCGGTGATGTCTTTAGGCTGCAGATCCATTTGCAAGGCTTGTTCGGCACTGATTTTTCGCTTGCCATAGGCCGGAGCGCCATGCTGCCAGTCAATATGAATGGCCTCCATGCCGGCTAAGGCAATATGTAAAGTGCGGTCAACCGGAGTACCGGTGCGCTCTAAGATACCCACAGTGGTGAAAGGTTTGTCGTCGTGATTGACCAAACTGACAGTGGCCATGCCATGTGCTAAAACAATCTCTTGGCCCAACTGATAGTTTAATGCATCAGCCACTTCCGCACCCAGTACCACTTCAAAGGGCGCTTGATCGCTAAAGAAGCGCCCCTCACGCAACTTTAAATGTTGTTTGCGACCATGTTGATAGTGTGTGTAATAGTCTGCCGAGGTGCCCAGCACACGATAGCCATGGTGGGAGTCACCCAAGGACAGTGGCACTGCCCATTTGACTTGCGGGTGCTGAGCAAAGTGCTCAAAGCTACTCCAGCGAATATTGTTGGTGGCGTTACCAATGCGAAATACCGAATAGAGGAGTAAGTTCACTGAGCCTGAGCGTGCGCCAACAATCAGGTCGGTTGAGCTGATGGTGCTGGCAAAGCTGGAGCGGGTTTCAGTGCGCACCCGCTCAACCGCTAAGAGCAAAGTAATGGATAGGGCAATGGCAAAGATGGTTAATAGAGCGGTAAAGCGGCGGTTGTTTAAGCTGCGCAAAGCTATGCGGAGTAAATGCACCTTAAAGCTCCTGCGTGCGGATGGCACGGTTGAGTTGGCTCAGGTCAATACTGCGGTCAAAACGTTTGGCCAGTGCCTGATCATGGCTGACAAATAAAAGGCTGGCGCCCGCCGCTTTACATTCGGCAAACAACAACTGCAAAAACGCCTCACGGCTGTCGGCATCCAGTGCTGAGGTGGGTTCGTCAGCAATCACTAATTTGGGCTGGCCAATTAAGGCTCGCGCTGCAGCCACCCGTTGTTGTTGGCCGATGGACAGCTCGCCGGCCAGCTGTTGCTGCAGTTGCACTGGCAAACCTAAATGGTCCAGTAAGGCCTGCGCCGCTGCTCGTATCGAGCCGTGACGCTGGATCGCTTGCTGTGTACGATGTTTGGAAAACTGGCAGGGTAGGAGGACATTGTCTAATACCGATAAAAAAGGCAGTAAATTAAATTGTTGAAAAATAAAGCCGCTGTGATCAGCCCGAAAACGGTCGCGAGCACTGGCACTGAGCTGGCTTAAGTCTTGCCCTAATAAACGAATACTGCCGCTTTGTGCTAACTGTACGCCGCCAAGCAAGCCCAATAGCGTGGTTTTACCACTGCCGGATGGGCCTTTTAAAAATAAGCGTTGCCCAGGCTCAAGACGAAAGCTTTCGATATCTAGCAAGGTGGCTTGCTTAGGCCAAGCAAAGCGCAAATCCTGCAGTTCGATAATTGGGGTAGTGGTCATGGCGGATCTCAGGAGCAAATGGACTTAGGCCTGCGTAGCAAGGTTAACGCAGGCACATGTCGAGCTTACCAGCTTAGTACCGGATTGCTGGGCGAGAGTTCAACGCCGTGCTGTGCATCGGGTGTAATCAGTTGCACAGTGAGTTTTTCAGTCTGTGGAAATGCGCTAAAAAACCCCGCTAAATTTATGCTGCTGAGCTTATCTGGTGTGGTGCAGTTAAATAGATAGCGGGCTTGGATATCCGCGTGCGGATGTTCGTCTGGATGCTTATCGTGCTCGCTGTGCTGATCGTCATCCTGATGTTGATCTGCCAGATCATTATCAATTGTCATCGCACTCAAGGCGCACTGTGCTGCAGGAGTCAATTTGAATAAGTCCTGCTCATTTTTCAACGCTCGTTCTGCGGCAAGCAGCGCGTGTTTGTCGGCAGCAGAGCTGGGCTTGTATTCAAAACCTACGATATTCATCGCCGGACTGTTGAGTTGCAGTTCGAGCTGTTGATCGTCTAAGGCTATATTCAATGTGGCCACGCCGTGCAGATGAGCGCTTAAGCTTTGCTCATGCTCATGCTCATGCTCATCTACAGCAAGGCTTAAGGGGCTGAGTGCAAAAATAATCGGGGCTAATAAATAAGAAAAACGCATGCTAAAACTCCATTAATGCAAATCAATTTGGTTATACTATAACTTTACAACTGTGTGCCATATATAAGCAAGTCAGCAGCAGAATTAAGCGTGCGCCTAGATTGCGCAGCTAAATAGCAGGTTTAAGGTCTGTTTTTGTTAAAAAAGTGTAGTTTTTTCTATCACAAGGTGCCCTTGCACTGATAAAGTCGGGTAGTTTTGAACAATGACCGTACATGTGCGGTGTGCTGAGGCTCTATTATTATGTCGCAAACTCTTGATGCGTTTTTATCTCATATAAAACAGCGTGACCCTGACCAGCCGGAATTTCACCAGGCGGTTGAAGAAGTGCTACGCACCCTATGGCCCTTCCTTGAGGATAACCCGCGCTATATGCAGGCTGGCATCATTGAGCGCATGGTCGAACCTGAACGCGTAATTTTATTTCGCGTACCTTGGGTCGATGATGTGGGCAAAGTGCATGTTAACCGTGGTTATCGGATTCAAATGAACAGCGCAATTGGCCCTTATAAGGGTGGCTTGCGTTTCCATCCTTCAGTGAATTTAGGTGTTTTAAAATTCTTAGCCTTTGAGCAAGTGTTTAAAAACTCTTTGACTTCACTGCCGATGGGCGGTGGTAAAGGGGGGTCTGACTTTAACCCTAAAGGTAAAACTGACAACGAAGTGATGCGTTTTTGTCAGTCATTTATGACCGAACTGTTCCGTCATATTGGCCATAACCTCGATGTGCCTGCCGGTGATATTGGTGTGGGTGCACGTGAAATTGGTTATATGTTTGGTCAATACAAGCGTCTGGCCAATGAGTTCACCTCAGTACTGACCGGTAAAGGCATGACCTACGGCGGTAGCTTGATTCGTCCTGAGGCAACTGGCTATGGTTGTGTTTACTTTGCTGAAGAGATGCTGAAAAGTGTTAAACGTCGCATTGAAGGCCAGCGTGTGGCGATCTCAGGCTCAGGTAACGTGGCGCAATATGCTGCGCAAAAAGTGATTGAGCTGGGTGGCAAAGTCATTTCTTTGTCTGACTCGGGCGGTACTGTTTATATCGAACATGGTATGGATAGCGAGCATTGGCAGTATTTGATGGATCTAAAAAATGTCCGTCGTGGCCGTATTGAAGAAATGGCTGAACACTTTGGTCTGCAGTACCTTGCCGGCCAGCGTCCTTGGGGGCTGAAGTGCGATATCGCCTTGCCTTGTGCAACCCAGAACGAGCTGACCATTGATGATGCGCGTAGTCTGATTAAAAATGGCTGCATGTGTGTGGCGGAAGGCGCCAATATGCCATCGACACTGGATGCGGTTGACCTGTTTATCGAGCAGGGTATTTTGTATGCACCAGGTAAAGCGTCAAATGCGGGTGGTGTGGCGGTGAGTGGTTTAGAAATGAGCCAAAACGCCATGCGCTTGTTGTGGACTGACGGTGAAGTGGACGTTAAATTACATAGTATTATGCAAAGTATTCATGCCGCGTGTGTGAACTATGGTATGGAAAATGGCCGCGTAAACTATGTAAAAGGCGCCAATATTGCTGGTTTTGTAAAGGTTGCTGATGCGATGTTAGCGCAAGGTATTGTCTAACCTTTAATCGCTTACAGCAGCAGTAAAAATGCCTCGTTGAGTAATCACGGGGCATTTTTTTTGCTCTTGTAGTATCTTCATAGACTGATTGATTAGATATCAGTACTTTGCACTGTAGTGCCTTCTGCAGGCTTATTTTTAATGGTAGTTTCACTATACGTTTGTTTATTTTTTAGGAGAGGTTGTTATGACGGACATTAGCCTACGTAAGCGTTTAGAAACGCTGATCAGTGAGTACAGTCATCGAGCAGAGGCCATTGAGCGTGACTTGTCACGGGAACATGCGCAAAGCTTTTCTGAGCAAGCCACAGAACGCCAGAATGATATGGTGTTGCAAGGCTTGTTGGCCGATGCGCGCGTCAGTATCAAAGAGGTGCAGCACGCCTTAGTGCGTTTGGACGAAGGTACTTATGGTGAATGTGAAGTATGCGGTGAGCTCATTAGTGCTGCGCGTCTTGACGCTTTGCCCGCTGCGCGTCAGTGTATTAACTGCGCCGAGTAACCTTTCATCGCGTGTTAAAGACGGTCTATACAAAAATATCTACCCAGTGTTGCGTGGCTGCTGCTGCGCCGTTGGTGAACCCTATTCGGGCTCAACTGCGGCGCAGCCTATAACACTGGCACAATCTAATCAGCACAGCGGTTGCAGCATCGTTATAAACGGGTATTTAGTGGATAATCAGCCACTAAACAGCCTTCTTTATACATGCTCCTTGCACAGAGCCATCCAGCAAGGCCAGAATGCGCCGTTCACTTCGCGGCGTGGCCGCTAGCTGCAAGGAATTCTAATGCCTGATTCAACTGTTAATGCACAGCGTTTATTACCCGAACAACTGACTCGCACCTTTAATGGGCACTTTAACTTTAGCAGTACAGCCGAGCTTGAACCCTTAACCGGTGTTCTGGGGCAGACGCGTGCTGTACAGGCGTTGCAGTTCGGTATTTCCATGCAGCGTCCTGGCTATAACGTCTTTGTTATGGGTGATTCAGGTACGGGCCGCTTCTCTTATGTGAAGCGCTATCTCTCTGAACAAGCAAAGCAACGGCCCACACCCTCTGATTGGCTGTATGTTAATCACTTTAATGAAATGCGTGAGCCGCATGCACTGCAGTTGCCGCCCGGTGAAGGCAGTTGCTTTTGTGCAGATATCAGTGTCCTGCTTGATAATCTTTTAGCCACCTTTCCTGCGGTATTTGAAACGCCGGCTTGGCAGCAGAAAAAAAGCGCCATTGATCGCAGCTTTAATCGACGTTATGACAAAGCCCTAGATGTGGTTGAAAAGCTGGCGCTAGAAAAAAATATTGCCCTGTATCGCGATAGCGTCAATATTGCGTTTACCCCTATGTTTGAAGGTAAGGCCTTAGATGAGGCCGAATTTGCCCAGCGTCCAGATAGCGAGCGTGAGCAGTTTCATAACGATATCGCTGTGCTTGAAGAACATTTGAATAAAGAGTTATCCAGTTTGCCGCTGTGGAAGCGCGAGTCCAGTAATCAATTGCGTCAGCTCAATGAAGAAACCATCGCATTGGCACTGCAGCCTTTATTGGCACCGCTGGCGCAGAAGTATGCCGAGCATCCTTGCGTGGTCAACTACTTACAGGCCATGCAGGCTAACTTATTAAAAACCGTGGTGGAGCAGCTGGTCGATGAAGAGCACAGCGATGCGCTAGCGCGTAAATTATTAGAAGAACAGTACAGTCCCAATCTAGTGGTGGGACATGCGCCTGATGAGGGCGCGCCAGTGGTGTTTGAATCACACCCCACCTACGATAATTTATTTGGCCGGATTGAATACAGCACCGATCAGGGCGTGCTCTACACCAGCTATCGGCAGTTGCGTTCAGGTGCTTTGCATCAAGCCAATGGCGGCTATTTAATTTTAGAAGCGGAAAAACTGCTCTCTGAACCCTTTGTTTGGGAAGCACTGAAGCGTGCGCTGCACTCGCGTCAATTAAAAATGGAGTCGCCGCTGGTTGAATTAGGCCGTGTTGCAGCGGCCACCTTAATTCCGCAAGTGATTCCCTTGCAGGTTAAAGTCGTCGTGATTGGCTCACGCGATTTATATTACGCGTTGCAAGAGCTGGATCCTGATTTTCAGGAGATGTTTCGTCTGTTGGTGGACTTTGACGAAGATATCCCGCTGACCGATGAGACCTTAACTCAGTTTGCGCAATTATTGTGCGCACGCACCAGTGAGGAAGGCATGGCGCCATTGACTGCGGCGGCGGTGCAACACTTGGCCCGTTACAGTGCCCGTTTGGTTGAACATCAAGAGCGCATTTCCGCAGGTCTGGCTGATTTATTCCAAGTGGTCAGTGAAGCTGATTTCTTGCGGCACAGCGCAGGTGCAGAACTGACCGATGCCGAGCATGTGGACAGAGCGATCGCGGCGAGGATAATCCGTACCGGCCGAGTCTCTGAACGGATTATGGACGATATGTTGTCTGGGGTGATTTTAATTGATACCCAAGGCGCCGCCGTGGGTAAGTGCAATGGCCTAACCGTGCTGGCTGTGGGTGACTCTATTTTTGGGGTGCCCGCGCGTATTTCTGCCTCAGTTTATCCGGGTAGCAGCGGTATTGTCGATATTGAACGTGAAGTCAGTTTAGGACAGTCGATTCACTCGAAAGGGGTGATGATTCTCACCGGCTATCTGGGCAGCCGTTATGCGCAAGAGTTTCCATTAGCCATCTCTGCCAGTATTGCCTTGGAACAGTCCTATGGCTATGTCGATGGCGACAGTGCCTCCTTGGGTGAGGTCTGTGCGCTGATCTCGGCGTTATCGCGCACGCCGTTAAAGCAGTCTTTCGCCATTACCGGCTCGATTAATCAGTTTGGTGAAGTGCAAGCGGTCGGTGGCGTGAATGAGAAAATCGAAGGGTTCTTCCGCTTATGCCAAGCTCGCGGCTTAACCGGTGAGCAGGGCGTGATTATTCCACGCTCTAATATTATCAACCTACTCTTGGATAAGGCGGTGGTAGCGGCGGTACGCGACGGACAGTTTAATATTTATGCGGTGAGTCATGTGGATCAAGCCTTGTGCTTGCTCAGCGGGGTTGAAGCAGGCTGTGCCGATGCTGACGATAGCTTCCCTGATGGTTCAATTAACGCCCAGGTTGTGGAGCGCTTACGCAGTATTGCTGAGCTAGACTTGGAAACTGAAGAGCCTAAAACCCCAAGTTAATATAAGCGTGCACAGAGTTATCCACAGGATGCTCTGTGCGTTAGCGTACTAAGTTATTCTGTGTTTATTTTATTGTCGTTTTAAATCAATGGCTTGCCTGTATTTTTTATAGTTTTTTAGAGTCCGTGTACAATTTTACACAGATTGCCCACAGAGTTATCCACAGGTAAGGATGGGGCGTTATGCCGCAGTTGTTAAGCACAGAGTATTGGCTTTAAGTGTTTGGAAAGCCTAAGGTTTATAGCGTCTATTATTTAAGCGTTTTGGTTCAAGGAGTATATGACCTATGACGGCAACAGCGTTTCGTTCTGAACATGATTTGTTAGGCTCTTTGCCTGTTCCTAAAGAGGCGTATTACGGTATTCAGACGCTTCGAGCCATGCATAATTTTCATCTTAGCGGTGTGCCCTTGTCACATTACCCTAAGTTTGTCTGTGCGTTGGCCATGGTTAAACAGGCGGCTGCTGATGCCAACCATCAGTTGGGTTACTTAAATGATCAAAAACATAGCGCTATTTCTGCAGCCTGTACTCAACTGATTGAGGGTCAGCATCATGATCAATTTATTGTTGATATGATCCAAGGCGGTGCTGGCACCTCAACCAATATGAATGCCAATGAAGTGATTGCCAACTTAGCGTTAGAGGCCATGGGTAAAGATAAAGGCCAGTACAGTTTTTTACATCCCAATAATGATGTGAATATGGCGCAATCCACTAACGATGCCTATCCCACCGCGATTCGTGTCGGTTTGCTACTTGGGCATAATGATTTGCTGCTCAGTTTAGAGCGTTTGATTGGCGCCTTTGCCGATAAGGGCGACGAGTTTGCCCATGTACTGAAAATGGGCCGCACCCAGCTGCAAGATGCGGTGCCTATGACCTTGGGTCAGGAATTTAAAGCCTTTGCGGCTAACTTGAGTCAAGACTTACATCGCTTGAAAAGTATGGCTGAAGAATTGTTTGCTTCAGTTAACTTGGGTGGTACGGCCATTGGTACCGGGATTAATGCTGATCCGCGTTATCAAGGCATTGCAGTTGAACGCTTAGCGGCGATTTGTGGCTATCCAATTAAGGCGGCATCTGACTTGATTGAAGCTACCTCGGATATGGGGTCTTTTGTCGCGTTCTCCGGCATGCTTAAGCGCACCGCGGTGAAACTCTCGAAAATCTGTAATGACTTACGCTTACTGTCCAGCGGCCCACGCACTGGAATTAATGAAATCAATCTGCCGCCACGTCAGCCTGGCAGCTCGATTATGCCAGGTAAGGTCAATCCAGTGATTCCTGAGGCGGTGAGTCAGGTGGCCTATGAAGTGATTGGTAACGACCTATCGTTGACCATGGCCGCCGAAGCGGGGCAGTTACAGCTCAATGTGATGGAGCCTTTGATCGCGTGGAAGATGTTTGATTCGATTCGCCTGTTGCGCCGCGCCATGGATATGCTGCGTGAGCATTGCGTGGTGGGTATCACCGCCAACGAAGAGCGCTGCCGCATGCTGGTCGAGCACTCGATTGGTTTGATTACGGCGCTCAATCCCTATATTGGCTATGACAATGCCACGCGGATTGCTAAGTTGGCATTAGAGAGCGGGCGCGGGGTGCTTGAGTTGGTGCGTGAAGAGCAGCTGTTGGATGATGATTTATTGGCTGATATTTTGCGCCCTGAAAATATGATTGCGCCGCGTTTAGTGCCGTTAAAAGATTAAGGATGCGCTGTGTGCCCAGGGCTTACGTGGACAGCTAAGCCCTAGGTCACTCACTGACTAGTGGGCAGTGCCAGAATTAATCCCGCTATTTTTGCGTATTAGTAAAAACGTGGCAAACACGAACATCGCGGCAAAGCTGACGATGCTCAGTTCAGCAATACTGAAACCCAATAAGGTCCAATCCACTTTGGCGCAGTCGGCGGTGCCATGTAGCATTTTGCTGATAATGTCCTGCAGTGGAAAGGCTTCGATCATAAATTCTAGTGGCGGCAGACAGGCGGGTAGCTGATCTTCCGGTAAACCTTGCAACCAAATTTGTCGACCCGCAGTGGCGATGCCAAAGGCTGCCGCAAGCATCGCGAGAACAGCATAGAGGCGTTGTCCCAAACGTGCCGGGTTATGCACGCTTGCCAATAAGCATATTAAGCCAAATAAGACCACGGCAAAGCGCTGTACATGACAAAGCGGGCAAGGTATCAAACCGACCACATGCTCCAAGTATAAGGCCATTGCGATAAGACCCGCGCAGCCTAGAAAGGCCAGGAAAAACAGTTGGCGAGTAGGGGGTAAGTGCATTGAAAATCCTCGGTATAGCAGTCAATCAGCGGTAGAAGGTAAGCCGCTGGCGTAGCGCGCAGCGGCAGATCGGATCTAGGTATACACAGCAGGGGGCTGGTGCTGCTTGTTACGAAGTGGCTGACTCCTTGCCAAGTACTGGTTGTGGTAATGCCGGTAACGAATGCTCAAGTAAACTAAAGCTTTCGGCAAACAACTGATTACTGCGCTGGGTATCGCCTAAATGGTTGAGCAAACGCGCTAATTCGGCACAGGTATGTGCTTGGCGGTGCAGACGCAAGCTGCTTTCAAAGTAGTCACGGGCTTTGCCCCAGAGTTGATTGCGTAAGCTTAAACGGCCTAAGGTGCGCAACAAGATCGGGTTGTTCGGTGCTTGTTTGAGCCAGCTTTCTGCCAGCTGCAGTTGTCGCGAAGTATCTTTAGCCTGAGTGCGGCCGTAGAGTTCGATAAGCGCGTCATTTAAGTTGTTGTTTAAAGTATGCCGCAGCAACGATTCTGCCTGTTGCTGGGCATTAAGACGCAGCAACTCAGTGGCATAGGCGGCGACCAGTTGCGGATCGTGCTGGAGTTTTCCAGACAAGCCTTGCCAGGCACTGTCTAAGGATTTAAGCGCCTCTTGCTGGTCTGTATTGAGCGTGCATATGGTGCTTAAGCGTCCGGACCAGGCTTGGTGCTCAATACGTTGCAGCTGCTCGCTACTTAGGCGTTTACACTTACGTAGCGCTGGCAATAAACCAATCAAGGCTGACCAGTCTTGACGCTGGCGCAGTAAAGCTTGCAGGCGTAACAGTACTTCGCTGTGCTGAGGGTGTAACTCATGCATCGCTTGTAAGGTTTCTTGCGCACCTGCATCATCAGCGCGCTGCAGTTGTAAGTCGGCATGGGCTAAGGCAATCGCTACTTCGGCAGAAGGTTGCTTGTTTAAGGCTTGCTCCAGCAGTTGATCGGCTTCTTCGCTATAGCCCAGTTTCTCCGCCGCAGTGGCCGCACCCAATAAGTACACCAAAGGTTTAGCTTCACCTTCAGCGGCACGGCGTAGATGGCGTAGCGCTTCTTTCCAGTGACCTTGTGCCAGATCTAAAATCCCTTGCTCGGCAGCGAGACGTAAACGGCGACCTTGGTTGCGACGCGACCAGGGATTGACCAGTCCGGTTGAGACTAAGGTCATTTTGATCAGCGTGCGTAATCCATAGAGCAGGGCGAGCACCGCGGTGAGAAGGGCAAGGAACATCCATAGGCTGGATTCATAGCGAAATGATTTCCAAGAGATCAGGACATAGCCTGTGTGTTCTACGATAAACATGCCCAATACAGCGGCACAGGCCACCACAATCAGTAAAATAAGGTAGGTCCGTTTCATGATTAGTTGGACTCCTCTGGACTTGATTCTTGTGGTGCTGAACGGGTGCTAATATAGGCTTGCAAGGTGATAAGCGCGGTATTTAAATTGGGTAGTTCTTGGCTGATTTTTTGTTCATGCAGCTCGCTGAGTTGGGCTCTTAAACTGCTCACACTCGAATCTTTGACACTAAAGTGCGCATCTAAAATAGCCAGCGCTTGTTTGAGTGCTTGCTGGTACACCTCAGTTGCGCCATTAAGCGCAGCCCATTGTGCTTGCTCTAAGGCTAAACCTAAGGCGAGACGCACTTGTGTCAGGCTTTGCCCAGCTAAGAGCGGCTGTACTTGCTCGCTTGCATTAAAGTCGATACGCACATAGCGAGAGATGTGTTCCCACCATTGCGCCCAGCGTCCAGCGCCATCACCTTGCGCAACCTCAGCTTGTTGGCCTGGGCCTTGGACAAACTCTGGGGCTAAATGGGTCAGTTGGCTGGCCTGTTGATGCAAGGCACCGAGCTGCACAAATAAACCGGTGCGGTCTAAGGTGTTGCTGCTGTTCAGCGCGGCGATACTCAGCGCCAGTTGTTCACGTGCGGCAAAGGCGGCCGGATCATCTTGCTCGACTAAAATATGGTCAGCGGCTTGCAGTAGGAAGCGTGCGCTGCTGGTGTCGTGTAATGCGGTGAGGCGCAAGCTGGCCATGCGCAGCAGGTGTTCGGCTTCAGCGAGACGCCAATCTTGGCGGCTGGCACCTAAAATGGTTTCCAAGCGTTGCGTGAGCAGTTGCTGCTCCGCTTGTACGCTGGCTAAGAGCTCACGGCCTTGCTGTAATTGGCTGGCCGATGGCATCTGTGCCAAGGTTTGACTCAGTCGCTGTTCGCGAGCGATTAAATCAGCCGTTTGTGTGCGCATGCTGGTCAGCTGTTGTTGCTGTTGCGCAGAGAGGTCGCCAGCGCTTTGGATATGTAAGACGCTCCAGATACCTGCGCCCAAGCCACCTAAACCAAATAATAAAGCGAGTACGGCTAAACCTTTGCCTGATGACGAGGCTTCTTGCGCGTGCTTGGTCGGTGCTGCTGCACTGCTTGCTGGTTTGGCCGCCGATGGCGCGTTGGCCGGTTGTTCAGGTTTCGACGCGCTGTTTTGTTTGGTTGCGTCTGCTGCTGTATCTGTTGGGGCTTCGGGCTTTTCTGAAGAGTGGGTCATGCTTAAATCCTTATGCTGTTGGTGCGGCATGCGCGGCCAAAGCCTTTAATAACGCCGAGTTGCTCGCACCTCGGCAATCAATGACGTGCTCTGCACCTAACTCTTGGGCGATCTGTGCCACGCGAGGGCTGGGCACAAATAAAGCTAAAGATGCCAGCTGCGGCCAAGCATCGCCAGCTAATTCAATTAAGTGGCGCAGACCTTGTTCGCTACTGACCACTAAGCCATTGAGCTGTTGTTGTTGGATACGCGCGACCAAGGTACCGCTAGGATAAACGGGTAAGCTGCGGCGATAAAGCGGTAAAAAGTCCACCTGTACGCCGCGCTGCTTTAATTGTTCCGCGAGAAAGTTTCGGCCGACATCGGCACGCATAATTAATACGCGCGGATTATAGGTTTTGAGGCTGTCGATAAACTGCGGCAGTGCTAATAACGCCTCACTGTCATCCCCCTGTTCGGGCCAGCTGACAGATAGGCCATAGTCGGCCAGGATGCGACCTGTGCCAGCGCCCACGCTAAACCAGTGTTGCTCCGCGAGGGGTTGCGGCCAGTATTGGTCAAGGCGCTGTAAACCCAATGTGGCGGCTGGTTTACTCACGACAATCACTGCGCAGTACTGATCGAGATTGAACATCAGCGAACGTTGTGCGGGCGTTTCTGGCAACGCTTGAATCTCTAACAGGGGTAAACTGCTGCTATAGATGTGCTGTTCGGCCAACAGTTCAGCCAATACGGCGCTGTCTGCTGCGGGCCGAGTGATCAATAAGCGCCACTGCTTCACGTTACTGGGGTCTCTTGTGCATAGAGCGTCGCAAGAATTTCGCCCGCACCTTGTGCTAAAAGATCTTCCGCCACAGCAACACCTAAGGCTTGCGCATCATTTCTATGGGCACGTTGTTCTGCATACAGCAGTACCGATGCATCAGGTTGGCCAACGAAACCACGCAACCATAATTGCTCGCCTTCTAGTATGGCGTAACAGGCAATCGGCACTTGGCAGCCGCCATTGAGGTGCGTATTGAGCGCACGTTCAGCGGTGACACGCACTGCCGTATCTGCATGATGCAGCGGCTGGAGTAACGCATGGATCTCGCTGTCATCACTGCGACATTCAATCCCTACCGCGCCTTGTCCGCCGGCCGGCAAGCTGCTGTTAACATCGAGGCTGCTACGAATACGCTCAGCAAAGCCCAAACGCAACAGGCCTGCTGCAGCGAGAATAATCGCGTCATATTCACCCGCATCCAGTTTTGCCAAGCGCGTATTGACGTTGCCACGTAAAAAGTTAATTTGTAAATCTGGGCGCTGCGCTAATAGCTGTGCTTGGCGACGCAGGCTGGAGGTGCCGACAATACTGCCTTGCGGTAAATCATCTAAGCAGGCATAGGCATTGGAAACAAAGGCATCGCGTGGATCTTCACGCTCACAGATGCAGTACAAGCCTAAGCCTTGTGGAAACGCCATGGGTACATCTTTCATTGAGTGCACGGCAATATCGGCTTCTTTAGCCAGTAGAGCCGCTTCGAGTTCTTTAACGAAAAGACCTTTGCCGCCAATTTTTGATAAAGGTGAATCCAACAGTTGATCACCACGACTGACCATAGGCACTAAGGTCACGGTCAAGTGTGGGTGGGCTGCTTCAAGTTCGGCTTTAACAAATTCGGCTTGCCATAAAGCTAAAGCACTTTTGCGCGTGGCAATACGGATTTCACGGACAGACTGTTCAGTTGCAAACATAGTTATGATCCAAAGTTATAAAGTCTAATAATAGGAATGATAACAGGCACAGCGCAGGCTTGCCTCATGCGCTGCCGCAAGTTTTCTACAGAAAGTTACAACGCTTCCATTAGTTTACGCAGGCCAGCAACGTGGCGGCGGCTGACGCTAAGTGCTTCTGGTACATCACGCAGGTGCAGTTGGTAGTGTCCGCTGGGCGTACGCTGTAAGCGTTCAATATGGTTGCGGCTGACCAGTGCGTTGCGATGAATACGCACAAAATATTCGGCAAATTCTTCTTCGAGAGATTTAAGCGACTCATCCAACAAGGTTTCCCCCTCGGTATGGCGCAAGGTGACATATTTGTTATCTGCGATACAGTGCGTCACCTGCGCTAGTGGAATCAGCTCAATACCTTTATGGGTACGCGCACTGAGGTGGCTGCGGGCTGCACCGAGGGTGCGCGGCGCACGCGATAAAGTTGCCAATTGCAGAGGCGTTAGGTACTGGGCCTGTACTAAGGCTGTCTGCAACTGTTCTGTGTAGATCGGTTTGAGTAGATAGCTGGTCGCGCTAAGGTCAAAGGCTTGCGTGGCATACTCATGCTGCGCGAGACAAAATATCACGGCGGGTGCATCGTTTTGTGCACAGAGTTGCGCAGCGACTTGCAGGCCATCGAGCCCAGGCAAGCCAATATCCAAGAGTAAAATATCAGGTTTTAAACGCTGCACCAGTTGCAGTGTGTCATAACCGTTTTCAGCATCGGGCTGCAGAACTGTGCAATCGGGTATGTGTTTAAGTAGGCGAGTTAAGCGTTCGCGAGCTAAAGGCTCATCATCAGCGATTAAGATCTTCATCTTATTTGCGTGCCTCTGCTGAAGGTCTAGAGCTGAGAGCGCCCAGAGCTGTGATGTAACAAAAGTCTGTGCTGAAGGCCATAGATCACCGCATTGTTGAATAAGGGCTGCAGGGTTAAATGGGGCATGGGTACCTCAGGAGCTACACCCTCAATAGTTGATTCTTCTCTATAGACGCTGACCGAGTCGATATTGTTCAATGCTCGGCTGGTATTTTGCTTATGCTTACGGCACATGCCATATCACTTGTCAGACAGACGGCGTTGCTCTTGGCTATCTGTGCCTTAGTAGTGTTGCCTGATCTAGTAAGGGGCGGCAAGCACTGTTATGGATAAAAGCCTTAATAATCTGGCTCGGGAGGCTCTCAATTGCAGCGAGCCTGTTCTGCTGCATTTTCTGCTGTGCTGGCGCTACGTAAGCGACCTTGGCGATTAAGAATCAGTTGCCAGCTGATATCTTGCTGATCGCAACTATAAAAGCGACCGTTACCGATTGGGCTAATGCCATTGCTATGAAACTTAATGGTTGACTGGAAACCACTCCATTGCAAGCGTGGTTGCTGTGTATTAAGTTGAGTTACCGCCACTGGAGTCGATTGATTGATCTCACGCAGCAGCCAACCCTGTGACCAATCACTGACGCAAGATAAACCATCCTGGCTGCCGCATAATTCAACGCCTACGCGATGGGTCACGGCATAGGCCCGGGCATTATGCAGCGCCCGAGCAATTTGATTGGATAAGGCGTGTTGTTGATTGCGCTGGATAAAATCGTGCATGGCAGGCAGCGCAAACTGAGCTAAAATTGCCAATAAAGTCAGCACAATCAGTAGCTCAACTAAAGTAAATGCGCGTTGCTGCTGCATAAACAAACAGCCTCCATACTCTGTGTGGTGATCCATTCATACTTAAAGTTTTAGACTAAAAAACGGCAATGGGCAAATAACTGCTTTAGAGGCTGGGCTATATAGTTAATAATTAGGTAGAGTGTTGTTATCTTCAATCAAGAGGACGTCAAAATGACTGCATCTATTGTTGTGCCTTGCGCACATTGTGCGACCTTAAACCGCATTCCCAGTGATAAACGTGACGCACAGCCACAATGTGGTTCGTGTAAGAAAGATATATTTATCAGCGAGCCCTTGGATTTGGATCCAGCCACCTTTGCCAAGCAAAGCAAGGGTGATGTACCTTTATTAGTGGACGTTTGGGCCAGTTGGTGTGGGCCATGCCGCCAATTTGCACCGACCTTTAGTCAGGCCGCAGCACAGCTGAGCACCCAGTGCCGTTTTGCTAAGCTCGACAGCGAAGCGCATCCAGCCCTTTCCGGCGAACTGGGTGTGCGCTCGATTCCCAGTTTGATTCTATTTCGCCACGGTAAAGAGGTGGCCAGACAAAGCGGCGCTTTGCCTTTAACGCAGCTATTGAGTTGGCTCAAACAATATGGCGTACATAATTAAGTATGGGACGGCATAAGCGTGCGTCATCCTGTTATTATGTGCGCATCTTTTATTGATTAGCTGGGCAGGTTCAATGAGTAACGAGAAAACCAATCAGTCGTGGGGCGGCCGTTTTAGTGAGCCGGTCGATGCTTTTGTCGCACGTTTCACTGCCTCGGTGGATTTTGATCAACGTCTGTATCGTCATGACATTATGGGCTCAATTGCCCATGCTACGATGTTAGCCAAAGTTGGCGTGTTAACAACGGGTGAGTGTGACACTGTGGTCGCGGGTTTGCAGGCGATTGAGCAGGAAATCGAAGCCGGACAGTTCGTCTGGAGTACCGCGTTGGAAGATGTGCATATGAACATCGAAGCACGCCTCACTGAGCAGGTCGGTATCGTTGGTAAAAAGCTGCATACGGGACGTAGTCGTAATGACCAAGTGGCCACCGATATTCGTCTGTGGTTGCGTGATGAAATTGACTTGATTTTGTCTGAATTGACACGCCTACAAAGTGGTTTGCTGGGCTTGGCCGGGGCACATGCCGACACCATTATGCCGGGCTTTACCCACTTGCAAACCGCGCAGCCGGTGACTTTTGGTCATCATATGCTGGCTTGGTTTGAAATGCTCTCGCGCGATTACGAGCGTTTAGTCGATTGCCGTAAGCGTACCAACCGTATGCCTTTGGGCAGCGCAGCCTTGGCCGGTACCACCTATCCCATTGACCGTGAATTGACCTGTGAGCTGCTGGGCTTTGAAGCCGTTTCTGGTAACTCGCTGGATGGTGTATCGGATCGTGACTTTGCCATAGAATTTTGTGCCGCGGCCAGTATCGCCATGATGCACTTATCACGTTTCTCGGAAGAGTTGGTGTTGTGGACCTCGGCGCAGTTCCAGTTTATTGACTTGCCCGACCGCTTTTGCACCGGCAGTTCGATTATGCCGCAAAAGAAAAACCCTGATGTGCCAGAATTAGTCCGCGGTAAAAGTGGCCGTGTGTTTGGCGCCTTAATGGGCTTGTTAACTTTGATGAAAGGCCAGCCTTTGGCGTACAACAAAGATAACCAAGAAGATAAAGAGCCGCTGTTTGATACGGCGGATACTTTACGCGATAGCCTGCGCGCTTTCGCCGATATGGTGCCAGCGATTGTGCCTAAGCAAGAAATGATGCGCGAAGCTGCGTTACGTGGTTTCTCTACCGCAACGGACTTGGCGGATTACTTGGTGGGTAAGGGTTTACCTTTTCGTGATTGCCATGAAATTGTTGGTCATGCGGTGGGTTACGGTGTTAAACAGGGTAAAGATTTAGCACAAATGAGTTTGGCTGAGTTGCAGCAGTTCAGCACTGAAATTGGTGACGATGTGTTTGAGGTGCTGACCTTGGAAGGCTCAGTCAATGCGCGTAACCATATTGGTGGTACTGCGCCGGCACAAGTGCGTGCGGCAGTGCAACATGGTCGTGAATTATTGGCCAGTCGCTAAGTGCAGCGTGTTTGCGACTGAATGGATCAAGTGTTTTTGGAGGTTAGCGTGACGGATAAACCGAGAGATGTGCGTTTTCAAGTATCGGCGGATCGCGCTTCAGCCAGTCGCAAGGTACGTTATGTGGAAACCAACCAAGGTGATGCAGATGATTGTATGCTGTGTCAGCTTGATGAAGGTGGGGTGCCGGTTGGTGATAGTGATCAGTCCGCGTCTGTCGCGCCTGAAGCGCAGCCCGATACTCGAGTGTCGGCTGTCGATGATGCCGTTGATGAAGACGCTGAAGATCAGTTTGTTGAAGAAAAGCTGATGGATGCCATTGAAAATCAGTTGGTTGCACAACAGCCGCCAGCAGTACAAGCGGTACTGAATAAGCTGACATTAGTCGGACATACACGCGAAGACGCTGTGCAGATGATGGCGCAGGTTTTGGCGTGGCAAATTAGTGACATGTTAAAGACGGAGCAGCCTTTTGATTTGGTTGCTTATGAGCGCGCATTACGTGCATTACCGCAGCTGCCTGATGCGCCTTAAAATGCATGGGCGTTGTTACGCAAGTCCTTTATTACCTAATAAATAGGTGGAGTAGATTATGTCTTGGACCCCTGAGATTGTCGCGGAACTCGAAGTGTTATGCTTATACAATTTAGATAGCACACTAGAAGGCATTAAAGTACATAGCAGTGCTGGAGCTGAGCGTGTTGCTGCTGTTCAGCGTTTATTTGAAAAAGGCCTTATCAGCCAAGACGATGGCGGTTACTTAACCAGCCTGGGTCTTGAAACTGCTGCACATGCGCAAGCTGTGCTAACTGTTCTAGAGGCAAACTAAAGCAGTTTGAGAGGTCATGGTTGAGATCCGCTTGGATAGTGATACAGGTATTGATGATCAAGACCTGTATCGTGTGCGTCAGCGTTTTTTAAGCGTCAACCATGATCGCTTACAGCGAGCTTATTTAGTGTTGTCGCAGCACCAGCAATCGGTGCTGCGTTTATTGCCTCTATTGCTGCATCTCAATCATCCACTGTTACCCGGCTATGTCTCCAGCCGCACGCCTGCCGGTTTAAGTGCGTATCAGCCCAGCGCTGATTTAGTTCAATATGCGCAGTTTTTTGCCCCTTCCTTTACTTATCAAGCATCGCGCGCTAATCAGGCTGCACAGCCTTTGCATGGGTTGTTTTTGATGGGTAGCTTAGGCTCTGTCGCCTATGCTGAAGACAGTGATATGGATTTTTGGTTATGCCATAGCGCTGCTTTAACGCCCACAGAGTTGCAGAGTCTGCGCAAAAAATGCGATCTATTGCAGGACTGGGCGGCGAGTTGTGGGGCAAAAATGAGTCTGTTTTTAATTGAGCCCCAGCAGTTTGCCCGCGGCCAATCCAGCCATCGAACACTCAGCATCGATGATTGTGGTAGCACTCAGCACTACTTGCTCTTGGATGAGTTTTATCGCACGGCCTTATGGTTGGCTGGGCGCACACTTTTGTGGTGGTTGGTACCGGCTGACGAAGAGCATCGTTACCAAGACTATTGCGCTATTTTATTCGCCAAGCGTTACGTGCGAGATGACGAGGTGATTGATTTAGGTGGCTTGGCGCATATCCCCAGTGGTGAATTTATCAGTGCAGGGGTATGGCAGTTGTATAAAGGCATTGAGTCGCCGTACAAATCTTTGCTGAAGTTATTACTGCTTGAAGTGTATGCCACCGAGCAGCCACAGATTGAGTGTCTAAGCTTGAGCTTCAAGCGTGCTATTTATGCCAATCAGCTGAATTTGGATGAGTTGGATGCCTATGTAATGCTCTATCGGCGACTCGAAGCTTACTTGCTTGAGCGTCATGAACTGGGACGCTTAGAAGTGGTACGCCGCTGCTTTTATCTTAAGGTGGGCAAGCGTTTAACGCAGGGGCGCTTGCCGGGTTCGAGTAGCTGGCGGCGCAGGCTACTCGAACAACTGACCGATACCTGGGGCTGGCACCTAGTGTTGCTCAGCGATCTTGATCGCCGTCCGCAGTGGAAGGTCTTACAGGTACAACAAGAACGCTGCGTATTGGTGCATGAGCTGATCTACAGCTACCGGTGTTTAACGCAGTTGTCACAACAGAGGCAGGCGCCTCAACAGGTGCAGCCTAGCCGTGATTTAACAGTGCTGTGGCATCGCTTATATGCGGCTTTTGCGCATACCAAAGACAAGATTGAGTACCTTGATCCCGGCATTGCACCTGACTTATCCGAGCCGACCTTAACCTTTGTGCGGTCTACAGAGTACGCCTTTGAGCAGGCGAGTTGGGGGGTGTTTCGTGGCCGTTTAGATGGCCAAGAGTGGCACGCACAGACACCGCTTCAGCGCCACCAAACACTGTTGTCTATACTGGTTTGGGCGTATTTAAATGGTGTGATAGATGATTCGACGCAGTTGCATTGCGAGGCGTCTGACAGTGGGTTAAGTGTGCGCGAGTTATATGCCATCCTTAGCCGTTTGCGCCGCGTGCTGCCCTTGCCACTGCCGGCGGTGACTGAGGACATATTATTGCTTCGTAGTTATCCAGTGACTGTTTTATTACTGGTTAATCTTACTGGTGATCCCGCGCCGCAGTGCAGCCCAGTGTATCAGAATAAAATCAGCGAACCGAGAGCAGCTTTTAGTGGCTCAGGGCTGACTGAAAGGACACATCTGAGTATTGATCAGGTTGTCTTAAACAGCTGGAACGAACTGACGGTCAGTCAGGTGAGTGGTGAGGCAGCTGTGCAGCAGAGTTTGACTCAATTGTTTAATCACTGCGCTGAGCACAATGCTGAGTTACACGTCCATATGGGCTGTTTTTCTGGTGCTCAACCCGACTTGTTGGTTCGACGCCTTGAGCAATTGTTGGCTCAAGCGTTTACTGACAGTCGAGTTGAGGCGCACAGGGTAAGCAATAAAGCCTGCACATTTTACCGGGTGAGACGAGAGTCGCTTAGCGTTTAAATCAGGCGTTTTGCCGAGACAGTTAACGTTAACATAATGCCCATATGTGTTTATAGGGTGAATTCGCCGTGCGCTTCGGGCTGATACTCAACATGCTTTAAGGTTAATTTTAGTGTTTTGCCTTTTGGCGTTTGCCAATCGATGCTTTGTCCTACACTAAGGCCGAGTAGCGCCATGCCAATAGGTGCCAAAATCGAAACATGTCCATCCTTACCGCCTTGCTCAGGGTAGGCCAGAGTTAACTGGTAGTCCTTTGCGCTGCAGTCCTCATAGAAGTGGGCTTTGGAGTTCATGGTGACGATATTATTGGCGATTTCTGTATGACCAACAAAATTCGCGCGGGCAAGTTCTGCTTCTAAGGCTTCGGCTGCTGCATCATAGTCGGCTAGATTGTCGAGCATCTGCTCAAGGCGTTGCATATCTAAACGAGTGACGGTGATCGCGGGTTTGTTGCTCATGGTCTTTGTGGCCCTCCTAGGGCTTAACTCAAAATCAAAAAAGACAAAACCCCGCCGAAAGACGAGGTTTTGAGGTGCTGTTTATTCTTTACAGCGCATGTATGCAACGTATCACAGCTATCTAAATAAGCAAGCATCGGCGCAGAAACAATCGCTAGGGCGATGTCTCGCTTACAGGCTATTTAAGTCAAAGGTGTGCTGCGTGTGTGCCAGCAAAATCGTGCTGAGCATTTGCGCTAATGTTTGTTGAGTGCTGGCACAGTGCCAGAGGCTCCGTTCGCTATCATAATCAAAATGAAAACCACCGCTACGGTCGGCCAACCATAACTGTTTGAGAGGCTCTTGGCGGCTTAAAATCAGTTGGTGCTGATTTTCGAAGGTCAGGGTCAAAATACCGGCGCTATTTTCAAGATCAATGTCAGCATCGTTGGCGTCAATAATATCTTCTAGGTTACGTTGTGTGGCATCGACAAGGTCATGGAACTGGTGATTACTTAGGCTCATGGAGAGCTCCTTTATATTTTTGCATGGCTAAACAGAGGAATGTGCAGAAAATGGGTCAATGAGATGGGTAATAATACGTCTTTTTCATGACTATCCTAGTGCGTCAGTCTATTGCGCGCATAGGCAAGATTATGAGGGGTCGGTATACTCATGGCATTCATGGTTTTGACGAAGGGTTTATTATGAAGCGTATTCTGCTTCCGTTTCTTATGTTATCGGTGATGCTGTTGGGCTTAACGGCTTGTGGTCAAAAAGGTCCGCTCTATCATCCGGATGATGAAAAAGCTGCGCATGAACACCGTAAAGATCGTTATGAACTCTAATGGGGGCGAACATGCAAGCATTTACCTATAAAAACGCTGAATTACATGCAGAGAATGTTGCCTTGACGGCAATTGCACAGCAGTTTGGCACGCCCACCTATGTTTATTCACGGGCACATATTGAAGCACAATACCGCAGCTATGCTGATGCTTTACAAGGTGTTGAGCATTTGGTTTGTTTTGCCGTAAAAGCCAATTCTAATCTTGCCGTGTTAAATGTTTTAGCACGCTTGGGTGCAGGCTTTGACATTGTGTCGCTTGGCGAATTAGAGCGGGTCCTGGCTGCCGGGGGCTTACCTGAGAAAATAGTGTTTTCGGGGGTTGGCAAAACTCGCGAAGAAATGCAGCGCGCACTGGAAGTGGGTGTGCATTGCTTTAACGTTGAGTCGGTTGATGAGCTGGATCGTCTGCAAGATGTTGCAGCACACATGGGCGTGCTGGCGCCGGTTTCTCTGCGCGTGAATCCCGATGTGGATGCTGGTACTCATCCATATATTTCGACCGGTCTAAAAGACAATAAATTTGGTATTGATATCAATATTGCCGAGTCGGTCTATCAGCATGCGGCCACTTTGAGTCATATTGACATCAAAGGGGTGGATTGCCATATTGGTTCGCAATTAACCTCATTGACGCCTTTTCTAGATGCGCTGGATCGGGTCTTATTGTTGGTTGATCGTTTGGCTGAGAATGGCATTGCGATCCGTCACTTGGATTTGGGCGGCGGCTTAGGTGTGCGCTATCAAGATGAGCAGCCGCCTTGTGCGGGTGACTATATGGCGGCGGTGCGTGAGCGTGTTGCGGGCCGTCAGCTGGCTTTGGTGTTTGAGCCGGGTCGCTATATTGTGGCCAATGCTGGTGTGTTGCTGATGCAGGTGGAATACCTTAAGCATACCGAATATAAAGATTTTGCCATTGTTGATGCGGCGATGAATGACATGCTGCGTCCGGCCTTGTATCAAGCCTGGATGGATGTGCAAGCGGTACAGCCACGTAGTGGTACGACACGTTGTTATGACATTGTTGGGCCTGTCTGCGAGACTGGGGACTTCTTAGCTAAAGAGCGTGATATGGCCTTAGCTGAAGGCGATTTACTGGCCTTATGCTCCGCGGGTGCGTACGGTTTTGTGATGAGTTCCAATTACAACAGTCGCGGCCGCGCTGCTGAAGTGCTTGTGGATGGCGAGCAGGCGTACTTGGTACGTCGGCGTGAAACCATTGAAGAATTGTACGCCCTCGAAAGCCTACTGCCGGAGTCATAACATGCTCTTGCGTTTTACCAAAATGCATGGCGTGGGCAATGATTTAATGGTGCTGGATTTAATCAGTCAGCACGCGTATATCCAGCCGCAGCATGTCCGCGCGTGGAGTGATCGGCGTACGGGTGTGGGTTTTCGGCGTTTGGCGTTGATTGAGGTGCCACAGCATCCCGATGTTGACTTTAGTTGCCGCATGTTTGATCAGGACGGTGCCGAGGTTGATTGGTTGGCCAGTGATCTATGCTGTGTGGCGCGCTTGGTTGCCGATAAACGCCTGATCTCTAAAGCGCAGATGCGCGTTGAGCTGCGCCATGCGGTGATTGACGTGCAGGTGCATACGGATGGTTCGGTGTCTGTGCCGCTGGAGCGGCCGGATACTTTGACCGATCCTATTGCCTTGCCGCGTGGCTTTATTGAGCAGCAAGGGCAATCTTCTTGGCTATTGGCTAATGGGTTTAGTATGTTGTCGAGCCATGGGTTGCATGCGGTGCTGCAGGTGTCTGATCTGAGCCAAGTGCCGATGGCCGCGTTAGCTGACTATCTCGAACGGCATACGTGTTTACCGCGCGGCACTACTGTTAGCGCGGTGCAGGTGCAAGACAGTCATAATCTGAGTGTGCTGATTTGGCAGCTGGGGGTGGGTGCTGTTGATAGTTTTCATCCGGCTTTATGTGCTATTGCTGTATCGGCAATGGCGCAAGGCTGGGTCAATCAACAGGTGCATATTGCATTTACCGATGGCAAAACCAGGGCCTGGTTGCAGTGCTTAGACACTGAGCGCTATCTACAGTTTACCGGCTCGGCAACTCGTATTTATGAAGGGCAGGTTCGTTTATGAGCAAGAAGCAGCAGGTAAAGCCGGCCGTGGCTGAAGAGCAAGTGGTGGCTTATTTAAGCGCGCATCCTGAGTTTTTTGTGACTCAGGATGCGTTGCTGGCGCAGTTGCGTATTCCGCATCAGCGCGGTGATTCAATTTCTTTGGTGGAGCGGCAGATAGCGCTCTTGCGTGAACGCAACAGCGATCTGAGCAAGCGCTTAACCCATTTGCTGGATATGGCGCGCGATAATGGCCGTCTATTTGATAAAACCAAGCGTCTTGTTTTAGAAATGCTGGATGCGCAGACCCTCGATGAGTTGGTTGGGGTGGTAGATGACAGCTTACGTCATTCGTTTGGCGTACCTTTTGTCGGCTTGACCCTGTTTAGTGAGCAGTCAGTGGGTGCTGGCCGCAGTCAAACCTTAAAATCTGCACAGCAGAATATTGCCGGTGTGCTGGGCGGTGCTAAAGCGCTGTGTGGCGTCTTGCGTCCTAAAGAACTGGTGTTCTTATTTGGTCAAGAACAGGCGGAGCAGATCAAGTCGGCAGCGGTGGTAGTGCTTGAACACCAAGGCCTGCAAGGTGTGCTGGCGGTGGGCAGTAGTGATCCTCAGCACTACAGTCACTCGGTTGATACCTTATTCTTAAGTTATCTCGCCGATGTTCTGGCGCGTTTATTACCGGCCATGTTGGCAGCATTACGTGCGGTGAAATAAATGCTTATTGTGTGGGGTGCAGCATGCAGCTTCAGCTAGCGGCTTACATTGAGTATTTGCAGTCTGAGCGCCAAGTCTCTGCGCATACTTTAAGTGCTTATCACAGTGACTTGGCTAAAGTGTTGGATTTCACCCAGCAACAGCATGTCGATACTTGGGGTGAGTTGCAGGTTGCGCATGTGCGGCAGCTGGTGGCTCAGCTGCATAAAGGCGGTTTGTCTGGGCGCAGCATTGCGCGCTTATTGTCTGCAGTACGTGGTTTATATGCCTACTTAGTGCGCGAAGGGCTATGTCAGCACGATCCTGCCGCAGGGATTAGGCCGCCAAAAGGGCCTCGTAAACTACCTAAAGTCCTCGATGTCGATCGCGCCCAGCAGTTGCTGGACAGTCCGGTCGCTGATGATTTTTCTGCCTGCCGTGACCATGCTATTTTAGAGTTGTTGTACTCCTCGGGTTTGCGCCTGTCGGAGTTGGTCGGCTTAAATCGTGCTGATATCGATTTAGCACAAGGCTTGGTCTTAGTGCTGGGTAAAGGTAATAAACAGCGCTTGCTCCCCGTCGGCAGTAAAGCGATTGCCGCTGTGCAGCACTGGCTGACTGTACGTGATCAGGTTCAATCCCATGATCAAGCTTTATTTATTGGCGTGCGTGGGCGACGTATGAGTCCGCAATTGGTGCGTGAGCGAGTGCGTCAAGCGGGCGCGCGTGAGCTGGGTCAGCATCTGCATCCGCATATGTTAAGGCATTCTTTTGCCAGTCATATCCTTGAGTCATCCCATGATTTACGTGCTGTGCAAGAATTACTGGGGCATACGGATATCAGTACTACACAAATTTATACGCACCTTGATTTTCAGCATTTAGCCCAAGTTTATGATCAAGCTCACCCACGCGCGAGGCGTAAACCAACAGAATGAGTATTGGCTTAATTACCTTTGATTTAGACGACACCCTATGGTCGGTTAAACCTGTGATCATCGCTGCGGACGATGCGTTACGTGCTTGGCTGTTAGCTCATGCCGCGCGCTTAGAGGCGCTGACGCCGGAGCGTTTGCAACAGTTACGTGGCGAAGTGGTAGAGCAGCAGCCTGAGCTGGATCGACGTGTCAGCGAGCTGCGTTATCAAGTGTTGTTACGCGCTTTATTGCAATCAGGTTATGCGCGGCGTGAGGCGCAAGAGATTGCTGAGCACGCCTTCCAGGTGTTTCTCGCGGCGCGGCAAAACGTTGAATTGTTTGCTGATGTTTTACCTACTTTAGAGTATTTGCGCAGTCGCTATATGCTGGGTGCCTTGAGCAATGGTAATGCCGATATACGTCGTGTTGGTTTGGGCGAGTATTTTTCTTTTGCGCTGAATGCCGACATGCTCGGCGTGGCTAAACCTGAGCCGCAAGTGTTTTTAGCTGCTTTAGCGCGTGCGCAAGTTGAGCCGACGCGCAGTATTCATATTGGTGATCATCCACAGGATGATATTTTTGGCGCACAGCAAGTGGGTATGCGTACTATTTGGTTTAATCCGGATCATAAGGATTGGAGTGGTGAGCATGAGCCTGATGCGCAGATCAGCCAAATTTCGCAGTTGCCAGATTTGCTTAAGCGTTTTGATGAGTAAGGCGCGCGTTTATTAATAGGTGTGCGAGGTGCTTATTCAGTATGGTGTTTTTGCACGTTTACAACAAAACGCAGGGTGATGCAGTTACTCATGTTTAATGACGCATATTGGATGCATTCCACTTTGTGTTAAATACAGATGTGACGCTATTAAAAACGCCCGAATTAACGGGCGTTTTTAATGCACCGTGCGAGCGCTTAGCCTTTCATTTTGGCAAACGCATGTTCAGCCGCATCTAAAGTAATTTTTAATTCAGTGTCACCCAGCGCGATTGAGGTGAAACCGGCTTCAAAAGCACTGGGTGCCAAGTACACGCCACCTTCCAACATCAGATGGAAGAACTGTTTGAAGTGCTCAAGATTGCTGCTGGTGGCATCTTCAAAGCTGGTAATGCTCTTACGCTCAGTAAAGTACAGACCAAACATCCCGCCGGCTTGCGTGGTGGTAAATGGAATGCCAGCAGCGTCAGCACGCTCCTGTAAACCTTGCA
The DNA here is from genome assembly GCA_001513025.1 of Gammaproteobacteria bacterium DTU037. GTDB lineage: Bacteria > Pseudomonadota > Gammaproteobacteria > Pseudomonadales > Pseudomonadaceae > Denitrificimonas. The sequence continues at coordinate 64,540 of LFRZ01000019.1, forward strand.
GCATACGGGTGGTGTAATCAGTCAGCTCGTCGTGGAAACCCGGACGGCTGATCAGCTTCAACGTGGTTAAGCCCGCTGCCATGGCCAATGGATTGCCTGACAAAGTACCGGCTTGGTAGACAGGGCCCAATGGCGCAATCTGCGACATGATTTCCTTTTTACCGCCGAAGCAGCCCACTGGCATACCACCGCCAATAATTTTGCCGAAGGTGGATAGATCTGGGGTGATGCCGTACAAGCCTTGCGCACCACCGAGTGATACACGAAAACCGGTCATCACTTCGTCAAGAATCAGCACTACGCCGTGTTTATCACACTGCTCGCGCAAACCTTCTAAAAAGCCAGGTACCGGCGGCACACAGTTCATATTGCCAGCAACCGGTTCCACGATAATACAAGCGATCTCAGCGCCGTGCTCAGCAAGGTAGGTGGTCACTGCATCAATATCATTGAAGGGCAGGGTGATCGTATGTTTAGCAAAGGCAGCCGGTACGCCGGGTGAGCTGGGTACACCTAAGGTCAATGCGCCTGAACCGGCTTTAACCAGTAAGCTGTCAGAGTGGCCGTGGTAGCAACCTTCAAATTTAATAATACTATCGCGGCCGGTGTAGCCACGTGCCAAGCGAATCGCGCTCATGGTCGCTTCGGTGCCGGAGCTGGTCATACGCACCATATCCATGGACGGCACTAAGCTGCAGACTAAATCAGCCATCTCAACTTCGAGCGCTGTCGGTGCGCCGTAAGATAAGCCGTGCTCTAACTGGGCACGTACGGCATCAAGGACATCAGGGTGGCTGTGGCCAAGAATCATCGGGCCCCATGAGCCAACATAATCCACATAACGCTTATCGTCTTCATCAACTACATAAGCGCCGGCGGCATGTTTAAAGAATAGGGGGGTGCCGCCTACGCCTGCGAAAGCACGTACTGGGGAGTTGACGCCACCTGGAATATGCTGCTGGGCTTGTTCAAAAAGAGATGCTGAACGTGACATTAAAAACCTCATTTAAAAAAGCAGTGAGCCTGTCGCTGCAAAAATTAATCAGTAAAAAGTGCACTAAACGCACGTGCACGTTGTTCGACTACCGCCGCAGAATCGGCTGCAAATAATCCATGAATGACCGCAAGCATTGCTGCGCCATGTTCAATCAATAGGCTAGCGTTGGCTAAGGTAATGCCGCCAATGGCAACAATGGGGCAGTGCAAGGGTTGTGCTTGCTTGAGCAGTTCGGTGCTGGCTAACACGCTGCCGGGTTTGGTGTGTGAGTTATAAAAACGGCCAAAAGCAATATAGTCCGCGCCCTGTGCCACGGCGTGTTCGGCTAAGGCGAGCTGCGCATGGCAAGTCGCACCGATAATCGCTTCCGGGCCAAGTTGCTGACGAGCCTGCAGCAGGCTGCCGTCTTCTTGGCCGAGATGTAAATCAGCGCCCAGTTCAACCGCCAAACGAAGATCATCGTTGATAATCAGACGTGCGCCGTAGTTTTGGCACAGTGCTTGCAAGGCCTGAGCTTCATGCAGACGACGCGCCGTATCGGTGGATTTATCACGGTATTGCAAAATTTTTGCGCCGCCACGCAGTGCCGCCTCGCAATAAGGCAGCAAGCGTCCATCGGCTAAAAGCTCGGAGTCGGTAATGGCATATAAGCCGCGTAATAACGCAAGTTTTGTGCTCATGGGCGGCAGAAATCTAAGGGCAAGCGGCGCGGAATATATTGACCGCGACCAGGTGCTTCAGCATCACGCAAAGTGCGCCAGGTATAGTTCAGCGCACTCTCAACGGCGCTGACTAATTCCTCGCCTAACGCGAGGCGACCCGCTAGGGTACTGGCTAAGGTGCAGCCCGAGCCATGGTATTCACCGGGTAAGCGTGCGCAGGTAAAGGTGTGGCTGCTGCCGTCGGCACAATATAAACGGTTGTGTACTTGGCTTTCATCTCCGTGCCCGCCGGTAATCAGTAGGTTTTGGCAATGCTTGAGTAGCACTGCTGCACATTCTTCAGCGCTGCCTTGGGGTAACTCGGCAAGAATGCGTGCTTCTGGCAGATTTGGTGTAACAATAGTGGCCAGAGGCATTAATGTTGTGCGCAAGGCGTAGCCAACCTCATCTTTACCTAAGGCGCCACCGCCACCGGCACGTAGCACGGGGTCACAGACAAAAGGGATTTCAGGCAACTGCCGGATAATGTGCGCGACAGTATCAACCATCGCCAGCGAGCCGAGCATGCCCAGTTTAATTGCAAAGACAGGCATATCTTGCAAAATCGCCTGCGCTTGCGCCATGACCCAGTCATGATCAAGGATTTTAAAGTCACTGACATTCACAGTATCTTGAATGGTCAGCGCTGTAATTACTGGCGTAGCGTGACAGCCTTGGGCGATTAACGCTTCAATATCGGCTTGCAGTCCTGCACCACCGACGGGGTCGTGACCTGATAAGCACAGTACAGAAGGGCGAGAGGTGTATGTATTCATAAGATCAAGTTTACCATGAATATTCAGGGCGCTGCAGTTGTACTGCTAGCGCCCTGCGCTGTGGATTAAGGTGATACGCTCGGCGCTGCATCGTGCGGCTGAGATTCGGCATCCAACCAACTTTGCGCGCGTATTTGCGCCATTGTGTAGTTGCTGACATAGGTCAGCTTGTTATGTTCTAAGCGGATACCCGCACGACGCATTTTGTGGCGAACCTTAGCGGAAGTGCCAAGAAATATAATGCCAATATCATTCTTTTGATAGTCGTTCAGCACATTGCTGAGCGCGGCGAGAGCCGTCATATCCAGCATAGGTACTGCGCGTAGATCAATAATAACGACACGTATTTCAGGGTTGAATTTGCGCAATACGCTTAAGGCTTTTTCCGCAGCACCAAAAAATAAGGGCCCACGGATCGCATAAACACTGACCGAAGCAGGCAGGTCAGGCATATCGTGATCATCCGATGAGACGCTGGTTGTATCGGTTAAATCGCTCATGCTTTTGATAAATAAGCCCGCGGCTAAGAGTAAGCCAACGCCGACTGCCAGCACCATATCAAACAGCACGGTCAATGATAGACAGGTCAGGAGAATAAGGACGTCATTGCGTGGCGAAATGCGCAAAGTGTGTATGACATGCTTGGGCTCACTCATATTCCACGCCACCATTAACAACAGTGCAGCGAGTGCGGCCATGGGTAAATGGCTGAACATTGGGGCTAAAAAGACTACCGCGAGCAGTACCACACCAGCATGAATAATGGCGGCAATGGGTGAGAACGCACCGGCACGAACGTTGGCTGCGCTTCGAGCAATAGCCGCTGTAGCGGTAATCCCGCCAAACATCGGCGCCAGAATATTACCAATACCTTGGCCCAATAGTTCACCGTTTGGGTCGTGCTTAGTGCCCGCCATACCGTCTGCTACTACTGCGCAGAGCAATGATTCAATTGCACCCAGCATGGCAATGGCAAAAGCTGGGGCGAGCAGTTGGCGAATCAATTCAAAAGACAGGACCAGCGGTGCCCCACTGGGGCCGGAAAACTCCCAAGGCCACATAAAAGAGGGCAGAAATGGAGGGATACCTGGGTGACTGACACCGTCAACGCTATAGCTGAACCTGTCACCTATCGTTGCTACAGAAATGTCCGCATTGTTTAAGGCTAGACCAATAAAGCTACCGACTGCTAAAGCCACTAAGTGCCCAGGAATTTTTGGCACAAAACGTGGCCAGATAATTAGAACTAGCAGTGTGATTGCTGCAACCAGTGTGTCGCCCAGTTGAATACTTGGCATAGCATGCGCTAGCGCGCCGATTTGTTCGACATAGTTGGCTGCCGGTTCAATATTACTTAAACCAAAGGCATCTTTAATTTGCAGGGTGGCAATCACAATACCGATACCGGCAGTAAAACCCAAGGTGACCGGGTAGGGAATAAATTGCAGCAGAGCACCGGCACGTAACACGCCCATGGCAATTAAAATCACACCTGCCATCGCGGTACAGAGCAATAAGCCAGCGACCCCGAACTGTTGGGTGATTGGCAGTAGAATAACGACAAAGGCCGCGGTTGGGCCGGAGACGTTAAAGCGTGAACCGCCGGTTAAGGCGATGACCGAGCCGCCAATCAGAACGGTATAGAGGCCATGCTGCGGCGGAACCCCCACGGCGATAGCTAAGGCCATGGCAAGAGGGATAGCGATAATGCCGACAGTTAAACCTGCGCTAATATCGCCACGTAAGACTTTTAGCGTGTAACCAGCGGCAAAGGTTTGTCGTAAAGCAGAAAATAATGGCGGAATGTACATGATGGCTCCACAAATGAGTGCCATCTCATTATAGACCCATGCACCAGAGGTAAAGCTAGTGGCTAAGACGATCGTATGTTTTTAGTGCATACTTACAATACATCAGCCTTAAGAAATAGGCACTTGTAGCGCTGGCCCGTTAAGGTCGACATTTGGCGTTAATGAAATTTAGCGATAAATATCCGTCCTAATGCATCAGCAAGGCATTAAGCGGTTGCAATTTTCTCACCAGCAGTCATAATTACGCGGCTGTTTTGTTGGCAATGCCTAGCCAAATACAAGACAGAAGGTAAAATGATGCGAATTTGCCGAATTTGAAGCCATAGCAGACGTGATAGACCCGAGCCCCTAAGTAGCGTCTGTCATATGAGCTTACTTTGACTTGTCAAAGACAATACTATTCATTAGGATTTGCCGTCTATTTTGAAGACGGCCCTGAGGCCATAGCAATGAAAACTTTTACAGCAAAAAATGAAACTGTACAGCGCGACTGGTATGTCGTCGACGCTGCAGGCCAGACCCTGGGTCGTTTGGCCACTGAAATTGCCAGCCGTTTGCGCGGTAAGCATAAGCCTGAGTATACTCCGCACGTTGACACTGGCGATTACATCGTTGTTATCAATGCTGAACAGGTTCGTGTGACTGGTAAGAAAACATCAGACAAAATCTATTACTCACACACTGGTTTTCCTGGCGGTATCAAGGAAATCAGTTTTGAGAAATTGATTGAGAAAGCACCTGAACGTGTTCTTGAAGCTGCGGTAAAAGGTATGCTTCCAAGAAATCCGCTGGGCCGCGACATGTATCGCAAGCTGAAAGTGTATGCAGGTACTAACCACCCGCACGCTGCACAGCAGCCCCAAGAACTTAAGATTTAACGGGATAGTTGATTATGTCGGCGACTCAAAATTACGGCACAGGCCGTCGCAAGACTGCAACCGCACGCGTTTTTTTACGTCCGGGTACAGGTAGTATTTCTATTAACAATCGCACGCTAGAGAATTTCTTTGCTCGTGAGACTGCACGAATGATGGTTCGTCAGCCACTTGAGTTAACAGATAATCTGGAAAAGTTTGACATCATGATCACCGTTGCTGGTGGTGGTGCAAGTGGTCAGGCGGGTGCTATTCGTCACGGCATTACTCGTGCTTTGATGGATTATGATGAGTCTTTACGTCCTGAATTACGTAAAGCTGGCTTTGTTACGCGTGATGCTCGTGAAGTTGAGCGTAAGAAAGTTGGTCTACGTAAAGCACGTAAGCGTCCTCAGTACTCTAAGCGCTGATCGATACTTGCTGCAGAAAAACGCCCGTTTCCGCAAGGAATCAGGGCGTTTTTTGTATCTAAAATACTCTGCGACAATTTGTCGCTTGCCTGTTGTTGTGGTTTGGCAGCTGTTTAGTGAATTGTAGCCTGTGACAACTTGTCAAGAAGGCGCCTTTTCTTTACCATTTGTTACAATCAAGAACGTAAGTAGCTTTTTTCATATTACAAGGCCTGACAACAGGTCACATAGCTGATGGGAGACGACTTAATGAGCAATGACGGCGTGAATGCGGGCCGACGTCGCTTTCTAGTGGCAGCCACCTCTGTGGTGGGTGCAGCTGGAGCGGCAGGGGCTGCGATCCCGTTCTTGGGGTCTTGGGCCCCTAGTGCTAGGGCGAAAGCCGCGGGAGCACCGGTGCGAGTTAATATAGGTAAAATTGAGCCAGGTCAGCAGATTGTTGCTGAGTGGCGTGGTCAGCCTGTATTTGTTCTGCACCGTACACCGGAAATTATGCAAGGGCTGAAAAAAATTGAAGCCCAACTGGCTGATCCGGAGTCTAAACAATCAGAGCAGCCTACCTATGTAGATGCCTCTATGCGCTCCATCAAGCCTGAGGTGCTGCTTGTCCTAGGTGTATGTACACACTTGGGTTGCGCACCAACCTTTAGGCCAGAAGTTGCACCAGCAGACTTGGGACCTGAGTGGGTCGGTGGTTATTTCTGCGCATGTCATGGTTCGCGCTATGACTTGGCTGGGCGTGTGTACAAAGCACAGCCCGCACCGCTGAATCTGCTCGTGCCTCCACATTCGTATGAGACGGATAGTATCGTCATTATTGGTGTTGATGAGGGAGCGGTCTGATGAGTAAATTTATGGAATGGGTGGATGCCCGCTTCCCTGCCACCAAGATGTGGGAAGACCATTTATCAAAGTATTACGCACCAAAAAACTTTAACTTCTATTACTTCTTTGGCTCACTGGCACTCTTAGTGCTGGTCAATCAGTTACTTACTGGTATTTGGCTGACCATGAGCTATGAGCCTTCAGCAGAGGGTGCGTTTGCCTCTGTTGAGTACATCATGCGTGATGTCGAGTACGGTTGGATCCTGCGCTACCTGCACTCTACTGGTGCTTCAGCGTTCTTTATCGTAGTTTACATGCATATGTTCCGTGGCTTGCTCTACGGCTCATACCAGAAGCCTCGAGAGTTAGTCTGGGTCTTCGGTATGTTAATCTACTTAGCGCTGATGGCTGAGGCGTTCATGGGCTACTTATTGCCATGGGGCCAAATGTCGTATTGGGGCGCACAGGTGATTATTTCACTGTTCGGTGCGATTCCAGTGATCGGTGCTGACTTGACTGAGTGGATTCGTGGTGACTATCTGATCTCAGGTATCACGCTCAACCGCTTCTTTGCGCTGCACGTTGTAGCTGTACCTATTGTTTTGCTTGCCTTGGTTGTCTTGCACATCCTGGCCTTGCATGAAGTGGGTTCTAACAACCCTGATGGCGTTGATATCAAAAAACATAAAGATGAAAATGGTATTCCTTTAGACGGTATTCCTTTCCATCCGTACTACACAGTTAAAGATATCGTTGGTGTTGTGGTGTTCTTGTTTGTGTTCTGCTTTATTGTGTTCTTCTTCCCCGAAATGGGCGGATACTTCCTTGAGAAGCCGAACTTTGAGCAAGCGAACGCACTAAAAACACCTCTGCATATTGCCCCCGTTTGGTATTTCACCCCGTTCTACGCTATTTTGCGTGCAGTACCTGATAAATTAATGGGTGTTGTCGCGATGGGTGGTTCGATCGCAGCTTTATTTGTATTGCCTTGGTTGGACCGTAGTCCAGTCAAATCGATGCGTTACAAAGGTTGGATTAGCAAAACTTGGTTATTAGTATTCTGCATCTGCTTTGTGATTCTTGGCGTGTTAGGTGTATTAGCACCGACGCCTGAGCGCACACTGGTTGCACGAATCTGTACTGTTCTTTACTTCGCTTACTTTATTCTGATGCCTTTTTATACCAGAATGGAGAAGACTAAACCGGTTCCGGAAAGGGTGACTGGCTAATGAAAAAGCAAATTGCTGCGTTAATTTTGGCTGCAATCCCTATGTTTGGATTTGCTGCGGCTGGCGAGTATCCTTTGGATAGCGTCTCAATTGATCTGACTGATAAAGCGGCTATGCAAGATGGCGCGAAAACTTTTGTGAACTATTGCATGGGTTGTCATGGCGCTAAGTTCCAGCGCTATGAGCGTGTCGCGAATGATCTGGGGATCAGTGAAGCGTTAATGATGGAAAACTTGGTCTTAACCGATGCTAAGTTTGGCGATCATATGACGTCGAGTATGACGGCCGCTGATGCCAAAGTTTGGTTGGGTGTTGCACCACCTGACTTGACTTTAGTTGCGCGTGTGCGTGGAGCGGATTGGTTGTACACTTATATGCGTACATTCTATGAAGATCCAACACGTCCGTATGGCGTCAATAACAAAGTCTTCCCGTTGGTTGGTATGCCTAACGTGTTAGCTGGCTTGCAAGGTCGCCAAGTAATTGGTTGCAAGCAGGTACAGATTGAGGAAGAAGGTAAAAAAGTATTTGATCCGCTGACCGGTGTCCCAGTGACCCATGAAGCCTGTGATCAATTGACTGTTGTGCCTAAAACAGGCTCGCTAAGTGAAGTTGAGTTTGATGAGAAAATTAAAAATCTTGTCACTTTCCTCGAATACTCTGCAAATCCTGTTAAGCTCAAGAGTCAGCGTATCGGAACGTACGTGTTATTATTCCTTGCTTTCTTCTTTGTATTCGCTTACTTCTTGAAGCGTGAATACTGGAAAGATGTGCATTGACCTATAATGCGCTAACGATCGAGTGACGCACGCGCCCTGATGGGCGCGTGCGTTTTTGTGCTTTATGTATATTTATAGTGGAGGAGGTAAGCATGTCTGCCCCCAATAAGTTGGGCTGTTATTCTGATCCTACCTGCCAATATTCGCACCGTGTGCGTTTGGTTTTGGCGGAGAAGGCAGTAACTGCTGAAATCATGGATGTTGTAAATGGTGAGTGTCCAGAGTATTTGGCTGAGGTAAATCCTTATGCGACAGTGCCAACTTTGGTCGATCGCGATTTAGCTTTATACGATTCAACAGTCATACTTGAATATCTGGATGAGCGCTATCCACACCCACCACTGTTGCCTGTGTACCCTGTAGCACGTGCCAATACACGAATGTTGTCTTATCGTGTGCAGCGTGACTGGTGTGCGCAAGTCGATTTAATTCTGGATAAGCGTACTAAAGAAACGGCACGGACTAAAGCGCGCAAAGAATTGCGCGAAAGTCTGACTGGCGTTGCTCCTGTGTTCGCCAGTATGAAGTTTTTTATGAGTGATGAGTTCAGTCTAGTGGATTGCTACTTGTTGCCGTTGCTGTGGCGTTTGCCTGCTTTAGGTATTGAGTTACCCAAGGCTGCACAGCCACTGCTCGACTATATGGATAAGAATTTTGCACGCGAAGCTTTTCAGGCAAGTTTGTCTGAGGCTGAGCGCTTGATGCGTCCTTAATAGGAGAGAGTCAATCATGAACTCCAGTCGTCCTTACATATTGCGCGCACTGCACCAATGGATTGTTGATAATGAGTGCACGCCGCATATATTGGTTGATGTAAATTATCCGCACGTCAAAGTGCCACCGGGCTATGCAGTGGATGAGCAAATTGTGCTCAATACGGCGCCGGCTGCGGTACGCTATTTTGAAATAGATAATCAGGCTGTGAGTTTTGAAGCGCTTTTTTCCGGCGCGCCATTTTCTCTATATGTGCCTATCGAGGCTATTTTAGCGATTTATGCGCGTGAGAATGGGCAGGGCATGTTTTTCGATGCTCATTCAGATCAGCTTGGCGAGGATGATGAGGTATTAGGCGAGGATGTCAGTGACGCTGATGAGCAGCCAGCAGCGCTGCATGCGGTCGACACAACGACGCCCATTGATCCAATAGACCCTGATGATCAGCCACCAAAGCCACCTTCTTCAGGGCGTCCGAGCTTACGCATTATAAAATAGTTCTATTCTTTTATGGCACTGATTGCAGAGCCCTTGGCCCAGAGCAATCAGTGTTATAAAAGGCTTTTAAATATCAATCTGTGCAATGCAGATTTAGTCGATATACTCAAACAAACGCACGATTTTCTGTACGCCGTTGACATCCTGCACCACTGCAGTAGCGCGACTGGCTTCAGCACGGCTCAAAATACCTAAGAGGTACACCACGCCATTCTCAGTCACAACCTTGACCTTTGAAGCGGGTACGTCGTTGTAAGACAGCATGCGAGTTTTGATACTGGTAGTGAGCAAACCGTCATTACTGCGCACCAAGCCTGAGGTTGGTGTTGTCACTTGCAGTTCATTATGAATTTTCTTTGCACTGGTTATTGAATGCGCTGCTTTGCCAGCCAGTTCTTTGAGCTCTGCGCGTGGTGTTTGCCCAGTGACTAAGACAATGCCGTTGTAACTGATAACAACAATACGTGAGGTGCTGGTGGAAAGATCGATATGCGCATCTTTAATGGCCCGTGCGATCTCCGGCGCAATAAACTGGTCATCAATTTTGTTGCCGAAACTACGTGCACCACAGCCACTTAATACGATGCCGATTAAGGTGATGGCAAGGATTTTACGAATCATTCTTCACTCCCGAACAGTTGATGGTCAATTAAGTCACATAGACAATGGATTGCCAGTAGATGGACCTCTTGTACGCGCGCGGTAACATTAGAGGGAACACGGATTTCGACATCGTCTGGCAGCAGTAATGGCGCGATTTGTCCGCCGTCTCTGCCGGTTAATGCGACAACATGCATATTGCGGTCATGGGCCGCGTGAATGGCCTGTACAACGTTGCCTGAGTTGCCACTGGTAGAAATAGCCAGCAGTACATCACCTTCTTGGCCTAGGGCGCGGATCTGCTTAGAAAATATTTCTTCGTAGCTGTAGTCATTGGCGATTGAGGTAATGGTTGAGCTGTCTGTCGTCAGTGCTATAGCTGGAAGACTGGGGCGCTCGCGCTCAAAACGATTAAGCATTTCTGAAGAGAAGTGCTGTGCATCGCCTGCTGAGCCGCCATTACCGCAGGATAAAATCTTACCTTCATTGAGTAGCGCACTGACCATCATCAGACTAGCGTTTTCAATAGCTTGTGGCAGTACGGTTAACGCCTGTTGTTTGGTTTCAATGCTGGCTTGAAACATCTGTTTAATACGCGATTGCATAGGATCAGCCCTTGTGAAAAATGGGGTTAGGATTCAAATGCATCCTGAATCCAGTCAAGTTTGAATAGGCCTGCACTGCTTGGCTGTGCAGTAATGACATCAAAGCGGCAGGCATGTTCTAACCAATTTGGGTTTTCGTTTAAAAAATATTCTGCAGTTTTAAGCAGTTTGCCACGTTTGTGATGGTCGATGCTGTCTAGGGCGCCGCCGAAGCAGTTGCTTTTACGGTAGCGCACCTCAACAAAAACAACAGTATCGCGCTCTAACATGATTAGATCAATTTCACCAAAACGGCACGACCAGTTTTGCGCTATGGTGCTTAAACCGGCGTCAGTTAAGTAGTTTAAAGCATAACGCTCAACGGCTTGGCCGATCTTGAGTGGCTTAGTCACTCTGTACGCCCTTTAACTGCTCAATTCTATTGTTGCTAAATTGTGCCCAGTATAAGGTGCGTTGGATACGTTGCTCAGGGCTTAATTGTAGCGTACCGGTGAGGCCCACTGCGCTACTGTTAGGAATGGCGCTGAGTTGTTGTAACTGGTTGGCCAATTGGTAGGCGTCTGCGCCCATGGCATAAAAACGGCCCATACTGCCCAAGGCTTGTGGCCAATGGTGAGTGATGTGCTGGCGTGTGGCGTCATCAGACTCAATAAACCAAGGCATCTCACTAAACTGTAAGCCGTTGAGCTCTGGGTCAACCTCGACAGCCCCCGCGTTGACTGCGGATGTGGCGTAGATCGGTACATCACCAGCATACTGAAAGGTGAGCGTAGGTTTAATATGGCGCGCTTGCTGCGGTGTTGCGGCTAAGAAAATAAAATCAATATCTTGGCGTCGCGCAGGCTGCGCTGCTAGTTTTGTGCCTAGCGTTTTTTCCAGTTGCTTAGCACGCTGCTCACTGGCGCGCAGTTGAAAGAGTTCAGCGATTTGTCCTGCGAGCTCAGTTGGACGATCAATATGCTGTGTTGCTAGCAGTTCTCCGCCTAATGATTGCCAGTGCGCGCTGAATGCCGCTAACACCCGTTCACCCCAAGCGTTTTTGGGTACCAGTGCAACAGCGCGTCGCATACCGTCAGCCCAGGCTCGATCAGCGGCGACACGGGCTTCATCTTCCGCAGCTAAACCGTACTGAAAAAGCTGTTGAGGCGGCTGCTGTTGGCTGTCGGCGTAGTTCAAGGCTAAGGTTGTAATGGGCAGTTGTGAGCGCTTGGCCAGTTGCGTGACTAGGTTTTTTTCCCACGGGCCTACCACTAACTCGACACCATCGGCGAGGGCCTGCTGGTAGAAAGCATCCATTGAGGAGATGCTACTGCTGTCATAGATATGGATGGTGGGCGTGTGCTCGCCGCTGGCTTGGGCAAGATAATGCGCCGCAAAAAAACCATTGCGCAGTGCATTTACCACCCCTTGGTTTGGGTCTTTTGAAGGAAGTAGCAAAGCGAGGCTGTTGATGTTGTCTGCCTCGAGCTGTTGCAAGCGCGCCAGTGCTTCAGGCAGCTGCTGGGCGGCTGGATGAGAGGGGTTCTGCAGGGTCCACTGGCTGATGTTCATTTGTTGTTGCACAAGTGCGCCAGGGGCTTGGCTGATACGCAGCAACGCCAACCAGCCATCCATGATCGCCTCACCAGTATCCTTTGTCTGTACGCGAGGCAGGCTGGTAAGTAAGTCCCAGATTTGTTGATGGTTGTTAAATGCCTGCTGGCCGTCTAACAAGGGCGCAATATAAATACGCTCACGGGCAGCCGTCAGTGGCTGGCCAATATCTTGATACATTTGCGCGCGGACCAATTGGCTGCGTATTTGCTGACTCAAGGGCATTTCATTTAAGTGGACAAAGCTTGGATGCTCGAGTGCTTTTAAAGCGCGCTTGGCTTGTTGGCGTGCTAAAGCTAATTCTGCTTCTAACGTTTTGGCAAAGATTTGTTGCGCAGGCGTAGCTTGGCTAAGGTCGATACTCTCTAAAATTTTACGCGCGCGCAGGGCTTGATTTTGTTGCCAAGCCAGATCTGCTGCCGCCAAATATAAGCTTAAGGCTTGGTTATCATTTTTTTGGCTGGCTTGCAGTAACAGCTTATCTAAATCGCTGTATTGAGTGGTCGGTAATTCTCCTAAGGTTTTGTTTGGAGAACTGGCGCAGGCCACTAAAAAAGCGGATAAGCACAGGGTTGAAAGTACGCGTAACGGAGTTTTCATAGACAAACAATCCAGGCACGGTGAAATGAATGCTTTGATTGTACCCAAGCGCGCGCATTGGTGCGATCTTGTCATGCTAAATCAGGCTACAATGGTGCTTTATTTTGTGATTTCGGAGTGATTTGTGAGTGCATCCACACCTCAGACCGGCGAGCTTGGCACATTGTATGTGGTGGCCACGCCGATCGGTAACCTTGATGATATTAGCGCACGTGCGTTACGTATTTTGGCTGAAGTGAGTTTGATCGCTGCCGAAGATACAAGGCACTCCACGCGGTTATTGCAGCACTTTGGGATTCGCACGCCGTTAGCTGCCTGCCATGAGCATAATGAGCGTGAGGAGGGTGGACGCTTTATCACGCGCTTATTGGTCGGTGATGATATTGCGTTGATTTCTGATGCGGGGACACCACTGATTTCTGATCCGGGTTATCACTTGGTGCGTCAAGCGCGCGCGGCCAAAGTGCGGGTGGTGCCGATACCGGGTGCTTGTGCCTTAATTGCCGGTTTATCGGCGGCCGGTTTGCCCTCAGATCGCTTCGTTTTTGAAGGCTTTTTACCTGCTAAACAAGTGGCCCGCTGTACGCGTTTGAATGCGGTGCAGCATGATCCGCGCACTTTGATTTTTTATGAAGCGCCGCACCGTTTGCTGGATAGCATCGCTGATATGCGTGATGTCTTTGGTGCAGATCGTCCTGCGGTATTGGCCCGTGAGTTAAGCAAAACCTTTGAAACCATCAAGGATTTACCTTTGCAGGAACTCTATGATTGGGTGGCCGCCGATAGCAATCAGCAGCGCGGCGAATGTGTGCTCTTGGTTGCCGGTTATCAAGCACCGGCCGAAGCGCTTGAAGTATCGCTGGAGGCGCAGCGCGTGTTGCTGTTGTTGATGGCTGAACTGCCGCCCAAACGTGCGGCGGCCTTAGCGGCGGATATTACCGGTGTACGCAAAAATGCGCTCTACCAGTGGGCCTTAGACAACAAGCCGGCGTAAGGGCAGTTGGCTAAAATTCACTGCGCCCAAGCCATGCTGAAGCAATTGGCGAATATTGGCATGCTCAGTGCCCTTGGGTGTGGCCAGAACGGCAGTATAGTGTTCACCGAAGGCCAATAATGCCTGCTCAGTGCTGAGTTGCTCAAGTAAGGCGAGGCCGAGAATTTTGCAAGAACCTTGATTGCTGCCAGCAGGGTTATGCAATCCAGCATTGTCAAAAGCGCAAGGCCTGTAGTGGTAATGTGTCTCAATAAAGGCCAGCGTGTCGGCAAAACGATGCTCTGGCTGTTTAAGCGCACTGAGAAAGCTATCCAATGACATGTTTTATGCGGCTCGGTGTGCGGTGAGAGTAATAGAGACCGATTCAGAAAAACGCAACGCATGGGGTTTATCAATCTCCACTTCGGCATAACGCACTTGCTCGTGGCACATGACTCTATCCAGTACATCCTGAGTCAGGCGTTCGAGCAGGGCAAAGCGATTTTCCTCAACGTACTGAATAATCTCTTTGGTGATGGTACGGTAATTTAAGGCATGGTTAATGTCATTAATCTGCACCGCGTCTTCGGCCGGATAGAACAGGGTGACGTTGATTAAAATATCTTGTTTATTACGAATCTCATCTTCATTGATACCAATGTAGGTGCGTAAACGCAGATTTTTAATCCGAATCCGCGCCATGCCCGGTTCTAAACGTGCCATAGATCAGTGACTCCGAATCAGTTGTAAGAATTCTTGACGGGTGTTACCTGAGTTGCGAAAGGCGCCCAGCATGGCCGATGAGGTCATTACCGAGTTTTGTTTTTCCACGCCGCGCATCATCATGCACATATGCTTGGCCTCAATCACTACGGCAACCCCAGCTGCGCCAGTCACCTGTTGCACCGCATCAGCAATTTGGCGGGTGAGGTTTTCTTGGATTTGTAGGCGGCGGGCAAACATATCCACAATGCGCGCTACTTTAGATAAGCCCAGTACTTTGCCGGTAGGGATATAAGCTACGTGAGCTTTACCGATAAAGGGCAGCATATGATGCTCGCACAACGAATACAGTTCGATGTCACGCACGATCACCATTTCATCACTGGATGACTCAAATAATGCACCATTGACGATTTCATCAAGGTTTTTCTCGTAGCCGTTGCAGAGGTATTGCATTGCTTTTGCAGCGCGCTTGGGTGTATCCACTAAGCCTTCACGCTCGGGGTTTTCACCTAAACCAACCAGAATTTCATGGTAGTGCTTGCTTAAATCATCACACATTATCAGCTCTCCGAGCCATGCATCATTTGAGATGCCGGCCACCATTAACAGTAAGGGTTGTGCCAGTCACATACGGCGTATCAAGTAAGTAACGCAGGCTTTGGTAAATAACGTCCGGTCCAGGCACGGTGCCCATTACGGATTTAGCCGTTGCACGACGTCGATAATCGTCGTCATCATCGGGGTGTAGCATAATCAATGCAGGTGCCAGTGAATTCACTTTAATATGCGGCGCAAAACGTGCCGCAAAAGATAGCGTCAGATTGTCCAGTCCCGCTTTACTTGCGCTGTAGGCAATGCGTTTGGCGCTGCCTTTACGAATCACATCATCGGTGATGTGAATGATATCAGCATGTGCTGATTGCATTAGCAACGGCGCGCAATGGTTATTGATTAGATAAGGTGCAATAAGGTGCACATTCAGCATTTGTGTGAATGCGTTGGCATCGCTGCCATCTTCCGCCAGCCACAGTGAGGCATTATGAATAATGGCGCGTAGCGTGGTGGTTAGCGTTTGGATATGTGCGATAAAATTAAGCACGCCTTGCTCAGTGGCAAAGTCGGCTTGAACGCACTGCACGCCTAGCTGGCGCAGTTCATCGACCTCGGGGCGTTCTTGGCGATAGCTGATAATTAATGGCTGACCTGCCTCTAAAAAACGCCGCACACAGTGCAGTCCCAGCCGCTGACTGGCACCTGTAAGTAGAATCGGAGCGTTATCGCTCATGAGTTAGCATGACCTTTATCAATGGGTGCTACAGTGCTTGGGACGGATAAAGTTATACTAGAGTTATCATTTGTACAACCTACAAACGCTAGGTGAATCGCTTTTGTTACAGTTTTTGTGTTTCTTGCTATGATGAAAAGAATTCAAGGTGTTTAAGAAAATCTTTACTTAATTTGCTTATAAGGTGATAGCAGCATATGACGATTAATCTGGTAATTGTTTCAGGTACAGTATTTGGTGCCGCAGAGGAGGTCGCACAGCATGCGGCGCAACTCTTGGCTGAAGCTGGATTAAATGTCACTTATCAAGCTCGCATCTCGTATTCAGAGCTGGTGGCGTTAGAGCCTGATGCATTACTCTTTGTGACGTCAACCACAGGTATGGGTGAACTGCCAGAAGACTTACAACCCCTCGCGGCCGCTTTACGTGATCAGCCACCCGAGTGGCATGGTTTGCTCGGTGCTGTGATTGCTCTGGGTGATGCTTGCTATGGTGAGGATTTTTGTGCAGGAGGCGAGATGATTCGCGAACTCTATGAGGAGTTGGGTGTGGTGGAGTTGCAGGATATGCTGCGTTTGGACGCCAGTGAATCGGTGACGCCTGAAAGTGATGCTGAACCTTGGTTGGCGGAGTTTGCTGCCAGTCTGACAGAGTAGGTTGTACAGTGAAAAAACCAGTGAATCCTCGTGCGAAACCTTCTGCATCGCTGGCCAATGCGCGTCGGCCACGCCCCCCCGCACGACGCACAGCCGATGAGCCACTGCAACCCCGTTTATTGATGCTCAATAAACCCTATGACGTCTTAACCCAGTTCACAGATGAGCAGGGTCGAGCCACCTTAAAAGACTATGTGGCTGTGACTGATGTCTATCCTGCGGGGCGTTTAGATCGCGACAGCGAGGGCTTGGTCTTGCTAACCAACAGTGGGCGTTTGCAGGCGCGTATTGCCGAGCCCAAGTATAAGTTGGCTAAAGTGTATTGGGTGCAAGTGGAGGGCGAGCCACAGGCAGAACAACTGCAGCGCTTGCGTGAGGGCGTTGAGTTAAAAGATGGCCTAACTGCGCCGGCGTTGGTTGAACGCATTGATGAGCCTAAGTTATGGCCACGCACGCCACCGGTACGCGAGCGTAAACATATCCCTACTGCATGGTTGCAGTTGACTATTTATGAAGGGCGCAATCGCCAAGTACGGCGCATGACAGCAGCGGTAGGCTTGCCGACTCTGCGCTTGGTGCGGGTACAAATGGGTGAGTGGCACTTAGCTGATCTAGCAACAGGACAGTGGTGTGAGCTTACGGTGCCCAAGCATCTATAAATGACTGACAGTGAATAAGGCTGTAACGCCATTGGGCGTTATAAGCCTTTTACCATAATAACTACAGATTTAAGTAAGAAGCCCAGCACGCCAAGGCCTAAAGCAAAAAATAATACTGCCGTACCATAGCGCCCCGCTTTAGATTTTTTGGCTAAATCCCAAACAATAAACGCCATAAATAAGATGAGGCCGCCGACTAAGACGGTGACCATTAACTCTTCAAATACTTCAGTTTCCATAATTTTTCCAAGTGATAGCAGGGAGCGTTTCAACATGCTGTTTAAGATGCTGGCGATCAATGCAGAGCAGAGAAATTGTCAAGCCTGTAGATCAAATATACAGCGCTAGTTTATTGATCCATGGCATGGAATTAAAGAGTATACGCCACGCCAATCACAAAATAAGGCGTTAGCCTGCGTTGATTGGCATTTTTTAGGTGGTTTTGTATGTATTTAACTCTGTAAGTGCGTGAGCGGTAGAGCGGTGGATAGTTGTACATGGTTCAATACAAAACTTGAGCGCACACTGGTCACACCTTCAACACGGGTGAGCTTCTCCAGTAGAAACTTTTGATAATGATCCATATCGGGGACTATGACTTTAAGCTGATAGTCGGCGTCCATTCCGGTGATTAGGCTGCATTCCAGCACTTCAGGCCATTGACAAATGTGTGTTTGAAAGTTCTCAAAGCGCTCAGGCGTGTGCCGATCCATGCCGATTAAGACATAGGCCGTTAGGGTTAAACCGAGTTTTTTGCGATCAAGTAACGCAACGTGTTTTAGAATATAGCCTTCATCTTCTAAAGTTTTAACCCGTCTTGAGCAGGGTGAGGCGGACAAGCCGATACGCTCGGCCAGCTCTTGATTAGAGAGGTTGGCGTTGTCTTGCAACTCTTGCAGGATGCGTAAATCATAACGGTCAAGCTTTTCCATATATCCCCCGGTTTTATTTGGCTTGCTTGTAATGTAATCGGGTTGGTTATTTATTGCGAGTATTTTTATTTTTACCAGATAAGATTGCGCATTTATTTGTTTTTTGGCGAAATACGCAATTATTATCTGGCGCGTATTGTGTACACTAAAGTCCAGTTCGCAGCTTGTATAGACACTATGCCCAGTGACTCAGGCTTTACCAAGATTGAGTCAGTAAAAACATGTTACCCCGTGTTTTTCAAGCAAGCGCGATGGCCTTATCAGGTGATCGATTGAACCGGCAGCACAACTGTTGATTAGGGCGGCATTAAAGGAGCATCGACTGAGATTGCTCCTTTTTTGTATCTGCAGATTAAGCACTCTAGGTGCCGCAAAGATCAAGCTGATGACTAAGATGAATAAGCGGCGCGACTCTGCGATACTCGCTGTCTTGGTATTTTAATCCGTGACATAGAGGGCGTAACATGAGTGCTTTGCATGCTTTAACACTTGCAGCATTAGATGATACTGAATTGCCATTGGCGCAGTTTAAAGGGCGTTTACTGTTAGTTGTCAACGTGGCGTCAGAGTGTGGATTAACCCAGCAATATATTGGCTTGCAAGCCCTGTATGAACAGTATCAGGCGCGCGGTTTGAGTGTGCTTGGGGTGCCATGTAACCAGTTTGGTAAGCAAGAACCGGGCAGCGCTGCCGAGATTCAAAACTTTTGTACAGAGCGTTTTGGCGTGACGTTCCCATTAACAGAAAAGCTGCAGGTCAATGGTCCAGATAATCATCCCTTGTATCGCTTATTGGCAGGCGAGGGGGCTGAGTTCCCTGGTGATATCACTTGGAATTTCGAAAAGTTTTTAGTCGATGGCCAAGGGCGAGTGTTGGCCCGTTTTTCACCGCGTACAGAACCCAGCGATCCACAGCTTGTGCAAGCCATTGAAGAGGCGCTCGCCGCGCACAGTCATTAAGTGTTGGTGGTGCGTATAAACGCGAAGGCTTAAGCCTTCGCGTTTAATCTACCCGGCGCAAGGTGAATTATTTACCGAATAAGCCAAAGCTTAAGCGGTTCAGCCAGCTGCGTTTAGGTTGCTCATTATTAATTGCAGCGCGAACGCTGTCAGGGATATCTTCGGCTGCATCTTGGTACTGACGAATCACATCTTTACTGGCTTGTGTCTGCTGTGGACGTAAGTCTTCGTTGCCGCCGATAAAGCCTAGGGTGGCTTTACTCAGCCATGAGCGATTATCTGTATCTTTTTCGCGAACCTTAAAGGCGTTGCTGGCTAAGCTGGGGTGCTTAGGGTAGTTCAGTTGTAAGGTTTCTAAGCTGGTTTTCGCTAAGTCAGTTAGACCTAAGTGCTGATAAGCTTCAGTCATAATCGCTAAGCCATCGCCAACTGCCGGTGTTTCTTGGAAGTTTTCTACAATATAGCGACCACGATTTAAGGCTGCTACATAGGATTGGCGCTTAAGGTAGTAGTGGCCAACGTGGACTTCATAGGCGGCCAATAAGTTACGCAGATAAATCATGCGCTGTTTTGCATCAGGTGCGTAACGGCTATTAGGGAAGCGGCTGGTCAGTAAGGCAAATTCATTATAGGAGTCACGTGCCGCGCCAGGATCGCGCTGGGACATATCCAGTGGTAAGAAGCGCGCGAGCAAGCCGCGATCCTGATCAAAGGATGCGAGACCTTTCATATAATAGGCGTAGTCGACGTTGCTGTGTTGTGGGTGCAAGCGAATAAAACGGTCGGCTGAGGCGCGAACGGCTTCAGGTTCCAAGTTTTTATAATAGGCATAAATCAGCTCTAATTGCGCTTGCTCTGCGTAACGACCAAAAGGGTAGCGTGATTCTAATGCCTTGAGTTTGGTGATGGCTGCAGAGTAGCCATTTTTGTCAAGATCGGTTTGCGCTTGCTGGTAGAGCGCGGTTTCGCTTAAATTTTCATCAATACCCTTGGACGCGCAGGCGCCTAATAAGGTAAAAAGAGCGATAAATAGCAGATGCCTTAGATGCATGATTGAGTACGCCGGTAAACGGTCGGCTGACTTGCAGTGAGCCGTCCTGTTATAGTGAACACCCTGAATCACGATTCAGGGCAAATTATGCTGTATTTAACCACAAGCGTGCGCTTGAAACCAAAGCCTACGCATTCTCTGTTGATGAGTATGCCAACAAATACGAGTGAAATAATTAAATTATACGCCAAGGTTCCAGCGGAGCTGGGTGGACAACGCTTAGATCAGGTTGCTGCGCAGTTGTTCCCTGAACATTCCCGTTCACGTTTGACCGCATGGATTAAGGAGAGTCGCCTTACGGTTGATGGCCAAACTTTGCGGCCGCGCGATATTATTTACAGTGGTTCACAGCTTGAGCTAACAGCTGAGCGTGAAGCGCAAGGTGAGTGGATTGCGCAAGATATCCCGCTAGATATCGTTTATGAAGATGAGTATATTCTGGTGTTAAATAAACCAGCCGGCTTAGTGGTTCATCCCGCAGCTGGACATCCGGATGGCACCTTATTAAATGCTTTGCTGTTCCATGTGCCCGGCCTTATTGAAGTGCCGCGTGCTGGTATTGTGCATCGCTTAGATAAAGATACCACCGGTTTAATGGTGGTGGCGAAAACCCTTGAGGCGCACACCAGCTTGGTTGATCAGCTGCAAGCGCGTAGCGTGGGTCGCACCTATGAAGCCATTGTGGTAGGTGTGATTACCTCCGGAGCCAAGATTGATGCGCCGATTGGTCGTCACGGTCAGCAACGTCAGCGTATGGCGGTGATTGAAGGCGGTAAGCCTGCGGTGAGTCATTATCGAGTGTTAGAGCGTTTCCGTTCGCATACGCACACACGGGTGATGCTGGAAACCGGACGTACCCACCAAATTCGTGTGCATATGACCCATGTGGGCTTTCCATTGGTCGGTGATCCTGCTTATGGTGGACGTTTTCGTATCCCTCCGGCAATTAACCCCGCTTTGCTCGAAACCCTTAAAGCGTTTCCGCGCCAAGCCTTGCATGCGCGTTTCTTGGAACTTGAACACCCGATTACAGGTAAGCGAATGAAGTGGGAGGCGCCTTTGCCAGATGATTTTACTTGGCTGCTCAGTTTGTTGCGCCAAGACCGCGAAGCCTTTGTTGGGTGAGTGACAAAGCGATGGAATGGCCGTTTGATTGGCTGACGCCGGATTGGCCTGCGCCGCAACATGTGCGGGCCTGTGTCACCACCTGCAGTGCGGGTGGCAGTGTTGAGCCTTTTGCTGCGTTTAACCTAGGTGATCATGTCGGTGACTCGCCGGCGCAGGTACAGGCTAACCGTCAATATTTAGTGGATGCGTTAGGCTGCCAGCCAAGCTGGTTGAATCAAGTACACAGTGATCGTGTGGTCATCGCTGATGCTGAGCAAATCCTCAGCGCGGATGCCAGTGTGACCCGTGAGCTGGGTCTGGCGTGCTGCATTATGAGCGCAGACTGTTTACCGGTGTTGTTTACCGATCAGGTCGGCTCTTGTGTTGCCGCCGCCCATGCGGGTTGGCGTAGTTTAGCCGCTGGTATCTTAGAGAACACTGTGGCGAGTATGCAGGTTGCACCACAACAACTGATGGCTTGGCTCGGTCCAGCGATTGGGGCTGCCGTCTTTGAAGTGGGTGGGGAGGTGCGCAACGCATTTATCCAGAACAATCCAAGCGCTGCTCAGGCTTTTGTTTCTAGCTATAATGATGGTCGCTGGCTGGCCGATATTTATCAGCTGGCGCGTATTCGCCTAGCTGCCTGTGGGGTCACGGCTGTTTATGGTGGTGGCTTGTGCACAGTCACCGACTCACGTTTTTATTCTTATCGTCGTCAGGCAGTCACCGGCCGCTTTGCCAGCTTGGTATGGATGACTGAATAAAGTCTGTCTGCTCCTGTCACATTAAACTCGCGATGTTAATGAACAATATTTAGCGCTTATATAAGCGCTAAATCGTTCTCCTATGGTCTTTCGGCGTGTTGTTTAAGCTTTAATATGTGAGATGGGTTTTATTGACATTTGCGATCGAATTAAAGATGTGATTAAGACCGGTGGCGAATGGGTATCGTCTTTGGTGCTGGAAGATTTAATCAGCCGTCATCCGGCGGTACGTGAAGTAGCGGTGGTTGGCGTGGCTGATCCGCAGTAGGGTGAACGACCTTGTGCCATACTGGTGGTGAAGGTTGGGCAGCAATTGGATGTGCACGCACTTAAAGAGCATCTCTAGCCTTTTGTCGAACAAGGGTTACTGAATCAGTGGGCCGTATCTGTGCAGGTAACAGTTGTTACCGAAATACCCAAAGCCAGTGTTGGCAAATTGGATAAAAAACGCATCCGCCAAGATATTAGCCAGCGGCAAGCAGAGG
This sequence comes from Gammaproteobacteria bacterium DTU037, assembly GCA_001513025.1. Taxonomy (GTDB): domain Bacteria; phylum Pseudomonadota; class Gammaproteobacteria; order Pseudomonadales; family Pseudomonadaceae; genus Denitrificimonas. The sequence continues at coordinate 87,150 of LFRZ01000019.1, forward strand.
CTTCAGTTTTTTATCCACCCTCTAGGCCACGTCCTTATGGTGGTATAAATATGACTTATAGGTCATATATTTAATTGGCATAGTTACTGCATTAGAGGTATAGATAACGGGTATAAGAATATTTAAAATCGTCAAATAAGAGCGGTTAGTATGATTAATCAGTCTTTTGGTTGATTGGTCGCAAGATGTGGTTGGTGATACTGCCAACAGCCAAAATAAAAATCGGAGTTGCATCCATGACTATACAAAATCAACAGATATGGCGCTTGGCAAAATTGCCGTTGGCCGTAGGCTTAGCATCAGTATTGGCTACGCCAGCCTCGGCCGTCACTTTTGATCTGGGCGAGATTGAAGGAACATTTGATAGTACTTTGTCCGTTGGTGCGAGCTGGTCAACCGCTAAACCTGATAAAGAGTTTATCGGTAACGCCAATGGTGGTACTGGTTTTACCCAGACGGGTGATGATGGCCGTTTAAACTTTCAGCGCGGTAAAACTTTTTCACAGATTTTTAAAGGTTTGCATGACTTAGAGCTGCGTTACAAAGATTCAGGGGTCTTTGTCCGTGGTAAGTACTGGTATGACGCAGAGCTGCAAGACGGTAACCGTCCTCATAAAGACATCAGTAACAAGGGCCGTAAAGAAGGGGCTAAGACCCGTGGCGCGGAAATCCTTGATGCCTTTGTTTATCACAACTATGCCATCGCCGATAAGCCAGGTACCGTGCGTCTAGGTAAGCAGGTGGTGAGCTGGGGTGAAAGTACCTTTATTATGAACTCCATCAACTCGGTGAACCCGATTGATGTTTCTGCATTCAGACGCCCAGGTGCAGAGCTGAAAGAAGGCCTGATCCCGGTCAATATGTTTTATGTTTCGCAAAGTTTGACTGACCAGCTATCAATGGAAGCCTTCTACCAGATTGGTTGGAAGCAGACCGTTGTGGACAACTGTGGCACCTTCTTCTCTTCCGCGGATGTGGCGGCTGATGGTTGTAATGATAATTATCATATTCTCAATAGTGCGCTGACCAATGGCTTGCTTAAAGGAATTGATGGGTTAGCTGCGTTAGGTGTGCCTTGGGCACCGAGTATGGACAGTTTAGGAATTAATTATACAAGCGAAGGTTTGATGATTCCGCGCGGTAAAGATAATAAAGCGCGTGATAGCGGACAGTGGGGTACTGCATTTCGCTGGCTCGGTGATAACACTGAGTACGGTGCGTACTTTATGAATTACCACAGTCGTTCACCATTCTTAAGCATGCAAAATTCTGAGATGAATGCGGCGATGCTTGGTAAGCTTGGGGCTGCAAGTAATGCCGTTGGTAATATTCTAGGCGCAGCTGCTGCGCCGTTGGGAGCTGCTGCGACATTAGTTGGCAATGGTAATTACTTTATGGATTACCCTGAAGATATTCGCCTGTACGGCCTCAGTTTCTCGACCACCTTACCTACGGGTACTGCGTGGCAGGGTGAGATCAGCTACCGTCCTAATGCGCCCGTGCAAATTAACACCCAAGATATGACCTTGAAGCTAGCGACGGGTATTGGTACTGATGTAGCTAAAGCTAAGGGCTATGCGGACGCTGCTGGCGCTGCGGCTAAAGCGGGTAACTTGGCCCAAGCTCAAGCTTTAGGCGCTTTAGCTCAGCAATATCAAGGGCAGGCCTTAGCACAAGGTGGTCAGTTTCACCGCGGTTATGATCGTAAAGAAGTCACCCAGATCCAAACCACTTTTACTCACTTCTTTGACCAAGTGCTTGGTGCAAGCCGCGCCACTGTAGTGGGAGAGGTTGGTTTAACTCACGTTGGAGGTTTGGGTGGCGTTCGTTATGGACGTGATGCTGTGTATGGTTCGCCAACCAGTATCATTCCGGATAACCCATCATCGGCACAAGTGCATGGCTGGCACGGCTTCGTCACCAAAAACTCATGGGGCTATCGTGTGCGCGGTATCCTAGATTACAGCAGCGCCTTTGCCGGTATTAACTTGCACCCCAATATGGCGTTCTCGCATGACGTAGACGGCTATGGTCCTAATGGTCAGTTTAACGAAGGTGCTAAAGCCGTGAGCTTGGGCCTTGATGCTGACTACCAAAATACTTACACCGCAGGCTTGTCATACACCAACTTCTTTGACGGACGTTACAACACCTTAAAAGATCGTGACTTTGTCTCAGTCAACTTTGGTATGAACTTCTAATAAATCGTGCGCAGTCCTAGCATGGGTCAGTACTGCGCACGGTGTGTCTCCCAATCTTTTTACTCTTAGGAAGACTAAATCAATGAAAACACATAAATCTTTAATGCAAACGGGCACAGCGTTTTTATTGTCGCTGTTTGCTGCCAGTGTTATGGCCGCCGTTTCTCCAGATGAAGCGGCAACGCTTGGTACAAGCTTGACGCCCATTGGCGCAGAAAAAGCAGGCAACGCCGCAGGCACTATTCCCGCTTGGACGGGCGGTTTGGCGATCGATGCTGCGCCGGTGGATAGCAATGGCTTCTTAGGTAATCCGTTTGCGGGTGAAAAGCCACTGTTTACCATCACCGCGCAAAATGTTGACCAATATAAAGATAAGTTAACCCCAGGTCAGCAAGCGATGTTTAAGCGCTATCCTGATTCTTATCGTATTCCTGTGTATACAACACACCGCTCAGCAAATTTCCCTGCCGAGGTGCTTGAAGCAACTAAAACCAATGCGCTGAACACCAATATGGTGCAGAACGGTAATGGTTTAGAGCAGTTTAGAGTGGCTAATGCTTTCCCTATTCCTAAGAATGGTTTAGAAGTTATTTGGAACCATATCACCCGTTACCGTGGTGGTAGCGTTAAGCGCTATGTGACACAGGCCACGCCACAAACCAATGGTTCGTACTCACTCGTATACTTTGATGATGAGTTTGTGTTCCCAAGCAAACTTAAAGACTACGATGCGAGCAAACCAAGTAATATCTTGTTTTACTTTAAGCAAAAGGTGACGGCGCCTTCACGCTTAGCGGGTAACGTGTTGTTGGTTCATGAAACCTTGGATCAAATTAAAGAGCCACGTATGGCCTGGTTGTACAATGCTGGCCAACGCCGTGTACGTCGTGCACCACAAGTATCCTATGATGGTCCGGGTACCGCAGCTGATGGTTTACGCACCTCAGATAACCTCGATATGTACAACGGTGCGCCTGACCGTTATGAGTGGAAATTGCATGGTAAAAAAGAAATCTATATTCCGTATAACAACTACGAGTTAGATTCACCGAAGCTTAAATATGCTGACATCATTAAAGCAGGCCATATCAACCAAGATTTAACCCGTTATGAGCTGCACCGTGTGTGGCATGTGACTGCAACCCTGAAACCAGGCGAGCGTCATATTTATGCAAAACGTGATTTTTATATTGATGAAGATACCTGGCAAGCAGCGCAGATCGACCATTACGACGGTCGTGGCAACTTATGGCGGGTAGCTGAAGCGCAAGCGGTGCACTACTACAACAAGCAAGTACCTTGGTACTCTGTAGAAACCTTATATGACCTACAATCAGGTCGTTACCTTGCACTGGGTATGAAAAACGAAGAGAAGCAATCCTATGAGTTTGGTTTTATATCAACCTCAAGTGACTTTACTCCAGCAGCATTACGCCAATCTGGTGTACGTTAAGCCGCTGTGCAACAGTGTCTGATTTAGGCACTGTTATGCTCTGCAAAAAAGCCAAGCCTAGAGCTTGGTTTTTTTATGGGGACGGGTAAAGTTCGGCGCACTCTGTATTACAGCGAAAAAAAGACCCGCACATGTGCGGGTCAAACCGTGTTTAGCCTGATGAGGAGATAACTTGAAAAACCGATTGATTGGTTCTTGAGTCATCCACTGATCTTGCGATCAGTTGATTTAATAGTAACAATTCTCATTCGTAAGTCAATTGTTTAATGCTTTTATTTTCTTCTGCAGCGCAGCCTATACATCAATCTCTGAGTCGACGAGAGCTGCTCGAATCATAAGCGGCGCAGGTTAAGGCTACACAATTGAGTGAATATGTTAAGCTGCGTTTCCGTTCGTTTATGAGTTTTATGCGGTTATGAGTAAAAGCGAAAATCCGATTTTTAAGGTGATCTTTATCAATCAAGGCCAAGTCTTTGAAATGTATGCGAAAGCTATTTATCAAAGTGATCTTTGGGGCTTTTTAGAAGTAGAAGAATTTGTCTTTGGCGAACGCACTCAAGTGGTCGTGGATCCTAGTGAAGAAAAACTTAAAGCGCAGTTTGAAGGCGTGATCCGCAGCTATGTGCCTTTGCATTCGATTGTGCGTATTGATGAAGTTGAGCGTTTAGGTGTAGCGCGCATCAGTGAAGCCGCTGTGGGCAATGTGATGCCTTTCCCGATACCCGTACCGACTAAATAAGATCGCATCTATGCTGATGCGTGCGGTACCTTAGGCTGATCAGTAGGGTGCCGCAGCTAAAGTTTAAGGCTCATGACTTTCATGGCCTTCATGGCTTTCATCGCTAATTTTATGATTTTTAGCCTGTGGCTGCATCGCTGGGAAATGCGCGGAAGCGTAACGCACCACTAAGACTGCGATGGCCAATAATAAAATGGCACCCGACACATAGACCACACTCATATCGGGCTCGTTGTGATGGGAAATATCAGAAATCATCAGGCGAGTTAATGCCGTAATCGCCACATAGATTAAGAATCGTACTGGCATATGGTTGGTCTTAAAGTAAATGCCGACCATCGCGCCTAGCTCTAAGTAGATAAACAGCAATAAAATATCATCAATCGAGGCTGTGCCTTTGCCAATCATTTCCAGAGCCGTCATGGTGCCTGCCCATGCGGTGATTCCGCCGATAGCAAACAGGGCAAGATAATGAAACGCCTCGACTAAAAGGTTGCCCGCCGACTCCGCGTGCTTATGTAACCCCGCGCGTAATTTATCAGCTTGATTATCTTTCACTGTCAATACTCCTTAATTAGTGTGGCGAGCATAGCAAAGCGGCTTGGCAGTGAATATATTTGATTTGTGCTTAAGGGGTTAGCGGCGCGAGTAAGGCTTCAATCGTCGCATCATCTAGACCCGCGCTGGCGCTGGAGCCGCCTGCAAGAATGCTACTGGCCAGTGCTGCTTTATGTTGCTGCAGTTGTTGAATTTTTTCTTCAACGCTGCCGCGGGCAATCAGTTTATAAATAAACACCGGCTTGCTTTGTCCGATGCGGTACGCGCGGTCGCTGGCTTGTGCTTCTGTTGCAGGGTTCCACCACGGATCAATATGGATCACAGTGTCTGCCGCGGTTAGATTTAAACCCACGCCGCCCGCTTTGAGACTGATTAAAAATACTGGTACCTGCTCCGCTTGGAAACGCTCAACGGGTGTGCGGCGGTCAACGGTTTGACCAGTGAGCTGGACAAAAGGAATCTCAGCTTGCTTCAGCTCGTCGGCAATTAAGGCCAGCATGCTGGTAAATTGGGAGAAGATTAAAATGCGTCGTCCTTCGACGCTAAAACGATGCAGCATGTCCAATAAATACAGCATTTTGCCGGAGTCTTGGCTGGTGTAGAGTTTGGCGTCCTCTTCGCCAAGCAGCCGCAAGTCGCAGCATACTTGGCGCAGTCGTAGCAGCGCTTCTAAAACGACAATATGACTGCGTGCAACCCCAACGCGCTGAATCTCATCGCGTACTTTTTTATCCATGGCGAGGCGTAGCGTTTCGTAGCGATCACGTTGCACGCTGGTTAAATCAATGTGCTGGGTGATTTCTGTTTTGGCCGGTAACTCGCTGGCCACTTGCTGTTTAGTGCGCCGTAAAATAAACGGCTTGAGGCGGCCTTTAAGGTGGGCTAAGCGTTGTTCGTTGGCATGCTTCTCAATCGGCGTGCGGTATTGGCGAGTGAAGCTTTTGTTATCACCGAGCCAGCCGGGCATGAGAAAATGAAACAAAGACCACAGCTCGCCTAAATTATTTTCTAAGGGCGTCCCGGTTAAGCATAAACGTTGCTGTGCGCGCAGTTGGCTGACGCAGAGTGCGGCCTTACTGCGTGGGTTTTTAATATTTTGCGCTTCATCGAGCACCACTAAATGCCAGTCATGCGCTAGGAAGTGCGGGCTGTCGCGGGATAACAAGGCATAGGTGCTAATTACAATATCAGCTGTGCCAATCTGGCTAAATAATCTCTGGCGCTGCGGGCCGTGTAAGCACAATATTTGCAGTTGTGGGGTAAAACGTGCAGCTTCATCTTGCCAATTGGCGATCAGGCTGGTGGGCATAATAATCAGGGCAGGGTGCTGCAGACGTTGAGCATTTTTCTCACTGAGAATATGCGCCAAAGTTTGTAGGGTTTTGCCGAGCCCCATATCGTCGGCCAAGATGCCGCCCATGCCCAGTTGCATTAAGTTTTGTAGCCAAGTCAGCCCGTCGCGTTGGTAGTCGCGTAAGGTGGCGTTAAGACCTTGAGGGACAGTGCTTAAGGTTTGTAAAGGCTGTGATAGACGTTCGGCTAATGCTTGAATGGCTTCGCCACCCTGCCAATTAATCCCCTGCGCTTGCAGCTCGGTTAAGCGCGTGGCTTCTTGGCGCGGTAAACGCAGTGTATTATCGTCCGTCAGTGCTTCGCGAATATACAGTTCGCCCAATGTACTCAGGACTGGGCGGATGCGCGCGTAAGGTAAAGCCACACGCTGCCCCAGTTGACCGATATGCACTAAAATCACATCGTTATCCTTGCGTTGCGCTAGATAACTGGCATCGAGCAGTTTGGGGGATTGGCGAATCAGCTGCAATAAAATCGGTAGCAGACTGATTGATTGCCCGGCCACTTCAATGCCGAGTTCTAAGGAGAACCAGTCTAAGCTAGGGGACTCGTCCAGCGTTGCGTACCACTGCTCAATGGGTAGCAGATTAAACTGAAACTGCGGCAGCATCACAATCTGCCAGCCTTGCTTGCGTAAGTCCTGTAACGGCTGCTGCATAAAAATCAGCCAAGCCTGCTCGCTGGCGAGTTCATAAGCATCGCCTGCGCTATCTGGGACGGCATCACTGCGGCGCAAAGAGATCTGCCAGCCGAGCTTTTTCAGCTGTTCGCGGCAGTTTTTTTCAAAGTCTAGGTCACGGGTGATGCGCAAGCGTTGGTAAGGGCCAGTGCTGACTAAAAAATCGGCGCTGGGTTTGCCGCTATGCAGATGCCCTTGATAGTCAAAGGCCAAGGCGGCGCGATGCTGTACTGTGGTGAGCATACGTGCGCTGCGGCCGTCATAGCGTTTTAGGCTGACACTGCCAAAGGTCAGTTGCGCGATCGGCGGCAGCAGGGGTGCCTCTGTGATCTGCAAGGATGGCGTGGCCTTAAGCTTGGAGGCGGCGCTGGCGTTGCTGGATAAGGTGGGTGGCGGCTGGCCGTCGTGTTGCATCTGTTCAAGGGTCAGCAGTGCGGCGACCACATGTTTGCAGTTGTAACCCACATAGCAGGAGCAGCGGCCATTGACATCGTAGTAACCGTCTTGTGCCAGCAAGGTGATGGTTTGCAGATAGGTTTGCCCAGCAGAGCCTTTACACTGTGCAGTTAATGTCGAGTCTTGCACATGCAGCACGCTGCTGCGACCTTGTGCGGCGTAGTCTTTACCACGCTTAAAGTCGCCGAGTTGGATGGCTTGTCGCCATTGCGGACATTGCAGATTATGGAGATCAAGAAGTTCGGACATAGGTACGTAAGCTATCAATAAGCCGCCTAGTATGGCATAAGCGGCGCAGCTGTTGTGTCCTGTGCTAGACGCAGTAAAAATCTTCAGTGTTTGTTAATATCGTAAGCAATCTTAATCTTAACTCATTCAAAATCTGGAGTCCCTATGAGCGTTGCTGTGATCCAGATGGTCTCAGGCGAGACTATTGCCGACAATCTAGCCAAGGCACGGTGTTTACTTGAGCAGGCGGCAGACGGCGGTGCACGCTTGGCGGTGCTGCCGGAAAACTTTGCCGCGATGGGTAAAATTGATGTGGCACAGATCGCCGCCCTTGAAGCAGAGCAACGCGGCCCCATCTTACCTTGGTTAGCGCAGACTGCACGCGAGTTAGGCTTGTGGTTGGTCGGCGGGACGTTACCGCTGCTGCCTGCAGGGCATCGGGACGGTAAGCCCTGCGCCAGCTCTTTGTTATTTAATGAATTTGGCGAATGCGTCGCGCGCTACGATAAGCTGCATTTGTTTGATGCTGCCGTCGATGATCAGCAGGGCAGTTATCAGGAGTCTGAGCGCTATGCCAAAGGTCAGGCTTGTACTGTGGTGGAGACACCCGTTGGGCGTTTGGGCATGACAATCTGTTACGATTTACGCTTTCCTGAGTTGTATAGCGCCTTACGAGAGGCAGGTGCTGAATTAATTAGCGTACCATCTGCGTTTACTGCGTTGACTGGAGCGGCACATTGGCAGGTGTTAGTACGCGCCCGCGCCATTGAAACCCAATGTCTGTTGTTGGCCGCTAACCAAGGTGGTGTGCACGCAGCGGGCCGTGAAACTTTTGGCCATTCAGCCATTATTGATGCATGGGGGCGTGTCCTGGCTGAGTTACCGACGGGCGCAGGCTGTATCAGCAGTGTTTATGCGCGTGCTGAACAAGCGGCCATTCGCCAACGTATGCCAATATGGCAACATAAACGATTTTCTGTCGCGCAGTTAGCGTGCGCAGACACCGAGGACACACAATGAGTGATTTGTTAGCCAGCGCCAGTTCTGTTTTGTTGGCACCAACGGGTTTAGATCTTGAGCAATTATCTACCGTATTTAGTGAGTTAGCTGGACCCGGGATTGATGCGGCCGATTTGTATTTCCAGAATTCTATTTCTGAAGCTTGGGTGTTGGAAGAAGGCATTGTTAAAGAAGGCAGTTTTAGCCTTGACCAAGGTGTGGGGGTCCGCGCTCTGGCCGGTGAAAAAACCGGTTTTTCCTACAGTAATGCACTGACCCTGCCGGCGTTATTACAAGCCGCACAAGCCTCACGCAGCATTGCCCAAGCGGGACGTTCTGTGCAACCGGTGGCCATTCAGGCGGTGACACATACACCATTATATTCAGCGGATAACCCGCTTGAGGTGATCAGTCGCGAAGATAAAGTGGCTTTGCTGAAGAAAATCGATCTGGCTACTCGTGCATTAGATGCGCGTATTTGTCAGGTGACGGTGAGTTTGACTGGGTCTTGGGAGCAGATTTTAGTGGCGACCTTAGATGGTCGTTTAGCTGCAGATGTACGCCCCTTAGTGCGTTTTAATGTCAGCGTGATTATTGAGCATAACGGCCGCCGTGAGCGCGGCAGTGCTGGTGGTGGTGGGCGCACCGATTACCGCTATTTCTTAGAGCAGGATCGCGCCATGAGTTTTGCTCGCGAAGCGGTACGCCAAGCACAAGTGAACCTTGAAGCGATCGCGGCGCCGGCCGGTATGTTGCCTGTGGTGTTAGGCCCTGGCTGGAGTGGTGTGTTGCTGCATGAAGCGGTCGGGCATGGTTTGGAAGGCGATTTTAACCGTAAAGGCAGCTCAGCTTACAGCGGTAAAGTGGGCCAGCAAGTTGCTTCATCGCTGTGCACTATTGTGGATGACGGCACCTTAATTGGGCGTCGTGGCTCGTTGAGTATCGATGATGAAGGCACGCCCAGTCAGTACAATACCTTGATTGAAAATGGTGTGCTGCGTGGTTATATGCAGGATACGATGAACGCACGCTTGATGGGTGTTGCGCCAACCGGTAATGGCCGCCGTGAATCTTATGCGCATGTGCCAATGCCACGTATGACCAACACCTATATGCTGGCTGGTGAAAGCGATCCAGAAGAAATTATTCGCTCAGTTAAGCGCGGCATTTATTGCGCTAACTTGGGTGGCGGACAAGTGGATATCACCAGTGGTAAGTTTGTTTTCTCCACCAGTGAAGCCTACTTAATTGAAGACGGTAAAATTACCGCGCCAGTTAAAGGTGCCACCTTGATTGGCAATGGTCCAGAAGCGATGCGCCAAGTGTCGATGGTCGGTAATGATTTAGAGTTGGACGGTGGTGTTGGCGTCTGCGGTAAAGCGGGTCAGTCCGTGCCGGTGGGTGTCGGTCAACCGACCTTGAAAATTGATGGTATTACTGTGGGTGGCACGGGGAATTAATACGCTAAGACCTCTATCCACTGTGGAAGCAGCGGATAGAGCCGCTCAGATTCGATTATTTTAAACCTAAGCGCTGTTCGTCAAGATCGCGTAGATACTTGAAAATTCTACGCGAGGCGGTCGGCGCTTTATTGCGAGCCAGTTCGTGCTGAGCATGGCGAACTAAGCTGCGTAAATGCTGAATATCTGTGTTTGGATATTCTTCAACAAAGCCCTGCAGCGCCGTATCACCTTCGCTAATAAGGCGATTACGCCAGCGTTCTAAGGCATGGAAACGGTCATTGTATTCGCGGGTTTGGCTGTCAGTTAGATTAATGGGGCGCATAATGGCATCAATATCATGACCGCGCAGCAGCTTACCGAGAAATTGCGAATGACGTTTACGGGCGATATGTGCCGTATGCTTACAGGTTTCGGCCAAGGCTCGACGCAGCTCATCGCTGAGTGGCATTTTGTCCAGTAAGTCAGGTTTAAGGTCAGAGAGACGTAGGCCCAGCTCTTGCAGAGCAAGCATTTCACGTTTGACTTGTGATTTGCTTTTTTCTTCTTCGTCTTCGTCTTGTGAAGCGTCGAGGTAGTCAGACATAACGGTGTTCCAGTTAATTAGAACGCTATGATAACAGAGCAAGGCTGATACTTTGCTAGAGTCTTGTGAAAATGCTTTGGAGTAACTATGAGTTTAATTGAAAGTGTCGGTCCACAAGCGTTACCTGAGCTTAAAGGCCAGGTTGAAAAAATTCTTGCGGTTGCCAAGCAGCAAGGCGCCAGTGCTTGCGAAGTGGCGGTCTCGGTGCAGCAAGGCTTATCTACCAGTGTGCGTCAGGGTGAAGTTGAGACGGTTGAGTTTAACCGCGACCAAGGGTTTTCTATTACCGTCTATCAGGGGCAACAGAAAGGTTCAGCCAGCACCACTGCGACCGGTGATGCAGCGATTAAGGAAACAGTTGCTGCGGCATTGGCCATTGCTCAATATGCCTCACCGGATGAGTACTCGGGTCTGGCTGATCAAGCATTAATGGCGCGCGAGTTTCCGGATTTAGATTTATGGCATCCGTGGGATATTAGCCCAGCTCAGGCCATTGAACTGGCGCTGGAGTGTGAAGCGGCTGCTTTTGCTGCAGATTCACGGATCAGTAATGCAGATGGGACCAGTGTAAATAGCGATATCGGTTGCACTGTGTACGGTAACAGCCATGGTTTAATTGCTGGTCATGCCGGTACTCGCCACAGCATTGGTTGCAGCATGATCGCCGAGATTGACGGGCAAATGCAGCGTGATTATTGGTATGACTATGGCCGTCGTGCTGATCGACTCACTGATGCAGCAACCATCGGCCGGATAGCTGCTGAACGCACAATCAGTCGCTTAGGTGCGCGCTCGATACCGACCTGTGATGTGCCGGTCATCTTTGCTGCAGAACTGGCGGGCAGCTTATTTGGCAGCTTACTGGGCGCCATTGCCGGTGGTAATCAATACCGCAATTCTTCGTTCTTAGTGGGTGCGCTGGGCCAGACATTGTTTCCTGAGTGGCTGACTTTAGATGAGCGTCCTTTATTGCCTGGCGGCTTAGCTAGCAGCGCTTTTGACGGCGATGGTCTAGCTACTTATGCCAAATCCTTTATTGAAAATGGCGTGCTGACCAATTATATGCTCAGCACTTACTCTGGTCGTAAGCTGGGTATGCCAAGCACCGCCAATGCCGGCGGCGCACGCAATGTGTTTGTGACTCACGGTGATGATAATCAAGCGGCGTTATTGAAAAAAATGGGCCGTGGTTTGCTGGTCACTGAATTAATGGGGCAAGGCTTAAATATGGTTACTGGCGATTACTCGCGCGGTGCAGGCGGTTTTTGGGTGGAAAACGGTGAGATTCAGTTCCCTGTGCAGGAAGTGACTATTGCCGGCAATATGCGCGATATGTTTGCTCAGATTGTGGCAGTCGGTAATGATCTGGATCGACGAGGCAGTGTCTGCACCGGCTCGGTGTTGATTGAACGGATGAAAGTGGCAGGCAGTTAGTCGCTGTTAAACAGGTGCAATGCAGCGCTTAGTATGTTTAGGCGCTGTTATTCATGATTTAGTCCGGCGAGAGAAAACTTAAACTGTAGTTGTCCGCACCACCTTTAGGCTCAAGTATTTCTAAAGCAATATGAATGGGCGTTTGTTGTGGCATCTGCTGTTGCTCAGCTAGTTCTCCGCTGAGGTATTCCACCGGTTTAAATAAGCGACTGGCTAAGCGCTGCCCATGCTGGTCGGAGAAGGTCAGCTCCAACAGCGGAAAGGGTTGGCTAAAGGGTGCACGGTTATAAATAATCGCATCCACCAACAAGGCAGCGCTAAATTCAGGGTGCTTGCGCACGACTAAGTTACTGCTTTTAATCTGCTGTACATCAACTTTAGCCGGCAATTGGCAACCTAATAATGGACAGAGCGCTGCCAGCCACGGGCGTGTGCTGTCTTGGCGCGCCAGTTGGGTAAAGTTGTGGTAAGTGTATTGGCCAACTAACAGCAAGATAGCCAACGCGTTGACTAAACCCCAGCCTAGCCAGCGTTGCCACGGGTTTTTTTTAGGCTGCCAATCCAGGCGTAAGGGCTCATCACTCAAGTAACGCAGTTGTTCAAGCTCGGGGCGGATCGCTTGCTCGCGCAATGGCGTTTGTTGTGCTTGGCTGCGCGCTGGCACGGGCTGAGTACGGGCACTGTTGCAGTGACTGCTCGCATTAAAAACTTCTCGGCATATGCCGCAGCGCACTGCACCTTGCGCCGCTTTAAGTTGGCTGGGTTGCAGGTTGAAACGTGTGTGGCAATGCGGGCACTGAGTAATTAGCGTGTCGGTCATGGTGATATCAAGCTCAAGTGGAGCAGGCGTGCAGTGCAGTCTAGCCCATAGCTGCGGCTAAACTGCACTGGCTGTGGTGCAAAAAAGACTATAGACGTACCCCAGAGATGCATACCCAGCCGTCTTTTTCGGCCGTGGGGGCTAAATCAAAGGCATCGCTGTACGCGTCACGTACTTCTTGTGCTTGCTCGGCTAAAATACCCGATAAGGCAATGCGGCCGCCTGAACGCGTATGTTCAATCAGTTGTGGCGCTAGAGCGACTAGCGGACCGGCAAGGATATTGGCCAACACCACGTCAAATTGCCCGGCTGGCATATCTTTCGCTAAGTAGATCAGTAAGTCCTCTGCGACAATGCCATTGCGATTGGCATTGTCTCGGGTGGCTTCTAACGCTTGGCTGTCGATATCAGTGCAGGTCAATTGTGCGGCGCCGAGCAATTTAGCGGCAATCGCCAGAATTCCAGAGCCACTACCAAAGTCCAGGACATTGCAGCCTTCAAGCGGCTGGCCATCGAGCCACTCAAGGCATAAGGCCGTAGTTGGGTGGGTGCCGGTGCCAAAGGCTAAGCCAGGATCCAGTAGTAAGTTCACTGCATCAGGTTCTGGCGCCGCGTGCCAGCTGGGTACAATCCAGAGACGCTGGCCGAAGCGCATGGGATGGAAGTTATCCATCCAGCTGCGCTCCCAGTCTTGATCTTCTATCTGTTCCATCTCCAGTACTGGCGTGTCGGCACCACCGAGCAACTGGATATGCTGTTGCAGCGTTGCAGGATCGACATCATTTTCAAATAAAGCCAATAGGTGAGTGTGCGTCCACAGCGGCGTGGTGCCTAAGTCGGGCTCATAAATGGGCTGGTCTTCAGCATCCATAAAGGTGACTGAGACAGCGCCCAACTCGAGTAAAGTATCTTCCCATGTGGCAGCTTGATCGGGTTGAATGGCTAAGCGGACTTGTAACCAGGGCATAAAAACCTCAAGAGCGTATGCAGTTATCTGCGAAATTTAGGTGTGAAGAGCATTGCAGCGGTATTGATTTTGGAGTGGCATGGCATATTGCATGATCAAGTAAGGACGATGCTGTTCTGGGCATGCGGCTAAACGGCGTTGCCACTCTTGCTGCGCAGTTAAGACTTCTTGGCGATTAAAAATCTCGGCAATCTCTGGTACTTCTAAACCAGCATCTTGCTGATCCCACATGGCCCAAGCGAGGTAGTGCACCGGGAATAAGCGATAATCGCGCCAGATTTGCTGATCAATTAAGTGCGCCAACTGTTTTGCATCAGCAAAGCCTGAGCTAATAATCGGGCAGAAATGTATATGCACACGGCCTTTATAGCCGGTAATGCCTTGCGCGATACTGGCATCATCTTCGCCGACTTGTTTTTTGTATTCCCCAGTTGTGGCGCGAATATACAGCTCGCGTGCTTTGGCAATATCACAAGGGTCATACTCATAACTGATGGCGACAGGGGTTAGGCGTAAAGAGTTAATCACCGCAAGAAAGTCTTCATCTTTACGTGATAAATGAAACATTTTTAAGATGGCGCTTTCGGTGCGGTCATCGCCATCTTTGGCACGACCTTCCGCTTGAGCAATCCAAATGGATTCATGGTCGTTTAAAATGGAATGGTTGATATAGGCGGATAACAATTGAAACGCGGCCAGTTTTTCACGGCGATTGGAGAGTGAGCGGTGCACAATAAAACTTTTATTAATGCGCATCAGGTCGCTGACAAACGAACGTTGCAGAAGGTTGTCGCCAATCGCGATACGAGGTGTCGTGTGTTTGGCCTGAAATAAAGCGTAATTAACAAAGGCCGGATCCATAACAATATCGCGGTGATTGGCTAGAAAAAGATGTGGCTCGCCGTTGTGTAGATGTTCAATCCCAGAAAAGCTAATACCATCAGTGGCTTGGGTAATGCTGCGCTCAACGTACGAGGCAATACGTTGTTGCAGGGCCAGCACGCTATTCACTGGACCCAGCTCCTTGCGTATTTTCCACGCAATAATAGGGCGCAGAAGCCAGCCTAAGTAACGTGAAGCGTTTGGAAAGCGGTATTGGGTGATTATGGATAAAAAGTCTACATCAGCCAGTAAGCGTTGTAATACAGTCGCCACTTCATCGTCATTGTAGGGGCGAATGCTATCAAATTGATCCATGTGATTCTCTTAGTCGGATGCTGTTCAGTGCTTTGGGCGCTGTAGGGTTGGACAAGTGGGCTATTATACCCGTATTAGTGCATAACTTGCAGAGGAGATCTAAGGTGCAAAGAATTCATGAACCGGTTGATTTAATCGAAGCGCAGATGTTGATTAGCATGCTGCGCAGCGAGGGTATTGAGGTGTATTTGCAAGGGGAAGACTTGATTGGTGGCATGGGTGAGCTGCCTGCTTTAGGTTTGCTGGGCTTAATGGTGAGTGATCAGCAGGCACAGCAGGCGCACCAGCTGATTGTAAGTTACCAGCAGGCTACGCCGCTGGTAGACGGCGTGGAGTTGCAGCAGCTTGCTGCACCAGGCGTTTTAGAGTGCTAAAAGAGGGATAAGGTGACTATGTCGGGACGCTATGCTTTATTTAATTGGCCAGACACTCTGGCCCAGCTGCCGGGGTTTCCGCAGCAGATGCGCGCGCACTGGAATTTAGCCCCTAAATCGCAGGTGTTAATTCTGCTGCAACAGCAGCAAGAGTTGCAGGCCAGTACGGCATTATGGGGCTTTACCTCGGAGTGGATGACTGACTTAACCCGTGCGGTGGCACATGCTCGGGTTGAAACCGTCAGTACCCAGCCAATGTTTAAAAAGGCCTGGCGCAATCAGCGTTGTCTGTTACCTGCCAATGGTTTTTTTGAATGGCGTGGACAGCATCGTAAACATCCTTTTTGGCTGTATACAGAAGAACCTATGCTGTATTTTGCCGCACTGTGGGATGTGTATGTGCTGCCGGGACGCAATTACTACAGTGTTGCGATGTTGACCCAGCAAGCCGCCAGTTTGCGTCGACCGATTCTGCTGAATGCTGAGCAACAAAGCCTATGGCTTAATCCCCAGACTAGCGATGCTGAGCTATTAGAACTGTTAGCCCGCGCGCAGCCACAGCTGCGTGAGCGGCGGGTCAGTACTTTGATTAATGATCCGTTAGTGGATGGGCCACATTGTTTGGATGTTGGCTAACTGGCCTACTAAGCGCGACTGTGAGGTGTTTAGCACTCTTCGTGAAAGCGCTCAGCAATCAACTTTTGTAACGCCTCTAGCGCTTGTTCGGCCTGTTCGCCTTCAGCGCTAATCAACAGCGGTGTGCCTTTACTGGCGGCCAACATCATCACCGACATAATGTTTTTACCATTAGTGAGATTGTTGGCATCACGACCAATGCTGACCTGACAGGCGAATGTATTGGCTACTGAGACAAATTTTGCTGCTGCGCGGGCATGTAAACCCAGTTTGTTAATAATAGTGACTTGGCAACTAGGCATCTTTTTTCTCATCAATACGCACTACATCGCGGTGGCGTATTTGTACATTGCTCAGTTCTTGGCTCAGCGCTTCACCGATGCGTTGCGCCATATACACAGAGCGGTGCTGACCGCCGGTGCAACCAATGGCTACCGTGACATAGGCACGGTTGCTGGCAGCAAAGCGTGGTAACCATTTGGCTAAATAGGCATAAAGATCGCTGTACATATCTTCGACATCAGCTTGCCGGCCTAGATAATCGACGATCGGCTGATCAAGGCCGCAGTATGCGCGCAACTCAGGCTTCCAGTACGGATTGGGCAGACAGCGAATATCAAACACCACATCCGCATCAACCGGTACACCGCGTTTGAAACCGAACGACTCAATTAAAAAGGCTGTGCCCGGCTCAGGCTTATCCAGCAAACGTAATTTGATGATGTCACGCAGCTGATACAGATTCAGGCGCGAGGTATCAATGGTTAAGTCGGCGAGGTCGGTAATAGGGCAGAGCAGCGTTTTCTCATCACGAATGGCTTCAGCCAGTGAGCGCGAGTCATTGGTCAGCGGGTGGCGTCTACGGGTTTCTGAAAAGCGTTTGAGGAGGGTCTCATCGTCAGCATCAAGATACAGAACATCGCAGACAATATGCCGTGCGCGTAGCTCAGCTAGCAACTCGGGGAAGCGCTCCAGTTGATTGGGGGTGTTGCGTGCATCAATGGAGACGGCAATCTGCGGGTACACCAGCTCAGTGGCGAGCAGTGTGCGCTCGGCCAGTTCAGGCAGGAGCATGGCAGGGAGGTTGTCGATGCAATAAAAATTGTTATCTTCCAGCACATTTAACGCTGTGCTTTTACCTGATCCTGAACGACCACTCACGATAACTAAACGCATGACAAAGAACCTCTAGAGTTGAGCATCAAGCACGGCTTGGTATAAAGCTATGCTATTGGGCGCATGACGCAAGCGTTCGCGGACATCATCTTGCTCAAAAATACTAGCAATCTGGCGCAATAATTCTAAGTGTTGATCAGTGGCTTGTTCAGGCACTAATAACACAAAGAGTAGATCAACCGGTTCGCCATCAATGGCGTCAAAATCAACCGCGGTTTCGAGGTGTAGTATTGCACTGACTGGGGCATTGCAGCCAATCAGTCGGCAATGTGGAATAGCAATACCATTACCAAAACCTGTCGAACCGAGCTTTTCACGAGCCACTAGGCTTTCGAAAATAACATCTTCATCGATATCAGGTAAATCAGTGGCAATTAAATGGGCAATGTATTCAAGGACGCGTTTCTTACTGCCTCCCGGCACGTTCACTTGGGAACGTGCCGGGGTCAGTATATGTTCTAATCGAATCATATAAGTCTTAACGTTCAAGAACGCCTTTTTGACGATCCAGTTGTTTTTCTTTGTGTTTGATTAATTGGCGATCCAATTTATCAACCAGTAAGTCGATAGCGGCATACATATCGTCATGCTCAGCATTGGCAATGATTTCACCACCAGCAATCAATAAGGTTGCATCAATTGTTTGCTTTACTTTCTCAACGCCAAGTGTCACGCGAATACTGGTGATTTTGTCGAAGTGACGTTCCAGTTTTGTGAACTTGCCATTAATGTATTCACGTAGTGCTTCAGTAACGTCCAGCTGATGGCCTGTGATGTTGATTTGCATACCGTTCTCCTTAGTTTCACTGCTTGGTGCGGTGTTTGCAGGATTGTACCGCCTGCGTAAATTAAGTGTTACTAACCAATGTCTATAGTAGCTGTTTTCGCTCCGTTGACGAGGCTATTCCAAGTGACTCTCGATACTTAGCAATGGTGCGCCGCGCCACCTGAATCCCTTGTTCTTCCAGTAAAGCAGCAATCTTGCTATCACTCAATGGTTTCTTAGGGTTTTCTGCGGCAACCAGTTTAGAAATAATCGCACGGATGGCAGTTGATGAGCATTCGCCGCCTTCTGTGGTGTTGACATGGCTTGAGAAAAAATATTTTAACTCAAAAATACCGCGTGGCGTATGCATATATTTTTGCGTAGTAACGCGTGAAATGGTTGACTCATGCATGCCAACCACCTCCGCAATGTCAGCCAAGACCAACGGCTTCATTGCTTCGGGTCCATAATCAAAAAAACCACGCTGATAATCCAAAATTTGCGTGGCTACTTTGAGTAATGTTTCATTCCGGCTTTGCAGGCTTTTAATAAACCAGCGTGCTTCTTGCAGTTGAGTGCGTAAAAAGGTGTTATCGGCGCTATTGTCCGCACGTTGAATAAAACTGGCGTACTGTGCATTGACGCTTAAACGTGGCGCAATCTCTGGGTTAAGCTCAACGATCCAGCGATTATTAGCCTTACGTACAATCACGTCGGGCACGATATATTCAGGCTCTTGGCTCTCAATCAGTGAGCCGGGGCGTGGATTAAGGCTTTGGATCAGTTGCACCACCTCTTTGAGCGCATCTTCTTTGAGGCGCAGGCGTCGCATCAACTGGCTGTAGTCGCGGCTACCGAGCAACTCTAAATGATCTTTGCAGAGTACTTTGGCCTCGCTGAGCCAAGGGGTATGACTGGGTAGATGCTGCAGTTGCAGCAGGAGGCATTCACTGAGATTACGTGCCGCAATACCTGTGGGTTCAAACTGCTGTACACGCTTGAGCACCATCTCTACTTCATCGAGTTCAATATGTTGCATGGGATCAAAGGAGGCGAGAATTTCGTCGAGGCTTTCTTGTAAATAACCGTCATTGCCGATGCTGTCGATAATCACTGTGGCAATCATTCGATCGCTGTCGGTCATTTTCGCTAGATTCAGCTGCCAGAGTAGGTGCGTTTGCAGGTCAACGCCTGCGGAAGAGGTGCTACTAGCATCCCATTCTTCGCTATTGCTGCTGGGTAGGGTGCTGGCGCTGGATTGGTAGATATCATCCCACGAGGTGTCAATCTCAAGCTCATTGGGGATTTGTTCGGTCCAGTCTGTTGAGTCTTGCTGCTTCTCGGTGCTGTTCGCCGCATCGTCCTCGCCGGCTGATTGGCCGCCGTGGCTATTATCGACTGGTGGGCTGGCTGCGTTAGCATGCTCGCCATCTTCTTCGCGCTCAAGCATGGGGTTGCTGTCCAAGGCTTCTTGGATTTCTTCTTGCAAGTCTAAGGTCGACATTTGCAATAAGCGAATGGCTTGCTGCAATTGTGGGGTCATGCTCAGTTGCTGACCCATTTTTAAAACGAGTGAGGCTTTCATAATGGAAAGGCATTACTCCTAATCAGCAGTGTGCCAAAGATTGGCGTCTAGCAAGATTTATGCCTGATTTTTTACTGTTTGCCTAGACTTGACAAGCAATTACTCATGGAAAGTGAGCCAGAGAGGGCGTATTTAGGCTGTGCACAACCCTGTGACAGCCTTGCTATAGTAGCTTATAAACGGAATTCTTGGCCCAAATACACATCTCTGACTAATTGGTTGTCAAGGATGCTACTGGGTGATCCTGCGGCAATGATTTGCCCTTCACTGACGATATATGCGGTTTCGCAGATGTCTAGGGTTTCGCGCACGTTATGGTCGGTGATCAGCACACCGATGCCTTTATCTTTTAAGTGATAAATAATTTGTTTGATATCGCCGACAGAGATGGGGTCGACACCGGCAAAGGGCTCATCCAGTAAAATAAACTTTGGGTTGGTGGCCAACGCACGAGCAATTTCCACACGACGCCGTTCACCGCCAGATAAGCTCATACCTAGGTTGTTGCGTAAGTGCGTGATATGGAACTCTTGCAATAGCTCGTCTAAGGCTTGCAGGCGCCCAGCACGGTCCAGATCTTTACGTAACTCTAAAATAGCTAAAATGTTATCGGCCACGCTGAGCTTGCGGAAAATCGATGCCTCTTGCGGCAAATAACCAATACCCGCGCGTGCACGGCCGTGCATCGGCTGGAAGCTGACATCCGTCTGATCAATAAAAACACTGCCTTTGTCAGCTTTGACCAAGCCGACAATCATATAAAAACAGGTGGTTTTACCGGCACCATTGGGGCCCAATAAGCCAACAATTTGCCCGCTTTGAATGGAGACGCTGACATCGCGCACCACGTTGCGGCCTTTGTAGGATTTAGCCAGATGCTTGGCGGTTAGGGTGCTGCTCATGGCGCGCTTGACTCTGTTGTGCTTTCTTTGTTTTTAGGCTGGATCACCATATTGATACGTGGCGAAGGCGTGGTAATGGTGCCTTGCTTGCCGCGTCCAGCTGTGACAATTTGTTTTTGTGTATCGTAGACAATTTTTTCACCACGGAAAGTATTGCCTTGTTGGATGACCTTAGCTTGGTCAAGGATAATGATTTTTTCATTATTGGCAAAGTACTGAATCATCAGGCCGTACGCTTGGATGATCTCTTTATCTGTGGATGGCTGTTGCTCATAATACGCAGGCTTGCCGAGCGAAGTGAAAACGTCAATATCACCGCTTTTATTCAGACTGATAGTGACAGTGTCACCAGTAATCTTCAGCGTTCCTTGGGTGATAATCACGTCGCCGCGATAAATTGCCACGCCGCGCTTATCGTCCATTTCTGCGCTATCAGCCTGGATATTAATCGGTTGCTGGCTATCAGAGGGTAGGGCCTGAGCCAGGCCGCTGAGCAAGCTTAAGCCTGCGGTAATGAGTACAGCGGTTGTTCTAGCGAACGTCATGTCGGCCTCTCACGTTTGAAAGTAAATGCATTTTGCTTTCATTTAAATAAGTTTGCATACCAACGCCAGTGGTAATGCCGTTGGCTGCTTCAATTTTTACTGCAAGCGGTGTGTGTGCATATTCAGTGTCCGGCACGTAAAACAGTTGTTCTGTGCTGAGAATGGTTGGACGCCCTTTTTCATCAGTACGTTCAATACGAACATTTTGGCTCAGCTCAACCTGTGTGCCGCCCGGGCTGACTAGGCTGCGTTCGCTGCTAATCTTCCATGGCAATTCGTTGCCGCGAAACAGTAATAAGTTAGGTTGCAATAATAGCGTAATATCATCGTGCTGCGTATGCTCAATGCGTGGGCTGCTGAGTTCATAGTGCAGTGCGCCGCTCTGGTTAAATTGCAGGGTATGGGTGCCCTTTGCAAAGAAATCGATGGTGTTTTCAGCGGCTGTTAGCGCTGGTAACTCATTTTCTGAAGGGCTGTTTATATTCCAATAACCCAAGGCTGCAACTAAAGCCGCGAAAGGTAAAAAGAATAAAGCCAAACGTACGTTTGCAGACATAGGCACAACCCGAAATTATAAATAAGCGTTTTGTGCGGCGTCGAGTGTCCCTTGCGCCGCCATAATAAATTCGCAAAGCTCGCGTGCCGCACCTTCTCCGCCGCGTAAGGTGGTTACCGCTTGCGCGTGTTGGCGGACAAAACTATTGGCATTAGCGACCGCTATACCTAAAGCAACGCAGCGAATTGGCGCTAAATCAGGTAGATCATCACCTAAATAGGCCACTTGATGATAAGACAACTGCAGTGTGCTCAACAGCTCATCTAAAGCAATGCGCTTATCTTCGCGGCCCTGCACCAGATGCTTGATGCTTAAGTTTGCTGCACGGCGCTCAACAATGCTAGAGGTGCGCCCCGTAATAATTGCAACGTTGACGCCGGAGCTCATCAGCATTTTAATGCCTTGGCCGTCTAGGGTGCTGAATGCCTTGGCTTCACTGCCATCGCCAAGAAAATACAGCTTACCGTCAGTCAGTACGCCGTCCACATCCAAAACCAGTAAACGCACAGCCTGTGCGCGCTGGACTAAATCAGTATGGCTCAGGCTTAGCATTACATCACTCCTGCACGTAATAAGTCATGCATATTTAAGGCACCAATGGCTTGATTATGTTCATTGACTACTGGCAAAGAGCTGATTTTATGATCTTCCATGATTTTTAATGCTTCGGCTGCGAGCATTTCTGGACGTGCGGTTTTGCCGCCATGGGTCATTAAATCGTCAATGCTGGCCTCACGCACATCAATGCCTTTATCTAACGCGCGGCGTAAATCACCGTCAGTGAAAATTCCCGCTAAGCTTTGATCAGATGCCAGGATCAGGGTCATACCTAAGCCTTTTTGCGTCATTTCGAGCAAGGTTTCACGCAAGGACGCACCGTGAGCGACAGCAGGCAATTCAGCACCGCTGTGCATCACATGTTCGACTTTAAGCAGCAGACGACGACCAAGGGCGCCGCCTGGGTGCGAAAAGGCAAAGTCTTCAGGGGTGAAGCCACGCGCCTCAAGTAGCGCAATCGCTAGCGCATCGCCCAGTACCAAAGTGACAGTGGTGGATGAGGTCGGGGCTAAATTCAGCGGACACGCTTCTTGTGCGACCTGAGTGTCTAAATTGACCTCTGCGGCATGGGCCAAGCTTGAATCTGGATTGCCGGTCATGCTAATCAAGGTAATGCCTTGGCGCTTAATCAACGGCAATAAGGTGATGATTTCATTAGTGGTGCCTGAGTTGGATAAGGCTAGCACCACATCATCGGCGGTGATCATGCCCATATCACCGTGACTGGCTTCCGCCGGGTGCACAAAAAACGCAGGTGTGCCGGTGCTGGCTAAAGTAGCCGCAATTTTATTGCCGATATGACCCGATTTACCCATACCGACCACCACTACGCGACCTTTACAGGCCAAAATCAGCTCGCAGGCTTTAACAAAGCTGCTATCAATACGCGCCAGTAAGCTGGTAATCGCGTCTTGTTCGAGACTAATGGTGCGTTTTGCAGAAGCAATCAGAGCGTCAGGTGAGAACATAATGAATTATTCTTCAGCACAAAAAAGTAATTATACGTGAAATCACTGAGCAACTCATCCGCTGTTATTGCGCGCAGCCGGTGTGAAGGGAGCGGCGTCTTTGGCTGGCTGAATCGATTCGTCCCTGCTGAGCTGGGCTGACAGAGGATGCTTGGCTGCAACCCTAGTTGTGCACGCCGCTAGGTGCAGATTAAATTAGAATCGAGTGATACAGCCTGCTTGGCGACTTTATTAAAGAGTCAGTAGGGCAAACACTGTAGAATAGAAAGCGTTCCCGTTAAGGGTTAGAAGAGTCAGGGTGAAACATATATGTCTTTTGCAAGTTTAGGGTTAATGCCGGCGTTATTGGGTAATTTACAGCGGCTCAATCACCTGCAGCCAACCGCGGTGCAGCAGCAGGCCATTGCGCCTATTCTTGCGGGGCATGATGTCTTAGCCGCCGCACAAACCGGAACGGGTAAAACTGCAGCCTTTACCTTGCCTGTGTTGCAAGTGCTGCTGACCGAGGGTGAAAAAGTCACCTCAAACTGCGTGCGTGCTTTGGTCTTGGTGCCGACCCGTGAGCTGGCGGAGCAGGTGCACGAATCGATTCGTGATTATCTGCATGAGTTACCGTTACGCACTGCCGTGGCCTATGGTGGTGTCAGTATCAATCCGCAAATGATGCAACTGCGTCGCGGCGTGGATGTGTTGGTTGCTACACCAGGCCGCTTGCTGGATTTGTATCAGCAAAATGCGCTGCGCTTTAATCAGATGCAAATTCTGGTGTTGGACGAAGCCGACCGGATGCTGGATCTAGGCTTTGCTGAAGAGCTTAATGCGTTATTTGCGCTTATGCCAAGTAAACGCCAGACCCTGCTCTTTTCGGCGACCTTTTCTGGTCCGATTCGCACCCTGGCAGGTCATTTTCTTAATCAGCCGGTCCGTATTGATGTGACACCTAAGCACTCGGCTGCAGAAACCGTTAAGCAATATCTGTTAGTGGTGGATAAGCAAAGCAAAACAGAGTTGCTTTTGCATTTGCTGAGCAGTCGTCAGTGGGGGCAAGTATTGGTGTTTGTACGCACCCGTAAGGGCGCTGAGTCATTGCATAAAAAACTTATCGCTGCGAATGTGACGGCCGATGCGATTCATGGTGACAAAACACAACCGGCACGCTTACGCGCCTTGCAAGACTTTAAAAAAGGTCGTGTGCAAGTCTTAGTGGCGACTGATGTGGCGGCGCGTGGCTTAGATATTGAACAGTTACCTCATGTGGTTAACTTTGATTTGCCAACAGTGGCGCAAGACTATGTACACCGTGTCGGCCGCACCGGACGTGCTGGATTAAGCGGTGAAGCCGTGTCTTTAGTCAGCGCAGATGAAGTGGATGCTCTGATTGCCATTGAAGAGTTGATGGGCTTAAACCTACAGCGTTTTGATGAGCCAGATTTTTATGCTGAGCACCGTTTGCCAGACACTATTTTAGGCGTGGGCAGTGTTAAAAAACCGAAAAAGCTGAAAAAGAATAAAGCTGCAGCGGGTGGGCAAATTCACTTGGGTGATGATTTTTCTGCTAACAGCAAGCCTCAAGTGGTCGCCATTCGAAAAATGCCGCGCTTGGCTGTGCTTGGGCATGGTAAGCCGAAGCCTAAACCGAGTAATGCTAAGCCGCGCTAAGCAAACAGGCGGGTATTGGCTACCCTTAGTGCTTAATCTGAGCCTTAGAGTAGCAGGTTAGAAGGCCGCAAGCAGTTAAGCTGTCGCTCTGAGCAGTTGCCGACAGTCTATGGCGTGAAAGTCTGTTAGTTCAGGCCATAGGTTCTCTGCGGTATTGACTTGCACGGCGTAAGTGCCTGCGGCGTGTGCGGTTTTTAAGTCCATATAAAAGTCGCCGACCATCACCATCTTCTGCGGAGCAACCTGCCAATACTGAGCGATTTTTAGCAGGCCATCAGGATGTGGCTTGGGGATGGCTTGTTCGCGGCCGAGGATGAGTGAGTCGCTAAAACAGTCGAGTAAATCAATCGCCTTGAGTGTCAGTAGGGCCAGTTCTTTTGCGTTGCGGGTTAAAATTGCCAGCTGCCGTCCTTGCTGATGCAGATGTTGCACCAGCTCAATAGCGCCGGGTGCAGGCTGCGAGTTAAGCGCTAGTTGGCGCTCATGTGCCAGCAGCCAAGCATGTTTTTGTTGTGCTTCAGTGCTTGGTAATGTCGCTAGATGCCCAAGTATGTCGGCCTGCGTGGGGATCTCGAGCATGCGGCGAATATATAGAAAGTCATGCACGGCAATGGTCAGGGTGCCATCCATATCAAACACCCAGTGCTGGCAATTTTTTAAATACGTGGACATAGGGTTAACCGATAATATCCTTGTGCTGCCAATCATTGCGGCTACGAATCAGGCCCTCTTGCGCCACTGAAGCAACCAGAATGCCATCGCGAGTGTAAATGCTGCCGCGGGCAAAACCTCGTGCGTTACCGGCCCATGGGCTGTCCGTGGTGTACAGCAACCAGTCGTCTAAGCAAACTTCCTCATGAAACCAAATCG
Organism: Gammaproteobacteria bacterium DTU037; assembly: GCA_001513025.1. GTDB lineage: Bacteria > Pseudomonadota > Gammaproteobacteria > Pseudomonadales > Pseudomonadaceae > Denitrificimonas. Next base: position 112,875 of record LFRZ01000019.1, read on the forward strand.
AGTGGTCCAGACTGGCAACTTGCATATGCGGTTGCCAAATTGAAGCACCGTGGGGGATTAATGAGGTGGTCAAAATGCTGAAATCTGAAGCGTAGGCTAAGATATGTTTATGCAGGGCGGGTGATTGCGGTAATTTTCCGGCAGGTTTAAACCAGACTTGCTTGATGGGCTCACCGATCTCAGGGTTGAGCGGATCTAAGATTTGTACTGGGCGTGTTTCAATCGACTTGGCGCGCAGTATTTTTTCACGATTTTCTTTGCTCAACACTGTAGCCATGCGTGGCGAGAGTACTTCTTCTGGGATGAGGTCTTCGGGTGGCGGTACATCGGGCATTGGGGTTTGGTGACGAAAGCCTTCTTCGCGTTCATGGAAGGATGCGCTGCAGGTGAAAATCGGTTGACCGTTTTGAATGGCCGTGACGCGACGTGTGCTAAAACTGCCGCCATCGCGTACCCGTTCCACTTGATACACCACAGGTTTCTTCGCATCGCCCGCGCGTAAAAAGTAGCCATGTAAAGAATTGGCTTGACGAGAGTGATCGACTGTTTGGCTGGCGGCTGATAACGCTTGGCCAAGGACTTGGCCGCCAAATAGCTGGCGAAAGCCTAAATCTTGGCTGGCGCCGCGAAATAAGTTTTCTTCGATCGTTTCCATATTCAATAACGACACTAATTGGTCAAGAACTGAATTCATTAGGTTCCTCGTGAGCTAGCAGATAAATCATAAAGAGTGGGGTGATACGCAAGTCTAGACCGCGATGGTAAAGTTTTTTTCAGCTTTTGTCGGCTATCTATTACTGGACTGGTACTATTTTGTTTTTAATCGAAAGAAAGGCAGCAGCTTTATGGCAGATTCGCAGCATAGTTTAATCTCAGCGCCAGTCTGCATTATTGGCGGCGGCCCTGCAGGATTAATGGCCGCAGAAGTGCTAGCTGAGGCGGGGCAGGCGGTGCATCTGTTTGATGCTATGCCTTCGTTGGGACGTAAATTTTTGCTGGCAGGCATTGGTGGTATGAATATTACCCACAGTGAAGATAAGCATGCTTTTATCCAGCGTTACCGTGCTGAGCACGCTTGGGTTGAGGGCTGGCTAAACCAGTTTGATGCGCAGAGCGTGCGCGATTGGGCGCAAGGTTTAGGTATTGCCACTTTTGTCGGCAGTTCGGGACGCGTGTTTCCTGAAGATATGAAAGCCGCGCCTTTGTTGCGCGCTTGGTTGCAACGCTTACGCACTATGGGAGTGAAGATTCATACGCGCAGTCGCTGGCTGGGCTGGGATGCGCAGGGCATGCTACGTATCGCTACTGTAGACGGCGAGCAGCAGGTGCAGGCCAGCGCTGTATTGTTGGCGTTAGGTGGTGGCAGTTGGCCGCGTTTAGGTTCGGATGCCGCTTGGTGGCCGATTCTTGAGCAGCAAGGGGTGGCAGTGAGTGCTCTGCAGGCCAGTAATTGTGGTTTTGAGGTGGCGGCTTGGAGTGCTATTTTTACTGAGAAGTATGCCGGTGCACCGGTTAAAAACTGTGCGCTCAGTGTCGCGGGGCAAGCCTTTCGTCAAGGCGAGTGGGTGATCACCAGCACAGGTGTTGAAGGCAGTTTAGTCTATGCGTTGTCCGCCGATATTCGTCAGCAGATGTCTGTGCATGGCCGTTGCACCATTTTGTTGGATTGCTTACCACATAAGACATTAGCTCAAGTGCACGCGGCGTTAGAAAAGCCGCAAGGCAAGAAAACGCTGAAAAAACATTTGCAGGCGCAATTGGGCTTGGAGGGGGTCAAGGTTGCACTGCTACGTGAATGCGCGCCGGCCAACTGTTTTAATGATATGCAACAGCTGGCTCAGTGGATTAAAGCACTCCCGATTGAATTGTTGCGTGCGCGGCCTTTGGCCGAAGCCATCAGTACTGCGGGTGGCGTCTGTGCATCGATGCTGGATCAGGGCTTAATGCTCAAGATTAAGCCTGGGGTGTTTTGTGCCGGTGAAATGCTGGATTGGGATGCGCCAACCGGCGGCTACTTATTAACCGCATGCCTGGCCAGTGGCTTTGTGGCAGGGCATGGCATGCTGGATTGGCTGGCGGCTGAGCGGACGGCGGATCAGCTTGTGTAAGTTTTTTCTCAGGAATGCTTGCGGTGCTGGGCAATGCACCGTAATCTTTGCCGCGGAGAGTCGATCGGACAGTCGCTGTTTCACTATTTCGGTAGTGAGAGGGAGGAAAGTCCGGGCTCCGTAGGGCGAAGTGCCAGGTAACGCCTGGGAGGCGTGAGCCTATGGAAAGTGCCGCAGAAAATAACCGCCTAAGCACGCAAGTGCCGGTAAGGGTGAAAAGGTGCGGTAAGAGCGCACCGCACGGCTGGTAACAGTCCGTGGCTAGGTAAACCCCACTTGGAGCAAGACCAAATAGGAGTCCATTGGCGTGGCCCGCGCTGGACTCGGGTAGGTTGCTTGAGGTCGTCAGTGATGGCGATCCTAGAGGAATGACTGTTCACGACAAAACCCGGCTTACAGATCGACTCTCCACCTCTCTTTTTCTGGCTGACGACCGTTGGTCAGAGCGTAATAATATTGCCACATGAGAAATCACTTTAACTATGAACGTTAAGGTGTTCTTTTGCTTGTGCTTCTTCGTTTTAATAACAACTTAAATAGACACTTTGTTCACGCGCTGTTGCTAAGTTCAGGACTTATAAAGGTTTTCCTGTGTTTATTGCTTGACGCTAGGTCGTTGTGATTTCTATAGTGTGCATAAGTGGTATGAAGTGGGAAAAAGTGGGTTTTTTCATTTGAGTGCTGCATAATATAGGGGCACAGCAGTGTTTCGCGGATCCAGCGCTATTAATCTTGACGCCAAAGGGCGCCTTGCGATGCCGAGTCGGTATCGAGAGGAGTTGCTTAAGCGTTGTGACGGTCAATTGGTGATCACCATTGACTTGGCCGATCCGTGCCTGTGTATTTACCCTTTGCCTGACTGGGAACGGGTTGAAGCTCAGCTCAGTCAGATGCCGTCCCTGCGCCCACAAACGCGTCAGCTGAATCGTTTGTTGATTGGTAGTGCAGTGGATTTGGAGTTAGACAGCAGTGGCCGCTTGCTTATCCCCGCACGTTTACGCGAGCAGGCTGGATTGACCAAGCAAGTCATGCTGGTGGGACAACTGAATAAATTCCAGCTGTGGGATGAGACGCAATGGAACGATCTACTTACTGCTGATCTTGACGATATTAAAAACCCTGATCACCTGCCCGAAGAATTAATGAACCTGGTCCTATAATTATGAGTGAAGCGTTAAGTCACATCACAGTGTTGCTTGATGAGGCGGTTAGCGCCTTAGCTGTGCAGACGGCCGGCTGCTATGTCGACGGCACTTTTGGTCGTGGCGGCCACAGCCGACTGATCTTAGAGCAACTGGGCAGTGATGGACAGTTATTAGGCTTTGATAAAGATCCATTAGCCATTGCCACCGGACTCGAATTGCAAGAGCAGGATGCGCGCTTTGCTATTGTGCAGCGCAGCTTTGCCGAAATGGATGCTGAACTGCAGCAGCGCCAGTTATTTAATCAGGTTGATGGTGTCTTGCTCGACTTAGGTGTGTCCTCACCACAAATTGATGATGGTGAGCGCGGCTTTAGTTTTATGAATGACGGCCCATTAGATATGCGCATGAATCCCGCAGAAGGTCTCAGTGCTGCACAATGGGTTGCTGAGGTCAGTGCTGAAGAAATGGCTCGCGTATTTAAAGAGTATGGTGAAGAACGTTTTGCTAAGCGTATGGCCAACGCGGTTGTTGCCCGACGCGCTGTGCAGCCCTTTACCCGTACCGCTGATTTAGCTGCCGTCTTGACTGAGGCGAATCCTGCTTGGGAAAAAGGTAAGAACCCTGCAACTCGTGCGTTTCAGGGGATGCGTATTCATTTGAATAATGAGCTGACTGATTTAGAAAAAGGTCTGGAGGCGGCAATGGCCTCTTTAAAAGTTGGCGGACGCTTAGTGGTGATTAGTTTCCATTCACTAGAAGATCGCATTGTTAAACAATTTATGCGCCGCTTAGCCAAGGGTGAAGCCGACCAGTTACCCCGTCATTTGCCAATTATTCCGGAAAAGTTCGATCCTGTTATCAAGTTGCTGGGTAAGCCGCAGTACGCCAGTCCTGCTGAACTGAAAGCCAATCCTCGAGCGCGTAGTGCAGTGATGCGTGCGGCGGAGAAATTGCGGTGAGCAGAATCTATGCAAAACCACTACCGCGTATCAGCGGTATTTTGCTTTTTTTGTTTATTGCAAATTTAGTCTCGGCAGTGGCGGTGTCTTATGCGTCGCATAACAGCCGTAAATATTTAAATGAGCTGTTTGAGGTCACGCAAATACGTGACCGCATACAAGCAGAATGGGGGCGCTTTATTTTAGAGCAAAGCACTTGGACTGCGCATAATCGTATTGAAGCCTTAGCGGTGCAGAAATTGGGCATGCATATTCCAGAGCCTGCGGCGATCAGAATGGTGAGCCCATGAGTCGATTGCAAGGTCTTGAGCACCCGTGGCGCTTTCGCATTATTTTAATTTTACTGTGCGTATTAACGGGTGCGATTGCTTCACGTATTGTCTATTTGCATATTTTTCGCCATGAGTTTTTAGCCATGCAGGGCGATGCACGCGCAGTGCGGCATATCCCTATTCCAGCACACCGAGGTGTGATCACGGACCGGCATGGTGAGCCTTTAGCGGTGAGTACCCCAGTGTTGACTTTATGGGCTAACCCTAAAGAGCTGCTGGCAGATAAAGCACGCTGGAAGGAACTCGCGGTGGCACTTGAGTTGCAGCCTGCGGCGTTGATTAAGCGCATTGAGAATAATGCTGCGCGTGAGTTTATGTATTTGGCGCGCGGCTTAACCCCAGAGCGCGGGCAGGGCATACTCGATCTTAAAGTGGCTGGAGTTTACGGCAAAGAAGAATTTCGTCGATTTTACCCCGCTGGAGAAGTGGCCGCGCATTTAGTCGGCTTTACTGATATTGATGAGCGTGGTCAGGAAGGTATAGAACTGGCGTTTAATGAGTGGCTGACCGGTGTGCCAGGCAAGCGTCAGGTGATCAAAGACCGTCGTGGTGATTTGATTCGTGATGTACAGGTTAAAGAAAACGCCAAGCCCGGCAAGCAGCTGGCGCTCTCGATTGATTTGCGTCTGCAATATTTAGCACACCGTGAATTGCGCAAGGCCTTGCTCGAGTTTGAGGCCAAGGCTGGTTCGTTAGTGATGATTGATGTGCGTACCGGTGAGATTTTGGCCATGGTCAATCATCCCACCTATAACCCCAATAATCGTCGCGAGCTTAACCCGCAAGCCATGCGTAACCGTGCCATGGTTGATGTGTTTGAACCCGGTTCTACAGTGAAACCTTTTTCTATTGCTGCAGCATTGGGCACTGGGCGCTGGACGCCTGAATCAACCGTAGATACGGGGAATGGAAGCTTTAAAATCGGCCGCTATACGATTCGAGATGTGTCGCGTGGTGGGCTATTAGATTTAACCGGTATCTTGAAAAAATCCAGTAACGTGGCGATCAGTAAAATTGCGTTGGATATTGGTGCTGAGCCTGTGTACGCCATGATGCAAAATGTTGGTTTTGGCGCCGATACGGGGTTGAGTTTCCCCGGTGAGCGCGTGGGGCAACTGCCGATGCACCGTAAGTGGGGGCAGGCAGAAACGGCCACCTTAGCCTACGGCTATGGCTTATCTGTGACTGCTGTACAGCTGGCGCATGCTTTTGCCGTGTTAGCAAACGACGGGCGTAATATGCCGCTGTCCCTAGTGCATCAAACGCAGCCTGCTAGTGCAGGAACACAAGTGATTGATCCGAAAATTTCTAAAAGCGTAATGAAAATGCTGCAGGCGGTGGTTGAAGAAGCCGGCGGCGGCGGTGCTCGTGCTCAAGTGCCCGGTTATCACGTCGGTGGCAAGAGTGGCACCGCGAAAAAATTAGCTACCGGTGGTGGTTATACACAAAGCTCATACCGTTCATTATTTGCCGGTGTTGGACCTGTCGATAACCCACGCGTCGCGGCGGTAGTGGTGATTGATGAGCCCAGCAAAGGTGGCTACTACGGTGGTTTGGTCGCTGCCCCTGTTTTTGCACGGGTGATGGCCGGCGCATTACGCATGCTTAACGTGCGTCCAGATAACTTGCCAACCGAAACGCCAAGCGTGGTGGTTGGCTCTGCACAGGGAGGGCGCGGCTAATGGCTATGCCCCTGAATCAATTGTTTGCGCAAGCGCCCAGCTCCACTTTAATTCGTGAGCTGACCCTAGACAGCCGTAAGGTCCGTCCAGGTGATTTATTTTTAGCGGTCGACGGCATCGAGCAAGATGGTCGTGATTATATTGGCGATGCGATTGCGCGCGGTGCCTCTGCCGTCGTGTATGAAGCCCGTGATGCGCACGCCATGCAAGACAGTGAAGCGCTCTTATTGCCGGTGCATAACTTGCAGGCACAGCTGTCTGAAATTGCCGGACGTTTTTATGGTGAACCGAGTCGCGCCATGCGCGTGGTGGCAGTGACTGGGACCAACGGTAAAACCAGTGTGACTCAATTATTGGCGCAAGCCTGTGATTTGCTCGATCAGCCTTGCGGTTTGATTGGCACGCTGGGCAGTGGTTTTTATGGCAATTTGACGCTGGGCCACTACACCACGCCTGATCCACTGACCGTACAGGCTACTCTGGCTGATTTAAAAAATGCCGGCGCCAAAGTGGTCGCCATGGAAGTTTCATCGCATGGTTTGGCTCAGCATCGCGTCAGTGCGGTCAGTGTGGCAGTTGCTGTACTGACCAATCTGACCCGTGACCATCTTGATTATCATGGGTCGATGCAGGCTTATGCACAAGCCAAGGCCCGTTTGTTTAGCTGGCCTGGCCTGCGCGCGACAGTCTTAAATCTAGACGATACATTTGGCCGTGAGCTGGCTGAAAAAAGCAGCGCTGCACGTTTAATTACCTACAGCCTAACGGATATCAGCGCCAGTATATATTGCCGCAATATTCGCTTTAGCACCTCAGGTATTCAAGCTGAGGTGGTGACTGCACAGGGTGAAGGTAATCTATCCAGTCATCTTATTGGTCGCTTTAATTTAAGCAACTTATTAGCAGTAATTGGTGCGTTATTGGGCTTGGGTCATTCTCTTGAACAAGCACTGGCGGTGATCAGCAAAGTACAGGCGCCAGCCGGACGTATGCAGGTGCTTGGCGGGCAGGAAAAACCTTTGGTGGTGGTTGATTATGCGCATACTGCGGATGCCTTAGAGCAAGTGTTAACCGCGTTGCGTCCACATGTGGCAGCTGACGGACGTTTGCTGTGCTTGTTTGGTTGTGGTGGTGAGCGCGATGCGGGTAAGCGTCCGTTGATGGCTGCAGTGGTTGAGCGCTTAGCCGATGCGGCGGTGCTGACTGATGATAATCCGCGCGGTGAAGACCCTGCCAGTATTCGTGCGCAAGTTTTGGCTGGCTTTAGTGCCGACGCTGCAGTGACTGAGGTGGCTGGGCGCGGTGCGGCGATCGCCCAATTGATTGCTCAAGCCCGTCGTGGTGATGTGATCGTTTTAGCCGGTAAAGGCCATGAGGATTACCAAGAAATTAATCAGCAACGCCAGCATTTTTCAGATATTGAACAGGCAGAGCAGGCGTTAGCTGCATGGCAGGTGGCAGATGTTTAAGCCCTTGCAATTAAGCCAGCTGCTTGAGCCGCTTAAGGCTAGGTTAGAAGGTGCTGATCTTGAATTTAGCGCGCTAAGTACTGACAGCCGTAAAGTCAGCCGTGGTCAATTGTTTGTTGCTTTGCGTGGTGAGTTTTTTGATGGGCATCTGTACTTAGCCGATGTGGCTAAACGGGGTGCGCTAGCGGCTGTGGTTGAAGAGTTTCAGCCCGAGGTCAATATTCCTCAGCTCTGCGTGGCTGATACGCGCCTTGCTTTGGGGCACATAGCGCTGATTAATCGTCAACAATTTACTGGTTCAACCGTTGCTGTGACTGGCTCCAGTGGTAAAACTACGGTCAAAGAAATGCTCGCCAGCATCTGTCGCAGCGAGTTAGGTGATCATGCCGTATTGGCCACGCGTGGCAATTTAAATAATGAGCTGGGCGTACCTTTTACCTTATTAGAGCTCAATCAGCAGCATCGCGCTGCGGTGGTGGAGTTGGGTGCTTCGCATCCCGGTGAAATTGCGTATACCGCCGCTTTAGTGCAACCCATGGTCGCGGTGATCAGCAATGCAGGCATGGCACATGCCGGTGAGTTTGGTGGTCCTGAACATATTGTGTTAGCTAAAGGCGAAATACTTGACGGACTGGGCGCTGAGCACACTGCGGTCTTGAATCTGGATGATGCCGCCTTTGCCCAATGGCGAGCGCGTAATACGCTGTGCCAGGTCTTAAGTTTTTCCACCAGTGACCCTGCCGCTGATGTGTATGCCAGCGGCATGCTCAGTAATGCCCAAGGACGTATGGGTTTTAACTTACACGGCGTGGCTGGTGAGTGTTTTATCCAGCTTGCCGTGCTGGGTTTACATAATGTCAGCAATGCTTTGGCTGCTGTTGCGGCGGCGCATGCTTTGGGCTTGCCATTAACTGCGATTAAGCACGGACTGGAAAGCATGAAAGCTATTTCTGGACGCAGTGTGGTGTATCAGTGCGCCAACCATGTGCAGTTGATTGATGACAGTTACAACGCTAACCCCGCCTCGATTCGTGCTGCGATTGATGTATTGGAAAATATGCCCGGTCAGCGTGTTCTAGTGCTCGGTGATATGGGTGAGTTGGGCCGTTGGGCCGAGCAAGAACATGTCCAGGTGGGTCGCTATGCTAAGGGTAAAGTTGATGCACTGTTTGCCATTGGCCCGCTGATGCAACATGCCATTGCACAATATAATGGCGTATCAGGGCACTTTTTAGAACAAAACAGTCTGATCGAAGTACTACTCACACAAGTGAGTGGGCCTGCAACACTTTTAATTAAAGGTTCACGCAGTGCGGCAATGGAAAACGTTGTTAATGCATTGCGTACACGCTTAGGGGAAACACTCTGATGTTGCTTTTATTGGCGGAGTACTTACAGCAGTACCACAAAGGCTTTGCGGTCTTTCAGTACCTGACTCTGCGCGGGGTTTTTGGCGTACTCACTGCATTGGTGATGTCGCTGTGGCTTGGCCCAAAAATGATTCGTACGTTGCGTAATTTGCAAATTGGCCAATCGGTGCGTACCGATGGTCCGCAGTCGCATTTATCTAAATCCGGCACCCCAACTATGGGCGGTGCTTTGATTTTAGCCTCGATTACCATCAGCACCTTACTCTGGGCTGACCTGAGTAATCGCTATGTGTGGATTGTGCTATTGGTCACCCTGCTATTTGGTGCGATAGGTTGGGTGGATGATTACCGTAAGGTGGTTGAGAAAAACTCACGCGGCTTACCCGGACGCTGGAAGTATTTCTGGCAATCTGTTTTTGGCTTGGCGGCGGCTTTGGTGCTGTATTTTACCGCGCAAACTCCAGCTGAAACGGCGCTGATTGTGCCGTTCCTAAAGGATATCAGTATCCCCTTAGGGGCGGGATTTGTACTACTGACGTATTTAGTGATTGTCGGGAGCAGTAATGCGGTCAACCTGACCGATGGCTTAGATGGTTTAGCTATTTTACCGACCGTCTTGGTCGGTGGTGCGCTGGGTATTTTTGCGTATGTTTCAGGGCATATCAGTTTTGCCCAATATCTGTTTATCCCCTATGTGCCAGGGGTCGGTGAGCTGATTGTGTTCTGCGGAGCATTAGTAGGCGCCGGTTTAGGCTTTTTATGGTTTAACACCTACCCTGCGCAAGTCTTTATGGGTGACGTCGGCGCTTTAGCCTTAGGTGCAGCGCTGGGCACTGTGGCAGTGGTGGTTCGCCAAGAAATTGTCCTTTTTATTATGGGCGGTGTGTTTGTGGTAGAGACGTTATCGGTGGTGATTCAAGTGGCCTCCTTTAAGTTGACCGGCAAGCGCGTGTTTCGTATGGCACCGATTCATCACCATTTTGAATTAAAAGGCTGGCCAGAGCCGCGTGTGATTGTGCGTTTTTGGATTATCACTGTGGTGTTGGTTTTGGTGGGTCTTGCCACCTTGAAACTGAGGTAAGTAACGTGCAAAGCATAAATCAGCAAGCACAGGTCGTGGTTGGCTTGGGTAAAAGTGGTCTGTCATTGGTGCGTTTTTTAGCGCGCCAAGGGCAGACATTTACCGTGGCTGATAGCCGTGCGCAGCCGCCTGAGCTGGGCACTTTGCAACGTGATTACCCACAGATTGCAGTGCACTGTGGCCCGTTGTCAGCTGATCTATTAAGTGCTGCCAAGGTGTTGTATGTCAGCCCAGGTTTAGCGCTGCGCACGCCTGCGCTGCAAGCGGCCATTACCAGTGGTGTGGCCATCTCGGGTGACATTGATTTATTTGCCCAATATGCACGTGCGCCGATTATTGCCATTACCGGATCCAATGCGAAAAGCACAGTGACCACCTTAGTTGGGCTGATGTGTACAGCCGCCGGCTTAAATGCTGCGGTTGGCGGCAACTTAGGCGTGCCAGCTCTGGATTTGTTGGATGATGCAGTGGATGTCTATGTAATGGAGTTATCCAGCTTTCAATTGGAGACCACCTCACAGCTTAAGGCGCGGGTGGCTGTGTGCTTGAATATCAGCGAAGACCATATGGATCGCTATGATGATGTGCAGGGTTATATTGCCGCGAAACAACGTGTGTTTAATCACGCGCAAGCCGTAGTGATCAATCGCGATGACAAGGCTTCTCAGCCGCAGCAGGCACAGGATACAGTGATCAGTTTTGGTTTATCTGAGCCGGTTGCTGGCGAGTTTGGTCTGCGTGAGCAGGCGGGTGTTAGCTATTTAGCCTATGGTGATGAATTACTCTTGCCGATCAGTGCCTTAAAAATACGTGGCAGTCATAACTATGCTAATGCGTTATCTGCTTTGGCGATTGGCGCGGCAATTGATTTGCCCATGCCCGCGATGCTGTGCGCATTAGCAGATTTTACCGGACTTGAACACCGCTGCCAGTGGCTGCGCAATGTGCAGGGGGTCGATTGGTACAATGATTCTAAAGCCACCAATGTGGGAGCTGCTTTAGCGGCGATTGAAGGCTTGGGTGCCGACAATGCTGGCCAGCTCGTCTTGATTGCTGGTGGTGATGGTAAAGGTGCGGATTTTTCTAGCTTAAAAGGCCCCGTGGCGCAGTATTGTCGTGCTGTGATTGTTTTAGGGCGTGATGCTGAACGACTTGCGCAAGCCTTAGGTGATGCGGTCGCCATTGAGCGCGTAGCAAGTCTTGAGGATGCCGTATTGCTTGCCGCACAGCTGGCGCAAGCGGGTGATAGCGTCTTGTTAGCACCGGCCTGTGCCAGTTTGGATATGTTTAAAAGCTTTGAGCAACGTGGCGAGCTATTCGCCCAAGCCGTCGGGAGGTTGCTATGAGCATTCGTGATGCGTTTGCGCTACCGTCTCCTTGGCGGCATAACAATAAAGCGGATATTGATTTTCCCTTGCTAGCCGCTTGCGCGTTATTGATGGGGATTGGTTTAGTGATGATTGCCTCTGCATCCTCAGCCGTGGCCGATACCAATACCGGCAATACCCTTTACTACTTTATTCGTCATATGATTTATATCGTGGTTGCCTTAATTGCTGGCGGCTTAACCTTATTTGTGCCCATGTCTGTTTGGCAGCGTTACAGTGGCTGGCTGTTGCTGTTTGCTTTTGTGGTACTGATACTGGTGTTGGTGCCAGGCGTTGGCCGTGAAGTGAATGGCTCAAAACGCTGGATTGGAGTTGGTATTTTTAATATCCAGCCCACCGAGTTAGCCAAGCTGTTTATGGTGATTTTTATTGCTGGTTTTCTGGTGCGACGCAAGGATGAGGTCAAACAACGTTTACGCGGTTTACTTAAGCCTTTACTGGTGGCGATGGCAATGGCGCTTTTGATCTATTTCGAGCCGGACTTCGGTGCCATGGTGGTGATGCTCGGCAGTGTAATTGTGATGCTTTATCTGGGCGGCGTGCGCTTGTTATTGTCTCTGCCGTTGCTGGGTATTTTACTTGGCGGACTGGTATATGTGGTCCGTTTTGAAAGTTATCGTATGGCGCGTTTGACCAGTTTTACTAATCCCTGGGAGGATCAGTACGGTGCAGGTTATCAATTAACTCAAGCCTTAATTGCTTTTGGTCGCGGCGAGTGGTTTGGTTTGGGTTTAGGCAATAGCATCCAGAAACAGTTCTTCTTACCTGAAGCACACACCGACTTTGTGTTTTCGGTACTGGCTGAAGAGTTGGGCATGGTGGGTGCTTTGACCACCTTGGGGTTGTTTGTTTTTGTTAGCGTGCGTGCTTTGTTTATTGGCGTTTGGGCTGAACAGGCTAAACAATATTACTCGGCCTATGTTGCCTACGGTTTGTCCTTGCTGTGGATTGGTCAGGTGGTGATTAACCTGGGTGTGAACGTCGGCCTGCTACCGACCAAAGGCTTGACCCTACCTTTTATCAGTTACGGCGGTAGCTCCTTAGTGGTTTGCTGCATCAGTTTGGCGATTTTATTGCGCATTGAGTGGGAACGTCGTACTCAATTGCTATCAGCCAACTCAATGAGCAAGGCACAAATTTCTGCCATGGCGAAGGGGGTGCGTGATGCGTGCTAATATTTTGATTATGGCCGCGGGCACCGGTGGTCATGTATTTCCAGCCTTGGCCTGTGCTGAAGAATTTACCGCCCGTGGCTACCAAGTGCATTGGTTAGGTGCTGGGCGGGGTATGGAAAATGAACTGGTACCCGCCGCAGGTTTTACTCTACATACGCTTAAAGTGACGGGTTTACGTGGTAAAGGTCTGCGCTCACTACTGACCGCACCTTTTAAACTATTGGCTGCTTTATGGCAGGCCAAGCGCTTAATGCGTGAGTTAAAACCCGTCTGTGTGCTGGGTATGGGTGGCTATGTCACCGGTCCCGGTGGTTTGGCGGCCAAGCTGGCATCGATTCCCTTGGTGATTCATGAGCAAAATGCGGTGGCGGGCACTGCGAATCGTATTTTATCGCGTTTTGCTACGCGCATTTGCCAAGCCTTTCCGAACACATTTAAGCAGCGTAAAAACTGTATTACCACGGGTAATCCAGTACGTGAAGCCTTGTTCTTAGCGACCCCGCGTCAAGGTTTACGCTCGCGTCCAGTCAATTTATTAGTGTTGGGCGGTAGCTTAGGTGCCGAGCCGCTGAATAAGCTGGTGCCGGCAGCCGTGGCGAAAATTCCTGAAGGATTACGACCGCAAATCACCCATCAGGCTGGGCGAGACAATGATCAAATGACAGCTGAACGCTATCAAACGCTGGGTGTTAAGGCACAAGTACAGCCATTTATTAGTGATATGGCGCGTGCTTATGGCTGGGCGGATCTAGTGATTTGTCGTGCCGGCGCATTAACCGTGAGTGAGTTGGCCGCTGCGGGCTTGGCATCGTTTTTAGTGCCACTGCCGCATGCCATTGATGATCATCAAACCCGTAATGCAGAATTTTTGGCACAGCAGGGCGCAGCCGTCCTGCTGCCGCAACATACTACTGATGCAGATCGTTTAGCTGCAGAGTTAACTGAGGTATTGATGGACAGACAACGCATTAAAACCATGGGCGAAAAAGCGCGTTTATTGGCGCAGCCTGATGCTACGCAACGTGTGGTTGCAGTATGTTTGGAGGTGGCGCGTGGTTGATTTATTACAGCCAACAACTGCAGAAATACGGCGCATGCGTCGTATTCGGCGTATCCATTTTATTGGCATTGGCGGTACCGGTATGTGCGGTATTGCGGAAGTGTTACGCAATTTGGGTTATGAAGTCTCAGGATCAGATCTGAAACCGACCGCTGTCACCGAGCGCTTGCAAAGCCTAGGTGTGCAGGTGGTGTTTGGTCACCATGCAGAAAACGTTGAGCATGCTGATGTATTGGTGGTCTCCAGCGCCATTAACCCGTCCAACCCAGAAGTGGCGCGTGGTTTAGAACGTCGTATTCCAGTGGTGCCGCGTGCGGAGATGTTGGCTGAGTTGATGCGCTATCGTCACGGTATTGCGGTAGCGGGTACGCATGGCAAAACCACCACCACCAGTTTGCTCGCCTCGGTGTTTGCTGCAGCAGGTTTAGACCCGACTTTTGTAATTGGTGGGCGTTTAAATGCGGCGGGCAGTAATGCGCAGTTAGGTGGTGGTTGCTACTTAATTGCTGAAGCCGATGAAAGTGATGCCAGTTTCTTGCATTTACAGCCGATGGTGTCGGTCGTGACCAATATTGATGCTGACCATATGAGTACCTATGGCGGCGACTTTAATAAGCTGAAAAAGACCTTTGTTGATTTTCTGCACAACTTACCTTTTTATGGCTTAGCGGTGCTCTGTATTGATGATCCGTCGGTGCGTGATATTGCCAAGCAAGTGAAACGACCCATGTTGACCTACGGGTTTTCTGATGATGCTGACTTGCGTGCCATTGATGTTTCACAGGTGGGGATGCGCACCTCCTTTACCGTATTGCGTAAAGGCCGTGAACCCTTGCCGGTATCGGTCAATATGCCGGGTAAGCATAATGTGCTGAATGCCTTGGCCACTATTGCTATTGCGACCGATGAAGGCATTGCGGATGCGGCGATTATTGCGGGCCTTTCAGGCTTTGAAGGGGTGGGTCGTCGTTTTCAAATGTACGGCGAATTGCCTGTTGCAGGCGGTAGCGTGATGCTGGTGGATGATTATGGTCATCACCCCAGTGAAGTCGCAGCAGTGATCAAGGCGGTGCATGATGGCTGGCCGGATCGTCGTTTAGTTATGGTGTATCAGCCGCACCGTTATACCCGTACCCGTGATTTATACGAAGATTTTGTCCAAGTATTGGGTGATACGAACGTTTTACTATTGCTGGAAGTCTACCCAGCGGGTGAAGAGCCGATTCCTGGTGCGGGTAGTCGGCAACTGTGCCATAGCATTCGTCAACGTGGACGTCTAGATCCTTTATATGTCGAGCGTGGTGCTGATCTAGCGCCGCTGCTCCAACCCTTATTGCAACCTGGCGATATTCTATTGTGCCAAGGCGCAGGGGATGTGGGTGGTATTGCGCCAAGTTTACTGAAACACCCGTTATTTACCATTCACGCTGAAGGAGTGCAGTCATGAGTCAGTCGCTTGATGTACAAGCATTCGGCCGTGTTGCCGTGTTATATGGCGGGCGCAGTGCTGAGCGTGAGGTGTCGCTTAAATCAGGTGCTGCGGTGTTAGCAGCCTTGCAGAGTGCAGGTGTGGATGCCTTCGCCATTGATGTTGGTGCTGATGTGCTGGCGCGTTTATCTGAGCAGCAAATTGATCGTGCTTTTATCGTTTTGCATGGTCGCGGCGGCGAAGATGGCACAGTGCAAGGCTTACTTGAATGTGCGGGTATTCCATATACCGGTAGCGGTGTGCTGGCCTCAGCTTTGGCGATGGATAAACTGCGCACTAAACAAATTTGGCACAGCGTGGGTTTACCTACGCCACGCCATGCTGCCTTGGTTAGCGCAGAGGATTGCCATCAGGCCGCAGCGCAGTTGGGTTTTCCGCTGATTGTTAAGCCCGCCAGCGAAGGCTCCAGTATTGGCATGGCCAAGGTGGATGATTTACCTGCGCTATTGGCGGCTTGGCAAGAGGCGCGCCAGTTTGATCCACAAGTGCTGGTTGAACAATGGATCGCTGGGCCTGAATTTACGATTGCCATGTTAAATGGTGAGGTGTTACCGCCGATTCGTTTAGGTACCAGTCACGCGTTTTATGACTATAACGCCAAGTATCTGTCGAGCGATACCCAGTATCAGATTCCCTGTGGTTTAGCGCCGGAGAAAGAAGCCGAGCTGCGTGAGTTAACTGCACGCGCCTGCCAAACCCTCGGCGTTACCGGCTGGGGTCGGGCTGATGTGATGCAGGATGCACAAGGTCGTTTTTGGTTATTAGAAGTCAATACCGTGCCAGGTATGACCGACCATAGTTTAGTGCCTATGGCCGCGCGAGCTGCCGGTTTGGACTTTACTGGGCTAGTGCTAAGCATTTTAGCCGGCACTTTACAGGCGCGAGGTTAAGCTCGTGAGCAGTGCACAGCGACGCACTAAGACTGCGCCTCCACGGGGCGCAACGCGACAAGCGCCGGCACGTGGGGCGAGTCGTACGGCTGTGCGCCAGCCCGCACGGCAGTGGCCAAAGCCTAATTGGACTCTGATCAGTCTGCTTGCTGTGGTCGGCTTACTGCTTGCGCTGCTGTTAAATTTTGAGCGGTTTTGGCAGGCGACACAGCCTTACATTAATCCACCGATTGCAAAAATTCGTGTGCTTACTGAATTGAGTACCGCCAAGCAACAGGTACTAGAAAAACAGCTCATGCCCTATGCCGATGGTTTGTTTTTTTCGGTGGATATTGGCGCGGTGCGCCATGCTGTGGAAGAGCTGCCTTGGGTGGTTAATGCTGAAGTCAGTCGGATTTGGCCCAACCAGTTGCAGGTGATTATTCAAGAACAGTTGCCAGTGGCACGCTGGGGTGGGGATGCCTTACTGAGCACCCAAGGTTATTTATTTAACGCCATAGATATAGAGGCATATGGACATTTACCGCAACTTTCTGGTCCTAAAGATGCACAGGGACGAGTAATGCAGCAGTATCTGGTATTTAGCCAAGCGTTACGGCCTTTAGGTTATTCGATTAAAAAGCTGCAAATGCGTGAGCGTGGCAGTTGGTTTGTGACCACGCAAACAGGCTTGAAATTACTGTTTGGACGTGATCATTTGGTAGAAAAAATGCGTCGTTTTGCTGTGGTTCATAAGAACGAACTGCAAGGGCAGATTGATAAAATTGAACGGGTTGATTTGCGCTATGCCAATGGTTTAGCTGTGGCGTGGCGCGCCCCGACAGAAGCTGAAACTACAGCAGTGGTGACCCGGTGAAGGAGAGAAAGTTAATGGCACTTGAAAATAACCACAACATGATTGTTGGTCTTGATATAGGTACCTCCAAGGTTGTGGCGCTGATCGCCGAAGTCACTCCTGAAGGTGAGTTGAATATTGTTGGTATCGGTACGCACCCCACCCGCGGCTTAAAAAAAGGCGTGGTGGTTAATATTGAGTCAACGGTGCAGTCGTTACAGCATGCTATTGAAGAAGCACAGAAAATGGCTGCGTGCCATGTTCACTCTGTATTTGTTGGTATTGCGGGTAATCATATTCGCAGCCAAAACTCGGATGGCATTGTTGCGATTCGTGAACGTGAAGTCAGTCGTGCGGATTTAGAGCGAGTGTTGGATGCCGCACAAGCCGTGGCTATACCTGCTGATCAAAAAGTCCTGCATACCTTGGCGCAGGATTATGTGATTGATAATCAAGAAGGCATACGTGAGCCATTGGGTATGTCTGGAGTGCGTCTAGAAGCCCGTGTGCATGTGGTGACCTGCGCCATTAATGCTTCACAGAATATAGAAAAGTGTGTCAGCCGCTGTGACTTAGTGGTTGAAGATGTGATTCTTGAGCAATTGGCCTCAGCTGATGCGGTCTTGACTGAAGATGAGAAAGAGCTGGGCGTATGTTTGGTGGATATCGGTGGTGGTACTTCAGATATTGCCATTTTTACTGAAGGTGCGATTCGTCATACCGCAGTGATCCCTATTGCAGGCGATCAAGTGACTAATGATATCGCCATGGCTTTGCGTACGCCGACCCAGTACGCTGAACAGATCAAAATTCGCTATGCCTGCGCTTTGGCTAAATTAGCCGGCCCTGGCGAGATGATTAAAGTACCGAGCGTGGGCGATCGCCCGCCGCGCGAGTTATCGCGTCAGGCCTTGGCCGAGGTGGTGGAGCCGCGTTACGAGGAATTGTTTAATTTGATTTTGGCTGAGCTGCGTCGTAGCGGTTATGAAGACATGATCCCTGCTGGCATTGTCCTAACCGGTGGCACCTCAAAAATGGAAGGTGCGGTTGAGCTGGCAGAAGAGATTTTCCATATGCCGGTGCGTTTAGGAGCGCCCCAAGGCATTAAAGGTATTGGTGATGTGATACGCAATCCAGTGTATTCAACCGCGGTTGGCTTACTGATTTACGGACTGCGTAAACAAACCCAAGGCGCAATCGTCGCGGGCACCGGACACGATCAAACAGATGCTAAGCCAGCCATGTATTTACGGGTTAAGCGCTGGTTGCAAAATCAATTGTAATTAAAAGCGCCAGCGTAAGCTGGACTATAACGAAAAGTAGGAGAGAGCTATGTTTGAATTAGTTGACCAGACTCCGCAGAGTGCTGTGATTAAAGTTATTGGTGTGGGCGGCGGCGGCGGTAATGCTGTCAATCACATGGTGGCTAACAGCATCGAAGGCGTTGAGTTTATTTGTGCCAACACGGATGCCCAGGCATTACGTGATATTACTGCACGGACTGTGCTGCAACTCGGCACTAATGTGACTAAAGGTTTGGGCGCAGGAACCAATCCTGAGGTGGGTCGTAAAGCCGCTGAAGAAGATCGTGAGCGTATTGCAGAAGTGCTACAAGGCACTGATATGTTGTTTATCACCACGGGTATGGGTGGCGGTACGGGTACCGGTGCTGCGCCGATTATTGCGCAAGTGGCGAAAGAAATGGGCATTTTGACTGTGGCTGTGGTCACTCGCCCATTCCCGTTTGAAGGCCGTCGCCGTTTACAGATTGCCGACGAAGGCATTCGCTTATTGGCGGAACATGTTGACTCGCTGATTACCATTCCTAACGAAAAACTACTGACCATCTTGGGTAAAGATGCCAGCTTGTTGTCAGCTTTTGCTAAAGCAGATGATGTGCTGGCTGGTGCAGTACGTGGTATTTCCGACATCATTAAGCGCCCAGGCATGATTAACGTCGACTTTGCTGACGTTAAAACTGTGATGAGCGAAATGGGTATGGCGATGATGGGCACAGGTTGTGCGAGCGGCCCCAATCGTGCGCGTGAAGCCACTGAAGAAGCGATTCGCAACCCGCTACTAGAAGATGTGAACCTTAATGGTGCGCGCGGTATTCTAGTCAATATCACTGCCGGCCCCGATTTGACTTTGGGTGAGTACGCCGAAGTGGGTAGCATTATTGAAGCCTTCGCTTCTGATGAAGCTATGGTTAAAGTCGGTACGGTGATTGATCCTGATATGCGCGATGAGCTGCATGTGACGGTTGTGGCAACTGGTTTAGATCAGCGTGTTGAAAAACCAGCTAAAGTGGTGGATAACGCCAGCACGCTGAAGCGTAATGCCACAGCATCGGCGATGATGCTCGAAGCTGACGACTCTAAAGAGGTTAATTACAGCGCCTATGACCGTCCTGCAGTGCAGCGCCGGGTGACAGGTGGTGCAGCAGCAGTCAGCAAGCCCAATAATCAAGAAGAAATGGATTACTTAGATATTCCAGCGTTTTTACGACGTCAGGCGGATTGATAATGCTTGGAGCTGCGAGTTGATTTCTTTATTCGGCCAGCATCTGTTAAGATGCTGGCAATTATTGAAAACTATTCGCAACCAGTATAGCAGTGGCTTAAGTCATGATTAGACAACGTACATTGAAAAATATTATCCGTGCCACTGGTATCGGTTTGCACTCAGGTGAGAAGGTTTACCTAACTTTGCGTCCGGCAGCAGTGGATACGGGTATTGTATTTCGCCGTATGGATTTAGATCCTATGGTTGAGATACCCGCTTTAGCAAAAAACGTGGGTGATACCACCATGTCGACTACGCTGGTTAAAGACGGCGCTAAAGTGGACACGGTTGAGCACTTACTCTCGGCCATGGCTGGCTTAGGCATTGATAACGCTTATGTTGAGCTTTCTGCTCCTGAAGTGCCAATCATGGATGGTAGCGCTGGACCTTTTGTATTCTTGATTCAATCCGCTGGATTAGAAGAACAGGATGCGCCTAAAGAATTCATTCGAATTTTACGGGAAGTAACGGTTGAGGATGGAGAAAAACGTGCCACTTTCGTGCCTTTTGAAGGCTTTAAAGTGGGCTTTGAAATTGAGTTCGACCATCCGGTTTTTGCTGGACGTACGCAAACGGCGTGTGTGGATTTTTCCAGCACCTCCTTTGTTAAAGAAGTCAGTCGCGCACGCACCTTTGGCTTTATGCGAGATATTGAGTTTTTACGCACACACAATTTGGCCTTAGGTGGCAGTGTTGACAATGCGATTGTGGTGGATGAAAACTCCGTGCTCAATGAAGACGGTCTACGTTACGAAGATGAATTTGTTAAACACAAAATCCTCGATGCAATTGGCGATTTATATTTGTTAGGCAAAAGTTTAATTGGTGAGTTCCAAGGCTATAAGTCGGGGCATGCACTCAATAACTTATTGATAAGAACCTTACTTGAGCAGCCTGATGCTTGGGAAGTGGTGACTTTTGCAGATTCAAGATTGGCTCCTATTTCCTATATGCGCCCTGCGGCGGCGGTATAGGTTAAGACTTAGCTCTTTAAACCACCCTTTATGGGTGGTTTTTTTTGCGCGGTATAGTAGACGTGCTGACGAGCTTAGCAACGCCTGCTGCAATCATGCTTCTAAAACCATTCACGCCAAGATTGCTAACCACAGGAAAAACGCGCTGCATAAGTTCAGTCGCGAACTGGTCATCCATTGCGGTGAAATCTATGTCGGTCATGTCAGTAGTGTAAAGCTCGTTAAAACCAAGATGGCCAAGTCAGTGTTGGATGCTAGCTGGGGTCAATTAAAAACCATGCTGGACTATAAATGCGCTCACGCAGGCATTGTTTTTAAGGGCGGAGGCATACACCACCCAAACCTGTAGCTGTTGTGGCGCACTGCCCGATAGCAGGCCGAAAGGTACGCAGGGGTTGGAATAAGAGAATGGACGTGCAGTGCGTGCGCTGTCACCCACGAGCGCGATGTCAATGCGGCCAAGAACATTCTCGCGGTCGGGCATGGTCGTCTAGCTGTAGGAATCTCCGTGCTTTAGTGCGGGTAGGTTGTTAAAAGTCAGAGTGTTATGGCACTTAGTTTTAAAAGCCTTACCTAGGATCATTTAACTGCGCAGCAGAAGAGGCAATAATCGCATCTCATATTTAACACGAAGTGATGACCATGACCGTTGACCTCAACAGCCGTTACGGCTTAAATCCTGCGCACAGTGAAGTAGTAGAAGCGTGCAAAATTATTGAACCATGCACTGCCTTAGACATGGGCTGCTCCAATGGACGAAACGCCTTATACCTGAGCCAGCTTGGCTTTAACATCACCGCAGTGGATAACAACCCCAACGCCATTGCAATGCTGCAGCAGGTTATCGGCGAAGAGGGGATTAGCAACCTTAAGGCTCAGGTGTACGACATCAATAGTGCGGCGCTTGCTGAGGATTATGGTTTTATTGCCTGCACCGTCACCCTCATGTTTCTCGATCCCGCGCGTGTTGCTGCGGTAATTGGCGATATGCAAGCGCATACGCTGCCCGGTGGTTATAACCTGATTGTGTGCGCGATGAGCACTGCCGAGCTGCCCTCGCCAATGCGCTTCCCCTTTACCCTAAAAGCAGGGCAGTTGTCTGAGGCTTACCAAGGTTGGGAGCTGATTAAGTACAACGAAGATGTAGGTAGGATGCATAATGGCGCGCAATTGCAGTTTGCTACCCTATTAGCACGCAAATCGAGCCAGCTGACTGAATGATCAAGGCTGCTGGTTCGGCGGCCTAACAAGCGCGGCGCCATCGGTCAAAATGACTGCGCAGTGCTTGCAGTGTCAGGACTGATAAACGGCGTTAGCCCTATTGAATGTCCAAGAGTTCCACTTCAAAAATAAGCAAAGAGCCGGGTTTTATTTTTCCCGCGGCACTGTTGCCGTATGCCAGTTTAGCTGGGATGAAAAATTTAAATTTGTCGCCCGTAACCATTAATTGCACACCTTCAGTCCAGCCTGCAATCACTCGATTTAAAGGGAAACTGATGGGTTCATTACGCTGTACTGAGCTATCAAAGACATTGCCGTCTAAAAGCGTGCCGTGATAATGCACTTTCACTGTTGAGCTGGCACTGGGGTGAACAGAACCTTCACCCTTGGTTAATATTTGATATTGCAAGCCGGAGGCTGTTTCTAAGACACCTTGGTTGGCTTTATTGGTTGCTAAAAAATCGTTTCCAAGTGCGATGTTTTCAGCGGATATGTTTTTATTATTTGAGTTTTTAAAAAAGTAAAATGCCACCAGTACAACGACTGCAGCTAAGATAACAAATTTCATTATTTGTCCTGTTTATATGATTTTTTTCTAGTCTAGCACTTGGTTATTTTTCTGGTGAGACTAAATGTGTTTTTGCTTTTTAGTCCGTTGCTTCGGTAAAACAGGGGCGCTCGCGGAGAGCACGCTGCGTAAAGATCGCAATCGGGCTGCGAAGATGGGCGCTCATGCTGCTCAGCGCGCCTCGAATAAAACGGGCTTTTCAGCAGCGGCAGCTAGAGGAGAGGCATATACTTGTCTTTAATCAGGTGTGTAGGTTGGTTCTGGCGGTGAGCAGCTTTCAGTCGACGAGCTTGCCCCATCGCTGAACTGAACGCTAGCCAACGAATCAGGACACTACTTAAATGAAGAGCAACAACAGATGAAAACAATGCTGCATACTCTTTTTCAGCGCCATTGGAATCCTTATGCCGTACTTCTCATTGCGGGCTTGCTGAGCGCTTTGTACTTCGGCCTCACCTCAACGGTTTGGGCGGTAACCGGTGAATTTACTCGGCTGGGTGGCGATATGTTACAGCTGCTTGGGGTCGATGTATCTGATTGGCAGTATTACCAAATGGTCAAACTCGATGGCGACACTTGGAACCGCCCCGATGGCTGGATTGTTTGGGGAATGTTTATCGGTGCGCTGATGATGGTGCTCTTAAGTAATAGCTTTAAGATTCGCCTGCCACAACAAAAACGCCGTTATGTGCAAGGCTTTGTTGGCGGTATTATTGCGGGCTTTGGTGCGCGTTTAGCGCTGGGCTGTAACTTGGCCGCCTTCTTTACCGGTGTGCCGCAGTTTTCTTTTCACTCTTGGATTTTCATTGTTGCGACGGGAGTGGGTACCTTTTTTGGCGCGAAACTGACGAAAATGCCTTGGTGGAAGGGTCGCCCATCTTTAACCGCAGGTGCAGCTAAACCCTCTCAGGTCAAAATACGGGTGATTCAACCTTATTTAGGGGCTGCCCTCGCCATGGCCTATATGGGTTTGCTGCTTTACTTTTTTTCCAGCGGACAAACACTGCTGGGTTTAGGTGCACTCTTTGGTCTGGCTTTTGGCATCCTGATTGAGCGCGGTCAAATCTGCTTTACCGCCGCCTTTCGTGACCTGTTTTTAGTCGGACGCAGCCTGATGGCCAAGGCTATTATTGTTGGTATGGCGGCCAGTTCTGTTTTAACCTTGGTTATTATTTCACTCTATGACTTAACGCCCATTACACAAATTGCCGCTCTGAGTACCTGTGTCGGGGGCGTTTTGTTTGGCTTGGGTATTGTTATGGCGTCAGGCTGTGAAACCGGAATGATGTATCGGCTGATGGAAGGGCAGGTGCTGTTTTTACCCGTCTTTGCCGGTAATATTATTGGTGCAACTTTTCTTGCCTATGCTTGGGACCATCTCGGTATTTATACTGCCTTGGTCGAAGGCGGTGCGAAAATCAATTTGCTGGAGACTCTGGGGCCTGTTGGCGCCATTCTCAGCACGCTGGCAATGCTCGCTCTACTCTATGCTTTAACGCTATACCGTGAAAAAAACTATCATCGTAGGTTCGAATTAAAAAGAGGCGTGAAATAACGTGAATCTATCTAAGGACGCTGACTTCACCCTTGATCTGCGCGGTGAGTCTTGCCCCTATCCGGTTATCTATACACTCGAAGCATTAGAAGATATGAATAAGGGTGAGCTGTTACAGGTCATCACTGATTGCCCCGGCTCTTTTCGCAATGTGCCTGAAGAAGCCATTGCGCATGGCTATACCTTTGCCCAAGAACCGGTCAAAAATGGCCAGGAATATCTGTTTTATATTTATGCGTAATATCTGAGGGACATGCTATGAGCAAGAAAGTCGTGATGTTTGAATACGAGAAGGAAACAAAAAACAGTGTGCGCTATAAGGAAGTGCCTGAGGAAGGCAGCGCGCCTATTGTGGGCACTTTGTATGTGCAGAAGTGGTTTGCTGGCAATAGCAAATCGATGCAGATCAGCATAGACAAAAAAGATTAATTGGCTTGGCTTGGCTTGGCCTGCGCTGCGCCGGCCCAGCACGGGTGCGTCTGTTCACGATGACCTGCACAAGCTTCTATGTCAGCGCTATCTATCTTTGAGCAGTCGATGACAAGAATAATCTTTTGGCTTTTGATCGCCGCGGCCTGTTGGTCACTGTATAACCGCGTGGGTCAGATTGAATTGGGCCCCGGGGTTATGGCACCTGCAGCGCCGCAGCAAGAAAAGCTAGACCCCCCGCTGCGTCATCGCATGGATCAATACGAGATAACGCAGTTGGCGACCTTTGCTATCAGGGCCAAAGTGCTGGCAAAGGAAAACTACCGATTTGATCGCGGGGCAGATCTGGCACCGACTGATTTGGCGTTGGGCTGGGGCAAGATGTCAGATGAAGGTATTCTCGCAGAGATTAAAATATCGCAATCCAACCGGTTTTATTATTGGCGGGTTGAGTCATTTCCTCTACCTCGTCAAGAAATAGAAACCCAGAGTGCCAATATGCACCTGATACCTGCCAATGATTCCGTAAAAAGAGCGCTAGCTCAGATTCGCAGAGGCGATATCATCGAAATGTCCGGTAGTTTAGTCAATGTGGTCTCAGCGGATGGCGGTTGGCGCTGGAACACGTCGCTGACACGGGATGATACAGGTCGAGGCGCTTGTGAGCTGATTTGGGTGGAAAACCTCCAGATAGTAACGCCTTAGTGCATTGAATATGGCTTGAGCTGAAGAGTGATCGCCTTGATTTAAAAGGCGGGGCCTCAGTCCCGTAGACAGGGTGTTGCCAGACAGAATGCTGGATAGGCTAAAGAGGCTGCTGTTTTAGTAGCTTCTCTGCACAAATGATTTTACAGTGCGCCTTTTAAAATCAGATAAGTCTAACGAGATCCTATGAAGGCATTAAACAAGCTTGCGACAGCGATTATCCCCAATAATGGCGGAGAGTTAACGCTGTTTCGTCGTGAAGATGAGTTTTCTATTCGACTGTCTGGGGTGCGCGGGGAATTGATGAATAGCCGCGTTTTTAACTCTGAACAGGAGTTGGCTAAGCTGGGCTGTGCGCATATTAAAGATCAAGATAAGGCTGAAGTTTTGGTCGGTGGTTTGGGTATGGGCTATACCTTAGCGTCAGCACTCGAGTGTGTCACGGCACACTCGCGGGTGACTGTGGCCGAGCTTATTCCAGAGGTGGTGGAGTGGAACCAAGGCCCGCTTGGCGCCTGTGCTGGCCACCCATTGCATGACCCGCGCTGCCAGGTACGTTTGGGTGATATCGTTGACTTAATCAAGTTAGAGCAGCCAGACTTTGATGCCATTTTGCTGGATGTTGATAATGGTCCCGAAGGCATTACCCACAGCAATAATAACTGGCTGTATTCCGCGCGCGGCTTAGAGGCATTGTATAACAGCTTGCGCCCGGAAGGGATGCTGGCGGTGTGGTCTGCCGGTGCCGATTCGATGTTTGTTATACAGCTGAAAAAAGCTGGATTTAAAGTTGAAGTACGTACCGTTAGAGGACGGCCGGGCAAAGGTAGCCGACACACTATTTTCCTCGCGAAAAAACCTTGGCGCTCGTCTCAACTGGCAGCGAGTGTTTAGTGGTTGACTGTGCTCGCTTGCTGGGTTGGTTTGGCGGGAGTGTTAAGCTATCTGTAGGTTGCCTCCACGTATAATAGGTGGCGCATGCTGGGCAATGTGTTGCGCACTTGACCTTAGGCAGCAAATCAACCAAGGGGAATCTCATGGCAAAGAACAAGGCGGATACAGCAGGCAAAACTAAAGGTAGCGAATCGTTCAAGAAGGCCAAGAGCAAGGCTGAAGACTATGTTAATGACCCAGAGAAGCTTAACGCTCTGATTGATAAGGCCTCCAGGAAAGCGACGAGCAAGAAGGGGCCGCTGGATGGCATCTGGGCTCAGTTGACTGCTTGCTTTCGCCTTATTAGAGCCTATGCAAAGGGTACTTATCGAGATATTCCTTGGTATTCGATCGTCATGATTGTCGCCTCGGTGATCTACTTTGTCATGCCCATTGACCTTATTCCTGATTTTCTTGTGGGCTTTGGGCTTTTAGATGATGCGGCGCTTCTGGGTTGGGCGGTCAAGACCTTCAGTTCTGACATTGATCACTTCCTCGAATGGGAATCGAAAAACCCCACTTAATGTATCGTCCACCTAGGCGCATAGACAGCTGTGCATTGCGAGGTAGGCGTTGTTAAATAAGATGTTAACTTGGAACGTATATGTCATTATTTTTATTAAAAACTAATATGACTACTATCAACAGCGCAACTCTTAGGGATGCATATGAAACGTATTTTTGCTACATTGATTTTATCTTTTGCAGTGATCGGCCCTGTGACTGCGGATGACTCTTTATATACAAAGCAGTTTTCAACGTGCATGGATAAAACAGGGGGTGTTACGTCCGCAATGCTTAACTGCATCCGAGCGGAAACAGTGATACAAGATGCAAAGTTAAATACTGTATACAAAAAACTTGGCGAGCAACTGACACTTGCTCGTAAAAATGAATTGCGTGCGGTACAGCGCCTTTGGATTCAGTATCGTGATGCAAACTGTGGTTTTTATGCTGACCCAGATGGAGGCACTTTGGCTATCGTAACGGGCAACGACTGCGTGCTGGAAGAAACTGCATTGCGGGCTAAAGAGCTTGAAAGCTTTCTTGCTGAGTATTAAACAAGGCTATATAAAGTAGTCATGAAAAATAGAGATTTAGACTACATGGCCATCAAGTGTTGGAAGAAATTATAGTTGGCTAGGTTTGTTGGTTACTAGTGAAAGTGAGTTTTTATAAGCCCAATGACTATCAAAAAATTGATTGATTGGTAAGTATCAGTGTATAGGATTCAAAGTAACAATATTCAAAGTTGTAACCTTGTGATGGCATAAGAAGGTCGGCACGAGGACACACAGATAGGGTGCGCCAAAAGAGTGCACAGAAGGTTTGATGAGGGGTATTGTTGGTATAAAGATTCAGGTCGAGAGACTGTAAAGGATGCTCGAGGCGAGTCAAAAACAGCCTGAAGTCAATCAAGCAGGTGTTAAGAGCAGCTTAGAAGAAGAGTGCTGAAAACACAGGTGCTGTCAGGTTCTGTGTCAGGCTTCGTCAGCTCACAGGTTATGGATGACGAACGGGATTTCGATGAGCCAATGTATCGTTCGCTACTCTAGCTTCATCAAGGTGCGAAGGCGTACCTGTTTGAAAGGATTCCAGACTAGGACAAAATAGAAAGAAAGGAGACAGTGATGTCACAAGATCGCTTTAAAGAGGTTACACGGCAGTCGTGGTTCAGTCGCATCGGAGGCGCTGTCATGGGTGTCTTGGTGGGTCTTGTGTTGTTTGTTCTTGCATTCCCGCTCCTGTTCTGGAACGAAGGAAGAGCTGTCACAACGTACAAAACCCTGCAAGAAGGCGGCAACATCGTTGTCTCAGTCGCCGCTGACAAAGTTGATCCGTCTAACGCAGGGCGTCTGATTCACTTGACTGGATTGGCTGACACGCAGGCCACCCTGACAGACCCCGTTTTTGGTGTGTCAGCCAAGGCGCTGAAACTCAGACGGACCGTTGAAATGTACCAATGGAAGGAAAACTCAAGCAGCGAGACGACGAAGAAATTGGGTGGCGGCACCGAGACGGTGACCGAGTACTGGTATAGCAGAGAGTGGTCGGGCGAGTTGGTCAAATCTGACCACTTTAAAAAATCAGACGGGCATCGCAATCCTTCCTCCATGCCGTATGCCTCAACAGAGCAAACTGCCGATAGAGTTACTCTTGATGCTTTTATTTTATCACCCAGGCTTGTTGGCAAAATCAATAGCTTTGAACCGCTGGTAATAGCAAGTGACACGCCTTTACCTCGGGCGATAAGAAAGACGGCTCAAGTTTACGATACAGGGTTTTATATTGGCTCGGACGCGGCCAACTCGCAGGTGGGCGATGTGCGGGTGAAGTTCACCATGGTTAAACCTGTAGATGTCAGCGTGATCGCCAAACAAATAGGGAATACTTTCGAACCTTATGTTGCCAAGGCTCAGGGATCCATCGAGCTTCTCCAGACAGGTACGCATTCTGCCGACGCGATGATTCAAGCCGCGCAGGATAGCAACGCTGTGATGACGTGGCTGCTCAGGTTGGCCGGTTTCGTGTGCATGATGGTTGGGCTTAACTTGTTGCTCAGGCCGCTCTCAGTTATCGCCGATGTAGTGCCGATTGCCGGCACAATCGTGGGTGCCGGTGCCCGTCTTATTGCGTTCTTAGTGGCGGCCCCTGCATCACTGATCACCATCGGTATCGCGTGGATTTTTTATCGACCACTGATAGGTATTACGCTGATCGTTATTGCCGTTGGTTTGACCGTGACGCTCAGAGGCAAATTAAAGGCGGCCAAGATAGCTAAGGCTGCAGCATAAGCTAAAACAAGGACAGTATGATGAAAACAGCAACTAGCAGAACACTCTTGGCGTTAGCCTGCGTATTTGCCTTTAGCGTGACGGCTCAAGCGCAAGTTAACGAAAATGAACTCGGTACTGAAGCGGTTCAGTCAGATGAGACACCTGTTTTGTATGTTTCAGCCAGCAGAGGGAGCAACCGCAAAGACGGCAGCAAGTCATCTCCGCTAAAAGATCTGCAAAAAGCCATTGACGTTGCCCCCGAAGGTGCCGTTATTCGTGTAGCCGAAGGCAACTATCTTGGTTCTTTAGACCAAGGCTGGGTCAAGGTAAACAAGTATATCTCGATCATTGGTGGTTATTCTGATGATTTTGCGCAGCGTGATCCTCTGAAATTTCGTAGCACAATGCGTCCCGGTGTTAAACAAATCATGACCTCGGGCAATCAGGGGGTGATGGATATTCGAGTGGCGGGTAAACGAGATGGTATTGTTGTGATCGACGGTATGGTTTTCGATCGCGGCCAAATCAACAAGTACGTAGCGCCTTTGTATGATAATCCGCTCGCCGCTGCTCCTGAAGGTACCGAAACAGGACGCATCGTTGTGGTCGGTGAATCACCATCAGCCAAGGTGCTGGAACCCGCAGGGATGACCAGTGCGTTTCAGCTGATCAGTGGTGAGGCCGAAGGCAATATAACCATCCGCAACAGTGTGTTCCTCAACGGCTATCACTTTGCTATCCAAATGGCAGTCAAGGGAGGGCATCTTGATATCCATAATAATGTGTTTGTGGCCAACCGCATGGCTGCTAGCGAAGTGCGTGGTGGTCTAGCGCAACCTAATACCTCATCTGTAGCCTTCCATAATAATACGGTGCTATTTAGCTGGAGCCGCGATAAAACTATGGAAGATATGGGATTTGCTTTCCGTTATATGACCGGCATTGATGCGGATGTATATAACAATATCTTCGGTACCAGTAACTATGGTGCACTGGATCGTACCTATGTGGATGCTGATAAATCCAAAGAGGCTAAACGTATAACCTCTGCTTGGGATAACTTATTTTTTGCTAACCGTAATGGCGATTTAGTACTGCCATCGGGTGGTGGCGGTTGGACCTATGTTTTGGCTAAAAATTTTGAAGACGTGGAGCAGCTGATTCAGTATGAAAACAACCGCGAGATGAACGAAGCAGAAGCTAAAGCGATCAGCGACAAAATCGATGCAGCTTATCTAAAAGGTTTTATCGGCTTAACGGGCTCACAAACCTCATCGTTTAACCCTAATTCATCAATAAACCACTTACGAAGCGCTTTGGGGATGAATATGCAAGGTACAGAAACGGTGCGTGTTTCCATGTACGGCAATCGTTATCCATATGAAAAAGCCTTTGATCTTTTTGGCGCGATTGAAGGTTATGGTGCACAGGGTATTAAATAAGGACTAGACAGTTTAGAGCGCCTTAGCCTCAAGTTATGTGAAGACCAAAAGTAACGAGAGTCAAAACAATATGAAAGTATTTGTTAACGATAAAAAGGTCGTCATATTTCACGGGGCTAAAGTGGTTGATGTAGTCCGTGCCTATTACGTTAAATATGATAAAAAGTTGCCCAGTTCAATGCCTGTTGTGCGCGATGCTTATGGCAATAGCATTGCTCTCGACGGTGAACTAAAAGATGAGAATCGTTTGTATATACCCTCATAGGGAAATCACTATGAAACAATATTTGGCAACAGTAAAGATGATGTGCGCTGCTGTGTTACTTGTTACGGTTGTGTTGGCCGGTTGCAGTACCAGCTCAAGCCTTGATGTGGCAGGGCAGCCTCAAGCAAAAAGTGTCACCATCTTGGCTGTGAATGATATGCATGCGGCTTTAGATAACTTCCCACGACTGGCCTCTATGGTAGATGAGCTGCGTGAAACCTATCCAGATTTATTATTGGTTTCTGCTGGCGATAACCAAACAGGCAATCCGGCAAATGATCAGTACCCGGAAAAAGGTATGCCGATGATTGAGCTGATGAACGCACTGGAATTTGATCTGTCGGCAGTGGGTAACCACGAGTTTGATTCAGGCTTGGCAGGTTTTGAGCATATTACGCACAAAGCTAACTTTGAATTTTTGGCTGCCAATATAGAGCCACCCAGCGATACTGATTTCCGGATTAAGCCTTACACAATCATTGAAACCAATAATGGGCTCAGAGTGGCTTTCCTCTCGTTACTGGATATTAACGCCAACGGAGTTCCAGACACTCACCCAGATAATGTGAAGGGCTTTAAGTTCAACGATCCTTTGCAAACCGTACAGCAATATCTATTCTTAAAAGATAAGAATGATGTGTTGGTGATGGTCAACCACTTAGGTTTTGAAGAGGATGTAAAATTAGCGAATCAGTTGCCAGCAAACACTGTGGATCTGATTATTGGTGGACACTCCCACACTAAGGTTGAAAGTGAACAAATCCACAACGGCATTATGATCACCCAAGCTGAGCGCAGACTTAAATATGCATCATTGATTCAACTGACAGTGAACCCTGACGGAGCAGTTGATCAACAACAGCAGTTACTGACGGTTGCTAAAGATGGCGAGACTCGTGCCGATATCCAGGCGGTAGTGGATGGTTATAATACTAACCCTGCTTTAACTGAAACTATCGCGCTGGCTGAGGATGATTTTTCCAGTTATGAAGAAATTGGCTATTTAGTGACTGATGCTATTCGTACTGAAGCGAAAACGGATATTGCTTTGATAAATGCCGGCGGTGTACGTATCGCTAATCTGGCTAAAGGACCAGTACGTACCCGAGATGTGTATGAAATTGACCCCTTTGGTAATGAAATGGTGCTATTCAACCTTACGGGTCATGAATTGCGCGATTTATTCCTCTTTGCCTACGCCTTCGATGGGAATAAGCCAATTTATCCATCGGGAATAACTGCACGTTATACCTTAAATTCCGATCAAAACCTGAAAGATATTGAGTTTTTCACTATGAATGGAAAACCGCTCGCTATGGATAAAACCTATTCCGTCATCATGAATAATTACATGGCTTCGGTTTATAAATACGATCATAAAGATCCAGGCCAAGGATTATTCCGTCCGACAGCTGAGGCGGCTATTGACTACTTAAAAGCCTTGAAAAAAATTCCAAGTTACAGGGGTGTGCAGCGGGTGGAAATGTAGAGGTGGTGATTACCCAACCAGCAACGCATCGGTGCTGTTTATTGCTTCTTTGGATTTAAATACATTTGGACTTTTACTTGCGCTTTTAAAACGATGAAAAAAACACTGTTGCCTTTCATAACGTTCTTCTACTCAATAATGGTATTAGCCCTAGTAAGCGGCTGTGATCAAAATTCTGCTCACCAAAATGATAGTCAATCCATTGTTTTGCAAGAAAGAGTAAGTGAGCAGCAGGTCTCTTCTGGGGCAAGATGGCTTAACAGTATCTTTCAATGCAAAAGTAGTAACGGCTATTGTCTACCTGACCA
The DNA here is from genome assembly GCA_001513025.1 of Gammaproteobacteria bacterium DTU037. Taxonomy (GTDB): domain Bacteria; phylum Pseudomonadota; class Gammaproteobacteria; order Pseudomonadales; family Pseudomonadaceae; genus Denitrificimonas. Next base: position 145,089 of record LFRZ01000019.1, read on the forward strand.
GAATATGTTGTTTGCAGAGCGCTATCTTGAGTTTCATCAGGAAACGCTGAAACTCTTTGAGTATCCTGATTTTGAAACAAAAGATGAACGTGTTGCCGCCGAAAAAGTGTATAAAAATAAATGGGGGAATATTTACCCTTTAGGCCAAGAAGTTTGGACACCTTTTGGTATGGGAAACGGAATGCAAGTCGGTGATAGATTGGCAAACGTTGCTATAAGTCATATTGTCGATTTTGAATATAGTGTCTTGGTTGATTATGGTGAAAATATTGTTTTCTCTAACAAGGTACGGCTTATACCCGCAGACAATACGTTTTTTATCGACTATATAGAAACAACATTAATAAAATAATGAATAAATTATGAATCTTAAACAGTTTAAAACTTCAGTCCTTATCGTTGTTTTTGCCTTGCTCACGGCATGTGATGGGCAAAGTCAACAGCACAGTACCTCAGTATCCGAAATATCAGCACTGAGTATTGATAAAACTTTGCCCATCTTTATGCTCAATGAAACTAATACCGTTCTATATGATCAAGCGACGGCTGATAGCACAGTCATTGCTAGGCTCTCTGAAGAGAACAATCAGTCGCTTATCTGTTTGTCGGCGGTCAAAGATGCCCATAAGAACACCTGGTACAAATGCTACTATCCACGTGAGCAAGTCGAGGGTTGGACGCGTCAGGTCAGTCCGTATGATGTACAGGGTGACGAAAAAACGCTGCCTTTTTTGCAAAATTTTACCCTCGCGCAGTTGCAGTTAGGCGCTAACCCTCGCGAAGCAAAACGTCTGTTAGGTAAACCGCTGTCTGAATTGACTGAAGAAGGCCCAGTGGACGTTTCGGGCTATATTGATGATGAGCATACTGTAACCACTACGACCTTGGAGTTTGATGGCATACGGTTAATCTATGAAAATGAGCGCATGATCCACGCTTATCTCAACAAACCGAGTAAGAGTTTTGGCTGGATTACTTGTGGCGGAAAAGGCAGTGATAAGAGTTCTCTGCTGAAAAAATTCAAACTAACTGAGGATGATGTCTATATAAATGATGAAGGTGATACAACCATTATCATGGGCGGCTTCCTCACGTTGACAGTTTTGTTTGATAACAATGAATTGGTTAAAACCATAGAGTTTAATACTGGACCTTAATAGAGAAAATCAGCCTAGGCACGCCACCTGTGGTGAAGGATGCCTATTTTAAATAGCACAGTAAAAGTGACTTATTATGACAGTAAGATTTTTTCTACCTAGCCTTCTTGTGTTTCTGTTTGGCTGCACAGATGAGAGTCAACACAATGTGTCTGCTACAGTGGTAGATGCAGTGGCGCATGGAAATAACATTACAGCAGATGCAAGCAGTACGAGCGCTGTGAATCTTAAAGATATTTTTCTGTTGCTACCTGATGATGTTTTTCCGCTAGAAGCCATTAGTACGGCCAAGCGCAAGCAGTTGCTCAAGCATATTGGTGAAGACTCAGCGTTTGATATTTCACCGACGCCCATTGATATTTACGATGTAAAAAACGGCTACCTTAACCTGACTGGAATGCAGTTCGGCTGGGAAATGAGCTATTGGAATTTGCAAGATGGTCGTAAGCTCGTAGCCATTAATAATGGTACGGAATCCGGTAGCGAGATAAGGGTATTTTTCTATCAAAAAGGGATGCTTACCGAGGACCCTAATTATCAGCTTGGTGGTCAGCAAAACTATAACTTGAGTGACTTTATAGATATTGCACAGCTATCGCCTGAGAACCGCAAGTTTGCCCTGCAACAGTTTACTAAAGGTGCTTATCATCTTTATTACCAATTACCGCAAAAGGGTACGTCGCTCAAAGTAAGCTTAGATGCTGATCGATTGCTAGGTTACGCTGAAGTTGATGGCATTCCCGACGAAGCAATCAAGTACGTTACTTTAAAATGGAACAATGAAAAATGGGAAAGATAATATTTCAGCCGTTAAATCGATAGCTAAATAAGTGCGGTGGGCTTTTAAATTTACCGACTTAACCCTCGACGATCTTTTCTAATCATCAGCTTTAGGGTCTATATTTATGACAACTACAGTTAACGGCTTATTATTTTTTATCACCGCTGTGCTGCTTACTGCTTGTAGCGATAGCTCGGCAAGCTACGAGACTTACCACAATCAACGCTACGACTATAGGCTTGAGTATCCTGATTTTTTGATTCCGCAAGGTGAAGCAACCAATCAGGATGGGCAAAAATTTATCTCAAAAGATCAGCGTATCGAGCTGCTAGTTTATCGTGACTATAAAAATAATTATCTAACAGACGGCGATCTGTATACGGTGCAAGAGGCGTACGAGGAAGCGTTGCAGTCAGCTCAAGGGGTTTTCAACAAAAAGCTAGATGCTAACGCCTATCTTATCGAATATAAAACAGAAGGTATTTTGCATACGGATTATGCCCAACTGGGTGGGGATAGCTATTTCAATATTCGCTTCGTCTACCCGGAAAAAGATCAAGACATGCTGCAAGGCAGTATCAAGCATGTGATTAAGTCGCTGACTCTAGAAGTGATGGATACTGATACTGCAGAGCAAGCCGGTAATGCCTCAGCGGGACGTTTAATGGATATGTTTCCAGCGTTTGTTGATGGCTTTTTAAGTGACGTTTATTGGGGTAAAAACTTTAATACTTTACTGCGTAGCAACGATCAAGTGCTGACCGCCTATATTGATCCGGCAATGGATGTAAGACGTTATTACGCTCCGGGTACGGTAGCTAAGCTCGCTTCTAGACAGGCAGGTTTTGGTTTTACTCAGGAGGATGACTTTTTGAGTAAAGCAGCGACAGATGGCGAAAAGGTATTTAAGGTTATTGCTGCCGAGATGAATCCTTGTGAACTCGAGTTTGATCAGGATAAGCAGGTATATTATCAATGGTTGCCGGGGCTTCCTAAAGTGGTTATTAATCTAGAAACTTTTGCTAGCGAATCGGTGGAGGTAGTCTATCCAGATGCGGAATTAATGGCCGTTTATCTGCCCAATACATACGCTAATCCCCGCGGGTTTTATTTCATCAATACACCTGGTGGCTGGAAGCTTGCCTTTGTGGATGATTCCTTGTGTGAGGCGTGAATGCTGTCGACTTGGCCATAACTGAGTTAATAATGACACTATGGATCTGTTGCATATGTTGGACCTCGTCACGCAGTCGAGCCGCGCCGTTGTTTGAGGCGCGAGGTCCTTTCAAACACTCGGTGTTGTACTTTAAAAAGCCACTTTCGCAGCACCCCGCGTTGTGTATTTCGCACGCTGATCAATTCATGCTTTAATGGTCCGAACATCGTTCGCTTAGGCGCCTTCGGCGTTGAGGTTTGGACATTGAACATATAGTCAAGGACTCCATTATATGAATACAATTAAAGTTTTTGCGCTGGCATTGATCCTCGCGGGCACTCTGGGTCTGGTGTATGGCGGGTTTAGCTATACAAAAGACACGACTGTGGTCAAATTAGGTGCCATCGAGTTGACGGCAAAAGAAAAAGAAACCGTGAACATTCCATTGTGGGCCGGAATTGCAGCAATCTTTGCCGGTAGCTTATTGTTGGTAGCGGGACGCAGAAAATAGTTTGGAACATGCATACTGTGGCCAACGGCTATATTGAGCTAGGGCCGCAGTTCTACTGACTGTATGCCAGCGAAACACTGCTGACTTCTCCGAGTTTGTGGGCTTGACCTGCGCTTGCATTCATCCTGATTGACTGAGGCTAAAGGTCCTGCCCCACTGCGCTGTGGCGGGTTTTATCTGTTCAGTAATGACGACCAAGAACGGTTATATTTTATGAGCAAGGTGGTTGCCGTGGCAGGCCATCTCGCTGGATACCATTTTAAATAGGCATGCGCATCGGCCTATACAGCAGGCAGTACATATAATTATGTTAAGAATTACCAATATTAAATTACCTTTAGATCATTCCAGTAGTGCAATAAAAGAAGAAGTCATACGTGTACTGCAACTACAAGAGAGTGAACTCATTGGGCTTTCGGTTTTTAAACGAAGTCATGATGCAAGAAAGGGCAATTTAATTTTCTTGATTTATAGCTTAGACATAGAACTCACGGCTGAAGCTGAAGCGCGTTGTCTTGCACAGTTTGCGGGTAAGGGTAGTGTTAAGCCGAGCCCAGATATGCAGTATAAGTTTGTTACCGAGAAGCTGACTAATTTTCCTCAAGCTGAACAACAACGCCCGGTGATTATCGGTTTTGGCCCCTGTGGTATTTTAGCGGCATTACTTTTGGCGCAAATGGGCTTGAAACCTATTGTGATTGAGCGCGGCCAAGATGTGAGGCAGCGCACTAAAGATACCTGGGGTTTGTGGCGCGATAGACAGCTTAATGAAGAATCGAATGTGCAATACGGTGAGGGTGGGGCAGGGACTTTTTCTGACGGAAAACTCTATACGCAAATCAAAGATCCCAAGTTTTATGGTCGTAAGGTCTTAACTGAGTTTGTTAAAGCCGGTGCGCCTGAAGAAATCCTTTATGTCAGTAAACCGCATATAGGTACCTTTAAATTAGTCAAAATGATGGAAAATATCCGCGCAGAGATTATCGCCTTAGGCGGTGAGATCCGCTTTGGGGAAAAGCTGGAGCACTTAAATATTGTTGACCAGCAAGTCGAAGGACTGACCTTAAGTTCGGGCGAGGTGATCAAGACTCAGCATGTTATTTTAGCCATCGGCCACAGTGCTCGGGATACATTCCAGACGTTGTTAGAGGATGGAGTTTATATCGAGGCGAAGCCGTTCTCGATTGGTTTAAGAATAGAGCATCCGCAGTCTGTGATTGATAAAGCACGCTTTGGTGAGCATGCGGGCAATGAGATTTTAGGCGCGGCTGACTATAAATTAGTCCATCACTGTAAAGACGGTCGCAGTGTCTACAGTTTTTGCATGTGCCCAGGTGGTACTGTGGTGGCGGCCGCGTCGGAGCCGGGTAAGTTAGTGATTAATGGCATGAGCGAATATTCACGCAATGAGCGTAATGCCAACTCAGCCATTGTGGTTGATGTGAATCCTGAAACAGACTATCCACAACACCCTTTAGCCGGTATTGATTTACAGCGTCAGCTGGAAGAAAAAGCCTATGCAATGGGTGGCTCAAATTACAATGCGCCGATGCAATTGGTGGGCGATTTCTTGGCCGGTAAAGCCTCTGAAAAAATAGGTAGCGTAACGCCGTCCTATAAACCTGGGGTGACGCTTAGCGATTTGAGTCAGTTGTTACCTGCTTTCGCAGTACGCGCCATCAGAGAAGCGATTCCTGCATTTGAGCGACAGATTAAAGGTTTTTCTATGTATGATGCGGTGTTAACTGGGGTCGAAACACGCACCTCATCGCCCATCTGTATTAAACGCGACAAAATCAGCTTCAACAGTATCAGCACTAAGGGTTTATACCCTGCGGGCGAAGGGGCGGGCTATGCTGGCGGCATCTTGTCAGCGGGCGTTGATGGGATAAAAGTCGCTGAAGCTTTAGCCATGGACTTGTTAGCCGCTCGGCAGTAAAGCTCCCGCTCGGAAATAGCCTGATCTGCTTAATCTGAGTTGTAGCCTTTAACTGCATGACGTCTGGGCCTAGGGCTGGTTAAGCCCATGCCGCTGATTCATGGTTAGCAGCACACCGCTGTCATCGATTTCCAGTCGCTGCTGCCGGCCGGCGAACAGCGCCATGAATGCAGCAAAAGCTAGAATCGTGAGCAGTACCCAAGTAATGCCTTGGGTACTTATCTGCGCATCAATCATTAGGCCAACAACCAGCGGTCCCATCGCGGCTAGGGTGTAACCACCGCCTTGAACCAACGCGGACAGTTCACCGGCAATCTTGGCATTGCCGCTGCGCAAGACGATCAAGGTCAAAGCCAGACTAAATGAGCCACCTTGACCCAGACCGAGCAGCATTGCGCCGGGCCAACTGAGTGAGGCAGGGCCGAGCAATAACATACACAGACCGATGCCCACTAAGCTGAGAACGACCATAAGAGCAGGGCGTTGATCGCGACTCATGCGTGCCAACCAAGGTGCAGCAATCGCGGAGATCAGTTGGATCAAGATTGATGCACTCATCAACCAGCCGGCTTGGCTTTCACTGTAACCTTGCCGCACCAGCAGCGTGGGTAACCAGCCAAAGACGATATAAGCCAGCGAGGATTGGCTGCCCATAAATAACATGACCTGCCAAGCCAAGGGCTGACCGAGTAGCGCGCGAGCGTGCCCGGATGAGGCTGTATGCTGCTGCTCTGCAGCCGGTTGCGGCATGATCCACCACCAAGCAATCAGTGCCGTGAGTGCAAAACTGGCCCATGACATCAGGCTCAGCGACCAACTGCCCAGCGCATCAGCCAGCGGAATACTCAGTCCCGCACCCAAAGCGCCACCCAGACAGAGTGCCATGGTATATACGCCCGTCATTAAATCAGCACTGTCGGCCAGTTCACGTTTAACCAGCGCCGGCAATAAGGTGCCAAGAATACCTATGGCCGCACCAATCATGAGCGTGCCAGTAAACAGGGTCGTAGCACTACTCAGGCCGCGCAAGGCAAGCCCAGCACTGAGGATAATCAAACCCAGCGCCAGACTACGTTCAATGCCCAGCCGCCGAGCCAGCCAAGGTGCACATGGGGCAAAGAGTCCAAGGCACAGTACCGGCAGAGTGGTCAGTAAGGACAGGGTCAAGACCGAGAGTTCACCTTCACTTTCGATACGCGGCAACAGCGGGGCAAGGGATGATAGCGCTGGACGCAAATTGAGCCCGACCAAGATCATTAAGATAATAAAGGTTAAATGGGTTGGATCTTTACGGCTGTGGGTGATGGGTAACATGCGGGCTTATGAACTCCTTATTATTATGCCAACTTAAAATTCAACCTTGCCGCGCAATGATTTAGTTTTGCCACGCTGGGTTTTTTGGTCGGTACGTTTGCGTTGTGCATTTTTGCTCGGTTTTGTCGGCCGGCGGGTTTTGCTGATATAGGTGGCTTCGATGATAAACTGTTGCAAGCGCTCAAAGGCATCGATTTTGTTTTTTTCTTGGGTACGAAATTGCTGCGCTTTAATAATTAGCACACCATCCTTAGTGATGCGGCTGTCTTTACTTTCTAAGAGACGCTGTTTGTAAAAGTCGCTCAGACTTGAAGCATTGATATCAAAGCGTAAATGAATGGCAGAGGACACTTTGTTAACGTTCTGCCCACCCGCGCCTTGCGAGCGTATCGCGCTCATCTCGACCTCATGGTCATCCAAGCTGATGCTATTGCTTATAAAAATCATGGCAGGTCTTTGCGTAAAAAATCTATAGTGTCCGCTTAGCATAAGCGATTCCAGCACAGACTGTTAGTTGGATGCTGGCGCTGGGCCAACAGTGATGAGCTGTGGCGCTGCTTATGCTACTATTTTTAGCAGTGCTTCAGCCGCTATGCAGTGCAACCTTGGAGAATAAGGCATGACATCACGATTTGTTAGCGGCCTACAGATGCTCACTAAGGCCATAGTAGGTTCCACTGACAGCCCCATGGCTCGGCCAACGATCGGCTTGGCGCTGGGCTCTGGCGGTGCCAATGGTTTGGCGCATATCGCCATTTTACAGGTGTTCGACGAGCTGGGTATCGTGCCAGATCGCATTGTGGGCACCAGTATTGGTGCCGTAATCGGCGGGCTGTATGCCGCAGGACTCTCGGCTAAGAAGATACAAGGGATCTTCGAGATGGTGGCCGGCTCGCCGCTGGAGGCGCTCTCGGGGCTGGCTAAATCGAATGTAAAACTGGCCGATCTGGTACGGTTCGGGCGCAGCGGTGGGTTGCTCGATTCGGGTGGTTTTATGCGCCTGTTGGCCACCCATACCGAGGCTAGAACTTTTGAGGAACTACCTATCCCGCTGACGGTGGTGGCGACCGATTATTGGACGGCGGACAGCGTATCGATTGATGCGGGTGATCTGTTCCCCGCGATAGAGGCGAGTATCGCGGTGCCCGGATTGTTTATGGCTGTACAGCGCGGCGAGCATTTGCTGATCGATGGCGGTACCTCTAACCCCTTGCCCTTCGATCTGTTACAAGGCACGGTCGATCTGGTGATTGCGGTTGACGTATCGGGCAACCACCAGACCAACAATGGTCAGGACATCGGACTGAGCGATATGTTGTTCAATAGCTTTAAAATTATGCAGCAGGCCATTACCCGTCAAGCCCTGCACCACCAGCCGCCTGATATCCTGCTAAGGCCGCAAGCCCCAGACGTACGCTTGCTGCACTTTCATCGTATCAATGAAATTCTCACTCACGCTGAACCCGTCGCCGCGATGTTACGCGATCAGTTAGAGGACTGGCTGGCTAACTGGTACAGCGATTCAGCGTGTTTGGGCAGGCCGACTCAGTTATGATCAATACGAGCGTGCCATACGCAATCATCCCAATGGACAATATAAGTGATCCTAACTATAAAAAATACACCTGAATCCGAGATCAGCTGCGCCAATTGCCGTGCTGGCTGCTGCCGTTTGGAAGTGATGATTATCAGTGATACCGGGGTTCCTGAGGAACATATTGCTGTGGATCAATGGGGTGGCGAAACCATGTTGCGCTTGGATGATGGCTGGTGCTCGGCGATCGATCGCAAGACCTTTATGTGTACTATTTATGACAACCGTCCATGGATTTGTCGCGAATTTGAAATGGGCTCTTATGAGTGCCTTGATGAACGCATCGAGCTTAAAACAATTGCCAGTTGATTTTTCTTGGCCAGTAACGCCTTGATTTTTGCAACAGCTGAGCGAGTTTTGCTCATAAGGCGCTCAGGGCCTGCAACCCTTAAGTATGCTTCGCCTTTATTTGGGCTTATAGTTGACTAAAATACTGCGCTATTGGAGGCGAGATGATTAAAGTAGATGATACAGGCAGAAAATACTCGGCCATTTTGGTCGATGGGATTCAAAAAGCCCCGGCCCGATCGATGCTGCGTGCGGTTGGTTTTGATGATGCAGACTTTAAGCGCCCGCAAGTGGGTATTATCTCCACCGGCAGTCAAGTCACGCCCTGTAATATGCACATTGATGGCTTAGCCGATGAGGTGGCTAAAGGCGTGTATTTGGCTGATGCGAAACCCATTATTTACAATACCATTACCATCTCCGACGGTATCGCCAATGGCTATCAAGGCATGAAGTATTCCTTGGTGTCGCGTGAAGTGATTGCTGACTCCATTGAAACCGTCTCCGGTTGCCAGGGCCATGATGCGCTGATTGCGATCGGCGGTTGCGATAAAAATATGCCCGGCTGCTTAATGGCTATGGCGCGCTTAAACCGTCCAGCCTTGTTTATTTATGGCGGCACCATCCAGCCGGGTAAAAACCATACTGATATTGTTTCGGTGTTTGAGGCGGTGGGTGCGCATGCGCGTGGCGATATCACTGAAGCTGAAGTGATCGCCATTGAAAAAACTGCTATTCCAGGACCGGGCTCTTGTGGCGGGATGTACACGGCCAATACCATGGCGACGGCGATTGAAGCCTTGGGTATGAGTTTGCCCGGCAGTTCTGCGCAAGAAGCGATTTCCTCAGAAAAGCGTGCCGACTGCCTGCAGGCAGGTCAAGCCATTCGCTGGCTGTTGGAGAATGATATTAAACCCAGCGATATCATGACCCGCAAAGCCTTTGAAAATGCGATTACTGTGGTGATTGCCTTTGGTGGTTCAACCAATGCCGTGCTGCACTTGTTGGCTATGGCCGATACGGTTGGCGTTGAACTCAATATTGATGATTTCACTGAAATCGGTAAGCGTGTACCTGTCTTGGCGGATTTGCGTCCATCGGGTCGCTACCTGATGTCGGATCTGATTAAGATTGGCGGTATTGCCCCTTTGATGAAGCGCTTGCTGGATAAGGGCTTGCTGCACGGTGACTGCTTAACTGTAAATGGTAAAACCCTTGCGGAAAATCTCGCCGATGTCGAAGACTATGCAAACGGCCAAGACATCATCAGGCCTTTTGATCAGCCGCTGAAGGCTGACAGTCATTTGCGCATTTTACGCGGCAGCATTGCCCCTGAGGGTGCTGTGGCTAAAATCAGTGGCCAAGAAGGTACGCAGTTTACTGGCAAGGCACGGGTGTTTAATTCCGAAGAAGGCTGCATGGCCGCTATTTTGGACGGTACTGTGGTGGCCGGTGATGTGTTGGTGATTCGCTACGAAGGCCCGAAAGGCGGCCCAGGGATGCGCGAAATGCTCTCGCCGACCTCAGCCATTATGGGCCGCGGCTTGGGCAATCAAGTGGCGTTAATTACCGATGGACGTTTCTCCGGTGGCAGTCATGGCTTTGTGGTTGGACATATCACCCCTGAAGCCATGGTCGGTGGGCCCATTGCGATTATTGAGGACGGCGATACCATTACGATTGATGCGGAAAATAATGAAATCAATTTAGGCATCTCAGAGCACGAGATGCAACAGCGTTTAAGCGCTTGGACCGCACCCAAGCCGAACGTCACCCGTGGTGTCTTAGCCAAATACGCTAAAACCGTGGGTTCAGCCTCTGAGGGCGCGATGACGGACAAGTTTTAAGTGGCTTAAGCTGTCGCGCAAGCGGCAGTGTCGGCAGTTAACATCATGGAGAATAGTTATCGAGTACTCTAACCTGAGCGTTGTGGGATGAATAAATTAATCTGGAAAAACTATGAACGATGTACCTCGGTTAGGTGACTCTGTGAATGACGAAACAAGTGTTCTAGCTGTACGTAAGTGGGTTGAAACCTTTGTTGTGGAGATGAATCTTTGTCCATTTGCCAAGCGTGAGTTGGTTAAAAATCGTGTGCGCTTTGTGACGACCGCAGCTACCACGCCAGAGCAGTTATTGATGGCTTTGCAAAATGAGCTGGAGTTGCTCAATGCTGACTCGTCAGTGGAAACCACCCTGTTGATTCACCCTGAGGTGCTACAGGACTTTTACGATTACAACGATTTTTTAAGTTGTGCCGATCGTTTGCTGCTGGATATGCAGCTGGAAGGTACCTACCAAATCGCTAGCTTCCACCCTGACTATCAGTTTGGCGGGACGCGGCCGAGTGATGCCGAGAACTATACCAACCGCGCGCCTTATCCGATTTTACATCTGCTGCGAGAGGACAGTCTTGAGCGCGTGATTGCTGATTACCCTGATGTGGATGATATTCCAGAGCGCAATATAGAGCTAATGAATACTTTGGGGCATGACAAGCTACGGGCGCTGTTGCAGTCATGTTTCAAAGCCTAAGCCTGTTATTGGGCTGCATAACGTCGATTGATTGGCAGTTAGACGAGGAGAATCTGTGAGCAACAGTGCCTTTGGAAGTACCTTCATTGTCGCCGGCACGGCCTTGGGCGCTGGGATGTTGGCGATGCCGCTTGCCACTGCTGGTATTGGCTTTACCACCGCGCTGCTGCTGTTATTAGGGCTGTGGATTATTATGAGCTATACCGCCTTGCTCTTAGTCGAGGCCTACCAGTACAACGATTCCAAAATGGGTCTTAGCTCGCTGGCCTTTAAATATTTAGGCCGCTCGGGGCGCTTGATTATCAGCGTGGCGCTGCCGTTTTTACTCTACTCCTTGATTGCGGCCTACTTGGCTGGTGGCGGTGAGATTATTAGCGAGTCCTTAAATAGTCTATTGGGCTGGCAGTTGCCTGATTATGTTGGGGTGTTGCTGTTTGCTGGGATGGGCGGAAGCGCGGTGTGCTTTGGCACGCACTCAGTTGATCTGATTAACCGTTTTTTATTTGCGAGCAAAATATTCTTTTTAGCGACGATACTGATCTTGCTGCTGCCACATGTGCATCAGGTGAATTTATTGAGCATGCCGGTTAAGCAGGCTGTGCTGCTGTCGGCTATTCCAATTGTGTTTACCTCCTTTGGCTTCCATGGCAGCGTACCGAGCATCGTCAGCTATATGCAGGGTGACACGACGAAGTTGCGTAAGATCTTTGTTATTGGCAGCGCCATTCCGTTACTGGTGTATATTTTTTGGCAGCTTGCCACCTTGGGCACCATTGAACCGGATAACTTTATGGGTATTCTGGCTGATAAAAGCGGCTTAAATGGTTTATTGGCAGCAGTTAACGCGGTCGTGGGGACGACGCAAGTTGAAATGGCAGTGCGTTTGTTTGCGGCCTTGGCTTTAGCAACGTCATTTTTAGGCGTGGCGCTGGGCTTATTTGATTTTTTGGCTGATTTTTTTAAGCTTAAAAATACTGTCAATGGTCGCCTGCAAACAGGGTTTATGACTTTTATGCCGCCCTTACTGTTTGCGCTGTTTTACCCTAAAGGTTTTATTTTTGCCTTAGGTTTTGCGGCAATTGCTTTATCCGTTTTATCTTTATTGTTACCGGCATTATTGGTGCGCCAAACCCGCAAGCAGCACAGTGGCGGTTACCGTGTGTTGGGTGGTCAGCTGGCTTTGTTCATGGTGTTTTTTTTGGGCGTTGCTATCATTGTTATTCAGCTGGCAATTGTCAGCGGCGGTTTGCCGAATATGGACTAAGCCGAGCTGTTCAGTGTACGCCAGGTATCATTAGATGGCTTTAACTTTGATGATATGTAAAGGCCTTTCAGAACGTGGTACTTGCTCGACAGAGATGGCTGTGGGGCTGACTGTAATGCCTTCTTTACGCATTTGCTCGCGGTTTCCGGTGAGTAATGGATGCCAGCTCGGCAAGGCTTCGCCGCGATACATACATCGATAGGTGCAGGACTCAGGTAACCAGTTAAATTTAGGGATATTGGCGGGGGTTAACTGACTGCAATACGGCACTTTACTGAGGCGATTGGCGTAATCACTGCAAGCGCTTTTCTCTAAGTCGAGCAGCCCGCAGGCGATATTAAAGACGGTCACCTGATCAGGTTCCACCTCACGCACTAGACAGCATTGACCGCAACCATCACAGAGCGCTTCCCACTCTGTGTCGCTCAGCTCATCCAGCTCGTAATGTTTCCAAAATTCGTCGCGCACGCTGCCACTTCCGCATCTGTTAAATAGTCCTCAATTAGACGCTAATCGAGCCAGTTAGTCTATTTTAATGCTTTTTGCGTTGTTTTAAGTGAAATAGCCTAGGGCTCAAGACATCACCTTAATCAGCCAGTTAAGTCGGTCGGAAAAACGGGCGCTTAAAGCAACATAGCAGTCGCAGGACAGCGATTAAATACTTTTTGTCCGGCGTAGACTGTTTCCTGCAGATGGGTTCAAGTGTTAGGCTCAGTGCTTGGTAACACCCATAAAAAAATGAATAAGTAGACTTCTACAAGGAAAATAATGATGAAAAAAATACCTTTGCTGCTCTTGATGTTAATGGGCTTGGCACCTTGTGCATTTGCCGATTGGACATTGCTGAATGATCAATCTTCGCTGCAGTACATCTCGATTAAAGACGCGCATATTGGTGAGATCAATCGCTTTAAAAACTTAAGCGGTTCAGTCAGTGAGGCGGGAGAAGTGTCGCTGACGATTGATTTGGCCAGTGTAGAAACTGGTATACCTATTCGTGATGAGCGTATGCAGGCGATGCTGTTTGACGTGGGGCAGTTTGCTCAAGCTAAAATCAGCGGGATGCTGGACCTAACCCGTGCGACTCAGCTTGAGCTGGGTGAGACGTACACTGATACCATCAAACTAACGCTGTCCTTGCATGGCATTGAAAAAGAGCTGAACAGCCGCGTGCAGGTGACGCAGCTGGCGGGCAATAAAATAAGTGTTGTAGCGCTAGAGCCTGTGCTTATGAATGCTGCAGATTACAAGCTGGCAGAAGCTGTTGAAGCCTTGCGTGAGATCGCTAAATTGCCCTCCATCAGCTTGCTGGTGCCTGTGACGTACAGTTTGGTATTTCAGCCGTCAGCTCAATAAATAGCCTGATATCCCTTTATACAGTTGGCGCAAAAGGGTCAAGAAGGATGGTTTTGCCCTTTTGCGGCCTCTCGTAAAAGCTTTTTCTATATCAACCTTTATGGCATCTTTTAGAAAAATGCAGCCGTTAACCCTTAATCACGGCTAAAGGCTGCAACTCAATTTGTACGTCCACCAAGTCGCGTTGGTTGTGCATCACTTCATCAATGTCTTTATAAGAGCCGGGCGCTTCATCTAAATCTTTACGGCTGCGGAGGGCGTGTAAAATACCGCGCTCTTTGAGGGCTTTGACTTCCTCTTTGAAGTCCAGTCGTTTGCGTGCTTGGGCGCGGCTCATAATGCGTCCCGCGCCATGTGCGCAGGACTGAAAGGACTCTACTTCGCCTTTACCTGTGACCAGAAAAGAACGGGTCCCTTGCGAACCGGGAATCATGCCCCATTCGTCTTTGCGTGCGCGTGTTGCCCCTTTGCGGTGCACCATCACTGTTTGGCCAAAGTGTTCTTCTTCGGCGGCAAAGTTATGCGGCTTATTAATCAAATGACTGAATTCAACCTCGGGAATAAGGGCCTTAAAGGCGGCTTTGGCTCGTTCCATCATCAGCAGACGGTTGGCTAGGGCAAATTCGAGGCAGTAGTCCATTTCATCTTTATACAACTGAAAATGCTCAGAGGCGGCGGGCAGGTACGCCAAGTCGGTGGAGGTATCTTCGCCGGCAGCTTGGTTTAAGGCTTTGGCGATATCGTTGTAATGATTGGCTACGGTAAAGCCCATATTGCGTGAGCCAGAGTGGATCATAATCCAGATATAACCATCTGAACCTTGTTGAATCTCGATAAAATGGTTGCCACTGCCTAAGGTGCCAATCTGATACAGGGCGTTCTCGTATTCTTGTTTAACGATGGGTAAGTGGCCGCTGACTTCGGGCATCCAAGCGGTATCTTGCGGCTTTGTATGGCGCGCAAAACCCACCGGAATGGTCTCACGGATGATTTTTATAATCGCTTTTAGATCCTCGGTATCGATTTGGCGCAAGTTGGTGCGCAAGGAACACATGCCGCAGCCAATATCGACACCCACCGCGTTGGGTAGAATTACGCCTTGGGTGGCAAGAATGGCACCGATCGGCATGCCATAGCCTTGGTGGGTGTCGGGCATAATGGCAATGTGCTTAAAGGCAAAGGGCAGGTTGGCCAAATTGCGCGCTTGCTCAAGTGCACCTGGGTCCATTTGCTCGGGGTCCAGCCACAGCTTGATCGGCAGCTTTTCCGTGGTAATCATTGCTTTTCCATTGCTGGACATACTCTTACCGCCCTCACCTTAAAACGCGCTGAGCACTGCCGTTCGATAGAGTAACCTAGTGCAGTATGAGGCTATCTAGCAGTCATCGTCTGGATTGACCTACAAACATAGCGTTTACAGAGTATCAAGGCAAGTCGATTGGGGTGCTAAAGACTGATGCGCGCAGGACTGTGTTTGCTTCTTGTACCTTGGGTGTTGGACTTGGTTAAAAAAGCTGTCTATGCTCGTGATACTTATGGAGAGTAGTGGTGTGCTGTTGCCCACTTTGAATTGACGGGCAATCAGTGCGGACTTCTTCGTGGGGATGGGCCGGATCGACGTACGGCCCGCTGCTTGTATTTTAGCTGCGTCAATCTTTTCACATGAGGTGAATTATGCAGATACCTTTGGAAATTACGTTTAGGAATGCGGAGCGTTCTGATCCAGTAGAAGCGGTTGTACGTGAGCGTGTTGATAAATTAAACCGGTATTTTGAGCACATTGTAGGCTGTCGAGTGACGCTTGAAGTGCCCAATCGAACCCCTGGCTATGATGTTCTGAATCATCGGGTCAACATTGAAATCAGTGTTCCAGGGGAAGATTTGGTTGTGTCGCGTGAGCCAAACGAACACGACAATTTCAATGATATTTATGTGACCATCCGCGATGCATTCGATGCAGCAGAACGACAGTTAAAGGCCTATGCAGGGCGTTTACAAGAGACGCGAGTTGTCCTTGAAGAGACGCCGTATGCAGTCGTCAATAAGATGTTTAGCGATAAAGGCTATGGTTTTTTAATGACACCGGACGGGCGTGAAATCTATTTTCACGAAAACAGCGTCTCACCGCCGGGCTTCGATAAACTCAATAACGGCGACACTGTCCGCTTTGTTGAAGCGCGTGGGGACGATGGGCCGCAGGCAAGTTTGGTTAAAGGGTTGGGGCGTGATACCGCTAATGTGTATCCGTCACCTAAGCCAGAGCTGCTCTAAGAGTTGGCATCGAGCAATAAATATGTTCGCCACCAACCCCTTGGCGCACTGCTAAGGGGTTGGTGGCGGATGGCGGTTAAGACACAGTAATTATCTCGCCCTATTGTATTTGTCGCCTGAATATCAATAAACCGTGCTGTGCTTTAGAATACTTTATTAGAAGCTATAGCTTAGCAGGCTCACACTCTGTGAAATTGCGACGTTTCTTAATGGAGAGACAGCATGAATCGTGGAATTCAAATTAACCTTTGGTATGTTCTTTTTGCTGTGATGGGCGTTGTTTTTCTACGTGATATTTGGGTGCAGACGCAGACGGTTGAGGCGATTCCTTACAGCCAATTCGAAACCTACCTCAAGCAGGGTACGATCGAAAATGTCATAGTCGGTAGCAGTACTATTCGTGGCACGTTCAAATCAGCTCAGAATGGCAAAACCGGTTTTGTTACCACGCCGGTGGCGCCTGAGCTGGCTGACCGCTTGAATGACACCGATGTAACCTATTCTGGGGCCGTCGAAAATACGTGGTTTACGACCTTATTGTCCTGGGTGTTACCCGCATTGGTTTTTGTCGGTATTTGGATGATCCTAATTCGCCGGATGGGTGCTAAATCGGGTATGGGTGGGATGATGTCGATTGGTAAGAGTAAAGCCAAGGTGTATATCGAGAGTGACACTAAGGTCACTTTTGCTGATGTAGCTGGGGTGGATGAGGCCAAGGCTGAGCTGCAAGAAGTGATTGATTTTCTGCAAAATCCTAAAGAATACGGCAGTTTAGGTGCACGTATGCCCAAGGGGATTCTTTTAGTTGGGCCGCCAGGTACGGGTAAAACGCTATTAGCGCGAGCGGTCGCTGGCGAAGCTGGGGTGCCATTTTTTTCTATCTCAGGTTCTGAATTTGTTGAGATGTTTGTTGGCGTCGGTGCGGCACGGGTGCGTGACTTGTTCGAGCAGGCGCGCAAGGCCGCGCCGGCAATTATTTTTATTGATGAGTTGGATGCTTTGGGCCGGGCTCGAGGGGCTGCTACGTTACAGGGCGGTAATGACGAGCGTGAGCAAACACTGAACCAATTGCTATCTGAGCTGGATGGTTTTGATCCGGGTGAAGGTGTAGTGCTGTTATCGGCGACCAACCGGCCAGAAATTCTTGACCCAGCACTCTTGCGGGCCGGACGTTTCGACCGACAGGTGTTAGTGGATCGCCCCGACCGCGCAGGCAGGGTACAAATTCTCAAGGTGCATATGAAAAAAATTGTGCTGGCGCCAGAAATGGCACTGGACGACATTGCTGCACTCACCACTGGATTCTCCGGTGCGGATCTGGCTAATCTAGTGAATGAGGCAGCTTTGTTGGCCACCCGCCGGCGCGGAAAAGTCGTCAGTATGGATGATTTTACCCATGCGATTGAGCGGATTGTCGCGGGTTTGGAGAAACGTAATCGTCTGATTAACCCACGTGAACGAAAGATTGTCGCCTATCATGAGATGGGTCATGCACTGGTGAGTATGGCCCTGCCCGGCGTGGATAAAGTACACAAAGTGTCGATTATCCCGCGCGGCATTGGCGCGCTGGGTTACACCATTCAGCGTCCAACTGAGGATCGTTTTTTGATGACAGAAGCTGAGTTGCGCGACAAGATTGCTGTGCTGATGGGTGGGCGCGCTGCGGAAAAATTAGTTTTTGATCACCTGTCCACTGGTGCCGCCGACGATCTGGTGCGGGCTACCGATATCGCGCGCTCGATGGTGGCTCGTTATGGTATGGATGCGAGCCTAGGCGGTGTCAGTTATGAATCTGATAAACATAGTTTTCTAGGTGAGCGCAATGCTCCAGCCTATTTTGAGCGCAGCTACAGTGAGGCAACGGCTGAGGCGATGGATGCTGCAGTACGCAACTTACTACAGGACGTATCCGCGCAGGCGCTGGAAATTCTTAGCAATAATCGCGATATTCTTGAAAAAACTGCCAGTCGACTGTTAGAGGTGGAAACACTGGATGAAGCTGAGCTGCAGAGGTTGGCCGTTGGCTTGCGTCCCGCTGCGCCGAATAAATAAGAGCAGCTAGCTCGCAGTGACCACTGTGAGGCTTCGTTAGTCTGCAAAGGCCTTAAGCTTTGTGTTGGCATGTCGTATAAGTCTATTTCAGTTACTCGAGTGGTTTGCAGAGAGTGTTTGATGGGGCATGCTGAAGGCGCTTTGGTTAAATATTATTGAGCCTATTTTAGGCCACGGATGGGTTGCACAAGGAGTGCGGTAGTATGAATATTTTCAAACACTATTTTGAACGTTATTTAACCGCGCGCAAAAGTAGACATCTATTTCGTCGGCGTAGCATTTTGCTGTCGACGCCGCAAAGCAAGCGTCAGCAGCGTCCGTCAGACACACTCAATCAGCGCTTGTTGAGCGAGGCGCGAGCAGACCTACCGGCGCTACTGGTGCAACTGGGTACTTCGTTGCAAGGGCTGAGCGAGGCTGAAGCTGAGGTATTACGAGAACAGTACGGGTTTAACGAGGTTGAGCACGAAAGCGCGGTACGTTGGTGGCGGCACCTTTGGCTCAGTTACAACAATCCATTCAACTTACTGTTAACGCTGCTGGCGCTGGTGTCAGTGTTTACTAAGGACCTGCAAGGGGCTGTGGTGATCACCGTGATGGTGGTACTGGCCACCTTAATGCGGTTTTTTCAGGAGCGTCGCTCCAATCGTGCTGCCCAGGCACTTAAAGAGCGGGTGAGCAACACTGCTAGTGTCAGGCGGCGCGTCAATACCAGCGTTGAGACTAGTGCTCGTCATTTGCTTGAGGATACGACTGAAATTCCCATGAAAGAGCTGGTGCCTGGGGATATTGTGCACTTGTCGGCCGGCGATATGATTCCGGCAGACTGTCGGCTGTTGACCGCAACTGACCTGTTTTTAAGTCAGTCAGGCATGACCGGTGAATCGCTGCCAGTAGAGAAGTTTGTGCTGGTCAAAGCCGCGACCGAATCTGCGCTGGAGATGGAAAATCTAGTCTTTATGGGCACCAACGTTATTTCCGGTACCGCCAGTGCAGTGGTGTTGGCCACCGGTAATAGCACTTACTTCGGCACCTTGGCCAGACGAGTCACTCGCGCGGCGACAGCGGCTGACGTCAACGCGTTTCAGTTAGGGGTCAATAAAGTCAGCTGGCTGTTGATCCGCTTCGCCCTAATTATGGTGCCGTTGGTGTTATTTATTAACGGTTTTACCAAGGGCGACTGGCCTGAGGCGTTGCTGTTTGCCTTGTCGGTGGCGGTGGGGCTGACGCCTGAGATGCTACCGATGATTGTGACCTCAACCATGGCGCGTGGTGCAGTGGTGTTGTCGCGGCGCCAGGTGATTGTTAAACGTTTGGATGCGATCCAGAGCTTTGGTGCGATGGACGTGTTGTGCACGGATAAAACTGGCACGCTGACCCAAGATAAAATTGCTCTAGCTCGGCATATCGATGTCGCAGGCAAGCAGAGCGATGAGGTATTGGGTTTTGCTTACCTCAACAGTTACTTCCAGACGGGACTGAAAAACCTGCTCGATCGTGCGGTATTGGATCATGTCGAGCTGAAAACCGAACTAAAGGTGGTGCGTAACTATCGCAAGATTGATGAGATCCCATTCGATTTTGCCCGCCGTCGCATGTCGGTGGTGGTCGCTGAGCGTGAGGAACACCATGAGTTGATCAGTAAGGGCGCAGCAGAAGAAATGTTTGCTGTGTGCAGCCATGTGCAATACGACGGCCAAGTGTATCCATTGGATGAGAGCCGCGAGGCGCGCTTGAAAGAGGTGCTGCGCGAACTGAATGAGAGTGGTTTACGGGTCATTGCGGTAGCCATGAAAGAGATTCCACCGGAGCAGGCGGTGTACTCGAAGGCTGATGAGTCAGGCCTCACCCTGATTGGCTATATTGCCTTTCTGGATCCGCCCAAGGAGTCCACCGCGCCGGCATTACAAGCACTGGCAGCACATGGCGTCGACGTCAAAATCATCACTGGCGATAATGAGTTGGTTGCCGCTGAGGTTTCACGGCAAGTGGGCTTAGAGGTCAAGGGGCTGCTGCTGGGGGCGCAAATTGATGCTATGGATGAGCACGCTTTGGCGCAAGCGGTCGAGGGCACAACTATTTTCGCCCGAATGTCACCGCTGAATAAAGAGCGTGTGGTGTACTGCCTGCGTGATTTGGGTCATGTGGTCGGTTTTATGGGTGATGGAGTTAATGATGCGCCAGCGCTGCGTGCTGCTGATATCGGGATTTCCGTGGATGGTGCAGTGGATATCGCTAAGGAAGCGGCAGACATCATCCTGTTGGAACGCAGCCTGATGGTGCTCAAGGATGGGGTGATTGAAGGGCGCAAAACCTTTAGTAATATGCTCAAGTACATTCGCATGACCGTCAGCTCCAACTTCGGTAATGTCTTCTCCATCGTGATTGCCAGTATCTTTCTGCCGTTCCTACCGATGCTGCCGCTGCAGTTATTGGTGCAGAATTTACTCTACGATATATCACAGATTGCCATTCCTTTCGATAATGTGGATGAAGAGGAAGTCAGTCAGCCGCTGAAGTGGAATGCCGATGGTATTGGCCGCTTTATGCTGTTTTTTGGCCCACTCAGTTCGATTTTTGACATCCTGACTTTCGCGCTGATGTGGTATGTGTTTATGGCCAATACAGTGGCAGATCAAGCACTGTTCCAGTCAGGCTGGTTTGTCGTGGGTTTACTGACTCAGACCATGATCGTGCATATTATCCGTACGCCAAAAATGGCCTTTATTGAAAGCCGTGCGGCGGCATCTTTAATCGCGGCAACCTTAGCGATTATGGTAATAGGCATTTTCTTGCCGATGGGGCCGTTAGCCAGCTACTTTAAGATGCAGGCCTTGCCTGGTACTTTCTTTATCTGGCTGGTCGGAATTCTTATAAGTTACGCTGTATTGACATCGTTGATGAAGCGTTATTATATCCGGCGCTTTGGCTGGCACTAAGGGTCTCCTTTGGGATCAATATACCCAGCGCTAGTGCAGTTAGGATTCAATATCTTGCAGGAGGCTTTTTATATGCTGAGATGTCCAGCGCCGAAGAAAGCGCTGCTCTCAACGTAGTGTGCTCTGATGAGTGCATGTCGATTGATTTGCCAGCCACTGCGGCTGCTTTAAATAAAGTTGGCTTTCAGGTGTTTTAACTTGGACTGTAGACTGCTATATATTTCAGCCACATACAGTGCAGTGTGCAGTGTGATTAAAGGTTAAGCGATAACATAAATTTTTTACCACAAAGTGAGCATATATGAGCCATAGCGAAGGGCATCGAACGCATCGGACGGGCTGGTTGCGGGCCGCTGTGCTTGGAGCCAATGATGGTATTGTTTCCACTGCCAGTCTGGTCTTAGGCGTAGCGGCATCTGGCGCGAGTACGCAAGCGGTGCTTATTGCCGGCGTTGCGGGTCTCGTCGCCGGAGCGATGTCAATGGCGGCTGGAGAGTATGTCTCGGTTAGCACGCAGGCTGATACTGAGCGCGCAGACCTCGCCCGTGAAAGTGAAGAGCTGGCCAGCAATCCCAGTTATGAGCACGAAGAGTTGACCTTGATTTATATCGAGCGTGGTTTAGATCGCTCGCTGGCATCCAGTGTTGCCACGCAGTTGATGGCGCATGATGCGCTTGGTGCCCATGCTCGAGATGAGTTGGGTATCTCTGAGGTGCTCACCGCTAAACCGGTTCAGGCGGCATTAGCCTCTGCGGCAACCTTTGCCGTGGGGGCGGCGCTGCCACTGTTGGTTGTGCTTATGATTCCAAGTGCTGCGCTGATGCTGAGCCTTGCCGGTGCTACTTTGCTATTTCTTGCGCTGTTAGGTTTTCTTGCGGCCTATGCCGGTGGTGCGCCAGTACTTCCTTCTATATTGCGTGTTTCTTTTTGGGGCGCATTGGCAATGGGCTTGACCACTGCTGTCGGTACACTTTTTGGCGTGTCTGGATAAGAAGTTGTGCGTTAAGGCTGAATTTAAATATTCTCACGTAATCAATATAAGGATAATTCTCTGATGACTATGCAAACTCTCCTCAATCAGCAGACTGCGAAAAGTGAGCAGGCATTGAACGCAATCGCGCATATGCCAACCAAGAGCTTATCTGTTTTAATGGATGATGATTTTAGCCGAAGCTTAACCGATGCGGATTTTATGCGTATTGCGGTGCTGCTTGCGCAAAAGAGTTATGAGGAAGGCGGCTGCCCCATTGGTGCGGTGATCGTTGAGAATTCAAGCAAGCAGATTGTTGGGAAAGGGCACAATACGTTGGTGCAAGATAACCATCCTTACAGTCATGGCGAAACCTCGGCTATTCGAGATGCTGGACGCCTAGATTTTAGTCAGACAACCCTATATACCAGTCTGAGCCCCTGTGTAGTGTGCGCGACACTGCTGTATATGCGAGGATTTAGTCGTGTGGTGGTTGGTGATATAACCAACGCTTGCGGTACGGAAACACTTTTACGGGAGAAAGGGATTCAGGTTGATATTTTGCAAGATCAGCAAGGTATTGCGCTTTACGCAGGTTTTCGTTCGGAAAAGCCTGAGCAGGATTTGGAAGATTGGCAAGGCTTAAGTGCTGTGATCAATCCGACTGCTAACGGTTAAGCATGGGCAACGCTCGTGTCCGAATGTCTGGCAACTTTAGTCTATAAATGGTCTGCCCCTCTGCATAAGCACCTTTAACTTTGCTAGTGTGGGTGGGCTATATTTGCCGATAGGACGTGATTATGACAACAACAAAAACCTCACCCGAACTCGCGCGTTGGCTGGTTGAGCAATCGCCTGATGCAACGATTTATTCAGATAAGCAAGGCCTGATTCGAGTATGGAATCAGGCTGCAGCACAGATGTTTGGCTTTTCTGCCGAGCACGCATTGGGACAGAGTCTAGATATCATTATTCCCGAGACATTACGCGCAATGCATTGGCGTGGTTTTAATGCAGCAATTGCCGCGGGCGTGACCAAACATAGCGGTAAGCCCATGGCAACCAAAGCGTTACGCGCAGACGGCAGTGAGTTTTACGCAGAAATGGGGTTTGCCTTGGTTTTTAATGATCAAGGCGAGGTGGTAGGTACCCTGGCACAGGCGCGTGATATCAGCGAACGCTATGAAAAAGATCGTGCTGAGCGTCTGCGTCTTCGAGAGCTGGAAAAGCAAGTGACCGATAAAACATAAAGTGGACTGTGAAGGCTAAACGCTTGTCGCGCAGTACAGCAGTGCCACGTTCATGATCGGGATGCAAGTCTGCGTGCGACCCAACGATGGTACAGCCAAGCCAGCGTCGGGCGAATCACTGGCAAGGCAATCAGCCACGCTAGTGGTTTGAGCGCTGTCACTCGGGACATCAATAAGATATAGGCGTCCATTTCTCGATGGACGTGGCCTTGGGCATCTTTAACGTGCAGTTCGCGCAGGGCTTGGTCTGGATCAATGCCTTGCTGTAGCAGTTCTTGATCACGTCCAGTGATATCCAGCCACTCAACGCTATCTTCTGTTCGACCTTCCAGTTTTTCATACCAGCGCCGGTCGCGGATGCAGACAGGGCAGGCACCATCATAAAAAACGGTCAACTTTCCTGAAAATATATCCATACAACACCTCCTAAGAAGCAGGATGCTTTATCAGGACTCTAGCATAAGGCTGGTTCTTTAACCGGTTGATCGCAGTATTGGGCAGCGCTGCTTGTGATTATTATAAATAATAATCATTCCTATCTTTGTGTATTCTACTGTAATTATTGTTACTGACTAATTAACTAAGTTCATTCGCACATTATATAATGTAAACTGATATTGAAATAATACGCAGTAACCCCATACAGCTATCAGTAAGGAAATATCATGGCCAATCAAAGTCGTCGTAAATTTATGCGCAGTAGTTTGTTCGGTATTGCCGCTCTACCTTTTGGTGCGAGTCTTCTTTCTCAGCATGCTTTCGCTCAAGAGTTGGAGCCTCTCGATCCTAGCAATCCTCAAGCCCTGGCGTTGAACTACGTCAAAGTGGCTGAAGAAGCCAGTGCTCATGCTGCCTATAAAGCGGGTAGTAATTGCTCAAATTGCATGTTCTTCCAAAGCGAAAATAACGGTTGTATGCTTTTCCCACAAAAAAGTGTTGAAGTGGGTGGATGGTGTCAGTCTTGGGTGCAGAAAGCCTAATTACTGTTAGAACATCAAGATCAATAAAAACCGAGGCACGCTATTCAGAGTGGTCTCGGTTTTTTATCTATAGTTAAATAGTAAGGTAAGTGCGTGCGACGGTTAACGCTGACTAATGGCGTCTATATCAAGTGCTTCAGCATAGGCGAGCAGTTCTGTTTCGCTGACGCCACTGCCGTTGAGTTGGATCAGTATATTGTTCGCAATTAATATCTGTAGTTCTTGGCTGTTATCTTCCATTTTTAGCATGGCGCTGTGGCCACTAATGCGCTTTATTTTATAACCGCCCATGCTTGCCATACTGGGGTTGTTAAACAACATACCCATGGCTTGTAATAAGGGTGAGTCTTTACTGATGCTGATTTCCAAGCTCGCATCACCTTTACGATAGTCGCGCGTTGCATTAATACCGCCACCAAAAAAGGCCGCTGAAGCTGCTTGGCTTTCTACCTGACCGGCTTCCCAACCGGGTAATGGCTCTGGAAATAAGCTGCCTAAGGCACCAGCTTGCAGTTGGCGAATTAAGGTGGCAGCATAATCAAATTGCGAGGCAGCCTGAGATAGCTGGCCTTCTTGATAGGCTTGCGTGCCTTCGCTGATCGCTTGTTTAATCTCGGTATCATCGGCGAATAGCATGCAAGGTATGAATAACCCAGCCCATAACCAATTCTTATTCATCAGAGTATCTCCTCTTATGTTTAACTCAGTGTCGCTCACTTGTTAATGTGCACTAGTCAGTACAATTAAGAAAGATATAAAAAGTGATATATGAATGTGCAGTTAAAAG
>LFRZ01000013.1:0-12470 GCA_001513025.1 Gammaproteobacteria bacterium DTU037
TTGGTGGATGGCACGGTCTGGACTGATGATGAAATGCAAGTCTACGGGGTCGGCACTAAGCTTGGCAGCGAGATGGGGCATCTAGCACAAAGCGGCCCCGGCGGCATGCTCGAAGTACTCGCCGATTATCCTGAGGCGCGACGTATTTTAATTCATATCAACAATACCAATCCCATTCTCAATGAGGACTCCGCCGAGCGCGCGCAAGTGCAGGCTGCCGGTGTCGAAGTGTCTTATGACGGAATGAGTATTCAACTCTAGGAGCCTGCGATGAGCCAGCCAGCGATGACCCCCGAACAATTTGAACAGGCGCTGCGCGCGAAGGGTGCTTATTACCATATTCATCACCCGTACCATATCGCCATGCACAACGGGCAGGCCACGCGTGAGCAAATCCAAGGCTGGGTGGCCAATCGGTTTTACTATCAAATCAATATCCCGATGAAAGACGCAGCGATTATGGCCAACTGCCCTGAGCGTGATGTGCGTCGAGAGTGGGTACAGCGCATGATCGATCACGATGGTGCGCCGGGTGAAGAGGGCGGCATTGAAGCTTGGCTGCGTCTGGCCGAAGCGGTTGGCTTGGATCGCGAGCAGGTCATCTCAGGCGAGTTGGTGTTGCCAGGGGTGCGTTTTGCCGTGGATGCTTATCTTAACTTTGCTCGGCGCGCCAGTTGGCAAGAAGCCGCCAGCAGTTCTTTAACTGAGCTGTTTGCCCCGCATATCCACCAATCGCGTCTGGATGCCTGGCCGCAACATTACCCGTGGATTGATAGCAGCGGTTATGACTATTTCCGTAAGCGCCTCAGTGAAGCACGGCGTGATGTTGAGCACGGTTTGAAAATCACCTTGCAACACTACACCACGCTCGAAGCACAGCAGCGCATGTTAGATATTTTGCAATTTAAACTGGATGTGCTGTGGAGCATGTTGGATGCGATGAGTATGGCCTATGAGCTGAAGCGTCCGCCGTATCACAGCGTCACCGAGCAACAGGTTTGGCACCGAGGGTTGGGGGTATGAGTGACAATGAACTGAACCTGCAACAACCTCTGCGTATTCGTCGTGGCTTTCGTTTGCAGTGGGAACCGGTACAAAACGGCCATGTGCTGCTCTATCCTGAAGGCATGATTCAGCTGAATGACAGCGCTGCGCATATTTTAAAATTAGTCGATGGCCAACGCAGTATCGAACAGATTATTAGCGAGTTGCAGACACAGTTTCCCGATGTGCCCGGCCTCGATGAAGATGTCTTAACCTTTATGGGGGTGGCACATGCACAGTTCTGGCTTGAGTACTGTTAATCCGGTGAGCGCCACGCAAAGCCCGCCGCTGTGGTTGTTGGCTGAGCTGACCTACCGTTGCCCCTTGCAGTGCCCCTATTGCTCGAATCCGGTGGACTTTGCCAAAAGTGGTGAAGAACTGACTACCGCGCAATGGATTGAGGTGTTTCGCCAAGCGCGTGAGCTGGGTGCGGCGCAACTGGGTTTCTCCGGAGGTGAGCCGTTGGTGCGGCAAGATTTGGCTGAGCTGGTGAAAGCCGCGCGCGATTTAGGCTATTACACCAACCTGATTACCTCGGGAATTGGCTTAACGGAAAAGCGCATTGCTGAGCTGAGTGAGGCCGGATTAGATCATATTCAGATCAGCTTTCAGGCCGCCGATGAAGAGGTCAACAATATGTTGGCCGGTTCGAAAAAAGCCTTTGCACAAAAACTGGCGATGGCCAAAGCGGTGAAAGCCGCGGGCTATCCGATGGTGCTGAACTTCGTCACCCATCGGCATAACATCGACCGTATGGATCGTATTATCGAGCTGTGCATTGAGTTGGATGCCGACTTTGTTGAGCTGGCCACCTGTCAGTTTTATGGTTGGGCGGAACTCAATCGCGCTGCCTTATTGCCGACCCGTGAGCAGCTTGAGCGCGCCGAAAAAGTCACGCAACAATGGCGCGAGAAACTTGCGGCAGAAAACCATCCCTGTAAGTTGATTTTTGTTACTCCAGATTATTACGAAGAACGCCCCAAGGCCTGCATGAATGGCTGGGGCAGTTTGTTTTTAGATATCACTCCAGACGGCACCGCACTGCCGTGTCACAGTGCCAGACAATTGCCCATCCAGTTTCCTAATGTTAAAGAGCACAGCATCCAGCATATTTGGCAGGAATCCTTTGGTTTTAATAAATTTCGTGGCTTTGATTGGATGCCAGAACCTTGTCGCTCCTGCGATGAAAAAGAAAAAGACTTCGGCGGCTGCCGTTGCCAAGCCTTTATGCTCACTGGTGATGCCAGCAATACCGATCCGGTGTGCAGTAAGTCCGAGCACCACGACAAGATTCTCGCCGCACGCGAACAGGCCGAACACGCGCCTTTAGGGGTCGAGCAGATGGTTTATCGCAATGAAAAAATGTCCAACATTATTATCAAAGGCTAAGTGGCGATGTTAGCGCAAGACAGCCCCGCCGCTGGCTTTTGGCACAGTGACTGGAGCGCCGAGCAGGCTGCGGCGGCAGGACGTGAAATCAATGAACTGAAAGTCTCGGCGCAGGGGGTGTTTTGGTCGGAGTCTGATCCAAAAACGGCACAAACCCTGCTTTATCGCTACCAACATGCGACGCAAAGCAGCACTGTTTTTACTCCGGCAGGTTTCTCGGTGCGCAGCCGCGTTTATGAATACGGCGGCGGCTCGTTTTGCCTGACCGAGCAGGGCGTGGTGTTTACCAATGAGGCCGATCAGCAAGTCTATCTGCAACGCTGGCAGGGCGCGCCGCACGCGTTAACTCAGCGCAGCCACTGTCGTTATGCCGATATGCAGTTTGATCCGCTGAGCAACAGCATTATTGCCATCGAAGAAGAGCAGCAGGCGCAGGCGGTGACTCATCGGTTGGTGCAGATTGAGTTACCCATTGATAACCGCTTTGTTTGCCACGCACCCAGACTGATTGCCGAAGGCAGCGACTTTTATGCCGCGCCGCGCTTAAGCCCGAATGGTCAGCGTCTGGCCTGGATTGAATGGCAGCGCCCAGATCAGCCGTGGACACAAACGCAACTCTTCTGCGCCGCGCGTCAGCCCGATACGAGCTGGGGAACGCCGATCTGTATGGCGGGCGCAGAGGGTGATGCGGCACTGCAACAACCCATATTCGATCAACACAACCGCTTAAACGTACTCAATGACCAACAGGGCTATTGGCAGCCGTGGCGCGAACAGCCCGCCGGACACTTAGAACAGCTCAACGGCATCAGCGCCGACTACAGCGGCGCGCCGTGGCAGCTGGGGGGTTGTAATTATCTAGCGCTGAGCAATGACACCTACTTAATCAGCTGGCTGGAAGATGGCCGCGGCCAGTTGGCGGTGTATTCGTTTGCCCAACAAGCGATTCGACAACGGCTGGCCACTGACTACAGTCGCTTACGCCATTTAGCCGTTGATCAGCAGTTTTTTTATTGCATTGCCGAACACCAAGCACAAGGCCGCGCGGTGTTAGCCATCGAGCGTCACAGCGGGCACAGCCACATCCTGCAACAGTTAAGCATTG
Organism: Gammaproteobacteria bacterium DTU037; assembly: GCA_001513025.1. Lineage (GTDB taxonomy): Bacteria > Pseudomonadota > Gammaproteobacteria > Pseudomonadales > Pseudomonadaceae > Denitrificimonas. Next base: position 3,539 of record LFRZ01000013.1, read on the forward strand.
GCTTAGCCGCCGAAGAAATTGCCCATCCGCAAAGCTTTTACTTCCCCAGCACTGATGATGAACAGGTGCACGGCTTTTTCTATCCGCCGTGCAATAGCCAACACAGTCTCAAAGACCAAGAGCGGCCACCGCTATTGGTGTTTCTGCATGGTGGCCCCACCTCGGCCTGTTATCCGGTGTTTGATGCACGGATTCAGTTTTGGACACAACGCGGTTTTGCCGTCGCTGATCTCAATTATCGTGGCAGTACCGGCTTTGGTCGCCGCTACCGGCAGCGCTTACACCAGCAGTGGGGACGTGTTGAGGTGGAGGATATTTGTGCCTTGGTGCAGAGCTTAATTGCTCACGATAAAGTCAATCCCCAGCAAATCTGCGTGCGTGGTGCCAGTGCCGGTGGCTACAGTGCGTTATTAGCCATCGCCGCCAGTGCCAATTTTGCTGCTGCTGCGAGTTTATATGGGGTCAGCGATCCCGAGGCGTTACGCAAGGTCACGCATAAGTTTGAAGGCGATTATCTCGATTGGCTGCTGGGTTGTCCCGAGCAATTTTCTGCACGAGCGCCGCTCGAACAGGTGGCGCAGATCCACACACCAGTGATCTTCTTTCAGGGCGGGCGTGATGTGGTGGTGGTGCCTGCGCAAACCACGGATATGGTCAGCGCGTTACAAGCGCAGGGCGTGCGCGTCGATTATCATCTCTACCCGGAAGAAGGCCATGGTTTTCGGCAGGCGCATAACTTAGCTGCAGTCTTACGTTTGGAGTTGGCTTTTTATCAGCAGACTTTTCAGCACAGTTGAGCGCCGTGGCCAAAGCGCAGATTAAACATCAGCGCGCAACAATGGCTAGACTCTTGGCGAGTGCTTAAAGCTTGCGTATTTTGCTGGCGCAACCCCGTTCATTCATGTACGGGCAGGTGTTGGTGCGTGAGCAATCGTGATCGTGCTGCGCGGTAGCGACCGGCTGCCAATTCCTGAGGTCACAAAGGTCTGCCGGGAAAGTGTTGCGCAGGCGGATACGCTCGGGCAGTAAAAAAGCGTTTCTGGATCATCTAAGTAGAAAGCTATAGCGTGGCGTTATGATCACCGGAGCGCTATTGCAAGACCGTTTCAGCGTGTTTTTGATACTTACAAGGTTTATACTAAGTTAGTACCTAAGAAGGAGCATATCATGTCAAAACAAGCAGTTTTCACTATGAAGCTAGAACCAGAACTACGCGAAACCTTTATGGCAGAAGCCGCCGGCGAGGATCGACCAGCCTCTCAGGTCATGCGTGAGCTCATGCGTAGCTACATCGAGCAGCGCCGCCAAGCCCGCGAATATGACGACTACTTGCGGGACAAGGTCGAAGCGGGCCGGGCCTCGATGCGGGCCGGCCTTGGCCGTTCCAATGATGACGTTGAAGCCGCATTCGCTGCCAAGCGCAACCAGGTCGCGGCAGGCCAAGCGTGATAGTTGTTTGGACGCCAGAAGCGGAGCAAGACCGGACAGATATATGGGACTACATCGCCACCGACAACCCCGGCGCGGCCGCTCGCATGGATGAACTTTTCAGCGATGCAGCCGCCAGCTTGGCGAAGCATCCCAAGATTGGCAAGACGGGCAAGATTTCAGGTACCCGCGAGCTGATACCGCATGAAAGCTATCATCTGGTGTACGAGATTGACGAGGATAAGGTATGGGTGCTGGCCTTGGTGCACACTGCTCGTATGTGGCCGCCTATAAAGTAAAGAGGGCGATCAGTGGCCGCCTTCTTCTAAGCAATAAATCAACTCCAGGCACGATAGGACAGTATTACTGCAAATGCGGTATATTTCGCCAATGTTGACTTGGAAGCTCGTTGCTTTAGCTGCGAGTAGTTCACCGCAAGGGTATACTATTAAGCAAAGTCTGCTGACATACTGCCCAAGGATCGCGCTGTTATGATCACTGCAGTCTGTTTCTGCCAGCATAAAAAAGTGTAAATATGCCTGCTTGGCCAATCCAATAACAATAAGACGAGTCGCTATGAACCGATCAATCAGCGAATTACGTAAATTCGTTTCTCCCGAAATTGTCTTTGGTGCCGGTTGCCGGCATCGCGTCGGTCACTTTGTCAGTGTATTTGGTGCGACAAAAGTGTTGATTGTTTCTGACCCTGGGGTGCAAGCGGCCGGTTGGGTGGCGGATATTGAAGCCAGTTTGCAAGAGCAGGGCATCAGCTACCATTTGTTTACCGAGGTCTCGCCCAATCCACGGGTTGAAGAAGTCATGCACGGTGCAGAAATTTATAAAATGCACAACTGCACGGCGATTGTTGCGGTGGGGGGTGGCAGCCCGATGGATTGCGCGAAAGCGATTGGTATTGTTGCCGCGCATGGTCGCAGTATTTTAGAGTTTGAAGGGGTGGATACCATCCGCCTGCCCAGTCCGCCGTTGATTTTGATCCCCACTACCGCTGGTACCTCTGCCGATGTCTCGCAGTTTGTGATTATTTCCAATCAACAGCAGCGGATGAAATTCTCCATTGTCAGTAAAGCCGTGGTGCCGGATGTGTCGTTAATTGACCCGGAAACCACCCTGACCATGGACCCGTTTCTTGCCGCCTGTACCGGCATTGATGCCTTGGTGCATGCCATTGAAGCCTTTGTTTCGATTGGCAGCGGGCCACTGACCGATCACCATGCCCTCGAAGCCATGCGCCTGATCAGTGGCAACTTAATTGAAATGATCGCCAACCCCAGCGATATCGTCCTGCGCGAGCAAATCATGCTCGGCAGCATGCAAGCCGGACTGGCCTTTTCCAATGCTATCTTAGGTGCCGTGCATGCCATGTCGCACAGCTTGGGTGGTTATCTGGATCTGCCGCACGGGCAATGTAACGCGGCGTTGATTGAGCATGTGGTGGCGTTTAACTACCACTCAGCACCTGAGCGTTTTAATATTATTGCGCAAACCTTCGGCATTGATTGCCGAGGCTTAACCCCAGTGCAGATTCGTCAGCGCTTAATTGATTTCTTAATTGCCTTTAAACAGGCGGTCGGTTTTCATGACAGCCTCAGCGTCTATGGTGTCAGCCCGTCAGATATTCCTTTCTTATCACAGCATGCGATGGGCGATCCTTGTATTTTGACCAACCCTAGATCCTCCAACCAGCGCGACATGGAAGTGGTGTATGGCGAAGCGCTCTGAACATACCTTAGCCGGGTTATTAGGCTTAAGTGATCAGTCGGCGCGCAAAAGTCATTACCCGGAACTGTTGCTGCAACTGGAAGAAGTGGAGCGCGAGCGCAATCGTTATAAATGGCTGTTTGAACATGCCACCTACGGGATTTTTCAGGCGCATATTGGTGGCGGTTTTAGTGCGGTCAATCCGGCGTTAGCCAATATGCTGGGTTACAGCAGCGCCGAAGAATTATTGGCGTTGAATCGTAGCGAAGCCGATCATCTCTTTCTTGCGGGCAGCGATGAAGTTAAACGCATTCGCGCTGAGTTACTGCAAAAAACCATCGTTCGTGGTTATGAAACCCGTCTCCTGTGTAAAGATGGCCGGCCGCTCGATGTATTAATGAATTTGCTGCTCAAAGATGATGAGCCCGGCGTGCTCGAAGGCTTTGTTGCGGATATTTCCGAACGCAAAAAAAGCCAAGCGCGCCTGCAACAACTCAATCAAGAATTAGAGCAACGGGTCGCGGTGCGCACCCGCGAGCTGCAACTGAGCAATGACGGCCTGCAACAACAAATCATTCAGCGCGAACAGATGGAAGTGGCCTTACGTGAAGCCCGCGACGCTGCTGAAGAGGCCAATCGCAGCAAAGATAAATACCTCGCCGCCGCCAGCCATGATTTATTGCAGCCACTGAATGCCGCACGTTTGCTGATTTCCACGTTGCGCGAGCGTCAGTTGCCGCAGGCCGAAAGCCATTTGCTGGAGCGCGCGCACATGGCCTTGGAAGGGGCAGAAGATCTGCTCGCCGATCTATTGGATATCGCTCGCCTCGATCAAGCAGCAATCACCCCGTCCTTATCGGTGTGCAGTATTGATGAGCTGTTTCGTTCATTGGCCTCAGAGTTTGAACCGGTTGCTGAGGCGACTGGCTTACAACTGGCAGTCTTTGCCACCGGCTTACAGGCCTATACCGATTGTCATCTGTTGGTGCGGATTTTAAGAAACTTCCTCAGTAACGCCTGCCGCTATACGCCGGCCGGGCGCATTTTGCTCGGTGTACGTCGTCGTGGCAATAACGTCCGTTTAGAAGTGTGGGATACCGGCTTAGGCATTGCGCTGGATCAGCAGGAAAAAATCTTTCAAGAGTTTAATCAGCTGGGTAATAACCATGCCAGTGGCCGAAAAGGGGTGGGCCTTGGCTTAGCTATTGTTGAGCGCATAGCCACTATTCTGGGGGCGCGGATTGAGTTGCGCTCACAGGTCGGGCGCGGCTCCTGTTTTAGTGTGGAAGTGCCACTCAGCGATGTGGCGTTGCAGCCTAGCCTAAGCAAACTGCCTAGCCCAGCCGCGCTGCATAGTTTAGAAGGCCAACGCATTTTAGTGATTGATAATGAGCCTGAGATTTTGCACAGCATGGGCGCGTTGCTCGATCAGTGGCAGTGTGAGGTTGTGCTGGCCACCGATTACAGCGGCGCCGTTGATGCGCTTGATCAGCAGGCACCCGATTTAATTGTTGTCGATTTACATCTGGACCATGGTGTCACTGGCTTACAGGTGGTGGAACAACTGCGATGCGATTTTTCTGCGATGATTCCTGCGGTATTGATCACCGCCGATTACACTGATCAAGAACAAGAATTACGCAAAAAGCTGTTGATACCTGTACTGACTAAACCGGTGCGCCCCGGCAAACTGCGTGCGGTGCTCAGTCAGCAGTTGAAAACGACTACAAACTAGACTTAGGGCTTGCCCCGCAAAAGAGCAGCCTGTTCAGTAACCAATTGTATACCGCCTTAATACGCGCCAATGGTGCAGTTTGTCGATGATTGAGTAGCCATATTTGAAGAAACAGCACCAATCCTGCGCTGAGCTCAATAAGCCCCGCGCGGGATTGGAATGTGCGCTAGGTAAACAGTGATTACTCTGGCTTAGTCGCTTCGTGCAGCTTTGCTTTTGCAGCATCAATGGCATCGCTACTTTCTTTTTTGATTTCTGCGGCGGTCTCTTTAGCGCTGTCTTTTGCATCTGCAGCAGCATTTGCAATGTTTTCTTTGGCTTGAGCTGCGGCTTCTTTGCTGGCATCAATCGCGTCGTCAAGCTCATCTTTAGCTACAGCGGCAGCATCTTGCGTGCTTTGTGCTGCATCTTCAACGGCTTGATTGGTTGCATCAATGATTTCGGTGCTGGTGGGTGTTTGTTCAGCCAACTGCTCAGCTTTTTGCTCAGCGGCGTCTTGAGTTTTTTGTGCTGCCTCTTCTACAGATTGGGTTGCATCAGACAAAGACTTTTTAGCTGAGTCTAGCTTATCTTGTGGTTCGCTATCGCAAGCAGCTAAACCCAGTGTGGCTGCGAGCAAAAGGGCGGTAACGAAAGGCTTATTCATAGATCAATCTCCATTATGTCTTTTTAAGTGCAACGGTGTTTTAAAATAAACACCTATTGATTATTGCATATCGTGGGCAAAATGACTTATATCAGCTAAAAATGCTTCACTATTGTCGATAAACACCCGTCTTTAAGCAATTTAGCCCGCGTTGCTCTGTTGCGTCTGTGGTACAGCAGAATTTCATCGGTATAAAAGTGCGTGCTTATCCATCGCCAGTGTTTGGCGGCTGGGCTTGATCAAGAGTTGTTTTTTTTACAATAAGCCCCATATCCATTGCATCGCCTGCATTGCGCGGCATGTTTAGTGGATATGGAGTTAATAAAGATGGCTGTTGAAACACAAAAAGAAACCCTAGGTTTTCAGACCGAAGTTAAACAACTGCTGCATTTAATGATTCATTCGTTGTATTCAAATAAAGAGATTTTTTTACGCGAGCTGATTTCGAACGCATCGGATGCAGCGGATAAACTTCGTTTTGAAGCCTTATCTGCACCCCAATTGCTTGAGGGTGATTCTGAGCTGAAAATCCGTATCAGTTTTGATAAAGAGGCCAATACCTTAACCATTGAAGACAATGCCATTGGTATGAGCCGCGATGAGGTGATTAATCACCTAGGTACTATTGCTAAATCAGGTACAGCAGAGTTTTTCAAAAATCTATCGGGTGACGCCAAAAAAGATTCACAGCTGATTGGTCAGTTTGGTGTGGGTTTTTATTCGGCTTTTATTGTTGCTGATAAAGTTGAAGTCTTTACCCGTCGCGCTGGCGCTCCTGCATCGGCAGGCGTGCTCTGGAGTTCGCAGGGTGAAGGTGAGTTTGATATTTCCAGCATTGAAAAAGCCGAGCGTGGTAGCCGTATCGTGCTGCATTTGAAAAAAGCAGAAAGTGAGTTTGCTGACGGTTTCCGCTTGCGCAATATCATCAAAAAATACTCTGACCACGTCGCGCTGCCGATTGAGCTACCTAAAGAAGCCTCTGGCGAAGAGGCTAGCGCTGAAGTTGAGTGGGAAGTGATTAACCGTGCCAGTGCACTATGGACACGTCCACGTACTGAGGTTAAAGACGAAGAGTACCAAGAGTTTTATAAGCATGTCGCGCATGATTTTGAGGACGCTTTGGCTTGGAGCCACAACAAAGTGGAAGGCAAGCTTGAGTACACCTCGCTGCTGTATGTACCGACCCGTGCGCCCTTTGATTTGTATCAGCGTGAAGCACCACGTGGTTTAAAACTCTATGTGCAACGTGTGTTTATTATGGATCAAGCGGATGAATTTTTACCGCTGTATCTGCGCTTTGTGAAGGGGATCGTTGACTCCAATGACCTATCGCTGAATATTTCCCGTGAGATTTTGCAGAAAGATCCAGTTATCGAAAGCATGAAATCAGCACTGACTAAGCGTGTGCTGGATATGCTGGAGAAAATGGCTAAGAACAAAGCGCAAGACTATCAGACGTTCTGGGATACTTTTGGTCAGGTATTGAAAGAAGGCCCAGCAGAAGATTTCTCCAACAAAGAAAAAGTCGCAGGCCTATTACGCTTTGCTTCAACCCTTAGCGGTAATGATCAACAGTCGGTTGGCTTGGCGCAGTATATTGAGCGGATGAAAGAGGGTCAGGATAAAATTTACTTCCTGACCGGCGAAAGCTATGCACAGGTTAAAAACAGCCCGCATCTAGAAGTATTCCGCAAAAAAGGCATTGAAGTCTTGCTACTGACCGATCGCATTGATGAGTGGTTGATGAGCTACTTAACTGAATTCGACGGTAAAACCTTGGTTGATGTGGCGCGTGGCGATTTAGATTTAGGCGCGCTGGATACTGCAGAAGACAAGCAAGCGCAAGATGACGTGGCGAAAAGTAAAGAAGCATTGGTCAGTCGCTTGAAAGTCGCGCTGGGTGATCAAGTTGCTGATGTACGTATCTCGCATCGCTTAACCGATTCGCCAGCTATTTTGGCCATTGGTGAGCAGGACTTAGGCTTGCAAATGCGTCAGATCCTTGAGGCTAGCGGTCAAAAGGTTCCTGAGTCTAAGCCGATCTTTGAAATTAACCCGGCGCATAACTTGGTTGAGAAACTTGATGCGGAAACCGATGAACAGCGCTTTACAGATCTATCGCTGATCTTGTTTGATCAAGCTGCATTGGCCGCAGGCGATAGCTTGAAAGACCCATCAGCCTATGTACAGCGTTTGAATAAGCTCTTGGTTGAATTAAGCCGCTGAGTCTTTAGCGACAGTAATAAAAAAACCGCGATTGATTCGCGGTTTTTTTATCTGAAGTTTAGGCCGATAAGGCGGTAAAGCTTTGCAGGCAATAGCGACTTATTGAGCGAGCACCGTGACCAGTTTGGTTGAATTAATTAAATTGTCAGCAACAGGGCAGCGCGCTTCGATCTTATCGAGAAAGGCCTGTTTAGCCACATCATCAAGGTCGGCATCAATCGTCACCTTTAAACGCATTTCTTGAAAGCCGGCGCGTGCAGTGGTTTCACGACCGAGTAGGCAGTTTGGATCATAATCGGCTTCCACTTCGAAGGTCATACCATGCAAAGTGATTTTTTCTTGGAACGCAATAATACGACCCAAGCTACCCACGCAGCCCGCATAGGCAGCGAGGATTAATTCAGGTGGCGCCGCACCTAAATTGGCACCGCCGGCATTTTTAGGCTGATCCATGTAGATTTTATGTTCGCCGCACATGATTTCGATGGTCATACCTGCACCCATATGACCTGTGGCGCGTAATGTTTTCAATGCCATGCTTGATAGCTCCTGAGTTGATTATTAGCAAACTAAAGTGGTTGGCTATAAAAAACTATATAATACAGTATATACAAATAAAGTATATTAATGGCTATCAAGTCAGGCCTAAAGGCTGGTTAGCTGTGACCTTTGACTGTTTTGTTATTGACGCTGCCTTGCTCAAGGATAATTTGATATTCCTTGCCGTCTTTCTCGACTTGCTGCAAACGCACCAACAAGAAATCCCAGTCTTTGGCAAACCAAAGTACGGTAATGCGCTTACTTTGTGTTGGGTCACGTACGCGCTCAACTTTGATGGCATCGACTGTGCCGACTAGGGTCTCGACACGCTCTTCACCCAGTACACGAAAATCATAGGTTTCCAGCTCATCACCATCCAGTACTTGGTAGGACATGCTGGTTTTACCTTTGGCAATGTCACGCTGTAGCGCCAATTGATAGGAGGACTTATCTTGTACGCCTTGGATTAAGGTGAGGTTAACTGGCGTGCCGCGATCGCTACCGGTGGCGCGCTGGGTTTGCCAATCAAAATCGTGTTTGATTTTTTTTGACTTGCCTAAACCGTTACGTGCATAGCGGTACTTATGTGGTTGCACCGCACCGTTGACGATACTTAACCAGCTGGTTTCAGTGAGGCC
>LFRZ01000013.1:12478-30456 GCA_001513025.1 Gammaproteobacteria bacterium DTU037
CGCTCAGCTTTACCGCTAAAGGGCAGTTGTTTCCAATCTGCGGTGTAACTGGCGGAGAATGGCTGTAATTCGCTAGCCATTAGGCTAGCGGGTAGAGCGAAAGCAGCCAGGATAAACAGGATCGCGCGATGCATGCGGTATTCTCCTAAAGGTGGAACTGAAAGCCGGAACTGGCCAAGGGTTGTCCATCAAGCTGGGCACCGTGCTCACTTAAGCGTAGGCGTCCTTCAGCAAACCAGCGTACCGCCAGCGGATAGATATGATGCTCTAAGGCGTGCACTTTTTGTGCCAGCTGTTCGGCGCTATCTAGGGCTTGAATGGGTAATGCTGCTTGTATGACTACTGGGCCGCCGTCGAGTTCCTCGGTAACAAAGTGCACACTGCAACCGTGCTCTTGATCGCCAGCATCCAGCGCTCGTTGGTGGGTATCTAAACCTTTGTGCTTAGGCAGCAGTGAGGGGTGGATATTCAGCAAGCGCTGCGCATAGTGGCGCGTAAACTCAGGGGTTAAAATACGCATAAAGCCCGCCAGTACCACCAAATGAGGTTGGTACTGATCAATCACCTGCATCAGTGCTGTATCAAAGGCGAGGCGATCGGCAAAGTCTTTATGTTTAAGCACATGCTGGGGAATTCCCGCTTGCTCAGCGCGGACTAAACCATAAGCATCGGCACGATTGCTTACCACCGCACAGATTCGTGCGTTGGGGTGACCGGCTAAGTCATCAATAATAGCTTGTAGGTTGCTGCCTGATCCGGAGATCAGGACAACAATATTGCAGATATTTGAGTCAGTCATTAATGGCTTTTTAGGTTGTTAAGAATAATACGTTCAGCGCTGTCACCGGCGGCTTGAATATGGCCGATCACCCATGGTTTCTCACCCGCTTCTTGCAAGTGTGCCAGCACAGTGGCTTGTTGCTCAGCCGCTACACAAATTACCATACCGACACCACAGTTGAGCACACGGTGCATTTCAACTTCTGCAACGTTACCTTGCTCTTGCAACCAATCAAATACAGCAGGACGGGTCCAGCTCGCTACATCAATCACGGCTTGTGAGTTCTCAGGTAGTACACGCGGAATGTTTTCCAGTAAACCACCACCTGTGATATGCGACATGGCTTTGACGGCGCCAGTATCTTTGATCAGCTTGAGTAAGGGTTTAACATAAATACGTGTTGGCGCCATCAGTAAATCGCTGAGGGCTTGGCCATCTAATTGCGTGGTTTTAATATCAACCTGCGCCACTTCAATGATTTTACGAATCAATGAGTAGCCGTTGGAGTGTGGGCCTGACGAGGGTAGGGCAATCAGCACATCACCGGCAGCCACTTTGCTACCGTCAATGATTTCAGATTTTTCCACCACACCCACACAAAAACCAGCTAAGTCATAATCTTCGCCGCTGTACATACCTGGCATTTCAGCGGTTTCACCGCCCACCAAGGCGCACCCTGCGAGCTCACAGCCTTCACCAATACCGGTCACTACTTGTGCAGCGATATCCACATTGAGTTTGCCGGTAGCGTAGTAGTCTAAGAAAAATAATGGCTCAGCACCGCTAACGATAAGATCGTTGACGCACATAGCGACCAGATCAATACCAATTTTTTCATGCTTGTTTAGATCAATCGCGAGACGCAGTTTAGTGCCCACGCCGTCGGTGCCCGAGACTAAAACTGGTTGACGGTAGCCTTCAGGGATTTCACATAAAGCGCCAAAGCCGCCAAGACCACCAAGTACTTCAGGACGTGCCGTGCGTTTAGCCACGCCTTTGATGCGTTCAACAAGTGCTTCACCGGCGTCGATATCTACACCAGCGTCCTTGTAGCTTAAAGAAGTTTTATTGTTGCTCATGAATTGGGCCTTTGCGAAGTATGCGAAAAATGCGTTTAATTGCGCGATTTTATCAGGCTTCAAGCCCAGCGGCCATCATCCAAGCATAAAGTGGCGGATTAAACTGAGTAAAACGCGTAGATCTGTGATTGAAAGGGGGCGGAGAAGTCAGTTTGTGCTGTTGCGGGGGGATCAACTAGAGTTCTACACGTGCCGGCTGATAGCCTTGCTCACGGTAGCGGATAAAGTTGTGCCGACAGATATTGAGCAATTCAGGCTCTTGATTAACAATTTCAATTACGCGGCTAAAGCAGTCAAGGTGGCTAGAAATCTCGCGGTGCAAATTAATTAAAATCCCCGCGTTGCTCTGCGGCCGTTGATCAATACCCAAGATAACCGGTGCTTGCGCAGCGTCGCTATAGGGTTCATGGGGAATAAAACTATGCTGACGGAAAGTCCAAAGTAAATCATCCAATTCGGCTTGTTGCGCTGCGTCACTGCAGCGAATAAAAGTTATAAAGCCTGCGCGCCAAGCTTTATAAGCCAACCGGCAGGCCGCGGTTAAGCGGTCCGTCGGTTGGCTGGAGGGTAAAACGTAAAACTCTACTTTCACTGCACGCGATCCAGCAGGTATTGGCTCAGTAACGGTACTGGACGGCCGGTTGCGCCTTTTTCTTTACCGCCACTGATCCATGCGGTACCAGCAATATCCAAGTGCGCCCATGGGTAGTCTTTGGTAAAGCGTGAGAGGAAGCAGCCCGCGGTGATGGAGCCGGCTTTAGGGCCACCAATATTGGCAATGTCAGCAAAAGGGCTGTCCAGTTGCTCTTGGTAATCATCAAACAATGGCAATTGCCATGCTACATCGCTGGCTTTGCTACCGGCGCTGAGTAGGCTGTCAATCAGTTCTGGGTTATTGCCCATTAAACCGCTGGTATTGCTGCCTAAGGCTACGATGCAGGCGCCGGTTAAGGTGGCGACGTTGACTACAGCTTGCGGATTAAAACGCTTCACATAGGTCAGCGCATCGCAAAGTACCAAGCGGCCTTCGGCGTCGGTATTGAGAATCTCTACGGTTAGGCCGCTCATAGTGGTGACGATATCGCCAGGACGGGTTGCGCCACCGCTGGGCATATTTTCCGCACAGGTCAACACGCCAATCACGTTAATCGGCAGTTGCAGTTCGAGCAGTGTTTTAAAAGTACCGAGGACACTGGCTGCGCCGCCCATATCGTATTTCATTTCGTCCATGCCCGCGCCAGGCTTCAGGCTGATGCCGCCTGAGTCAAAGGTTATACCTTTGCCGACCAATACATAAGGCTGCTGTGACTTCTCGGCGCCGTGGTAGTTCATGATAATCATGCGCGGCGGTTGATCACTGCCTTGCGCAACGGCCAGTAACGCACCGGCACCCAATGCTTTGAGTTGCTTTTCTTCAAGCACTTCAACGTCGAGGTTTTTATGGTGTTTCGCCAGTTGCTTGGCTTGTTCGGCCAAATAGCGAGGGTGGCAGATATTGGGTGGCATATTGCCTAAGTCGCGGGTAAAAGCCATACCTGAGGCAATGGCTTTGCCGTGCTCGCAAGCATTGTTGACTTGTTTCTGCTGTTCTTTAGTACTGAGGAAAGTGATTTTCTTAAGCGTTGCAGCAGGTACTTTTTCGCTTTTGAATTGATCGAAAACATACAGGCCGTCGGCTAAGCACTCGGTTAGCAGGCGGGTGCTGGCGTAAGCGTCACGATCTTTAATGGCCAGTTCGGCCAAGGCGAAGGCCGCATCTTTGATCGACAGGTTTTTGAAAATATTTAAAATTGCACTGATCACTTTGCGTACATTGCGGTCAGATAGTTCGGCGTCTTTACCAATGCCAACGAGGAGCACGCGTTGCGCTTTCAATTCGGCAAGGTTGTGTAAGAGTAAGGTTTGACCGAGCTTGCCTTGAATATCACCAGACTTTAGATGAGCACTGATCGCACCACCGCAGAGGGCGTCAATCAGTTGACCTTGAGTATCAAGTTGCAATTGTTCGTTAACGGTTAATACCAGCGCGCTGGTTTTCAGTGTTTCAACTGAACTGGATTTGACTAAAAACTCCATACTCAATGATCCTCAAGACAAAGATAGATAGATGCAGGATAATACTGTCTGTATGCATCGGCATGTATGTACACTGCCATAAAATGTAAGACTAGTGTGAGCCGTGATAGACGGTCTTGACAAGCTTGGAGCCTTTACTTGATAGTTTTTCGTTACCTTTCTCGAGAAGTTTTGCTGACCTTTAGTGCTGTCAGTGCGGTTCTGCTTGTGATTATTATGAGCGGACGCTTTATTAAATACTTAGCGCAAGCCGCGCAAGGGGTGCTTGATCCCAGCGTGTTGCTGATGATTATGGCCTATCGTATTCCTGGGTTTTTACAGCTTATTTTACCCTTGGGTCTGTTTCTGGGGGTTTTGCTGGCCTATGGGCGCTTATATCTTGAGAGCGAAATGACAGTACTGACCGCCACAGGGATGAGTGAGCAGCGCTTATTGAGCTATACCTTGGCGCCGGCATTATTGGTGGCACTGATCTGTGCTTGGCTGAGTTTTTTTCTGACCCCGCAAGGTGTGCAAAATGTGGCGCAGATTTTAAATGAACAAGATGCCTTGACCGAGTTTGATACTTTGGTGCCGGGACGCTTTCAGTCCATGCGTGGTGGCTCGCGGGTAACCTATACGCAAGAGCTATCCAGCGGCCGAGATGAGTTACAGGGTATTTTTATCTCCGAAAAGGATGAAAATCGCAAAGCCAAGGGTGAAGACAGTGCAATTACCGTGTTGGTAGCTAAAACAGGGCGTCAAGAGCTGCAAGCTGACGGCAGTCGTTATCTGATTTTAGAAGACGGTTACCGCTATGACGGCACGCCAGGTGAGGCTGACTATCGAGTTATCCAATACGATACCTATGGTGTCTTGCTGCCTAAGCCTATGGTGGACGTTAAGGTGGGAGCGCGTGAAACGATGAGTAGCACGGCGCTCATCGGTCATCCCGATGTGAAAATGCAATCTGAGCTGCAGTGGCGCTTATCCTTTCCGCTTTTGGTGTTAGTTGTCACCTTGATTGCTGTGCCCTTATCTCGGGTTAATCCAAGGCAAGGACGGTTTTTGAAATTACTACCGGCTATTTTATTGTATATGGCCTATTTGTCTTTATTGGTGGCGGCACGTGGCGCCTTAGATAAAGGTACTTTGCCTATTAGTGTAGGCCTGTGGCCAGTGCATATTTTATTTTTATTGATTGGTGTGTTGTTGGTGTATTGGCAGCCGATTCAGTTGCGTCGAGCGCGGTCGCGTGCACAGAAGGAGACGCCACATGCGTAGATTGGATCGTTATATTGGCAGCAGTGTGTTTTTGGCAATCATTGCTGTCTTAGGTGTGATCACGAGTTTGGCCCTGCTGTTTGCGTTTATTGATGAGCTTGATGATGTGGACGGGGCGTATACGGCCTGGGGGGCGGCCAGCTATGTGGGCTTAACCGCGCCGCAACGTATTTACGAGATGCTGCCTATGGCGGCCTTGATTGGTTGCTTAGTGGGTTTGGGCGGCCTGGCCAGTAACAGTGAACTGACTGTGATCCGTGCCGCTGGTGTGTCGATTCGGCGTATTGTCTGGGCGGTGATGAAGCCAATGCTGGTGCTCATGTTTATTGGGCTTTTGGTCGGTGAGTACCTTGCGCCTTGGGCTTCAAGTATTGCTCAAGCGAACCGGTCTTTGGCGCAGTCAGTGGGTCAAGCACAAAGCTCTAAGCATGGTTTGTGGCATCGACAGGGGAATGAATATATCCACGTCAATGCGGTGCAGCCGGGCGGCAAATTAATTGGCGTGACGCGTTATGAGTTTGACCAGCAGCAGCGCTTGTTACGTTCAAGTTTTGCCCAACAAGGCCTCTATCAAGACAACTACTGGCAGCTTGAAGATGTTGTCTATACCGATTTACAGGCGCGTACCAGTAGTGTTACTCACGCGGTAAGTGAGCGCTGGGATGTGGAAATCAGTCCGCAACTGCTCAATACCGTGGTCATGGATCCGGATACCTTGCCGATTAGTGGTTTGTGGCAGTATGCGCACTATTTAAATGAACAAGGCTTAAATGCCAATCGCTATTGGTTGGCGTTTTGGGTCAAGGTGTTGCAGCCGTTAGTGACTGCTGCGCTGGTGCTGATGGCGATTTCTTTTGTCTTTGGTCCGCTGCGTTCGGTGACCTTGGGTCAGCGTGTGTTTACTGGGGTGGTGGTCGGTTTTGTCTTCAGTATCGCGCAAGATTTGCTCGGTCCAGCCAGTTTGGTCTTTGGTTTTGCACCCATTATTGCCGTGGTATTACCCGCGCTGATCTGTGCTTTGTGCGGTATTTGGTTATTGCGTCGGGCGGGTTAAGGGCTTAAATATCCTTTGGATGATTGCCAAGCGCAGGTTGCGTGGTTAAAGTGTTGCCCCGTTTTATTTGTCGGGTCGACACTTCTAATGACACCACTTGAACGCTATCAGAATGATTTACAGCGCGCCGATTTTTTCCGCGATGCTGCACAAGAAAATGCCGTGCGCCATTTACAGCGTCTGTATGACGATTTAGTGGCTGGCACCCCGAGCAATGGCTTATTTGGGCGCTTACTGGGTAAGAAATCAGTCCAACCTATTAAAGGTCTGTATTTCTGGGGTGGGGTGGGTCGTGGTAAGACCTACTTAGTCGATACTTTCTTCGATGCATTACCCTTTGAACAGAAAATGCGTACCCACTTCCACCGTTTTATGAAGCGTGTGCATGAAGAATTACGTACTCTCGATGGTGAAAAAAATCCTCTGGTGATTGTTGCTCAGCGCTTTGCGAAAGAAGCCCGAGTGATCTGCTTTGATGAGTTTTTTGTTTCAGATATCACCGATGCCATGATTTTGGGTAGTTTGCTCGAAGAGCTGTTTAAAAACGGCGTGAGCTTGGTCGCCACCTCGAATATTGTTCCTGATGGTCTGTATAAAGATGGCTTGCAGCGCGCGCGCTTCTTACCCGCCATTGCTTTATTAAAACAGCATACCGAAGTGGTTAACGTGGACAGTGGTATTGACTACCGTTTGCGCGCCTTGGAACAAGCTGAGTTGTACCATTACCCGTTAAGCGAGGCAGTGGAACACGAGCTGGAGAAAAGTTTTCGCAGCTTATTACTAGAAAACAGTAAAGTTCTAGAAAACGAGGCACTGACGGTAGAGAACCGCACCATTGTCGCGCGTAAAGTCGCGAATGACGTGGCGTGGTTTGATTTTCGTGCTTTGTGTGATGGCCCTCGCAGCCAAAATGACTATATCGAACTGGGTAAAGTCTACAGCGCCGTTATTTTGTCGAATGTCGAGCAAATGAATACCAGTAATGAAGATATTGCGCGGCGCTTTATTAATCTAGTGGATGAGTTTTACGATCGCAGTATTAAGCTGATTATTTCTGCACAAGTGCCGCTCAAAGACTTGTATGTGGGAAATCGTTTGCAGTTTGAATTTCAGCGTACCTTAAGTCGTCTGCTGGAAATGCAATCCCATGAATTTTTAGCGCGACCGCATAAATCCTAGTGGTGTATGCTGCTTTGCACGGTTAACCACACGAGCAGAGACGATGAAACAGGCGACACAATCTGATCTGTTATTGGTGGCAGTAACCCTGCTTGCGGCAATCAGTTGGATGTTCTCTAAAGAAGCCATTGCCTTGATGCCGCCGTTGTTTTTTATGGGCTTGCGCTTTGTACTGGCGGCGGCTTTTTTAGCCTGTATTGGTGGTCGCCAATTACGCCAACTGACCGGTGAACATATTGTGCGCAGTGCGCGAGTGGGACTGGTGTTTGGTCTGGCCATGCTGTTTTGGGTGCTGGGCTTGGCGCATAGCGAGACAATGGGCGAAGGTGCCTTTTTGACCAGTTTAGGTGTACTGCTGGTGCCTATTGTGGCACGGGTATTTTTCGCCGAACCTATGCCACGTAGTACTTGGTTGGCCTTGCCGGTGGCACTGTTGGGAATGCTCCTGCTGTCCTTAGCCCATGGTTTTAGTATCAGTTGGGGGCAAGGCTTTTATTTGCTGGCGGCGCTGGGTCTGGCAGTGTTTTTTACGCTCAATACTCGCGCAGCCACCCTCTCGATGCGTAAAGCCTCTACTCGACAGGCGGCCACGCCGCTGAGTCCTGTGGATCCCTTGGCGCTGACTATTATTACTCTAACGTCGGTGGGCTTGGTTGCTTTATTGGCTTCGCTGTTGTTGGAGTCTTGGAGCAGCACCATGGTGCAGTGGTCACCGGCTTTGTTTGGGTGGTTATTGGCCAGTGCACTGATAGGTACTGCCGCACGGTTTTGGTTGCAAACCTATGCACAAAGTTTAACCACGCAAACCAGTGGTGCGGTAATGTTGATCCTTGAACCGCTTTGGGTGGCATTGTTTGCTGCACTATGGTTTGCAGAAACGCTGTTAGTCTTGCAATGGATAGGGTGCCTGATGATATTTCTAGCGCTGCTGGTGAATCGTTGGCAGCTTCTACGTTCTATAATGACGCGGCGTGGCCTTTAAATGCGTAAACTTTGCCTGATCTGTTGGTCGCAAGTGACTTAAATAGCCGTTACCGCTGAGCTGTCCGCACAAGAAGCGGTTGCCGTGAAGGCCTAGGCTGTTTAAGGTAAGCACTTTGCTTGGTTTAATCGTTAGAGAGAATATAGATGCGATTTTTTATAGGCATGCTTGCCGCACTGGTGGCCTTGGTCACTCTCACTGCTTATGCTGCGCCAGTGGCGGGTTTGTACCAAGTTCGAGAAGAGCTGGTCAGCCAAGACAGTGCCATCCGTGATGCGGGTTTGCAGCAGGCGTTTAGCACCTTAGTGCAGCGCTTAACCGGGCGAGCGGATGCCGCGCAGTTACCTGCACTTGCGAGCTATCAATCTGATCCGCAGGCATTGATCAGTCGTTATGGTTATGACGGTAATACACTGATTGTTAATTTCGATCCGCCGAGTGTGCAGTCGGCTTTGCGTGCGCTAAATTTGCCTGTGTGGGGTACTAACCGGCCAGCGGTTCTTTCTTGGTGGATGCTTGAAGATGAGCAAGGCATACGTTTAGTCAGTGATGGGCAGCTTGACGCACAAGAATTTTACAGTGCCGCGCAGTATTATGGTGTGCCAGCACGTCTGCCCTTGGGTGATTTAGATGAGCAGTTATTGGTCAGTCGCGATGTGTTGAGTCAGAGTGCGCCTATTCTTGAGTCGGCTGCACGCTATAACGCAGATATTGTCTTGATCGTCCATCAGCAAGGTGAGGTTGAAGCCTTGAATGCCCAATGGCAGTTGTGGCTCGGTGATGAGCGTCAGCAAGGGCAGGTCAATGCAGCGACTCAGGCCGCTGTGGCGCGCGAGGTGTATGCCCAAGTTAATCAGCGTTTAGCTCAGCGCTTTGCGATAAAACCCGGTGAAGGTGAGGCATTAAATGTGCGCGTGACCGGTGTTGATTTAGAACGTTTTGTCTTGGTTGAGCGCTTACTTGAGCCCTTTGCTGCGCAATTGCAGACGGTAAGCAAGGACTATGTTCAGTGGCAGATGCGCAGCAGTGCCGAGCAAGTACGTGCTCAATTGGCCTTGGCTGACTTGCAAGAGCAGGCTGCACCGCTGCTTGGACAAGAACTCAGTGCCGCAGATGGCGCTGGGGCGGTGAGTGTTTCGAATAACGCTGAGCCAGGTGTTCAGACCTTGTATTTCAGTTGGTAATTCTTGAGAGCAGAGACCATGGCGCAAAACCTTAAAAGTTGGTTACTGCTAGCGGCGCTAGGTCTTGGACTGCTGACCTTTTATCAGCTGCTACCCATTCTTTCGCCCTTTTTAGTCAGTATCTTACTGTCCTATATGGGCGATCCAATTGTTGATTTTTTAGAGCGCTATAATATTTCTCGCACATGGGGCGTGATCTTAGTCTTTGTGCTGTTGAGCGTGATAATGCTGGTCTTGTTGTTGGTGTTGGTGCCGATGATTGGTCGACAGCTGGTCAGTCTGTATGAACTCACTCCACAGTTGATTGATTGGTTGCAACACACGGCTTTACCTTGGATGCAAGCGCAGTTAGGTGTGTCGGCAGATGCCAGCAGTTTGAATAAAGTAAAGCAGCTGTTTACTGAAAATATTGGTAAAACGACCGATCTTGCCCAGCTCTTGATCAGTCAAGTGACGGCCTCAGGTTTGGCTTTTTTAGGCTGGCTGGCCAATTTACTCTTGATTCCTGTGGTGACTTTTTACTTACTGCGTGATTGGGATATTTTAGTGGCAAAAGTGCGCGTCTTGTTACCACGGCAACGAGAAGCGGTGATCGTACAATTGATGGGTGAGTGTCATGAAGTCCTCGGTGCCTTTATGCGCGGTCAACTGCTGGTCATGCTTGCCTTAGGCATTGTCTATGCGGTCGGTTTGATGATGCTGGGCTTAGAGCTGGGCTTACTGATTGGTTTACTGGCGGGGTTGGCCAGTTTGGTGCCTTATCTAGGCTTTGCCGTGGGTATTACCGCAGCCTTGGTCGCTGGACTGTTTCAGTTTGGCGTTGATCCTTATGTGTTATTGGGCATTATTGCCGTGTTTACTCTGGGTCAGTTACTGGAAAGTATGCTGTTAACCCCACTATTGGTGGGCGACCGCATAGGTCTGCATCCTGTCGCGGTGATTTTTGCCATTTTAGCGGGCGGTCAGTTGTTTGGCTTTACCGGCATTTTGCTGGCGCTACCCGTTGCTGCAGTGATTATGGTGTTGCTCAGACATCTGTATCAGCTGTATACAAAATCGAATATGTATGGGCAGCCGCATAAGATGAGCGCGCCTATAAGTCCTGATCAGGTTGAACAGACGACAGTGTGTCCGCAGCCTATAAATGAGTCGATATGAAACCCACCCAATTATCACTGGGCATGCGCCTGCGCGATGACGCGACCTTTGCCAATTATTATCCCGGCGCCAATGCGGTGACCTTAGGTTATGTCGAACATGCCTGTGAGGTTGAAGATCAATGGATGGATGGCGTGCTATATATTTGGGGGGCCTCAGGCGTGGGGCGCAGTCACTTACTGCAGGCAGCCTGCTTGCGTGTCGAAGAGCGCGGTGGTCGTGCTTTGTATTTACCGTTGGCCGATCTGGCTGAACATGGTCCGCAATTGCTGGATAATGTGGAATTCTGTGATTTAGTCTGTCTGGATGATATTCAAGCGGTGCTGGGTCAAGCGCATTGGGAAGAAGCCTTGTTTCATGCCTTTAATCGGATGCGTGATGCCGGTAAACAGTTATTGATTGCAGCAGATGCGTCACCACGCAAGCTGCCAATTAAGTTAGCGGATTTACAGTCACGTTTAAGTTTAGCGCTGGTCTTTCAGCTGCATGAGCTCAGTGATGATGATAAATTACGCGCTTTGCAATTGCGTGCCTCGCGTCGCGGCTTACAGTTGCCCGACGATGTTGGTCGTTTTCTGTTAGCTCGCTCAGTGCGCAGTATGACGGTGTTGTTTGACACCTTAGAGCAGCTGGATACCGCATCCTTACAAGCGCAGCGCAAACTCACCATTCCTTTTCTAAAGGAAGCCTTGGGCTTGTAGCCATTGAGTGGCTGCATCTCTGTTAAAATGTGCAGTCCATTATTGAGATTTAAAATTCATGAGTACAGAACAACAGCAGAGTGCCAGTACCTCTGGGGTTAAAATCTATTTGCGTTTACTGGGCTATATCAAGCCGTATATCGGCATGTTTATCATCAGTATTATTGGCTTTTTAATCTTCGCTTCTACCTCGCCCATGCTCGGCTATGTGTTGAAGTATTTTGTCGATGGCTTAGCCAATCCTGAAGCCGTATTGTTTCCTAATATACCCTGGCTGGCCGATGTACGTCTGCTGCAGGCGGTGCCTTTGTTAATTGTAGTGATTGCCTTATGGCAGGGCATTGGCTCGTTTTTAGGTAACTTTTATTTGGCTAAAGTGTCATTGGGCTTAGTGCACGATTTGCGCGTGCAATTGTTTAATAACTTACTGACCTTGCCCAATCGTTATTTTGATAACCACAACTCAGGGCATTTGATTTCACGGATTACTTACAACGTGACCATGGTCACTGGTGCCGCGACTGACGCGATTAAAGTGATTGTGCGTGAAGGCATGACCGTGGTGTTCTTGTTTGGTACTTTGCTCTGGATGAATTGGAAGCTGACCTTAGTTATGGTCGCGGTTTTACCGGTTATTGCCTTAATGGTGAGCAGCACCAGTAAGAAATTTCGCAAGCAAAGCAAAAAGATTCAAGTGGCGATGGGTGATGTCACCCATGTGGCCTCAGAAACCATTCAAAGTTATCGCGTAGTACGCAGTTTTGGTGGTGAACCTTATGAGCGTGAGCGCTTTTTAAAGTCGAGTCTGAGTAATACCGAAAAACAATTGCGCATGATTAAAACCAATGCGGTGTACACCCCTTCTTTGCAGTTGGTGATTTACTCGGCCATGTCGATCCTGTTGTTTTTAGTCTTGCTGCTGCGGGGTGATTCATCGCCCGGTGATTTAGTAGCTTATATTACTTTGGCCGGTTTATTGCCGAAGCCGATTCGTCAATTGTCTGAAGTGAGTTCCACCATTCAAAAAGGTGTCTCGGGTGCAGAGAGTATTTTTGAACAGTTGGACGAGGACATAGAAAACGACTCAGGCCGCGTTGAAGTGCCACGCATTAGCGGCCGCTTAGAGGTGCGTGAGCTGTACTTTACCTATCCGAATACCGATACGCCGGTGCTACAAGACATCAGCTTTACGGCGGAAAAAGGACAAATGGTCGCTCTAGTCGGGCGTTCGGGCAGTGGTAAATCCACCTTGGCCAATTTGCTGCCGCGTTTTTATGAGCATCAGCAAGGTCAGATTTTGCTGGATGATATTGAGGTTAAAGACTTTACCTTGACCAACTTACGTCGGCATATGGCGTTAGTCACGCAACAGGTGTCCTTGTTTAATGACACTGTAGCGAAAAATATTGCCTACGGTGATCTGGCCGATGCCTCACGGGATGAGATTAAAGCCGCGGCAGAAGCGGCCTATGCTGCCGAGTTTATTGAGCGTATGCCACAAGGCTACGACACTATGGTGGGTGAGAATGGGGTGTTGTTATCCGGTGGGCAGCGTCAGCGTTTAGCCATTGCACGGGCCTTGCTGAAAAATGCACCTGTCTTAATTCTGGATGAAGCCACTTCAGCCTTGGATACTGAGTCGGAGCGCCATATTCAGGCAGCTTTAGATCATGCTGTCCAAGGCCGTACCACCATTGTCATTGCCCACCGCTTATCCACCATTGAAAAAGCGGACCTGATTTTAGTGATGGATCAAGGGCGTATTGTTGAGCGTGGTAATCATCAAGAATTACTGGCGCAAAATGGCTATTACAGCCGTTTGCATGCCACCCAGTTTCAAGAGCCTGAGCAAACGCAAGAGGACGAAGCGTGAGTCAATCAACAGACTATCAGTTAAACGATTTGCTCTATTTAATGGCGCGTCTGCGTGATCCCGATGGCGGTTGCCCCTGGGATTTGCAGCAAGACTTTGCCAGTATTGTCCCGCATACCCTTGAAGAAGCCTATGAGGTGGCGGATGCGATTGAGCGTAAAGATTTTGCACATTTACCCAGTGAATTAGGTGATCTCTTATTCCAGGTGGTGTATTACAGCCAACTGGGCAGTGAGCAGCAGTTGTTTGATTTCTCCACTGTGGTGCAGAGCATTACCGAGAAGTTAATTCGCCGTCATCCGCATGTGTTTGCTGATGGTAATTTATATGGTAAAAGCCAAGCCACTGGGGTAGATAGCCTGCAGGTTAAAGAGCGCTGGGAAGAGATTAAGCAGCAAGAACGTGCTGAGCAGACGCCTCAGCAACGGGTGAGTATTTTGGCCGATATACCGATGAATTTACCGGCGTTAAGCCGCGCGTTAAAAATCCAAAAGCGCGCCTCCAGTGCCGGTTTTGATTGGAGTCATTTGGCACCTGTGCTGGATAAGGTGGATGAGGAATTACAGGAAGTACGCGAAGCCATCGCCAGTGGCGATCAGGCAGCGATCAGTGAAGAGTTAGGTGATTTATTCTTTGCTACAGTGAATGTGGCGCGGCATTTACAGATCAATCCAGAAACGGCACTGCGCGCCGCCAATACAAAATTTTCTGAGCGTTTAGGCTGTGTGGAGCAGCAGGCCCAAGAGCAAGGTCTGGCGCTCAGTGATTGCAGCGAAGCGCAGCTCGACGCTTTATGGAACTTAGCTAAACAGTCACTGAGCAAACCGCAATATTAGCGGAGTACAGTGCGCTGTGTTTTTTTAAATGACTAAAGACGGGTTTAGAATCACATGAGTTTATCTTTGCGCGATCAGATGCTTAAAGCGGGGCTGGTCAATGAGAAACAAGTCAAGCAAGCCAGTAAAGAGCAGAAAAAACAACAACGCCTAGAGAAAAAAGGCGCAGTTGAAGTGGATGACTCTCAGCGACAAGCGGTTTTACAAGCCATGGCTGAGAAGCTAAAACGTGATCAAGAGCTGAACCGTCAGCAGCAAGAAAACGCTGAGCGTAAAGCCTTTGTGGCACAAATTCGCCAGTTGATTGAGGGGGCGCGTTTACCCAAGTTGGACAGCGAAGATTATTACAACTTTGTTGACCATAAAAAGGTCAAGCGTATTGCAGTGAACGATATGGTGCGTAATAAACTTAGCAGTGGCAGCTTAGCCATTGTTAAGCATGGCGGGGGGTATGAAATTATTCCCCGCGATGTGGCGCTAAAAATCCAAGAACGTGATGAGCGCCGCATCGTCTTGCTTAATCTGGAAAGCGAAAAAGTCAGCGAAAGCGAAGAGGATCCCTACGCGGCCTACCAGATTCCTGATGATTTGATGTGGTAAGTCTCAACTAGAGCTCAGCCAACAGGCGCAGCACTCTTTGGAGGCTGCGCCTGTTGTGTTTGAAGTTGAAGTTTCTTCAAAAGCCGCTAGGCCCATCTGCTGCTAATAGCTGGGTCAATACAGATACAAAGGAATCCCCCGCATCGCCAGCGGCCAAGACAATAGCCCGTAAATCAGCGGCTGAGTCAGCCCATAGCTTTTGCTCATTGGCTGCTCAGACGTTTATTAATCAGGCGAATCACTGGGCCCAGTAGCGGTACTTTAGCGTAGACATATTCACCAGTATCCCAATAGTCAATATGGCTGCAGACTTGACCGTGTGGGTTGATAGTGATTTTACTGACCCCTTGAATCAGCTGCGTTGCACCTTGGGCTTTGAGCTTAAAGGTCAACTGCCATTCTAAAAAACCGCTGTTGTTGCACCCTGCGAAATCTAGGATACGAAACTGAGGCTGCTCTAAACTGCTAAACATATCCTGAAAAATATGCTGCAAATGCGTCAGACCACGGACCTGATTAAAGGGGTCTTTAAAGGTCACATCCGCACTGAATACCTGCAGAAAATCCTCTTCAAGGCTGTGCAGGTTTAAGTTTTCAAAGAGTGTTTTATAGCGCTCCAATACCTGTGCAATGGTGGGCATCAGTCGGTCCTTAATGTTTTTCGGGTCAGGGCCAATGACCAAGCGTAAGGCATCCATTTGAGTAGGCTCAGCGATACACGCAAAAGCCAGGGAAAGCGGATTTCAAAGGCGCTGCTGCGCTGGATTGCTTGAGCAATTTGCTGTGCGGCCTGCTGAGCCTCTAAGAGGCCGGGCATGCTAAAGGTGTTTTTTTCGGTCAGGCGTGTGCGCACAAATCCATGGTTAATAATTTGCAGTTGAATGTTTTGCTCGGCTAGTTCGGGTTGCAGAGCCTCGGCTAAATTGACCAATGCGGCTTTAGGGGCTGAATAACCACCCGCATAGGGCAAGCCAAAATAGGAGGCTAAGCTGGCATTCCAAATCCAACGGCCATGGCCTTGCTCCTGAAAAAGCTGTTGCAAAGGCAGCATCAGCGCCACAGCACCGAGATAATTGCTCTGATTCATCTGTATAAATGCCGGCCAGCTCCACTCTGAGGAGGACATCGGTTGGTAGGCGCCGACATTGTAAAACCACAAATCCAAACCTTCGAAGATGGACCAGGCCGCTTGCGCTTGCTCGGCGCAGCCTTGCGCATCGCTGACATCAACATTTAAACAGCATAAGTGTGCGCCATACTGCTGTCGCAAGGCCGTTAACTCGGCCGATTGTTCAGCCTGACGTGCTGAAGCAATCACCTTATGACCTTGTGCCAACCAGTGTTTTACCAGCTCTAAGCCAATGCCTTGTGAAGCACCGACCAGCCAAATACGTTGTTGTGGAATAATTTTTTTCATAGCTCACCTTGTACAAGCGTATAACTTGTGTATAAATAATATATAACAAATTTGCGCAAGGTGTCAGTAAAAATGTTCGATCCTGAAAAACGCTACAGAGTGGCTGTGATTGGCAGCGGTATCAGCGGCAGCAGTAGCGCTTGGTTCCTTAGCCAAAAACATGATGTCACGCTGTTTGAGAAAAACCCAACTTTGGGTGGGCATACCAATACCTTGGATGTGGTGTTAGCCAATGGCGATAAAACCCCTGTAGATACAGGCTTTATTGTCTATAACGAGCCGAATTATCCCTTGCTCAAAGCCATGTTGGCCCATCTCAATGTCGCTACCCATCCAACGGATATGAGTTTTGCGGTCTCTATTGATCAGGGTCGTTTGGAGTACGCGGGAAATAATCTCAATACCCTATTTGCCCAGCGCAAAAACCTATTTTCAGTGCGTCATTGGCGCATGATTGCCGATATTTTGCGTTTTAATGCCGGGGCTCAAACTGATCTTGTACAAGGTTTGCCAGCGCACTTAACGCTGGGCGAATATTTAGCCCGAGAAGGCTTTGGCCAAGCCATGCAGCAGGATTATTTATTACCCATGGCGGCGGCGATTTGGTCTTGCCCAACCCAAACCATGCTCAAGTTTCCGGCGCAGAGTTTTTTACAGTTTTTTGCCAACCATGGCTTGTTGAGTGTCAATCAGCGCCCGCAATGGCGCACGGTAATTCAAGGGGCACGCACCTATTTAGAGAAAATTTTGGCGCTGGAAAGCTTTGCTGTGTATCAGCAAGGGGTGACAGGAGTCACCTTCGCCGATACCCCAGAACAGGGTCTCTATCTGCGCAGTAGTGATGGCCTTGAGCATCAATTTGATCAAGTGGTGTTTGCCTGTCATGCCGATGAAGCCTATGCCTTACTTGAGGATTCAAGCTTTGCTCTATTGAAAAGTTTTAGCTATCAATACAACCAAGCGTGGTTGCATACCGATAGTGCGCAAATGCCCGCTAGCAAAAGGGCTTGGGCCTCTTGGAATTATCTCAGCGCAAAGCATAACAAGGCCCAGTCTGGGGTTGCAGTGACCTATTGGATGAATGCATTGCAACCGCTGGCGACCCAAGAAAATGTGTTTGTCACCCTCAATCCTCTTGTGGAGCCGCGTGCAGAAACAGTGCTTAAAGTGCTGGATTATCAGCATCCTGTTTTTGATCGCCAAGCCATTCAAGCACAGGCGCAATTGCCGCGCATACAAGGGGTTAAAAACTGCTGGTTTGTTGGCGCTTATACCGGTTATGGCTTTCATGAAGATGGCTTGGCCAGCGCTGTTGCTTTGGCGCAACGTTGGCAGCTTGGCTTGCCTTGGGAGGCGTGATGGGCTCAAAACTCTATCGGGGGCAGGTGGCGCATGCGCGTAAGCAACCGCTGCAGTACCGCTTTGCCTACCGCACTTTCAGCATAAAAGTTGATTTGGATGCTATTGAGCAGGAGGCGCAGCAGCTGCGCTGGCTCAGTCTGAATCGTTTTAATCTAGTGAGCCTCAATTATCGGGATCACGGTGCGCGCGATGGCACCCCTTGGCGGCCATGGCTGGATAATTTTCTTGCCGGGTATGGGGTTGAGCGACCAGCCCGCGCTGAACTGTTGTGCTATCCGCGCGTACTGGGTTACAGCTTTAATCCGCTCTCTATGTGGTATGCCTATAACGCTGAAAATCAGCTGATTGCGGTGATTGCCGAGGTCAGTAATACCTTCGGTCAATGGCACCACTATGTGCTCAAATTATCGGGCCGCAGTGACAAAACGATTCA
>LFRZ01000013.1:30492-40141 GCA_001513025.1 Gammaproteobacteria bacterium DTU037
AAAGTGTTTACCCATATTTGTGAAACACGCCACGGGGTTGAGTTTTTTAGCGCCAGTGAGGCTGGGCATTGCCTGGAATTGAGCGATCGCCAGCTGTTAAAACAGGTCGGCTTTGCCCCCTTAAGCATGCTTAAAGTGATTGCTTTGATTCATTGGTGGGCCTTAAAGATCCTGCTTAAAGGCGGAACCTTTCACCGCACACCGCAACACTTAGAAGGTGTTCAATACAGCCATTCGGAGATGATTTTATGTTAGTGCGCACACACAATTGGTTACTGGGCTTATCCAGTGCGCCTAAATTGGCGGCGCTATTGTTGCAGTATTTACCCTTTGATCGTATTCAATACGGCTCGCTGACGGTGAGTATTGGTGAGCAGCAGCGGCGCTTTACTGGCACTCAGGAGGGCGTACATGCTGAGCTGGTAATTGAGCAGCCACTGAAGTTTATCTGGTTGTTTAGCAGTCAAGGTGAGCTGGGTTTTGCCAAAGCCTATGCCGACCAGCTGATTGAGACGCCTTGCTTATACAGCCTGCTGCACTTGGGCGCGGCCAATCAACAGGCGCTCAGTGAGACGCGTTTGGGCTTTAATTGGTTTTATCAGCGCTTTTTACAGCGGCACCGCGATAATCATAATTCCATAGAAAACAGCCGTGACAATATCAGCGCGCATTATGATTTGGGTAATGAATTCTATCAGCTGTGGTTGGATGACAGCATGAGCTACTCCAGTGCCTTATTTACTCAGCGCGATCAGCCGATGGCGCAGGCACAAGCCAATAAATACCAACGTATTTTAACTGAGCTGAATTGGCAGGCCGGTGATCATATTTTAGAGATAGGTTGCGGTTGGGGTGGTTTTGCCGAGCGCGCCGCCGAGCAAGGTTGCCAGGTCACCGGCATTACTTTATCCAGCGAACAATTGGCCTTTGCCCTGCAACGCTTGCAGGAGCAAGGCTGGGCTGAGCAAGTCCAGCTGCAGTTAATGGATTATCGCCATCAGCAGGGCCAGTTTGATCATATTGTCAGTATCGAGATGTTTGAAGCAGTGGGCAAAGAGTATTGGCATGACTACTTTACTCAGCTCAAGCGTTTACTTAAAGCCGATGGCAAAGCTGTGTTGCAAGTGATCACCATTGAAGAGGCACGGGCTGAGCGCTATCAAGATGATGTGGATTTTATTCAGATGTTTATTTTCCCCGGTGGTCTTTTACCCTCTAAACAGCAGTTGCATGAGCTAGCCGAGGCGCATGGCTTTAAGGTCAGTAATGAGCGGGCCTTTGGTCAGGATTATGCGCGCACTTTAGAGCAATGGCAGCAGCGCTTTGCGGCACAATCTGAAACCTTATTAAAGCTGGGTTATGACCAACGCTTTCAGCGGATTTGGCGCTATTACCTGGATTACTGCCGTGTGGGTTTTGAAAGCCAATCCACTGATGTGGTGCAACTGACGTTGGAGCATGCACAATGAGCGTTCGCCAGTATTTATATGCCTTATGCAGCTTAATGATGTTGGTTGGCTGCAGTTCGCCGAGTGTGCAAGCCTATGCCCAGAGCGAGCCTCAGCTGGATTTGTTCAGTTACTTTTCCGGTGAAACCCAAGCCTATGGCCAGTTTCAGGACCGCTCAGGAGCAGTCAAACGCCGCTTTAAAGTGGCGATAACTGGCACTATCGATGGCGATACGCTGACTTTAGATGAGCGTTTTGTGTATGACGATGGTGAACAAGAACAGCGTATCTGGCGGATTAAACGCCTTAGCGACAATCGATACACTGGCAGCGCGGGGGATGTGATTGGACAGGCTGAGGGGCGCAGCGCAGGTTCAGTCTTTAACTGGCGCTACACTTTGGATTTGCCCTACAAAGGGCGCAGTATCCAGGTGCAATTTGATGATTGGATGTTTTTGCAGTCCGATGGCGTCATGCTCAATCGCGCCCAGGTCACTAAGTGGGGCTTTAAGGTGGGCGAAGTGACATTGTTTTTTAGCAAGGCACAGCCGTGAGGATACTGTGCTGTTTTATACTCTGGGCGCTGAGCCAAGTGGCCAGCGCTGAACTGATACAAGTTGGTGCGGGTGTTGCCCGTTGGGGACCTTTTAAAGTCTATGATGCGGCTTTTTTGACCCTCGCAGACTTGACCTTGGCCCAGGCTTTATCTGAGCATACGCCCGCTCGACTTGAACTGTGTTATGCGCGTTTTTTATCCGTTGCAGACTTTATTGCCGGTGCAGAACGGGGCTTACCGCTAGAGTTTTCGACGGAGTTACAGCAGGCAGTGCAGCGCTTACATCGTGCCTATCAGCCAGTGAATCAGGGTGATTGCTATCAGTTGGATTTTCAGCCCGAGCAGGGCACGCGTTTATTGCTCAATGGTCGGGAGTTGGTGCGCATAGACACGCTAGGCTTTAAAGCACTGTATTTTTCGATTTGGTTGGGTGATGCGCCATTATTGATGGGGTTGAAGGGTGATTTAACTCAAGGATTAAAGCCTTAAGCGGCTAAAACATCGCCAAGATTCTACTTGAACGGTACAATCGCCAGTTGCTGTATATCTTTATAGACGATTTACCATCACCACTGACTGAGTAAAATATCCCATGAGCAATGCAATCGACCAGAACGCACTGTACCCCATCCGCGAAGTGGCTCGGTTGACTGGGATAAATCCGATTACCTTGCGCGCTTGGGAGCGTCGTTATCAATTGATTGAGCCGGTGCGTACCGAATCAGGGCACCGCTTATACAGCCAAGAGCATATTGATTTTCTGCATGAGACATTACGATTGATGGATGAGGGAGTGCCGATCAGTCGTATTAAAGCGGTGATCAGTGAATCACCAGCGCAAGTCATGCAGTCACAGCCATCGACCGCATGGTCTGACAGTGATAGTGGCCCTTTGCTTGAAAAAATTCGCCTTGCGCTGAGTCAGTTGCAGGTGCAAGTGTTGGAGCGCCAGCTTGATCGCTTATTTGCAGATTACAGTCTAAATGTACTGCGTGTTTTGCTGGCCGAAATTGAGCAGCAACTGCAGCAGCAAGCACAGCATAAGGTTGCCTTAGCATTTTGGCACAATAGTGTGACGCGGCGCTTACAGGTGCGTTTGCATGCCTTGTACAGCCAGACGGTGTTACCCAGTAAGCGCATTGTGATTTATGCAGCGGCCCAGACCCCTGAGTATTTAACCAAGTTAGTCGCCTTGTTTTGCTTTGAGCAAGGTTATCAGCCGCTGGAGTTTGCACAACCGATAGCATTTGAGTCGTTATTGCAATTGGCTAAGCCTTACGCTATGCGCGGCGTATTGTTTGTTGATGCCCAGGGCACTGCGACTGCAGAGTGGAACACATGCGTGACCCAGTACGCCTCAATGCGTACTTGGGTGTTAGGCAGTGATACTGTGGCAGAATTGCAGCCGCCCAGTGTTAACTGCGAGCTGCGCGTGGCAGAACAGTGGTTTGCACCGCTCAACTTATGATTGCTGAGCCAGCTGCTCGGTGAGGCGCTTAATCGTTGCGCGTGCTTCTTCTAGCTCTAACGACAACTCAACCTGTGCCGTTACATCTTTTTGGATGCCTATATAGTAGGTGAGTTGCTCCACTTGATCATAAAAAGGTGTGACGCTTAACTCGTTCCAAAATTCTGAGCCATCTTTGCGATAGTTTTTCAGCACCGTGCGCACCGGTGCTTGATCATCGATCGCATCCCGAATCACCTTGACTGCGTCCAAGTCGGTCTCTTTGCCCTGCAGAAAACGGCAGTCTTGATACATAATATCATCAAGGCTATAGCCAGTTAAGCGTTCAAAAGCTGGATTAACGTAGACCAGAATAGTGTCTTCACCTTCTTTTTCCGCGACTACGATGCCATCTTGAGCAGATTCCACCAGCTGCAATAAAAGCTCATTACGTAAATTAAATCGTTTCATAGGATGCCTTATCAGGTGATGGTCGCATTCTAGCAAGCTAGGCGGGTCGTTCAATAGCAGATTGTCTTTTGCTTAGCATAGCAAAAACTTGTGCACAATTTCGCATGCGAGACGCTAAGCGCTTAAGAGACTCTTATTGCTGTTGAGATATCTTCGTAAGGTCTTGAATTTATAGCGTATTTAATCTTGATCAAAAAACACTCAGAGTCGGCCTAGGCTTATTCGGGGTGCCTTTGCGCCGTTCTCAAACATATTATGCACACAGTTATCCACAGGCTATGTGTATAACTGTCGAGCAGGCCAATCTGTTTTTTGGCGCCATGTTAACTCTATACAGGGCTGCGTTAAGCTGCTGTGTCGTTTATAGTATGCATTGATAATTTAATATGATATTGGAGCAATTTATGTGGCGCAAAGGACTTATCGGTACGCTATTGGCTGTGCTGTTGGTGGCCTGTGATTCAGCTGAGCCGCCGCTGGATGTTGCGCCACCGGCCTCGCTCAGTGAGGCGGTGGTTAGCACACTGCCACCGGCCATTGATCCTGCGTTGCTGGCTGAGCGTTATCAAGATCAGCCGCTGCAGGTGCTGGATGCCTCGGAAATTGAGCAGGAGGGCGCCAGTGTTCTCAGTTTAACCTTTTCCGTACCCTTACAGGCTGAGCAAAACCTTGCCCATAAAGTGCATGTGGTCGATAGCAAAAGCGGCAAGCTTGATGGCGCTTGGGAGTTGAGTGACGATCGGCTAGAGTTGCGCATGCGTCATATTCCACCCCAACGCACTTTAATTATCAGTGTGGATGCTGGTCTGACCGCGATCAATCAAGCGCAATTGGCTAAAGATTACAGTACCGAAATCACCACACGAGATTTACAGCCCTCGGTTGGTTTTGCCAGTCGTGGCTCTTTGCTGCCTGCTGAATTCAGCCAAGGTTTACCGGTGCTGGCGTTAAATGTCGAGCACGTGGATGTTGAGTTTTTCCGTATTAAAGCCAGTGCCTTACCGCAGTTTTTAGCACAGTGGGGACGCAGCAGTAGTTTAGAGACCTGGCAAGCGGGTGAGCTCTTGCCCTTAGCTGATCTGGTGCACAGCGCCCGCTTTCAACTCAGTCCAGCACTTAATACCCGCGAAACCCTGCAGTTACCGATTAAACCTATTAAAGCGTTAAATAAAGCTGGGATTTATTTGGCGGTGATGCGTGAGGCCGGTACTTATCATTACGCACAACCGGCCACGCTATTTTCTATCAGTGATATTGGTGTGTCCGTGCACCGTTTTCGTCAGCAATTGGATGTATTTGCGCAGGCCCTATCCAATGGTCTGCCGCTAGAAGCCATTGATTTGCAGATTTTAGATAAAAAAGGCCAGCTGTTGGCCTCGAGTAAAACCGATAAACAAGGCCATGCGCAATTACCCATTACAGCTAAAGCTGATGTATTAGTCGCACAACATGGTCAGCAAACCAGTTTTTTACCTTTAAACAGTGCCAGCTTGGATTTAGCTGAATTTGCGATTGATGGCCCAGTTGGGCAGGCGTTGCAGTTGTTTGTGTTTGGCCCACGGGATTTATACCGCCCAGGCGAAACGGTGTTGCTTAATGCTTTATTGCGCGATGCCGATGGACAGAAGGTGCCAACGCAGCCGATTCAGGTGGAAGTGCGCCGACCCGATCAGCAAATCAGCCGTCAATTTGTTTGGCAGGCCGATGCACAGGGTTTGTATCAATATCAGCTGCCGATTGGCGCCAATGCACCGACCGGTCGTTGGCAGCTGCTGTTTGATTTAGGTGGAGGTATCCAGCAGGTTTACGACATTCTTGTGGAAGATTTTTTGCCTGAGCGTCTAGCCCTTGATTTACAAGCCAGTAGCGCCCCTATTGCAGCGCAAGATGCATTGCAGGTGACAGTGGCAGGACGTTATTTATATGGCGCACCCGCTGCGGGCAATACGGTGACGGGTCAGTTGTATGTACGACCGTTACGTGATGCAGTCAGTGCTTTGCCAGGCTTCCAATTTGGCGCCATAGCAGAGGAGACCTTAAACCAAGACATTGATCTGGATGAGTTACTGCTAGATGAGCAGGGTACTGCGCAGCTGCAGCTTGATAGTCAATGGCCGCAGGTTAAGTCGCCGTTAAACTTAATTGTGCAGGCCAGTGTTTTGGAATCCGCAGGTCGTCCGGTGACCCGTCGTGTAACTCAAGCCGTGTGGCCCGCGCCACAGTTAGCGGGGATTCGTGGCGTGTTTCAAGGTGACTCCGTCGACGCCGAGAGTCAGCCTGAGTTTGAAATTGTTTTAACCAATCCTCAGGGTAAAAAACTCGCTGCCGAACAACTTAAAGTGCGCTTGATTCGTGAGCGCCGTGATTATTATTGGAATTATTCAGAGAGTTCAGGCTGGAGCCATCACTACAATAAAAAACTACTGACGGTCAGTGAGCAAAGCATCACTATCGCGGCGGGTCACACGGCAAGGGTGAGTTTCCCTGTGCAGTGGGGGCCTTACCGTGTTGAGGTAGAAGATCCAAACACGCAGTTATTTAGTAGCCTAGGTTTCTGGGCCGGTTATGCGGCACAAGATAATGCTTTAGGTGGTGCCGTGCGGCCTGATCAGGTGAAGTTGGCTCTGGATAAGCCCGCCTATGTGAATGGCGATACAGCACGCTTAACCATCAATGCACCCGCCGCTGGCAGTGGTTATCTGTTGGTTGAGTCGGCCGATGGTCCGTTGTGGTGGCAGGCGTTAAATGTGCCCGCTGAGGGGACGACGGTAGAGATCCCGCTGGCTGCTGACTGGTTACGCCATGATTTATATATCAGTGCCTTGGTGGTGCGCCCCGGTGAACGTCAGGCGCATATCACGCCTAAGCGTGCGCTAGGCTTATTGCATTTGCCGTTGCAACGTAAAGATCGCCAATTAGCCGTAAGCGTGCACGCGCCGGAGCAAATGCGTCCAGGACAGCGGCTCAAGGTTAAGGTTAAAGCGCAGGGTAATGATGGGCGGCCCGCAGGACAAGCGGTGCAGGTGATTCTATCCGCGGTGGATGTGGGGATTTTAAATATCACTGAGTTTGCCGCGCCGGACCCTTTTGCAGGATTTTTTGCGCGCAAAGGCTATAGCGTGGATCAATTGGATGTGTATGGCCAATTGATTGAAGCGGGTAATGGGCGTTTAGCACGCATGTTATTTGGCGGTGATGCAGCCTTGGCCGGTGGTGGTCAACGACCACAAACCAACGTCAATATTGTTGCTTTACAAAGCGCACCTGTGACTTTGGATGCACAAGGTGAGGCTGAAGTGACCTTGGATATTCCAGACTTTAATGGTCGCTTACGTCTGACCGTGCAAGCCTGGAGCAATAATCAGTTTGGTATGGCTGAGCAGCCGATTGTAGTGGCTGCGCCTTTGGTGGCGGAACTGTCAGCACCGCGCTTTTTAGCGGGCGGTGATCAGAGTCAAGTGGCCTTAGATCTGCATAATCTTACCGATCAGGCGCAACGCATCTCGCTACAACTGGGCAGCAGCGGTTTGTTAAACATTGCGCAAGCGTCGCGTCGTATCGAATTGGAATTGGCTGCGCAACAGCGCAAAATAGTTGAAGTGCCGGTCACTGCTTTAGCCGGTTATGGCCAGGGTCAGTTGCGGCTGCAGGTTGATGGCATGCAACTGCCCGATGAAGACTTGGCCGCGTTAACGCGGACTTGGCAGGTTGGCGTACGCCCCGCTTATCCGGCAGAAAATCGCCGGTATCAAGCCGCATTCAGTGCCGGTAACGCATGGCAGTTACCGCCTGAGGCCTTGGCCGGTTATCAAACGGCGGGTCTGGAAGCCAGGCTCAGTGTCTCCAGCCGTCCACCCTTAAATATCGCGGAGCACCTGCGCGCTTTAGATGCCTATCCTTATGGTTGCTCGGAGCAAACCACCAGCGGCTTAATGGCGGCCTTGTACCTCAATGATGCACAGTTGGATGGCTTAACACTCAGTACTGATACGCCTGTGCAACGTCGTCAGCAGATTGAGTTGGGTATTGAGCGTTTGCTAGCCATGCAGCGTTACAACGGCAGCTTTGCCATGTGGAGTGCCGAGGGCGCTGAAGAACATTGGGCCACAGTGTATGTGACGGATTTCTTACTGCGCGCGCGCCAGCAAGGTTTTGCTGTGCCCAGCGCCGCCTTGAAATCTGCGCAAGAGCGCTTATTACGTTATTTACAAGAAGGCTACTTAATTGATAGCGACTACAGTCAAGCACCAGAGAGCACACGCTTTGCCGTGCAGGCCTATGCCGGTTTTGTCTTGGCGCGCGATAAAAATGCCCCGTTGGGCGCATTACGCAGTGTGTTTGAGCGCCGTCAGGATGCTCGCTCAGGTTTGCCGTTGGTGCATTTAGCCTTAGCCTTACAGTGGATGGGCGATGTGCCGAAAGCTGAGCAAGCCTTACAGGCTGGATTGCATGTGCAACGCAGCGATGAGCTGTATATGGCTGATTTTGGTAGTGAGCTGCGTGATCAAGCGCAGATTTTAGCGCTGCTGCAAGAGTATGATTTGGCTGCCGCTGAACACACGCCGCGTATGTTTGCTTTGGCAGATCATTTACATCGGCGTAATGGCTTGTCGACACAAGAGCGTAATGCGCTGTTTATGGCGGCGCGTGAGCAATTGACGCAGCGCGAGACTGATTGGCAAGCGCAGTTGCAGATCGGTGCGCAGACTCTTGGTATGTCTGCCGATAAGGCTCAATGGTTCTTGAGTGCCGAGCAGTTGCAGGCAGGGGTGCGTCTCAGTACTGAGAGTACAAAAGATGTGTACCAACGTTTAGAGCTCTCAGGCTATCCACGTCAAGCCGCGCCTGCGGGTGGGCAGGTGCTGAGTATTGAGCGGCAGTATTTTGACCCGCACGGCGAGCCATTAAACTTAAGCGAGTTGCACAGCGGTGATTTAGTGCTGGTGCATTTAGCGGTACGTGCCACACAGGCGGTGCCAGATGCGTTGTTGGTGGATTTACTGCCGGCAGGACTGGAGCTGGAAAATCAAAATTTAGCGCACAGTTCAGCCAGCTTAAGTCATGCCAGTACGTTGCTACGTGAATGGCAAGAGGCGATGCACAATGCCGATATCGTTCATCAAGAATTCCGTGATGACCGCTATGTGGCGGCGCTGTCGATACCTGAAGGGCAGGTCAAGCACTTGCTCTATTTGGCGCGAGCAGTAACGCCGGGGCGTTATCAGGTACCTGCGGCACAGGTGGCATCAATGTACCGTCCGGACTGGCAAGCATTAAGTAGCAGTGCTGGACCGTTGCTGATTAAACCGCGCTAAGTCTATGGTCTTTGGGTTGGCTAGTGCTCTGGCATTTGTCAACCCTAAAGACGGCAAAATACTTTGAAAAAAGTGTGTTTATCCCCTTGATATGTATTGCGTTTTTATGTGCCGAAAATAAGTTGTGCACATTCATATAGCTGTTTTGTTAAAACCAACTTGGTACAATTTGAATGTACATTTATTTACCACTTGACTTTGTAAGCTGTTGATTTATAAGGTTTTATAAATTTGGTGAAAAATTCATCAGTTTGTAGCAAAGCCGCGTACTCTGGCCATTAACAGAATCTATAAGCATGTTACACACAGAGTTATCCACAGGCTCTGTGGATTGTTTTTGCAAAGCCGCATGCACTATAGCTTTGCGCGCTATGCGATGAGTTGTGGCGCTGTTCCGTTGAGTGACAGGGAG
>LFRZ01000013.1:40162-131400 GCA_001513025.1 Gammaproteobacteria bacterium DTU037
TGCCGGCTGATGAATATCAACTAAATCGCTGCATAAATATGTCGGCGTGAGATTTTATGCAAACGCATGCCCAACATCACCGCTGCACAACTGAGGCCCACAATCAGACCTTGCCATAAACCCGCGGGGCCTTGTGCCAGACCCAACTGCTCGGTTAGGCCGAGCATGTAGCCCACTGGCAGACCCACGCCCCAATAGGAGAATAGGGTGATAAGCATGGTGATACGGGTATCTTGATAGCCGCGTAAAGCACCGGCTGCTGTCACTTGAATGGCATCGGAAAACTGAAAAATGGCTGAATAGATAATCAACGAGGTGGCGACTGCCAGTACGGCTGCATCGGGTGTGTAAATCCGCGCAATATGCTCGCGTAATAAAAACATAGCGGTGGCTGAGACGCAGGCACACAGCAGGCCAGTCGCCATCGCCACTCCCGCTGAGAAGCGAGCCTCGCGTGGACGGTTCGCACCTAAGGCTTGACCCACGCGTACCGTAGTGGCCATGGCCAGCGAGTAAGGAATCATAAATACTAAAGAGCTAAAATTCAGCGCAATTTGGTGTCCCGCCACCACATTGGCGCCTAAGCCACCAATCAATAGGGCAATCACCGAAAATAAACTGGCTTCGGCAAAGATGGAAATACCAATGGGTAAACCGAGCGCCAATAGGCTTTTTTGTGCCGACCACTGTGGCCATTGTAAGCGTGCAAAAATCTGGCTGGATTTATAGTAAGGCGCCCAGCGTACCCAGACCAACATAGCCATCATCATAAACACCATGACCAAGGCCGTGGCCCAGCCGCAACCAACGCCGCCCATAGCGGGTAGGCCTAAATGACCATTGATAAAGATGTAGTTAAGCGGAATATTTAGCAATAAACCTAAAATACCAATCACCATGCTGGGGCGGGTTAAGCCCAACGCATCGCTATAGCAGCGAAACACCAAATAGAGTGACACCGCAGGAAAACCACAGGCTACTGCACGCAAATAGCCCATCGCCGGTTTAATTAGGATCGGGTCAACGCCCATTAACTCCATCACCGGTTGAGCATTCCACAGTAGAATGCCAAGCCCGCAGCCCAGAGCAAAGCCCAGCCACAAGGCTTGACGGACTAAATAGCCCATGTGCAATTCTTCGCCCCGACCAAAGGCGTGTGACACTTTGGCGGTTGTGGCCAGTAAGATGCCGCTCATTAATAAGAAAATCGGCACCCAGATTGAGTTGCCTAGCGCCACGGCGGCAAGGTCATTCGGGCTGACGCGCCCGGCCATCACCGTATCAACAAAGCCCATGGCGGTATTGGCCAGCTGACCAATGATGATAGGTATGGCAAGTTTAAGTAGAGCGCGCCATTCGATAGCGACACGTTGATAGCGAGAAACAGTGGACATACAAAACAGCCTAGAAATAAAGCCTATACAGCAAGATATGCTGCGCAGTGCGGGGAGGACGGAAAAGGTATTAGCGTGCGGCTGTTAAACCGCTTAGCAGCGCGTATAGTTTACGCTGTTGCAGCGATCGCTAGGTAGCTATCATTACCTTATAGTGCTGCCTTGCGGATTTTTAGTTAAAGATTAAAGAGGGTATACAGGTGCGCATACTGGCTGATGAGAATATTCCGATGCTTGAAGTGTTTGAGCAACATGGTCTACTGCGCCGCGTCCCAGGACGCAGTTTAGATCGTGCTGTGTTAGGCGATGCCGAAGTGCTCTTGGTGCGCTCGGTGACTCAGGTTGATCAAGCTTTATTAGCAGGCTCACAGGTTAAGTTTGTCGGTACCTGTACCATCGGCACCGACCATTTAGATTTGGATTATTTGGCCGCACAGGGGATTGGCTGGGCCAGTGCGCCGGGCTGCAATGCACGTGGCGTGGTGGATTATGTGTTGGGTGCTTTGCTGACCTTAGCGGAGCGCGATGCTGTTGCTTTGTCACAGCGCTGCTATGGCGTTGTCGGCGCGGGGCAGGTGGGTGATCGTTTAGTTCAAGTGTTGCGCGCTATGGGGTGGCAAGTTTTGGTCTGTGACCCGCCACGACAACAACGCGAAGGCGGTGATTATGTTGATTTGGCGACGTTGCTTGAGCGCTGCGATGTGCTCAGCCTGCATACTCCCTTAACCACGCTGGGCGAGCATCCGACTCATCATTTAATCGGCGCAGAGCAGCTGCACAAACTCAGCACTGGCAGTTGGCTGATCAATGCCAGTCGTGGTGCGGTGCTGGATAATCAGGAGTTAAAACAGTTTTTGCAGCAGCGCCCCGATGTGCGAGCGGTGCTGGATGTGTGGGAAGCTGAGCCGCAGGTGGATGTCGAGTTGGCACAACGTTGTGATCTCGCG
The DNA here is from genome assembly GCA_001513025.1 of Gammaproteobacteria bacterium DTU037. Lineage (GTDB taxonomy): Bacteria > Pseudomonadota > Gammaproteobacteria > Pseudomonadales > Pseudomonadaceae > Denitrificimonas. Next base: position 42,504 of record LFRZ01000013.1, read on the forward strand.
ACCGCGCATATTGCCGGCTATAGTTTAGACGGTAAAATCCGCGGCACAGCGCATATTTATCAGGCTTTTTGTGAGTATTTTGCCGTAGCAGCCAAGACTGCGATTGAGTTTCCAACACAGACGTTGTTGGCCATGCAACTGGCGGCACATACGCCTGTGGCCGAGGCTATGCGTGTGTTATGTCGTGCAGTGTATGATCCACGCGGCGATGATGCGGCGTTTCGTTTAAGTCTGAATGGGGATGCCGGACAGCGTCGCGCAGCCTTTGATCTGGTGCGTAAAAGCTACCCAGTGCGCCGCGAAATCCCCGATCTGCAGGTGCGCATCGATCAGCCGCAGGACGATTTGCGCCAGATGATTTTGGCGTTGGGCATTACTTTATAGTTGGTTGTGCGAGCGATCACAGGGGTGTGTAATCCCCTGTGGTCAGTGAACATAAGCCTATTTATGAAATGATATGGCCCACATGCAGCAGCTTCATGGTATTGGTGCCGCCAACCATGTGGTAACTGTCACCTTTAGTCAAAATCACCCAGTCACCTTCTTGCACAATACCGCGTTTCACCAACTCTTCGACCGCTGATTTGCTGACCGAGCCGGGGAACTGACTTGGATCAAAAGGCACGGTATACACGCCCCTAAATAACGCCACGCGTGCTTGTGTCTGGCGCGATGGGGCAAAGGCATAGATGGGCATGGAGGAGCGAATACGTGACATGACCAATGGCGTATAGCCACTTTCAGTCAGGGCGATAATCGCTTTTACACCAGGGAAATGATTGGCCGTGTACATGGCCGCGAGGGCGATACTTTCGTCCCAGCGTTCAAACTGCTGACCAATACGGTGTCCTGAGCTGCGCATAATGGGGTTTTTTTCAGCGCCTAAACACACCCGCGCCATGGCCGCTACCGCTTCAACCGGGAATTCTCCGGCTGCCGTTTCGGCGGAAAGCATCACCGCATCGGTGTAGTCCAGTGCCGCATTGGCAACATCTGAGACTTCCGCCCGGGTGGGCAGCGGGCTGTGGATCATTGATTCCATCATTTGCGTGGCGGTAATCACAGCTTTATTTTGTTTGCGCGCGGCAGCAATGATTTTCTTTTGAATACCGACCAACTCAGCATCACCAATTTCCACGCCTAAATCACCACGCGCAACCATTACTGCATCGCTGGCACTGATCAAGCCATTTAAAGCTTGATCATTCATCACGGCTTCAGCGCGTTCAACTTTGGCCACCAGCCAGGCATGACAGCCGGCTTCTTCACACAAACGCCGTGCCAGATGCATATCGGCAGCATCGCGAGGGAAGGATACCGCTAAATAATCCAGATCCAATTCCGCGGCTAAACGAATATCTTGTTTGTCTTTTTCAGTCAGAGCCGGCGCGGTTAAGCCGCCACCGCGACGGTTGATGCCTTTGTGATCCGATAATGATCCACCCACCACAACCCGACAATCTAACGCATCTGCGCTAATCGCTTCCACTTGCATGACAATACGGCCGTCATCTAACAGTAGTTCATCGCCGATGCTGCAGTCTGTGACGAGATCGGGGTAGTCAATGCAGACCACCTGTTGATTACCTGCATCGCGTGGGTGAGTGATTGAGAAACGAAATGAATCACCGCTTTGCAATTTGATTTCTTTATTGGTAAAGCGTGCAATACGAATTTTTGGGCCTTGTAAGTCGCCCATTAGTGCAACATGGCGATTTAGGCGCGTGGCGATTTCACGAATCAGTAGTGCGCGGGCGCGGTGTTCATCGGCATTGCCATGGGAGAAGTTTAAGCGCGCGACATCCATTCCAGCCAAAATAAGCTGTTCAAGAACCTCGGGTGAGCTGCTGGCTGGACCAATGGTGGCAACAATTTTAGTGCGACGCAAAGACATGCTGTGGCTCCTGTAATGTCAGAATAAAAATACACTAGCAAACACCTATTACAATTGTGTGACAGTCATAGTAGGTGTTGTGCTGCTTTATGCTTAGAGACGGGCTGGCTTAATCACCAGTAAGTCAGTTTGTACGGCTTCTAAAATGCGTTCGGCCGTATTACCAATCAGTGCGTTTTCTAAGTTGCTGCGCGAGATTGCGCCCATTACGAGTAGATCAATATTGCGCTCGCTCACAAACTCAGGAATGCTTTCTTCAGGGAAACCTTCTAATAAATGCTGGTTGGCTTTGTCTACTGGGTAGTTGGCCAGCAGTGTTTCAAAAGCGCCACGGTGCTGTTTGGCGCTGCGCTCAACATACTGATCGTAAGCGGCGACTAATTCTGAGTCGAAGATCATGGTGCGCGGCAGCGGTGCATAGCTGTGCATATAATCGGCTTGCATACCTAGCGTCTTGGCTAAATAAGCAGTGGACTGTACCAATAAGTGATCAAGCGCAGCGGTGGTATCTGAGCTGTGTACTGGGTCAACTGCAGCACAGATGCGCTCACCTTTCCATTCACCTTCACGAACTAACCACAAAGGGACCGGGCATTGGCGAATTAACTGCCAAGAGGTGTTATTGAAAAATAAACGTTGTAATAGATTGTGCGTGGTGGCATCACGTAGCACGAGGTCAGGCTTAAGCTCTTCAATGCGTTGTAAAATCATGCTGTGTAAGGGTTTGCCCCAGCGCACTTCTAGCGTGACTTTAATACCTGCGTCACGTAAAGGTTGTGCTAGCGCATTAAGCCACTTGGTGCGGTTTTCAATTAATGACTCACGGGCTTTTTTTTGTGCTGGGCCATCAAAAAAATAACCACCATCCAGAGCTGAGTTGTATTCGCAGAGCAGTAATTCAATCGCTGAATTAGCGTGCTTAGCCACCCAAACAGCGCGCTCCAGCGATGGCTGCAAGTCATTTGAAGTGGGATCAATCACCACTAAAAGTTGATTCAATTCCATGATAACGCTCCTTAATAAAATGAGGTATACAAGTGTTGTACGCGTGCCGGCAGAAGACTACTGGGTTCGTTTAAGACTAGCCTACCCTGTAATGTATATAAACTCTTTACGAGAAGTATAGCTGTTTGTAGTTAGAGCGTCAGAATGGCCAAACTGTATCTATCGCGCAGATGGATTGAGTGCTTATGTTTAATACTGTCCTGATTTTTTTATCGTTAAATAGTACTTGAGTAGTTTAGCCGTCAGCTGGTTGGGCTGTACATCGAGCAGCTCAATTCCTTGGCTGATGAGTGACTGTTGATGCTGATCTCGCGCTTGGATACGGTCGATAGCGGCGCAGTATAATAATGCTTGCGCATGGCTGTGCAGCGGTTGCTGGCGCAGTTGATCTAGGGTTACCTCACCTAAGTTGACTAATAGCGTGCGATGAGATTTGTTAAGTTGTTGCAGGGCTGGGATTAAATCACTCTGGGCATTCTCGGTCTGTGTGCTTATTACAATGAGTAGGGCGCGGCGTTTTTGTGTCAGTAACAGTTGCTTGGCCATAGCGCTGAAGTTTGGTGTGTCTTGGCTGGCTTGGATAGCGTAGAGACTGTTGAGCAAGACTGGTATCTGCGCTTGGCCTTTGGCCGGCGCAATGATGTGCTTGGGGCCAGCGAAGGTTTGTAAACCAACCGCATCACCTTGGCGCAAGGCGCTATAGGCTACTAATACACAAGCATTGAGGGCATGATCTAAATGGCTCAGCGCACCATCGTGACGGCGCATAGCACGGCCGCAATCTAGGATAAAAATAATCGGCTGACCGCGCTCAGCTTGATAGTCACGAGCAATTAAGCGCTGTTTGCGTGCGCTGGCTTTGCAGTCAAGGTGCCATCTACTGTCATCACTGCGAAACTCGCGCAGTTGCTGAAACTCAAGGCCGCTGCCGCGAGGCCGTTGTTGTTGCGCACCCAGTTGGCCAAGCCACTGCGCGCTGCTTTGCCGTTGCCCGCTGTCTAGGCGACTGAAATCAGGGTAGACACGCACGCGACTCGGCTGTGCTAAAAAATACTGTGCCGTCCATAAACGCACTGGACTGGGGAGCCGTACGCTGCAGCCTGCAATAATAAAATCACCACGTTGCAAAGGTTTAATCGGGTAACTGCTAGTGCTGCTATGGCCTGGCGCTAGAGTCACAGCGATAGGCTGTTGTCCGAGTTGAAAACTATCGGGTAGATGATCAAGGTATGCCATGCGCAGTGGACGCTTATAGCTGTGGCTAAAGATTAGGCTGACATCGCTCAGTTGGCCCAAGGATAATGTCTGCGCCAGAGTACGCTGGCAGCTGGGCGGTGGCTGCCGATAGACGCGCCAGACATCGTATAAAGCCAGCACAACCAAGCCCAGCACGACAGCGAGCAGTATGCTATCCACTGTGCTGGGCAGCGCAACGGCTAAGGCGCGCAGGGAGCCGAGGCCAAGAGTCAGCAGCAGTACAGCTGCAACACTGCTGAGCAGCACGCCCGATGGCTTAATGATCATGGGCGTGGCGCAGGGACTTGATCGAGCAGTTGCTGTAACACCTGTTCAACCTGTAAGCCTTCAATGGCAAGGCTGACGCAGAGGTGCACGCGGTGGCGCAAAATATTCAGCGCCGAATGTTTTACATCATCGGCGCTGACCAAGGCGTGCCCCTGCAGCAAGGCGCGGGCGCGCGCATAACGAATTAAATCAATCGAGGCGCGCGGTCCGGCGCCGCTGCTTAATCCCGGCCATTGCCGAGTACGACGCACCAGGCTGACGGCATAATTTAAGACCTGGTCATCCACTGGCAAAGCACTGGCGATTTTTTGTATTGCTTGCATATCGCGCGGCTGTAGCAGGGCGCGTAGCGTGGTGTGGTCTAATATATCGGCGTGCGCTGAGCGAGTGACCGCACGGACTAAGCGCTGCTCATCTTGCTCTGGCGGGTAATCGATATGTAATTTCACCATAAACCGATCCAGCTCCGCCTCAGGCAGTGGGTAGGTGCCTTCTTGCTCAATTGGGTTTTGTGTGGCCAGCACCATAAAGGGAAGCGGGACCGCGAGCGATTGGCCTTCTAGAGTAATGCTACGTTCTTGCATCACTTCCAATAAAGCGGCTTGTGTTGTGGCTGGCGCACGGTTAATTTCATCGGCGAGTAATAGGTGGGTAAAGGCCGGTCCCTTGCGTAACTTAAATTGCTCGCTGGCTACATCATAGATGGCATGACCGGTGACATCGCTGGGCATTAAATCAGGGGTAAATTGAATTCGACTAAACTGACCACTAAAACATTGTGCTAAAGCGCGTACTAATAAGGTTTTGCCAAGCCCTGGGACGCCTTCAATCAGCACATGACCGGCGGCAATAAAGGTGCAAAGAACGCCTTCAATGACTGCGGATTGTCCAATCAGGGCTTTTTCTAATTCGTCACGCAGGGCTTGCATCAGGCGGCTGGCCTGAGCGCGTTGCTGCTCAACTTTATTGCTGGGCAGCCTGTCAGCGACTTGGGTGTCAGTTTTAGCTTGTGGTGTTGTCGTTGCAGCCTCTAGAGGGTCAGCAGGGTTATTGGCTGACGGCTCAAGCTGTGACTCAAGATCAGTCGGGCTGTGGCTCATAGTGCGTTCCTTAAATGTTGCAGGCGTGCTACATGCTGGGTAAAAGCCTGTGCTGACAGTTGGTTAGACGGTGGCGGACGCATGCTGTGTGAGATTAACGTGATGGGTTGTTGGCTCAGCTGGCGCAAGACTTGCCATTGCTCAGCAACGGCTAAGCTAGAAAAGCCAGGAGCACGTCGTTGTGCGCGTTGTTTAATGTCTTTTTGCAAGTCCAGCAGCAAGCAGCGTTGGCCGTATTGAGCGAGCTTAACCAGTGCTGCAGTGTTTAGCTGTTCGCTGAATGGATCTTCTGGCAATGGCGTTGCTGCAGGTGGCGGTACAAAGCGTGGTCTGGCATACCAAGCACCGAGGACTAATACGCTCAGCAAGAGCCAGCAGGCTACAGCATAGTACTGCCACAGACGCGTGAATAGGCCTTGATCTATGGCAGGATTAAACAGGCTGACTTGGCTGTCTTGACTCAGATACCACAGCAGCCAAGCATGATCGTAGTGGCCAATCTGGGCATTTTGCCAGAGAGTAAAGTCGTTCAGTACACTGACTAAGCCTTGGCCGTAACTCAATTGCAGCACGTGGGTGGCCGCTTGGCTATTGGCCCAAGCATGGGCACGGTTCTCGGTATCGGCTAAGTGATACTGTGTATTAAAGGCGAGGTAGGCGGGGGACTGTTCATTTTCTAGATAGAGGTGGGTCAGTGCTTGGCCCCTAAGGTGACTGTCTGTGAGTGCTGGTTCTGTACTGATTGTTTCCGTCTGGTCGGCGTTGAGGTGATCCAATTCAGCTGTGAGCTGTTGCTTAATGCCGAGGCGGTTTAGTAGTGAAGGATTGGGGTTATTCAGGACCTCCTGTACTGAGATAATTAAATGACCACCCTGTTGCGCTACCCAGTTTAATAGTTGTGTTTGCTGCTGCTCGCTGAGTTGAGCTGAGCCGCTCAAAAGGATTAGGGTTTGCTCCATGCTCGCGGGCGCTGTTAAGTCTGTGAGGTTGGCCAGTAGATTGGTAGCGATACCTTGCTCGCGTAAAAAATACGCCATGGCCGAGTAGCTGTTGCTGTGCGCTGCATCGTTGGCGCCATTAAAATAACCGTTTTTTGTGGTGTGGGCGATTTTTAAGGGTGGTTTATTTAAGAGCTGAGTGATGCTCTGTTGTGCTTGTTCACTATTAAGTGGTTGCTTAAGTAGGCGTGGTCCATCCACCGTCAGTTCGTCACTTTTGTTGCTATAGGCTGTCGGCACGGTGGGTTGGGCAAGGGCGGTGTCTGGATAAGGAATGAGGCACAGCAAGGTAAATAAGATAAGCCCTGTACTGCCTGTTAAACGATGTGCCAAGCCGCACAATGCCATCTCAATAGAGTAGAGCATGGCTAGGATGTGCAAGGCTAAACCGGCCGGGTACACCGCCAAATGAATGTCTTTCGGCGATTCTAAAGACAGTACTGTATCTAAAAGTAAGCTTGTTGCTGAGTCGTTAGCGTCAGGGTGGTTGTTCAATAATAGGCCAGCACATAGAGTTAAATATAACCTGAGTATAAGTCGGGCTATTTAAAATAAGAAACTTACTCAGCATTATATTGTTTAATGCCTAGAGTCAATGGCCCTTGCATGGCCTCGTGTAAAACCACGCGTCATTGAATTGCTGCTCTGTACGTTTGGTTGGCGAGGGGCATAGGCTGTTAAGGTGCGTTGCAATGCGATCGAGTAACTAAGGAGTGAACCCCCGTGACAGCCAGTATTTTTTGGTATGACTTTGAAACCACAGGCATCCAGCCGCACAGTGATCGGCCCATGCAGGTGGCAGGTATTCGTACCAATGAGCAGTTGGAAGAGATCGATCAACCCTTGAATATCTATTGCCAGCTGGCAGAGGATATCCTACCGCATCCGATGGCCAGCGTCGTCACTGGCATTGGGCCTGATCTGTTGCAGCGGGAAGGGCTGTTAGAGGTTGATTTTATTGAGCAGCTGCATCAGCAATTGATTCGTCCTAATACCTGTACTGCGGGCTTTAATAGTATTCGCTTTGATGATGAAATGACCCGTGCCGGTTTATATCGCAACTTTTATGATCCTTATGCGCGCGAATGGCAAGGCCATAACAGTCGCTGGGATATGCTGGATGTCTTGCGCTGCGTGTGGGCATTGCGCCCCGAAGGTATTAATTGGCCAGAGCAGGATGGGCGCGTCAGTTTTAAGTTGGAAAACGTGACTGCTGCCAATCATATTGCCCATGGTCAAGCTCATGATGCGTTAGCTGATGTGCGCGCGACTATTGCTGTAGCGCGCTTAGTGCGCGAGCGCCAGCCTAAGTTGTTTGATTATTTATATGCCTTGCGACGTAAAGATGCTGTGCAAAAGCGAATTCGATTGTTGCAGCCTATCTTGCATGTCTCAGGTATGTTTTCTGTTGAGCGGCACTGCTTGGCACCGGTGTTGCCATTGGCCTGGCATCCCGGCAATCGCAATGCGCTGATTGTGTGTGACTTGCATGCAGATGTTACGCCACTGCTTAAATTAGACGCGCAGACGCTGAAAGCGCGCTTATATACCCGTCATGATCAGTTGGCTGAAGATGAATTACCCATTCCTTTAAAGCTTATTCATATCAATAAAAGTCCAGTGGTTGCACCGTTGTCCGTGTTGCGCGAAGAAGACAATCAGCGTTTAGCGTTTGACCATGCGCGTTGCCAAGCTAATGCTCAATTGCTTAAAGAGCAACGTGCGCAATGGCAAGATAAGCTAAGTGTCGTTTATACCGAGCAGCGTGAGCATGTTGAGCAAGACCCCGAGCAACAGCTGTATGCTGCTTTCCTTGGGCCGCGAGATCGCAAGCTGTGTGAGGCATTACGCCAAGCGCCACCCGAACAGCTGCAGCCTGAGCGTTGGCCTTTTGATGATGAGCGTTTGCCTAGGTTGTTGTTTCGCTACCGTGCACGTAATTACCCGCAGACATTGAATCAGGATGAGCGGGAGGCATGGGCACTATGGTGTCGTGCACGTCTCAGTGGTGAGCAAGCCGGGGCGCCACTGACGATTGCGGATTATTTGGCTGCCTATACACACTTGAGTCAAGAGCAGCAAGCAGATCCTGCAGTGCAAAACTGGCATCAGTATGTAAAGACGGTGCAGCAACGTTATCAATTGTAGTTAAGTTAAGTTGGTGTAAATAAAAACGCCCTGCAAGCAGGGCGTCATTATTAGTTCAGCTGTAAGGCAGCTGGCTTAGTTGTAGCATTACTTAGTCAAGTAAAGTAACCCACGACTCAACAGTGTCACCGCCCCACTTAGCTTTCCACTCTTTTAGAGTCTTGTGGTTGCCACCTTTGGTTTCAATTACATCGCCGGTGTGCGGGTTGTTGTACTGTTTGGTTTTACGTGGGCTGCGTGTGCGTACAGTGGTGTTGCGCGTTGCGCTACGGTTTGCTTGAGGATCAATAATCAAAGTGATATCGCGCAGTGATTTATTATACTCGGCCATCAGTGCACGTAGTTTTTCTTCAAACTCAAGTTCTTTTTGCAGCTTACTGTCTTGTTTTAAACTAGCTAAACGCTCTTCAAGTTCTTTTATGCGTTCTTTTGTTTCGCGAAATTCATTAATCAATGACATTTTGAAAATCCTAGGAAAAATTGATGTGTATAAATTAAGGATTGTCGAGTGTGTCCGTAATCACTAATAGACTAGTGACTCTCTATAAAACTCCAGTGTCTCAGTTGTGCAAGGCTCTTTTGAGATCCCTTAATAATGAGCTGAATGATAAGCTTATGCAGGCATTAAGTAAAGGGTGTCTAGAGTGAATAGATAATTAAATAGAGATTTAATCTGAGATTATAAGAAAAGAGATCTAACGAAGGTATTTCAGGTCTGTAGCTTATGTTTTTCTATACTGCATATAGGCATATTTGATTTTTTGAATACCATTTGTTGGTTATTTTATATAAAGCTAATCATTATAAATAAAGTTAATTGTTGTATAGGGAAAGATTTTGGCTTTTTGGTAATACTTTGTGATGATTGAGGCGGATGTGGCAGGTGTCGTGTGCGGGGATTGCTTTGCTGACTCGCGCGCCTGAGAGCGGTAGAATGCCGGGTAGTATTCTTTTTGGTAAAAGCCTTATTTTATTGGAGTTTTGCATGCGCACGTTTCGCCTTATTATTGCTTGTCCTGACCGCGTGGGTATTGTTGCCAAAGTCAGTAATTTTCTAGCAACCTACAATGGTTGGATTCATCAGGCGAGTCATCATTCTGATGTGCACAGTGGTTGGTTTTTTATGCGCCACGAAATTCGAGCAGAATCGCTACCCTTTGATTTGGACGGTTTTAAGCAAGCTTTTACGCCGATTGCCAATGAATTCTCGATGACCTGGCAAGTGACCGATTCTGATGTGAAGAAACGCGTGGTGTTAATGGCCAGTCGTGAGTCGCATTGTTTGGCTGATTTGCTGCACCGCTGGCACCGCAATGAGTTGGATTGTGAAATCCCTTGTGTGATTGCTAACCATGATGACTTGCGCAGCATGGTCGAGTGGCATGGGATTCCTTTTTATCACGTACCAGTAGACCCGCAAGATAAAGAGCCTGCTTTTGCTGAAGTCAGTCGTTTGATTGATGAGCATCAAGCAGACTGCATAGTGCTGGCCCGCTATATGCAAATTTTACCGCCTGATTTGTGTGAAAAATACCATGGGCGGGTGATTAACATTCACCATAGTTTTTTACCTTCCTTTATCGGTGCAAAACCTTACCACCAGGCCGCTTTACGCGGTGTTAAGTTGATTGGTGCTACTTGTCACTATGTGACTCAAGATTTAGATGCTGGCCCTATTATCGAGCAAGATGTGGTGCGCGTCAGTCATCGCGATAGTATTGAAGATATGGTGCGCAACGGTAAAGATGTGGAAAAAATGGCGCTGGCGCGAGGTTTACGTTATCACCTGCAAGATCGAGTCATGATCCATGATAATAAAACCGTGGTCTTTGACTAAGACTGGTCAGTGTAGCCTGAATTAGTCACTACAATAGGCCTATTTATCCACTTATGTTGGGATAAATAGGCTGTTAGTTGAGCATTTTTTTGATTGCCTGTTCTTCATCCATTAGGACGCGCTGGCGTGCATCAATACGTGCTGCTCGCGAAAAGTTATTGCTGGCGCGTTGCTTGGCGTAATCAAGTTGCTCAAGTGCTTGCGTGTAGTCACCAACCCGCGAGAAAAACTCAGCACGTGCTTCATGTAGACCAATAATGTCGTTGGATAGTCCGCGAATTTCCGCCACTTCAAACCAGATATCTGGATCGTTTGGGCGTTGTCTTAACAGTTGATTGATGGTTTGCTCGGCACCGGCGATATCTTTTTGTCTAAGCTGTGTTTCATACTTAGCTCTACGCAGCGGAAAATTATTGGGATGCTGTTGTAAGAGACCATCGAGACGTTGATTGGCTTGGCTAAATTGATTTTTGCTGAGCTCTAAATCCACTGCGGCTAAATTATAAATAATGCTATTGGGTGTTTTCTTTAGCAATATATTTAAATTGCTCCACGCCTCACTGAGCCGATCACTACGAATTAAAGCTAAGACAAGGCCGTAACGTGCGGCGTCCAATGAGGGGTCGTCCGTGAGTTGGCTGCGAAAACGCTTGAGCGCAAGTCCTGGGGTGTCTTCAAAAGTCAGTTGTACGCGGGCACGAATCAGTTGGTAGTAGAGGCTGTCAAGGATACCTTGATCATCATATTGCTCAGCACGATTACGCGTATCAGCAATTCGCGAAGCAGAGACTGGGTGAGTCAGTAAAAACTCTGGTGGCATACGATCATAGCGGTATTGGCGCATGAGGCGCTCAAATAGACTGGGCATAGCGCGCGGATCAAAGCCTGCTTTATGTAAGTTGAGTAATCCAATGCGGTCTGCTTCTTGCTCATTTTGTCTAGAAAAGCGTCGCTGTTCTTGAATGGCTGCGGCTTGTGTTGAGGCAATCGCCGCCATACCCAGATCGCCACCCCCAGCTGCGGCAGCAATCACACCGGCTAACATGGCAGCCATTAAGGGCACTTGCATGCGTTTTTGAGCTTCCAGACCGCGGGCAAAGTGGCGCTGTGATAAGTGGGCGAGCTCGTGAGCTAAGACCGAGGCGTATTCAGCTTCGGTTTGGGCGTGCAAGAGTAATCCACCGTTAACGCCGACTATGCCGCCGGGAGCGGCAAAAGCATTGAGTTGTGGGCTGGCTAAAATAATAAACTCAAGGCGACGGTCATTGAGTTGACTGCTTTCTGACAAGCGATAGACACTTGACTCAATATAATCTTTAAGCAAAGGGTCTTCGAGTTGGCGCACCTGACCCCGTAAAATACTTAGCCAAGCACGGCCCAGCTGATGCTCCTGCTCGGGGGAAATAATGGACGAGCTTGAGTCACCCAATGAAGGCAGCTCACTCGCGAAAACAGGCGGTAGCAGTAGGCAGGCCAGCGCCAGTAGAGCAGGGCGGAACAAGGTCATAGCACTCTCTTTGCAGAATAAGCAGTGGTATACGCTACAATGCGCACGAAAAGTGAGCAAGGGTCTGAGGTAAAAACATTACCCGCTCAAAATAGACCCTATATTGAGCCTAATGTTCGTTGCTAAGGTGGTATTTTAATGAGTAAAGAAGTGCAGCCGCATGATCTAGAATTGGATGCGCGTGATTTGGCCTGTCCAATGCCTTTATTAAAAGCTAAGTTGGCCTTTAATAGCTTGCCAATTGGGGCAGTATTGAAAGTGTTGGCAACTGATGCGGGTTCTCAGCGTGATTTTCGATCTTTTGCCAAACTTGCCGGTCACAGCCTGCTGCATGAAACAGTGGATCAGGCTGTGTTTACCTATTGGTTGCGTAAAGAGTGCTAGAGGCCGCTTAGTTGTTGGCGTGCAAGGCTTGCGCCGCCGCCAGTACTTCAGCCGCGTGTCCTGCGACTTTAACTTTGCGCCATTCGCGGCGCAAGACGCCGGCTTGATCAATCAAGAAGGTGCTGCGTTCAATGCCTAGATACTCTTTACCGTAGAGTTTTTTCAGTTTGATCACGTCAAATTGTCGACACAGGGCTTCTTCAGTATCACTGATTAACTCAAATGGAAAGCTGTGTTTGGCTTTAAAGTTTTCATGCACGCGCAGGGTGTCGCGTGACACGCCAAGGATAAGTGTATTGGCTGCGGTAAACTGCTCGTGCAAGTCTCTAAAATCTTGACTTTCCGTGGTGCAGCCAGGGGTGTTATCTTTTGGATAAAAATACAGTACTACGTGTTGCCCAGCTAAATCGGCCAATTGAATGCTTGTGTCGCTGGTTGCTGCAGCGGTGAAATTGTTGATCGGTTGGTTCAGCATATTTGATCCTCGGGCTTAAGGTGTTTGTGGACGCCAAGGCTCGATTAAAGCATCCAAATTCAGTGAATCAGCAAAATCTAAAAACTGATCACGTAGCCAATTGATTTGTGTGCTGGCTAACAGCGTAACCGTAATCGTTGCGTTGAGCATGGTAGTGTCGGTTTGCGGCGCTTGATAAGTATCGTAGGTGATATTATCTAAGCCGATTTGGTGATCAGCAAAAAACTGGCACAGCTCGGCAAGAATATCGGGACGATACAGGGCGCTGACATACACGATATAGGGCAGTGCTTGTGGGCGGGTAGTTTCGTCTTCACTGCGGGTGTGCGTCAGTTGTAACTCATGGCGTTTGGCCAGCGAGGGTAAAGCCCCCTCAAGACGGGCTAACGCATCCCAAGAGCCACCCGCCTGAACAATTAATACGCTATATTGGCCATGGCGGGTTAAGCGGCTGCTGACCACTGAGCAGCGGTTTTCTTGGCAGGCACGACAAATGAGATTGGTCAGTTCAAGAGGATCGCGGCCTGTTGCACTGATTAGCACATATTGTTCAGGTAAGGGTAGTACAGACATTCAGCATTCCAGAAAGTAGATTTGGGCATATTTTACGCCGCTAAGTGCACTAGAGTAACGAAAAGATGCAGCAAGTGGAATGCTCAAAGACGCGAGCAGTGCTTGTGCAAGCTCAAAGGCATCAGTAACATTGTCCACCTATTATATTTTGGCAGGAGCGGTTGCATGATTTCGGGCAGTATGGTCGCAATAGTCACGCCCATGGATGCGCAGGGCGCACTGGATTGGCAAGCTTTGACTAAACTTGTTGATTTCCATTTACAAGAAGGGACGGACGCGCTGGTTGTTGTAGGTACTTCGGGTGAATCCGCAACTTTAAATGTTGAAGAACATGTTGAAGTGATTCGTCGCGTGGTCACTCAGGTCAAGGGGCGCATTCCTGTGATTGCTGGGACTGGCGCCAACTGCACACGTGAAGCCGTTGAACTGACGCGTAATGCGCAAAGCGTCGGCGCCGATGCCTGCTTATTGGTCACACCCTATTACAATAAGCCCACTCAAGAAGGCCTCTATCAGCACTTTAAACATATTGCTGAAGCGGTCGCTATCCCACAGATTTTGTATAACGTACCAGGGCGTACGGTGTGCGACATGCTTGCCGATACGGTGGTGCGTTTATCTGAGGTGCCAAATATTATTGGTATCAAAGAAGCAACCGGTGATATTGCCCGCGCTAAAGATATTATTGCTCGCGTCTCTAGCGATTTTTATGTCTATTCCGGTGATGATGCAAGCGCCTATGAACTGATGTTGGCCGGTGGTAAAGGGAATATTTCCGTCACCGCTAATATTGCTCCGCGCGCCATGGCTGATTTATGTAAAGCAGCTATGTCAGGTGATGCCGAGGGCGCAAAAGCGCTGAATGATCGACTGATGCCACTGCACGTGAATTTGTTTTTAGAAGCCAATCCAATCCCAGTGAAATGGGCGTTGTATGAGATGGGCTTGATTCAAGCTGGTATCCGCTTACCGCTGACTTGGTTTAGCGAGCAATACCATGACACCCTACGCCAGGCCATGCGCCAGTCCGGTATTTTGAATTAATCTGAGGTTTTAAAGCGCATGAAGCGATTTGCTGGAATATGTTTGTTAGCCGTCTCTGCTAGCAGCCTAACAGGCTGTGGTTTATTGTGGGGTCAAGAAGGCTATTTTCGCGACCGTGGTGGTGACTACCTTGACGCGCGTCCTTCACCTGCAATGCAGTTACCGGATGGCGTACAAGTTAAACCGCTTGATCCCTTATTGCCGATTCCACATCGTATCGCTTCTGCAGCCTCTACCGCTGAGTATAAAGTGCCGCGTCCTCAGGCATTGCCGGTCAGTACCTTTTCTGGCGATTTTAGTGTACAAAAAAGCGGTCCTCTGAGTTGGGTTGTTGCACAACGTATTCCCGCTCAGGTTTGGCCGGTTGCGCAGCAGTTTTTTGAGACTAATGGTTTTAAAATTGCTGATGAGCGACCCCATTTAGGGGAGTTTACTACCCAGTGGCAGGCGCCCAGCGAGTTAAACGCTAGCTTGGTACGCCAAGTGTGGGGCAGTGCGCCCAGTGATTTACAAGCACGTTTTCGCGTGCGCATTGAACCAGGAGTGCAGCGCAATAGCAGTGAGGTGTTTATCGACCAAGCTGAGCGTAGCACCAGCAGTACGCTGGATGCCGCTTGGACGAATAGCACAGTTACAGGTGCAGCCGCCGATGGCTTGCTTAGCGAACTTAATAGTTATTTAGTGCAGCGTGATGAAAAAGGTGATTCCTTTTCTTTGCTGGCCAGCAAAACCTACGATGCGCCGAAACGCGTGACTTTGGTCGATGGCGGCAATGGCACTCAAGTGTTGCGCCTCGATGCCAGCTTTGAGCGGGCATGGTCCAGTATTGGGCGCGCCTTAGCTGCGGCTGATATTCGCGTTGATGACCTTAATCGCAGCACCGGTCTGTATTATATTGATTTGGCGCAAGGCGCTAAAGACGATGAGCCAGGTTTCTTTAAACGCCTGTTCAGTTCTAAGAAGAAAGTCGCTGACAAAGAGAGCAAAGAACGCTATATCGTGCGTTTGACTGCGATTAATCAGCAGGTGTTTGTCAGCGTTGAGCGTGACCTTGATACATTAGCGCCAAAAGATGTCAGCTTGCGCATTTTAGAGCAGTTGCGTAGCCGTTTAGACTAGAACCACGCCCCTCAATAACACAGCAGGCGAAATCTTGATTTCGCCTGCTGTGTTTCTAACCATAGGATTTTTGCAATGAGCAACCAGCCTCAACTGAGCCTTAAAAAACTGTATTCAGGCAAAGTGCGTGACCTCTATGAAATTGATGCCCAGCGTATGCTGATGGTCGCCAGCGATCGCCTGTCTGCATTCGATGTGATTTTAGAACAGCCGATTCCAGACAAAGGTAAAATTTTGACTGAAATCTCCAATTTTTGGTTTAACAAGCTGGCGCACATTATACCCAATCACTTTACCGGTGATCAGGTGGCGGATGTGGTCAGTGCTGAAGAGTTAGCCTTAGTTGAAGGCCGTGCGGTGGTTGCTAAACGTCTTAAGCCGGTCGCTGTAGAAGCCATTGTGCGTGGCTACTTAGTGGGTTCAGGTTGGAAAGAATACCAGCGCAGCGGTACCGTCTGTGGTATTCAACTGCCTGCCGGTTTGCAAGAAGCGCAGAAGTTGCCTGAGCCGATTTTCACGCCATCGACGAAAGCTGAAGTAGGCGACCATGACGAAAACATCAGCTTTGCCCAGTGCGCCGCGATTATTGGAGAGGATTTAGCCAATCAGGTCCGTGATGCTTCAATTGCCCTATACCAAGCGGCGGTTGAGTATGCGGCTACTCGTGGGATTATTATTGCTGATACCAAATTTGAATTTGGCTTGGATGCGGATGGCACGCTGACCTTAATGGATGAGGCGCTCACCCCTGACTCCAGTCGCTTTTGGCCAGCAGACAGCTATCAGGTGGGAACCAATCCACCCAGCTTTGATAAGCAATTTGTCCGTGATTGGCTAGAAAACAGTGGTTGGAATAAAGAGCCACCCGCACCTGCTATTCCTGATGATGTGGCGCAAAAAACCGCGGATAAATACCGCGAGGCGTTACTGCGTTTGACTCAGTAAAATGCAGATTGCTTAGCACGTTTGAATTGTTATTTGTTGGTTAAGAAAAGGTTGAGCCATGTCTGCATCATTTGTTCATTTACGTGTACATAGCGAGTTTTCATTGGTGGATGGCTTGGTCCGCATCAAACCTTTGATTAAAGCGGTACGTGATGCAGGCATGCCCGCGGTCGCGGTAACTGACCAAAGCAATATGAGTTCCTTGGTGAAGTTTTATAGCGCAGCGCAGCAGGGCGGAGTCAAACCGATTTGCGGTGCCGATATCTGGTTGGCCAGTGCTGAAGAGGACGGCCCGCTGACGCGCATGACCTTGCTGGTGATGACGCCGCAAGGCTACCGCAACCTGACCGAACTGATTTCCTTAGGTTTTACCCAAGGTCAACAGCATGGCTTAGCGATTCTGCAGCGCGATTGGATCAAGCAAGCATCCGAGGGTTTAATTGCCTTATCTGGCGCTAAAGATGGCGAGATTGGTCTAGCCTTATTAGCCGGTGAAACAGAGAAAGCTGAGCAACTGCTGGCCCAGTGGCAAGCCATCTTTAGCAATCGCTTTTATTTGGAATTGCACCGTACCCAGCGTCCGAATGATGAAGAGCATCTACATGCGGCGGTGGCTTTAGCCGCGCGCACGGGTGTGCCGGTGGTAGCGACCAATGATGTGCGCTTTTTAAAGCAAGAGGATTATGCGGCGCATGAAACGCGCGTCTGTATTGGCGAGGGGCGCGCCTTAGATGATCCGCGTCGGCCACGTATTTATTCTGAGCAGCAGTATTTAAAAAACCCAGAAGAAATGGCTGAGCTGTTTGCTGATCTACCTGAAGCTCTCGCCAATAGTGTTGAAATTGCCAAACGCTGCAATATTGAAGTGCAATTAGGCACGCACTTTTTGCCTGACTTTCCCGTGCCGGCCGGGATGACCATTGATGATTATTTACGCAAAGTATCCTTTGATGGATTAGACGAACGTTTGTCGGTGACGCTGCCGAAAGACACGCCCGACTATGAGGCTAAACGCAAGGTTTATGACGATCGTCTGAACTTTGAGTTGGATATTATTATCCAGATGGGCTTTCCCGGTTACTTCTTGATCGTGATGGACTTTATCCATTGGGCGAAAAACAATGGCGTGCCTGTTGGCCCCGGCCGTGGATCGGGAGCCGGTAGCTTAGTCGCTTATGTGCTGCATATTACCAACCTTGATCCCTTGCTCTATGATTTGCTGTTTGAGCGCTTTTTAAACCCCGAGCGGGTCTCCATGCCTGACTTTGACGTCGACTTTTGCATGGATGGTCGTGATCGGGTGATTGACTATGTGGCCAATACTTACGGGCGTGAAGCGGTCAGTCAGATCATTACTTTCGGTACCATGGCGGCTAAGGCGGTGGTGCGCGATGTGGCGCGGGTACAAGGTAAAGCCTATGGCTTGGCCGATCGTTTATCAAAAATGATCCCTTTTGAAGTGGGCATGACCCTGAGCAAAGCCTTTGAGGCAGAAGAGCCTTTGCGTGATTTTTTAGCTACTGACGAAGAAGCGGCTGAAATTTGGGAGATGGCGCTTAAGCTCGAAGGCATTACCCGAGGTACTGGTAAGCACGCCGGTGGGGTGGTGATTGCGCCCACTAAACTGACCGACTTTTCACCGATTTCCTGTGATGAAGAGGGCGGCGGGCTGGTCACTCAGTTTGATAAGGATGATGTTGAAGCGGCGGGTCTGGTTAAGTTTGACTTCTTGGGTCTGCGTACGCTAACCATCATTAAGTGGGCGCTAGAAAACGTTAACCGTGACCGCGCTAAGGTGGGTGAGTCCCCTTTAGATATCGACTTTATCCCGCTGGACGATAAAGGCACCTACCAGATGCTGCAGCGCGCGGAAACCACCGCAGTGTTCCAGCTTGAGTCGCGCGGCATGAAAGAGCTGATTAAAAAGCTCAAGCCAGACTGCCTGGAAGACTTGATCGCCTTGGTCGCCTTGTTCCGTCCCGGTCCTTTACAGTCAGGCATGGTGGATGACTTTATCAACCGTAAGCACGGCCGTGCTGAGCTGGCTTATCCGCACTCTGATTATCAGTACGAAGGCTTAAAACCCGTTCTTGCCCCGACTTACGGGATTATTTTGTACCAAGAACAGGTCATGCAAATTGCTCAGGTCATGGCCGGCTATACGCTGGGTGGCGCGGATATGCTGCGCCGAGCGATGGGTAAAAAGAAACCTGAGGAAATGGCCAAACAGCGTGGCGGGTTTATTGAGGGCTGCAAAAATAATAATATTGATGCAGACTTGGCCGGTAATATTTTTGATCTGGTGGAGAAGTTCGCCGGCTATGGTTTTAACAAGTCGCACTCAGCCGCCTATGGCTTGGTGTCTTATCAAACCGCTTGGCTCAAACATCACTACCCCGCGCAGTTTATGGCGGCAGTGCTCTCGGCGGACATGGATAACACCGATAAAGTGGTGATTCTGGTCGAAGAGTGCCGCAATATGAAATTGCGCATTGTCGCACCGGATGTCAATCAGTCGGAATACAAATTTACCGTGAATGACGAGGGCCATGTGGTGTATGGCTTAGGTGCGATTAAAGGCGTGGGTGAAGGCCCAGTTGAAGCCATCGTCAGTGCTCGTGGTGATGCGCCGTTTAAAGACTTATTTGATTTTTGTGCGCGCATGGATCTCAAACGCATTAATAAACGTACCTTTGATGCCTTAGTGCGTAGCGGTGCTTTAGATCGTATGGGGCCGTATTTTTCTGATCAGTTAAAAGAGTATCAAGCCGGTATTGATCGCAACCGTGCGGTGCTGCTAGCTGCGCTGGAAGAGGCGATTCAAACCGCCGATCAAGCCGCGCGCAACCGTGATAGCGGGCATATGGATTTATTCGGCGATGTGTTTGCTGAGCAAGAGGTGGATATCTATGCGCAGTACCGTAACGCTCGTGAGCTGACGTTAAAAGAACGTTTGAAAGGTGAAAAAGAAACGTTAGGTTTGTATTTGACCGGTCATCCGATTGATGAATATGAAGGTGAAGTGCGCCGCTTTGCCCGACAGCGTATTATTGATTTACGGCCCTCGCGTGACGCGCAAACCGTGGCGGGCTTGATTATTAACCTGCGAGTGATGCGTAACAAGAAAGGCGACAAGATGGGTTTTATTACCCTTGATGACCGCTCCGCACGGATTGAAGCGTCGTTATTTGCGGAGGCCTTTAATCAAGCGCAAGCCCTACTGCAAACCGATGCGCTGGTGGTTGTCGAGGGTGAAGTCAGTCATGATGATTTCTCTGGTGGGCTGCGTTTGCGCGCGAAGCGGGTGATGAGTCTCGAAGAGGCGCGTACCGGCTTGGCGCAAAGTTTACGCATGAATGTGTCTGTGGCAGACTTAAGTCGTGACAGCCTAACGCGGCTAAAAGCATTACTATTGCAATATAAAGGCGCCTGTCCGCTGACTATGACGTATAGCGGCCACAGTGCTAAGGCTCTGTTAGAGTTTTCGCCAGAGTGGAAAATTGAGCCAACGGATGACCTTATTTTGGCATTACGTGACCTATTGGGTCGTGATAACGTCTTTTTGCATTATCGTTAGTATTCAGTGCGCCGAGAAGGCGTCGAGTCGGATAAGGCTCTGCTAGACAACATATTTGGTGGTTTACGCCGTTTAGTCTCGCGTAAATCTTACATATTGCAGCACGGCCTGACCGCCGTAACAGAAAAATGGATGCCCCTGATGAACCCTAGTTTTTTGGATTTTGAACAGCCCATTGCCGATCTTCAGGCGAAAATTGAAGAGTTACGTTTGGTAGGTAATGACAATGATTTAAATATTGGTGACGAAGTTGCGCGCTTACAAGAAAAAAGTAAGGCGCAAACTAAAAGTATTTTCGCTAATCTGACCAGCTGGCAGATTGCGCGTATGGCACGTCACCCGCAGCGTCCTTATACGCTGGACTATATTAAGCACCTGTTTACTGAGTTTGAAGAGTTACACGGTGACCGTCACTTTTCTGATGATGCCGCGTTAGTGGGTGGCATTGCCCGCTTTAATGACAAGCCAGTGATGGTGATTGGTCATCAAAAAGGCCGTGATGTGCGTGAAAAAGTACGCCGTAACTTCGGTATGCCGCGCCCTGAAGGCTACCGTAAAGCCTGTCGCTTAATGGAAATGGCGGAGCGTTTTAACATGCCCATCTTTACCTTTATTGATACCCCAGGTGCGTACCCAGGTATTGATGCTGAAGAGCGCGGTCAAAGTGAAGCCATTGCGTGGAACTTACGTGTCATGTCACGTTTGAAAACACCAATCATCTCTACCGTCATCGGTGAAGGTGGTTCCGGTGGTGCCTTGGCGATTGGTGTGTGTGACCGTCTCAATATGTTGCAATATGCAACCTATGCGGTGATTTCTCCAGAAGGCTGTGCTTCTATTTTGTGGAAAACTGCGGATAAAGCACCGGATGCAGCAGAAGCTATGGGTATTACGGCTGAGCGCTTACAAGGCTTGAAAATTGTTGATCATGTGATTCCTGAGCCATTAGGTGGTGCGCACCGTGATGTGGCGACTGCGGTTGAGTCGATTCGTGAGACCTTAACTGCGCAGCTCGATGAGTTATTGACCCTCGATACTGATGAGTTGTTGGCTCGTCGTTATGAAAAGCTGATGGGCTTTGGCATCGCGTAATTGCTAGAATTGCACACCCCAGCGCATCCTAAGTTTTTACTTGGATGCGCTTTGCAGTCTGTCGTGCGAGGCTGCGCTTAATGCTAGATATTCAGCAGCATATTCTTACTGCGCTACAACCATGGCGTGATCGCCCGTCTTTTTGCGTGGCTTTTTCTGGCGGTATGGACTCCACTGTGCTGCTTTATGCTTTAGCGCAGTTAGCTAAACAGCAGCGCTTGCCTGCACTGCGCGCGATCTATATTCAGCATGGCTTACAAGAGGCAGCGCACGCTTGGCCAGCACACTGCCAGGGTGTCTGTGATGCCCTACAGATACCTTTAATAGTACTTGATGTGGATGTTGCCTCGAGCGCCAGTGTCGAGCAGGCTGCAAGGCAGGCGCGCTATGCAGCGTTTGCCGAGCATTTGCAAAAAGATGAAGTGCTGCTGATGGCGCAGCATCAAGATGATCAGGCCGAAACCTTGCTCTTTCGTTTAATGCGCGGCACGGGTGTGGCTGGTTTACGTGGCATACCGTTTACACGCTCGCTCTCGCGTGGCCATCTAGTGCGACCTCTGCTTGACCTCAGTCAGCGCCAGTTACTTGACTATGCCCAGCAACAGCAGCTGTGTTGGATCGAAGATCCGAGCAATGCCAGCGATGAGTTTGATCGCAACTATTTACGCCACCAGGTTATTCCCTTATTGGCATCACGCTGGCCAAAAGTGCAGCAGAGTTTGCAGCGCACTGCGCGGCATATGCATGAGGCGCAGCAGTTACTTGATGAGTTGGCTGCTGAGGATCTGCAGCGCGCGCAGCTAGAGCCTGTATTGGACTGGCTCAATGTGCCATGTCTGAATATGGACAGTTTGCGTGAGTTGAGTCTGGTGCGACAAAAAAACCTCTTACGCTATTGGCTGACGCCCTTTACCTTATTGCCTGATAGCGCACACTGGATCAGCTGGGAAACCTTGCGTGATGCACAAGCTGACGCACAGCCCATTTGGCGTTTGCACAATGGCGCATTACTGCGCAGTAAAAATCGGTTGTACTGGTTGGCTGAGTGTTGGTTGCAGACGCCGCCAGCGCTCAATTTAATGGTGCATAAAGCTGGGCGCTATGCATTACCGGATAATGGTTATTTGCAGGTTGCCGGTGATGTCACTGCGCCGTTACAAGTGCGTTACCGTCAAGGTGCTGAGCGCTTTTTTATTGAAGGCCGGGGGCATCGCGACTTAAAACGCTTATTGCAAGAGCTTGGGCTGCCGACCTTTGTACGCTCGCGTTTGCCTGTAATTTTTTTAGCCGAACAGCCGGTAGCCCTAGCTAATGTTCCGGCCTTGAGTCATCCTCAGTTGCAGGATGTGCACCTGACCTGGCATTTCGCCGAGTGACCGAGTTGTTGCTCTACAGGCCAATACACTGGCGCGCGCTTGGTCTTGGTCAACGAGCAGGATAAAAAATGCCTTTTAGTGGTTTCTTGGTTTGAGTCATAAACAGCTTTCGCGTAGACTATTCTCCCGTCTATTAGTTGATTAGTGCAGGTGCTTGATTGCTCCTGCAGCGCTTGATTTTAATTGTCATTTTTCAAGCATAGCTTTCAATGCTTATCTTCGGCGGCTTGCCGCTTAAACACAGAATTCAGGGTTATTTATGACGCGCTACATCTTCGTCACAGGCGGTGTTGTTTCTTCATTGGGGAAAGGTATTGCCTCAGCATCATTGGCCGCAATTCTTGAGGCGCGTGGCTTAAAAGTCACCCTGCTAAAACTCGATCCGTACATTAACGTCGATCCTGGCACCATGAGTCCGTTTCAGCACGGTGAGGTCTTTGTGACTCAGGATGGAGCAGAAACTGACCTGGACTTAGGTCACTACGAACGTTTTGTACGCACCACCATGACGCAAAATAACAACTTCACCACAGGTCGAGTGTATGAGGAAGTCTTGCGTCGTGAGCGCCGCGGTGACTACTTGGGTGCTACCATTCAAGTGATTCCACATATCACTGATGAAATTAAGCGTCGTATTATTAAAGGCGCGGGTGATGCGGATGTGGCGATGGTTGAAATTGGCGGAACGGTCGGTGATATCGAGTCACAGCCCTTCTTAGAGGCGATTCGCCAGTTGCGTGTCGAAGTGGGTGCTAAGCGCGCCATGCTGATGCACTTAACCTTAGTACCCTATATCGCTACCGCCGGTGAAACCAAAACCAAGCCCACTCAGCACTCAGTTAAAGAGTTGCGCTCCATTGGCTTGCAGCCTGATGTGTTGGTGTGCCGTTCTGATCGTCCTGTGGATATCGCCTCGCGCCGCAAAATTGCGCTCTTTACTAACGTAGAAGAGCGTGCGGTGATTAGTTTGCATGACGTGGATACCATTTACAAAATTCCAGGTATTTTGCACAGCCAAGGTCTTGATGACTTTGTTATGGAACGCTTCGGCTTAGAGTGTGATGGCGCAGATTTGAGTGAGTGGGATCGTGTGATTGATGCCAAGCTCAATCCAACGCAAGACGTCACCATTGCCATGGTGGGTAAATACATGGAGTTGCTCGATGCTTATAAATCGCTGATCGAAGCCATGAGCCATGCGGGTATTGAGACGCAAACCCGAGTAAAAATGCGTTATATCGACTCTGAAGATGTAGAAAATCAGGGCGTTGAGCTGTTAGAAGGTGTTGACGCAATACTGGTACCCGGTGGTTTTGGTTTGCGCGGCGTTGAAGGCAAAATTAAAGCAGTGCAGTACGCCCGTGAGAATAAAATTCCATACTTGGGTATTTGCTTAGGTATGCAAGTGGCAGTGATTGAGTTCGCCCGTAATGTCTTGGGCTGGACTGATGCCAACTCCACTGAGTTTGATAAAAGCAGCCAGCATCCTGTGGTCGGCCTGATTTCTGAGTGGCAAGATGCGGATGGCAGTATCGAGCAGCGTGGCGAAGATGCTGATATTGGCGGCACCATGCGTCTTGGCGCGCAAGAGTGTCAGCTGATTCCAGGCACTTTAGTGCATGCCAGCTACGGTAAAGATTCTATTGTTGAGCGTCACCGCCATCGCTATGAAGTCAATAACCAGTTGTTGCCGCAGTTGATCGAAGCAGGCTTAAAGGTATCTGGCCGTTCTGAAGATGGTGCGCTGGTTGAAGTGGTTGAAGTGGCTGATCATCCATGGTTTGTCGCCTGTCAATTCCACCCTGAGTTCACTTCAACACCGCGTGATGGCCACCCATTATTTAAAGGTTTTGTTGAGGCTGCATTAGCGTATAAGGCAGGTAAGGCATGACTCAAAAAATCATTCGTGTCGCTGATATAGACATCGCCAATGACAAACCTTTTGTCTTGTTTGGCGGCATTAATGTGATTGAGTCGCGTGACTTAGCCATGCGTGCCTGTGAAGAATACGTGCGTGTGACGCAAAAGCTGGGTATTCCTTATGTGTTTAAAGCCAGCTTTGATAAGGCCAATCGCTCATCGATCAATTCATTTCGCGGCCCTGGCCTTGATGAAGGCTTAAAGGTGTTTGAGGAAATCAAGCGCACCTTTAATGTGCCAGTGATTACTGATGTGCATGAACCCTATCAAGCACAGCCGGTGGCTGACGTGTGCGATATTCTTCAGCTGCCTGCATTTTTGTCACGTCAGACTGACTTAGTTGTGGCCATGGCGAAAACCAACGCTGTGATTAATATCAAAAAAGCCCAGTTTTTAGCGCCGCATGAGATGAAACATATTCTCAGCAAATGTGAAGAAGCGGGTAATGATCAGTTGATTTTATGTGAGCGTGGCTCGGCCTTTGGTTATAATAATCTTGTGGTTGATATGCTCGGCTTTGGCATTATGAAAGCTTTTGAGTATCCGGTGTTTTTTGATGTGACCCATGCCTTGCAAATGCCAGGTGGCCGTGCTGATTCAGCTGGTGGCCGTCGTGCGCAAGTGACTGAGTTAGCTAAAGCGGGGATGAGCCAAGGGCTCGCAGGATTGTTTTTAGAGGCGCATCCTGATCCGGATAATGCTAAATGTGACGGCCCTTGTGCACTGCGTTTAGATAAGTTGGAGTCGTTTTTAACTCAGCTTAAGCAATTAGATGATTTGATTAAAAGTTTCCCCACAATTGAAACAGCCTAAGGTGATTGTTTCACTCTAGGTTTGACCCAATACAGTATGGAGCGTGCAGAACAATGGCAAAAATTATCGACATTAAAGGTCGTGAAATCTTAGATTCCCGTGGTAATCCTACGGTTGAAGCCGATGTTATTTTGGAAAACGGCATCACTGGCAGCGCCTGTGCACCATCAGGCGCTTCAACAGGTTCGCGTGAAGCTCTGGAATTGCGCGATGGCGATAAAAGCCGTTATTTAGGTAAGGGCGTGCTTAAAGCAGTAGCCAATATCAACGGTCCAATCCGCGATTTACTGCTGGGGCAGGATGCCACTGACCAGCAAGCACTTGACCGTGCCATGATTGCTTTAGACGGCACTGACAACAAAGCAACGTTGGGTGCTAATGCGATTTTAGCCGTATCGCTGGCAGCGGCGAAAGCGGCTGCGCAGGCTAAAGGCATGCCTTTGTACGCACATATTGCTGAGCTTAATGGCACGCCCGGTGTGTACTCCATGCCGGTGCCCATGATGAATATCATCAACGGCGGTGAGCATGCGGATAACAACGTTGATATCCAAGAGTTTATGATTCAGCCGGTTGGCGCAAAAACTTTCTCTGATGCGCTGCGTATGGGGACTGAGATTTTTCATCACCTTAAAGCCGTGTTGCAAGCCCGTGGTTTAAGCACGTCAGTGGGTGATGAAGGTGGTTTTGCACCGAACCTTGCGTCCAACGAAGATGCGCTAGCAGCGATTGCTGAGGCGGTAGCCAATGCGGGTTATAAGCTGGGCGAGGATGTTACTTTAGCCCTAGACTGCGCAGCCAGTGAATTTTACCAAGACGGTCAGTATGATTTGGCCGGTGAAGGTAAAAAGTTTGATGCACAAGGTTTTTCTGACTATTTGGCCGGTTTGACTGAGCGCTTCCCGATTATCTCTATCGAAGATGGTATGGATGAGTCGGATTGGGCAGGCTGGAAAATTCTGACCGATAAAATAGGTGAGAAAGTCCAGTTGGTCGGCGATGATTTGTTTGTGACCAATACGAAGATTCTAAAGCAAGGTATTGATACACAAACGGCCAACTCTATTTTGATTAAATTCAATCAGATTGGCAGCTTGACCGAAACCTTAGAAGCCATTCAAATGGCTAAAGCGGCTGGTTTTACTGCGATTATTTCGCACCGCAGTGGTGAAACAGAAGATTCAACCATTGCTGATTTAGCCGTCGGTACTGCCGCTGGACAAATAAAAACTGGCTCGCTGTGCCGTTCGGATCGTGTGGCTAAGTACAACCAATTGCTGCGTATTGAAGAGCAGTTGGCAGGTCAAGCACCTTACCGTGGACGTGCAGAGTTTCGCGGCTGATTGGTAAGCTCTGTAAATGATGCGTGTCGCACCGATATCTATGATGTTATAAGGGCAGCCACCTGAGCTGCCCTTTTCTATGGAAGACCACGATGAATAAAGAACCCTACTGGTTACTGGTTGTACTGCTGGTTGTACTTGCTGGGCTGCAGTACCGTCTGTGGGTAGGGGATGGTGGGATTGCCCAAGGCGTACAGCTCAAGCAGCAAATTGCTGAGCAGAAAGCTGAGAATGAACGATTGTTTGAGCGCAATCGGGTCATGGATGCCGAAGTTATGGAGCTGAAAAAAGGTATGGAAACCGTTGAGGAACGTGCCCGCTACGAGTTGGGGATGGTCAAGGAAGGGGAAACTCTTTACTTGTTAGCCGAATGAGCATGCCCTTATTTTGGTTGGTGATTCCTGCGGCAGGGATTGGCAGCCGTATGCAGGCCGATTGTCCCAAGCAGTATCTCAGTGTGTCCGGCAAAACGATTCTTGAACTCACCTTGGCTATTTTTTTAGAGCATCCTCGCTTGCGCGGTATTGTTGTTGCGCTGGCTGAGCATGATCACTGGTGGCCGCAGTTAAGTGTCGCTAAGCACCCAGGTATCCAGACGGTTATCGGCGGGGCGCAGCGTGCCGATTCAGTGCTCAATGCTTTATTGGCGCTGCATGAGCGTGGCGCAAGCGCTGACGATTGGGTTCTAGTGCACGATGCCGCACGCCCCTTGCTTGAACGCGATGATTTGGATCGGTTATTGAGCGGTTTAGTTAATGATCCGGTGGGTGGCTTATTAGCCGTACCGGCTCGCGATACTTTAAAACAGGTTGACGCCGATGGTCGTGTCTTAACAACCGTGGATCGCAGTCTGATGTGGCATGCCTTAACCCCGCAAATGTTTCGCTTGGGGCTGTTGCAGCGCTCTTTAGCTGATGCATTGCAGGCTAGCGTTGCGGTCACTGACGAGTCTTCAGCAATGGAGTGGGCTGGTCTCGCGCCGCGGGTGATTGAAGGGCGCGCCAGTAATATAAAAATTACTCGTCCAGAAGATTTGCAGCTTTTGCACGCTTTGTCGCCATCGGTCTCATTATAAATCCTAGATTTACAGCGATACTTGTTAGGGTTTTTTTGTTGCCGGTGTAAAAATCTGACCGCTAACGCCGCGTGGTATTTCTTCGATAATGCCGCCTGAATTTAAAAAAGAAGCGATTTGCAGCTCTAATGATTCGCTGCTTTGTTGTGCCGTGGGCACCGTACGCTTTTGATTCGAACCTTTTACGCGTGTGTTTGACATAGAGATACTCGTATTTCACTGAAGGTGAGTTTTGCTCAGACTACACTGATTTACTAATACTTTCTGCGATTTATAGTGTGGGCTATTGGCTCATCGAATCTGGCTTTCTGCTATGCTCTGACTTTGTGCCTGATAACTTACTGGGGAATTACCATGATAAAATCACGCGCTGCTGTTGCCTTTGGCCCAGGTCAGCCTTTACAGATTGTTGAAGTGGATGTTGCGCCGCCAAAAGCCGGTGAAGTGTTGGTGCGTATTGTTGCCAGTGGCGTCTGCCATACTGATGCCTTCACTTTATCAGGTGATGATCCAGAAGGTATTTTTCCGGTTATTTTAGGCCACGAAGGGGGTGGTATTGTTGAGGCCTTGGGTGAGGGGGTGACATCACTTGAAGTGGGTGATCATGTGATCCCGCTGTACACCGCCGAATGCCGTGTGTGTAAGTTTTGTACTTCAGGCAAAACTAATTTATGCCAGTCAGTACGAGAGACCCAAGGTAAAGGTTTGATGCCCGATGGTACGACGCGCTTCTCCTACAAAGGTGAGCCGATTTATCACTATATGGGTACTTCAACTTTCTCTGAGTACACTGTGGTGGCCGAAGTCTCTTTGGCTAAAGTACCAAAAGAGGCGCCGCTGGAAAAAATCTGCTTGCTGGGCTGTGGTGTGACCACAGGTATTGGTGCCGTACTCAATACCGCTAAGGTGGAAGCGGGCGCAACCGTAGCGATTTTTGGTTTAGGCGGCATTGGTTTGGCGGCGATTATTGGTGCGAAAATGGCCAAAGCCAGTCGTATTATAGCCATTGATATCAATCCAGATAAATTCGCTATTGCCCGTGAGTTGGGTGCCACTGATTGCGTTAATCCAAAAGACTTCGATAAGCCCATACAAGAGGTGATTATTGATATGACCGATGGCGGTGTGGATTACTCCTTTGAGTGCGTGGGTAATGTGCAGTTGATGCGCGCGGCACTGGAGTGCTGCCATAAAGGTTGGGGCGAATCGGTGATTATTGGTGTGGCCGGTGCCGGTCAAGAAATCAGTACCCGTCCGTTCCAGTTAGTGACCGGACGGGTTTGGCGTGGCAGTGCCTTTGGTGGGGTGAAAGGCCGCACTGAGCTGCCTGCTTATGTGGCTAAAGCGCAAAGTGGTGAGATTCCATTGGATACCTTTATTACCCATACCATGGGTTTAGATGAGATCAATACTGCATTTGATTTGATGCACGAAGGCAAGAGTATTCGTAGCGTTATTCATTTTTAATCAACAACCACAAGGTTTTAGGGCAGGCTGCTCAGCAGTCTGCCTAAGCGCTTGTCTTTGGAGGTCATGATGTCGTTACAACAATTGTCATCGCAAAAAGTCTTTGGCGGCCAGCAGGTGCGCTATCAACATGCGTCTGCTGTGCTGAATTGCAGCATGCAGTTTGCTGTGTACTTACCGCCACAGGTTGAACTGGGCCAACCTTTACCGGTGTTGTATTGGTTGTCGGGGCTGACCTGTACCGATGAAAACTTTATGCAAAAAGCTGGCGCATTAAAGGTTGCTGCTGAGTTGGGTTTGATTATTGTGGCGCCGGATACCAGTCCGCGCGGTGCAGGGGTGCCCGATGATGCAGAGGGCGCTTGGGATTTGGGTTTAGGCGCGGGTTTTTATTTAAATGCCACACAAGCGCCTTGGGCTGAACATTACCGCATGTATGACTATGTGGTGAATGAGCTACCGGCCTTAATCGAGAAGCACTTGCCTGTGTCGGATAAACGCAGCATCAGTGGTCACTCGATGGGTGGTCACGGTGCGCTGATTGCGGCCTTGCGCGAGCCACAGCGTTACCAGTCGGTGTCAGCCTTTGCTCCGATTTGTCAGCCCACTCAGTGCCCTTGGGGTGAAAAAGCTTTTTCTAATTACTTGGGTGCGCAGCCTGAAACCTGGCTGGAATGGGATGCCAGTGCCTTAATGGCTAAGGCCACCCAGCATCTGCCAATGTTGCTCGATCAAGGTGATGCAGATGGTTTTTTAGTGGAACAATTGAAACCTGCTGCTTTGCAAGAGGCAGCACAGCGCGCGGGCTATCCACTGACTTCGCGCTTGCAGCCGGGTTATGATCACAGCTATTACTTTATTGCTAGCTTTATTGATGAGCACTTGCGCTTCCACGCGCAAGCCTTATCGGCTGCAACTGAGTAAAGCGATTTACTGAGTGTTCAGGTGCGCCTGACTAAAACTGTGTAGAATGCAGCCTATTTTTAACAGTCAGGAAACAGCATGCGTATAGGTCATGGCTATGATGTACACCGCTTTCAGTCCGGTGAGTTTATTACCTTGGGCGGTGTGCAAATTGCGCACAATAAAAGTTTTGTCGCACATTCAGATGGCGATGTTCTCTTGCATGCGCTGACGGATGCCTTATTGGGTGCGGCAGCATTAGGCGATATTGGTCAGCACTTCCCTGATACTGATCCTGCTTATAAAGGTGCGGACAGTCGCCAATTATTGCGCAATGTCGTCAGTTTGCTTGAGCAAGCGGGCTGGCGGATCGGCAATGTGGACAGCACCCTTTTAGCTCAGACACCGAAAATGGCACCGCATATTGCCTTGATGCGTGAGAATATTGCTGCAGACCTCAAGATCGCTTTAGAACAGGTCAATGTTAAAGCGACCACCACAGAGGGTTTAGGCTTTGTGGGTCGCGAGGAAGGCATTGCCGCGCATGCGGTTGTGATTTTGGTTAAAGCATGAAGGATTTAGACTTGCTCGGCCCTTTTGCCTGGGGTGAACCTTGCGGCAGCGCACAATTAAAAGCGACCGCTGAAGACTTTCAAGTGGATGAGGTTTTAGATATTCCTTTGTCCGGTCAGGGCGAGCATCTGTGGCTCTGGGTGGAAAAACGCCTGTTAAATACCGAAGAAGCGGCACGCCGTTTAGCCAAAGCCGCTGGAGTCTCACTGCGCCAAATCAGTTACGCCGGCTTAAAAGATCGCCAAGCTTTAACGCGGCAATGGTTTAGTATCCAGTTGCCCGGTAAATCTGATCCAGATTTCAGTGCGGCTGAAGCTGAAGATTTACGTATTTTAGATATCCAGCGCCACAGCCGTAAACTGCAGCGCGGCGCGCATGCGGCCAATGGCTTTAGGATTCGTTTAACCGAGTTGAACGCCGACCACAGCGCGTTAGAGGAGCGTTTGCAAAGGATTGCCGCGCAAGGCGTGCCCAATTATTTTGGCTTACAGCGTTTTGGCGAAAATGGTAATAACTTGCTCGGTGCGCTGGACTATGCGCAGCGCAAAGAGTTGCCCATTCAGCGCAATCTACGTTCACGTTTACTGTCAACGGGACGCAGTGCGATTTTTAACCGTGTCTTGGCTCAGCGGGTACAAGAGCAAACTTGGAATATTGCGCAAGTGGGCGATGTCTTGGCCTTTAGTGGCAGCCGCAGTTTTTTCTTAGCGGGTGCTGAAGAGTGTCAAGATCCACGTTTAGCGCAGTTGGATGTGCACCCAACCGGTCCTTTATGGGGTGAGGGCGAGCTGGTCAGTCAAGGGCAACCGCAAACCCAAGAGTTGGCGGTTGCAGCACTTTGGCCAGCGCTTTGCACGTGGTTAGAGCGGGCAAACCTTAAGCAAGAACGCCGCATTTTACGTTTGCCAGTGCGTGATTTAAGCTGGACATTCCCTGCCGCAGATTGCTTGCAAGTGCAGTTTGTTTTACCACCGGGCTGTTTTGCAACAGTGGTATTGCGTGAAATGGTGGAACTTTTATCGGTGACTGAGGCGGTACAGGCGTGCGAATTTTAATTGCGAATGATGATGGGGTGAATTCACCTGGTTTGTCTGCGTTACATACAGCACTGCGTGATTATGCACAGTGTTCAGTGATTGCTCCTGAGCAAGACTGCAGTGGTGCCAGTAGTTCTTTGACCTTAGACCGCCCTTTGCATCCGCATACGTTAAGCAATGGCTATATCAGTGTAAATGGCACACCCACTGACTGTGTGCACCTAGGGCTTAATGGTCTATTGCCTGAGTCGATCGATATGGTGGTGGCTGGGATTAACTTAGGTGCGAATCTGGGGGATGATGTGTTGTACTCAGGTACAGTGGCGGCGGCGGTGGAAGGGCGCTTTTTACAGCGCCCCTCTTTTGCCTTTTCACTTTTGTCACGTCACACGCAGAATCTACCCAGTGCCGCATGGTTTGCACGGCGTTTAATTGAAGCCCATGAGCAATTATCCATGGCACCGCGCACGGTGTTTAATGTCAATGTGCCGGATTTACCATTGGATCAAATTAAAGGTATTCAGTTAACCCGCTTAGGCCACCGTGCCCGTGCCGCCGCACCTGTGCGTACGGTTAATCCACGGGGTAAAGAGGGCTATTGGATTTCGGCAGTGGGCGGTGTTGAAGACGGTATTGAAGGCACTGATTTTCATGCGGTAGCGCAGGGCTATGTGTCCATTACTCCGCTGCAATTGGATCGTACATTTCATTCGCAAGTGGATGAGGTTAAGCAGTGGTTGGAGGGTGTGCTGTGAGTGTGCAAGAGGATGATTTACAACGCCAAGGTATTGGTATGACGTCACTGCGCACCCGTGAGCGCTTGATTCAACGCCTCTGTGATGAAGGGTTAAGCGACCCACAGGTGTTAGAGGTGATTCGTCGCACGCCACGGCATTTATTTGTTGATGAAGCTTTAGCCCATCGTGCCTATGAGGATACCGCGCTGCCGATTGGTAATAATCAAACAATTTCTCAGCCGTATATGGTGGGGCGCATGACTGAATTGTTACTGGCTGATGGACCCTTAGACAAAGTCTTGGAAATTGGTACTGGCTCAGGCTATCAAACCGCTGTGTTGGCGCAATTAGTCGAGCGGGTCTTTTCCGTCGAACGTATTCAATCTCTGCAAGAGCGGGCTAAAGAACTGTTGGCTGCGCTGGATTTACGCAATGTGGTCTACCGCTGGGGCGATGGTTGGGAGGGCTGGAATGCTTTAGCGCCGTATAATGGCATTATTGTTACTGCAGGCGCCAAAGAAGTACCGCACGCTTTACTGGATCAGTTGGCCATCGGTGGTCGCCTGGTCATTCCGGTCGGCGAGAGTGACGATCAGCAATTGATGCTGATCGTGCGTGAAAAAGATGGCTTTACTTATAAAACCTTAGAAGGCGTGCGTTTTGTGCCTTTATTAGCAGGAAGCTTAGCGTGAAAAACAAAGCCTTATTGTTTATAAAAGGGATGGCGATGGGCGCGGCTGATGTTGTGCCGGGCGTATCCGGTGGTACAGTGGCCTTTATTACTGGAATTTATGATGAATTATTGGGTGCTTTGTCACGCATTCCCGACGCCGCTTGGCTGATCTTGCGCGGACAGGTTAAACGCGCTTGGCAGCTGGCTCATGTGAATTTTTTATTGATTTTGTTTTCCGGTATTTTACTCAGCGTAATCAGTTTGGCGCGTGTTATTACTTGGTTATTAGAGACACAGCCTATTGCGCTGTGGTCTTTTTTCTTTGGTTTGATTCTGGTTTCCTGCTATGTGGTTGCGCGGGATATTCAGTGTTGGCTGTTCAGTCGTTGGCTGGCCTTTGCCATAGGCGTGGCCTTTGCTTGGTGGATTACGGTGGCTTCGCCTATGGCGTGGGGGCATGATCCGCTGAGTCTATTTGCTGCAGGTGCTATCGCGATTTGTGCAATGATTTTGCCGGGTATTTCGGGCAGTTTTATTTTGCTGTTGATGGGCTTGTATCCCACGGTGTTATTGGCCGTTAAACAGTTGGATTTAAGTGTGTTGCTGGTTTTTGCTGCGGGCTGTTTATTTGGCTTATTAGCTTTTGCGCGGCTGCTGCGTGCAGCATTACAGTATTTTAGAGATCTTGCCTTGGCGCTGCTGACCGGTATTATGTTCGGCTCTTTAAATAAAGTATGGCCGTGGAAGAATACATTGAGTTGGCGCACCGATAGCCATGGCGTTGAAGTGCCATTGTTGCAAGAAAATATCTCGCCTTGGCAGTTTGCGGATCTGTTACAAACGAATGCACAGCTGATTCCCGCTGTGTTATTGATGCTCTTTGGTATTGTGTTAGTTATTGGCCTTGAGCGTTATGCAGGCAAATAAGTAGTTTGCAGTGCACTGTTAAGTTTTTCAGGAGTTAGGCGTGAAGCCCATTCAATTTAGCGTATCGGCAACAGCGGTATCCAATCTAAAGTGGCTGTCTGTGCTTATGCTCGGCGGCGTGTTAGTCGGCTGTTCAGGCACGTCAGGTAAGGCCCCAGTGGTAGATCGTGCGCATGCTGGACAGCAGCGTCAATATAATCCGGTGCGGCAGGGGCAGTACCGTGTGCAAGGTGGCGATACGCTGTATTCGATTGCTTTTCGCTTTGGTTGGGATTGGAAAGAGTTAGCCGCACGTAATGCTATCAAGGCGCCTTATGTGATTGTTCCTGGTCAAGTGATTCGATTTTCTGGTGGCTCGCAAGCAGCTACTTTTGCCAAAGCACCTACGGCGCGAAAACCGCTGCCGGCAGCGAGAACACAGCCAGTGCCAATTTCTAAAGCAGTGACGCCTATCACAATTGTGACACAAACCAGGCCAACTGTTGCAGCAATCACCAACCAAGGGAAATGGCTGTGGCCCACCAATGGCGCGCTGGTTGGCGTATATTCCTCCAATACCAGCCTAAATAAAGGGATTGATATTGCTGGCCAGCTCGGACAATCTATTGTGGCAACGGCTGACGGTAGCGTTGTGTATGCTGGAAGTGGTCTAAGAGGCTATGGTGAGATGGTGATCATTAAACATAATGATACCTTTATCAGTGCCTACGGACACAATCGGCGTCTGCTGGTAAAGGAAGGACAAGCAGTTAAAGCAGGGCAGCAAATAGCAGAAATGGGATCTACAGGAACAGATCAGGTTAAGGTGCACTTTGAAATTCGTCGCCAAGGTAAACCTGTAGATCCGCTAAGCTACCTACCGAAGCGATAGCCTATATGTCCTACTTGCCGGCAGAGTCATGGCTGCAGCCGCACCTAAGAGTCGATGCTGCAGCGTATTCTGTGATAGGACGTAGGAAGCTAAGGAATGGAACTAAAGGATTTAGAGCCGATTAATGATCAGTCTGGCAAGTATTTGGTCCTCGCGCAAATGCAGCGCATCGGGGCGAGTAAGGAGCACGCTAAGGGTGCCAAAAGCTTAGATGCAACACAGATGTATCTCGATGCCATCGGTTTGTCACCGCTACTGACCGCTGAACAAGAGGTCTCCTATGCGCGCAGTGCTTTGCAAGGTGATAGCGCGGCGCGCGCACATATTATTGAATGTAACTTGCGCTTAGTGGTCAGTATTGCCAAGCGTTACCAGAACCGCGGCCTTGCCTTACTCGACTTAATTGAAGAAGGTAATTTAGGTCTTATCCGCGCCGTAGAAAAGTTTGACCCTGAGCGCGGCTTTCGTTTTTCAACCTATGCCACATGGTGGATTCGACAGGCTGTCGAGCGCGGTATTATGAATTCGTCGCGCACTGTGCGTCTGCCGGTGCATATCTCGAAAGAACTCAATACCTACTTAAGAGCGCTGCGTGAGTTGACCCAACAGTTAGGGCAAGCGCCGAGCTTAGAATGTATCGCCCAGCATTTAGGCCGTTCGCTGGCCTATGTTCAGCAAATGCACGAGCTTAATGAGCATGCGTTGTCTCTTGATGTCGCCAGCACCTATAACCCTGATGTCAGCTTGCTGGATATGTTGGAAGATGAAAATAACAATGATCCTTGTGATTTTATCCAGCGTGAAAATTTGGCTGTCAGCATTGATCTATGGATTGGTTCGCTCAATAAACGTTACCAAGAAGTGGTGCTGCGACGTTTTGGCTTGCGTGGCCATGATTGCCAAACTCTGCAGGAGATAGGATATGCCATGGGTTTAACCCGTGAGCGAGTGCGACAAATTCAAGTGGATGCGTTGGCAAGGTTGCGTGAGATGCTTGAATCCAATGGCTTATCCAGTGAGTTATTGTTGGGCTGATACTGAGCAGGACTGGGCACGCTCTGTTACTGTGCACGGCAGGGCGGGCCGAGTTAATATCTATAGGCTTATCCTCACGTAGGATTTACGTTAAACTGAGTGTCGTTGATAAAATTTTTAAACCGTAAAAGGAAACCCATATGCAGTACGTAACCCCTGACTTATGTGATGCTTACCCTGATGTACAGGTTGTTGAGCCGATGTTTGCCAACTTTGGCGGACGCGATTCCTTTGGCGGTGAAATTGTCACGATTAAGTGCCATGAAGATAACTCAGTGGTGAAGGCACAAGTTGATCAGCCAGGCCAAGGTAAAGTGATGGTGGTAGATGGAGGTGGTTCACTGCGTCGTGCCATGCTTGGCGATATGCTGGCTGAAAAAGCAGCTAAAAATGGTTGGGAAGGTATTATTGTGTATGGTTGCGTGCGTGATGTGGATGTCTTAGCGCAAACTGATTTAGGTATCCAAGCGCTAGCCAGTCATCCAATGAAGACTGATAAGCGTGATATCGGTGATTTAAATGTGAATGTCACCTTTGGTGGCGTAACGTTTCGCCCCGGTGAGTTTGTTTATGCGGACAATAACGGCATTATAGTATCGGCAAGCGCATTGCGCATGCCGCAGTAGTGAGTTCAGGTTCTTGACTGCAAGCATGCAACATTCTGATCGATTGAGCCAAGGCTTGTTGCATGCTTTTGTGCTGGATGGCAAAGGTTTTGCACATAGCATTAGTTTTGCCCATTTGCTCGACTTACAGTTGGTTGAACAACAAAGTCTGTGGTTGCATTGGGAGCGCAGTCATCAGCATGCTGAGCAATGGCTGCGTGAGAATAGTGGCTTAAATGAGTTTGTCTGTGATCTTTTACTGGAAGAAAACACGCGTCCGCGGTTATTGCGCCTAGATAATCAAGAGTTGTTACTGTTTTTGCGCGCGATTAATCTAAATCCTCAGGCCGATCCTGAAGATATGATTTCGTTGCGTATTTTTGCTAATACACAGCATGTTTATTCGCTGCGTCAGCGTCCGGTGCAAGTTACTGATGAACTGATTAAAGCTTTTGAAAAAGGTCTGGGTCCGAAAAACACCTCAGAAATACTATTGTTTTTTGCGGAAAGTTTGACGGGGCGCGTAGAAAACGTGGTTGGTCAGTTGGCGGATACTATTGATCGAGAAGAAGCGCAGGCGGATACCGATGAACGCTATATTCCTGAGCCTTTACTCATGTTACAAGCTCGACGCCGTGCAGCCAATTTGCGTCGCTTTTTAGCCCCACAAAGAGATGTTTTTGCCGCTTTTATGCGCATTCAAGAGTCATGGATTTTGAACGATGATGCCGTGTATTGGAATGAACTGAATAACCGCCTCACATTACACCTCGAAGAGTTAGAGTTAACCCGCGAGCGTATTGGCTTGATTCTTGAGATGGAGCACAGGCGCCGTAATGAGAGAATAAGCCATACCATGTATATGCTGGCGATTATTACCGGTTTTTTCTTGCCAATGTCCTTTTTTACCGGATTATTAGGCATTAATGTTGGTGGTATTCCTGGTGCTGAGCAGTCGCATGGGTTTTTAATTGCCTGTTTGCTGCTGGCGGCGCTTGCCGTTGGTCAGTGGCTGTTTTTTCGCTGGCTACGCTGGGTATAATGAAGCTTTAAATCAATCTGACTTGATAGCGCTCTGTACATAGGGCTGAGACTAATTATGATGCAGGATCCTTTTGAGCAGTCGCTGCGCGATATGCTTAAAACACCAGAAGCACAGACATATGATGATGTCTCTCTGGATAAAGTGCTTAAAAAAGCCAATCGACAGCTGGGTGCTGGCGCTGTGTTTGGTTTGTTTGGGCGTGCCCTAGAGTCGGTGCTGATTGGTTTAAGCCGAGGCTCAGACCACCTGAAACCCGTATCGAATTTATCTGATAAAAATACTGTAAACAAGGCTGATTAACTATGCAACTTGATTCCTGGACACAAAATCTAGTCGGTGCCATGAGCGGTTTATGGATCAAAATAGCCAACTTTATTCCGAACTTGTTTGGTGCTTTAATTTTAGTTATTTTAGGGTTTTTAGTCGCTAAACTGTTAGATACTTTGCTGTCTAAGCTGTTGGCTAAAATTGGTTTGGATCGCTTAATGAGCGGTACAGGCTTGACCAAGTTACTCTCGCGCATTGGTATTAAAGCGCAGGTTTCCACGCTAATTGGCAAAATTGTGTACTGGTTTGTGCTGCTGATTTTCTTGATCTCAGCGGCTGAGTCGCTTGGACTGGAACGTGTGTCAGCCACCTTAGACGTATTGGCTCTATATCTGCCGAAAATGTTTGCTGCTGCTTTGGTATTGCTGGCCGGTATTTTATTGGCGCAATTGTTAAATACCATGGTTAAAGGTGCGGCAGAAGGGGTCAGGCTTGAGTATGCCGCAGGCCTTGGACGTATTGTGCAAGGCATGGTGATTATCATCAGTGTTTCTGTGGCTATTGGTCAGTTGGAAATTAAAGCTGAGCTACTTAATTACGTTGTAGTGATTGTTCTTTTGACCATCGGCTTGGCTAGCGCACTGGCGCTGGGCTTGGCCAGTAAAGATGTGGCAGGGCAAATCATTGCAGGTATTTATGTGCGCGAGCTTTATGAGCTTGGCCAGCAGGTGCAAATCGGCGATGTAGAAGGGCGCATTGAGGAAATGGGGACGGTGAAAACAATCTTGGTCAACGAGGATGGCGAGTGGTTTTATATTGCCAATCGTGTGTTGCTTGAGCAGAAAGTAACCAGCCGCTAAGCAGTTAAGTAAGGTTTACCTGACGATGCCTTATATCGTTGTCCGCAGCATTTATTTTGATAGCTGGTTTGATTTGTTTTGACTGACATAAAAGTGCCGTATCAGCGTTATGTAGCACAAGACCTCAGTGATGAGGAGCTTGTGGAGCATGCTAAAAATGAATTGTTCCACGTGACTCGAGCGTACGAAGAGTTAATGCGTCGCTATCAGCGTACTTTATTTAATGTGTGCGCGCGTTACTTGGGCAATGATCGCGATGCAGATGATGTCAGCCAAGAAATTATGCTTAAAGTGCTATATGGTTTAAAAAAGTTCGAAGGTAAATCAAAATTTAAAACTTGGTTGTACAGTATTACTTATAATGAATGTACAACTCAGTATCGAAAAGATCGACGTAAACGTCGCTTATTTGATGCTTTAAATTTAAACCCTCTAGACGAAGAAGTGGAATTGGAGTCAGTAGATACTAAGAGTAATGATTTAGATCGTTGGTTGGTTGGTGTTAATGCCATTGATCGGGAAATTATTATTCTACGTTTTGTCGCAGAACTTGAGTTTCAAGATATAGCTAGCATTATGCACTTGGGCTTAAGCGCAACAAAAATGCGCTATAAACGCGCAATAGATCGACTACGCGAGAGTTTTTCGCATATAATAGAAGACTAAATGTTTTAAGGTGCAACGGGTAATTATTTGCTGCACTGGATAGAAAATTAAGAAAAATTAAGAGGACTGTTAACATGAAATTAAAAAGCACCTTGGGTTTGGCCATCGGCTCTCTACTTGCTGCATCTTCCTTCGGCGTATTCGCTCAAGGCCAAGGTGCTGTAGAAACAGAAGTATTCGCTAAGCGTTACTTCGTCGATAGCTCTCGCGATATGGATAACGGTAACCTGTTTGGTGGTTCTGTTGGTTACTTCTTAACAGACGATGTTTCATTAAACTTGTCTTATGGTGAGTACCACGACACTCATTCGCATGATCGTTTTCCGCCATCAGGCCGTAAAAAAGTCAAAGGTAGCTTAAGTGCCTTGGATGCGGTCTACCACTTTGGAACACCAGGTGTAGGCTTACGTCCTTACGTTTCTGCTGGTATGGGTCATCAGAGCATCAGCAATTTGCCTGCGCGCACAGGTCGTGACCACACGACTTTTGCTAATATCGGTGCCGGTGCTAAGTACTACTTCACTGAAAACGTATTTGCTAAAGCAAGCGTTGATGGCATGCACGGTTTTGATAACCATCAATCTGAGTGGATGGCCGGTGTTGGTGTTGGTGTGAACTTCGGTGGTAGCACTAAGCCTGTTGCTGCGCCTTATGTTGAGCCAATAGTCGCTCCAGTTGAGCCTGTTGTATACGAAGAAGTTGCAGCAGAGCCAGTACGTGTTGAGTTGGACGTTAAGTTTGATTTTGACAAATCTAACGTTAAACAAGACAGCTATAGCGATATCGAAAACTTAGCTGAGTTCATGAAGCAGTTCCCAGAAACAGCGACAACTGTTGAAGGTCATACTGACTCAGTTGGTAACGCTACTTACAACCAAAAATTGTCAGAGCGTCGTGCTGGCGCAGTTCGTGACGCACTGGTTAACCAGTATGGCGTAGAAGCGAACCGTATTAATGCTGTTGGCTACGGTAAAACCCGTCCTGTTGCTGATAACGCAACAGAAGCAGGTCGCGCTGTTAACCGTCGTGTAGAAGCAGCGGTAGAAGCACTAGCTCAGTAATTAGCCTGTGTTATAAAAAACCCCAGCTGGTCTGGGGTTTTTTTATGCCTAAAAATCATAAGAGTGAGTCTCTGGCCTGTTTTGTTCGGGAATGGTTGGGCTGTTATTGTTATAGCGTGGAGAGTCAGCGTTTTGGCTGCACAGCTTGGTCAGCGCGTGCTGGTCTTAAAGTAAAGCGCAACCAGGGAAGGTTGCGCTTGTTTGAGACGACTGTGTTGCTTGTTGTGGTTTATACTGCAACTGTTAGACGGAGCGACGGCGGTACAGCGGTAGATTTTGATCGTAGGCCGCTTGATAGCTGACCGAGAGTTCAGTCAGGCTTTGCAGAGCATCTACTGGGCAGCGGTCGGCACGTATCACATAGGCGTCAAAGCCACAGCGCTGCATAAAGAACAATTGATCGCGCGCGACATCACCAATAGCGCGTATTTCACCACGATAGGCATAACGCTCGCGCAATAGGCGTGCGCTGCTAAAATGTCTGCCATCAGTAAAGACTGGGAAATTTAATGCAATCACTGCAAAGTGCGCTAGATCGTCCACCAGATCCTCGATCACTTGATCGGATTCCAGCCAAACTCCTAAGGGCTGTAGGCCTTGCAGTTGCTCTTTATGCTGCTGCCATAAGGGCAAAGGAATGATGGCCTGTGCGGTTTGTAGTGCTTGCTCCAGTTGTGCATCGGCTTCGAGCAGAGTCCATTGATCATCGACCACTTGATTATTCTTAATGATTGCTGGCATAAACACGCTCCTTAAATGCATTGATGCCAATACGTTGGAAGGTATCAATAAATTGTTCTTCTGCGGTTCGATGTTCGATATAAACATCAATCAGTTTGCTGATGACA
This sequence comes from Gammaproteobacteria bacterium DTU037, assembly GCA_001513025.1. GTDB lineage: Bacteria > Pseudomonadota > Gammaproteobacteria > Pseudomonadales > Pseudomonadaceae > Denitrificimonas. Next base: position 83,828 of record LFRZ01000013.1, read on the forward strand.
TCGGGCATCACATCTTGGGCAAAGGAGGGGCCGAGGATTTTACCTAAACTGGCTTGGCGGCCACTGCTACCGCCTAATGACACCTGATAAAACTCTTCGCCCTTTTTATCCACGCCGAGAATGCCGATATGGCCTACATGGTGATGTCCGCAGGCGTTCATGCAGCCAGAGATATTCAGGTCTAGATCGCCGATGTCGAATAAATAATCAAGGTCGGCGAAACGTTCTTGAATGGCCTCAGCGACCGGTATGGATTTAGCATTGGCTAACGCGCAGAAATCACCGCCTGGGCAGCAAATAATATCGCTGAGCAAACCTATATTGGGTGTGGCAAAACCATGCTCACGTAACAGACCCCAAAGCTCAAAGAGTTTGTTTTGCTCTACATCAGCCAGCACAATGTTTTGCTCGTGAGTATTACGCGCTTCAGAAAAACTGTATTGATCGGCTAAGTCAGCAATGGTATCCAGTTGTGTGTCCGTCACATCACCCGGTGCGATACCGGTTTTCTTTAGTGATAAGGTGACTGCGGCATAGCCAGGCTTTTTATGCGCGACCACGTTGCGGCTGCGCCAGCGTGCAAAACCTGGGTGCTCTGCATCCAAGGCGTTCAGCTGTGCGCTGGCGTCACTCAAGTCTAAGTAAGCAGGATCATTAAAGTGCTTTGCAACGCGTTGCACTTCTTCCTCGGTGAGGGTGATAGGGCCGTCTTTTAAATGGACCCATTCCTCGGCGACGCGTTCGGCAAATACTGTGGGTGTGAGCGCTTTGACGAGTATTTTAATCCGCGCTTTATACTTATTATCACGGCGACCAAAGCGGTTGTAGACACGTAAAATCGCTTCTAAATAGCTGAGCAAGTGTTGCCAAGGTAGAAACGCGTTGATGCAGCTACCAACAATCGGGGTGCGGCCTAAACCGCCGCCGACCAACACGCGAAAGCCTAACTCGCCAGCGTTATTATGCAGCGCTTCAAGACCGATATCGTGTACTTCGATTGCGGCACGGTCGAGTGCGCAGCCATTAACGGCGATTTTAAATTTACGCGGTAAACGAGCGAATTCAGGGTGAAAGGTTGACCATTGGCGAATGATTTCACACCAAGGGCGTGGGTCAACACGCTCATCGCGCGCCACCCCAGCAAACTGGTCAGTGGTGGTGTTACGGATGCAGTTACCACTGGTTTGAATGGCATGCATTTGCACACTGGCCAATTCTTCTAAAATATCGGGTACATTTTCCAGTGCTGGCCAGTTGAGTTGTACGTTGGTGCGCGTGGTGATATGCGCATAACCTTTATCGTATGTGCGTGTGATATGCGCGAGCATACGCAATTGCTTGCTCGACAGCAGGCCATAGGGTACGGCAATGCGTAGCATCGGCGCATGGCGCTGAACGTAAAGACCGTTTTGTAGGCGCAGTGGTAAATACTCGTCTTCAGAGAGTTCGCCAGCAAAATAACGGCGGGTTTGATCGCGAAATTGTTTGACGCGATCTTCAACGATTTGTTGATCGTATTGGTCGTAAATATACATGGTTGTCCCTGTATCAAGCGGCAGTAAGCGTGTGGCATGGGGTGCAGAATAGCAGCTACAGTAGCAATCATTGCTTATGCGATAAAGTAATTATTTATCATAAGATGATTCTTTTTTGATATAAGGGCTGTATTCTAGGGTGGCGTGATGCAGGTCAACACATAAAGTGGGTGAGCGACAGGCATGCCACCCACCCAGGGCTATTACTCGTCTAGGCAGGGGCGTATGTCAATCATCGTAACCGAGTGCTGGGCTCAGCCAGCGTTCAGTGTACTCTAGGTCATGGTTGCGGCGTTTTGCGTAACTTTCGACTTGGTCCTTTTCAATTTTACCTACGGCAAAGTACTGTGCCTCAGGATGGGCAAAGTACCAGCCGCTGACCGCAGCGGTAGGGAACATTGCATAATGCTCGGTCATCTGAACGCCGAAGTCCTGATTGGGATCAAGCAGTTCAAACAGGGTGCCTTTTTCGGTATGGTCAGGGCAGGCTGGGTAGCCTGGTGCCGGGCGGATACCTTTGTACTTCTCACGAATCAGCTCATCGTTGCTCAGCGCTTCGGCTGTATCGTAACCCCAGTATTGAGTGCGTACTTGCTGGTGTAACCATTCGGCACAGGCTTCAGCCAAGCGGTCAGCTAAGGCTTGCACCATGATCGCATTGTAGTCATCGCCTTGGGCTTGGTAGGACTTAGCCAGTGCATCCACGCCAATTCCTGCGGTGACAATAAAACCACCCACGTAGTCCGTTACGCCAGTGTCTTTCGGCGCGACAAAGTCGGCCAGCGACATATTGGGCTTGCCGTCCGTTTTTTCAATTTGCTGACGTAGGTGATGCAGCATGGCGATGGGTTCGCCGGACTCATCATAGAGTTCAATATCATCGTGATTGACTTGATTGGCTGGCCAAAAGGCAAAAGTGGCGCGCGCCTCGATCAGGTTTTCATCGATCATTTTTTTCAGTAAGACTTGGGCTTCGTCGAATAAAGTTTGTGCTGCCTCACCGACCACTTCATCTTTGAAAATACGTGGATATTTACCGACTAAGTTCCACGAAATAAAGAATGGCGTCCAGTCAATATACTCAGCCAATACTGATAAATCGATATTGAATAGGCGTTGAGTACCGAGCACATTAGGTTTGGGTGCTTGGTAGGTGCTCCAGTCAAATTTAGGTTTATTGGCTAACGCTTGCTCATAGCTCAGGCGTTTGGTGCGCACGGTGCGCGCGGCAATACGCTCACGCACTTGGGCATATTCTTCACGGATTTTGCGTGTGTATTCAGGTTTAAGCTCTTTTGACAGCAGGGTGGTGACCACGCCTACGGCGCGTGAGGCATCGGTCACATACACCACGGCATCATTGCTGTAATGCGGGTCAATTTTGACCGCAGTGTGGGCTTTAGAGGTGGTCGCACCACCAATGATGAGCGGCAGGTGGAAGTTTTGCCGTTGCATTTCTTTGGCAACGTTGACCATTTCATCCAGTGATGGAGTGATTAAGCCTGACAAACCAATGATGTCACATTTTTCCGCAATGGCGGTCTTCAGGATTTTATCCGCAGGCACCATCACGCCTAAGTCAACAATGTCATAGCCGTTACAACCCAGTACCACTGCAACAATATTTTTACCAATATCGTGCACGTCGCCTTTCACTGTAGCCATTAGGATTTTACCTTTGGCTTCCGGCTTATCACCTTTTTCCGCATCAATAAAGGGCACTAAATGGGCGACCGCTTGTTTCATCACTCGAGCGGATTTAACCACTTGCGGTAAGAACATTTTACCGCTGCCGAACAAATCACCAACGATATTCATCCCAGACATCAGTGGCCCTTCAATCACTTCAATCGGGCGGGCAAATTGCTGACGGGATTCTTCAGTATCTTCCACAATCCATTGGGTGATGCCTTTAACCAGTGCATGTTCTAAGCGCTGATTAACCGGCAGGCTGCGCCATTCTTCGGTTTCAACTTCTTTAATCGAGCCATCGCCGCGGTAGTCTTCGGCAATCGCCAGTAAGGCTTCAGTGGCGCCAGAGTGGCGATTGAGAATCACATCTTCCACTTTATTACGCAAATCCGTTGGGATTTGGTCGTAAATTTCCAGCTGACCGGCATTCACAATCCCCATGCTTAGACCATTTTGAATGGCGTAGTAGAGGAAGACTGAGTGAATGGCTTCACGTACTGGGTTATTACCACGGAAGGAGAAGGAAACGTTGGACACACCGCCTGAAGTTAGGGCGTACGGCAGGTTATCGCGAATCCAAGCGCAGGCTTCAATAAAGTCCACGGCGTAGTTGTTGTGCTCTTCAATCCCGGTGGCCACGGCAAAGATATTGGCGTCAAAAATAATATCTTCGGGCGGGAAACCGACTTGATTGACTAAAATGTCGTAGGAGCGGGCGCAGATTTCTTGCTTACGCGCGGCTGTATCGGCTTGGCCTTGCTCATCAAAGGCCATCACCACAACGGCAGCACCGTAACGGCGGCAGAGTTTGGCGTGTTTAATAAACTGCTCAACCCCTTCTTTCATGGAGATGGAGTTGACGATGCCTTTACCCTGAATACACTTCAGACCGGCCTCGATAATGTCCCATTTCGATGAGTCAATCATAATGGGTACGCGTGAAATATCAGGCTCACCGGCGATTAAATTAAGGAAGGTGACCATGGCCGCTTTAGAATCAAGCATGCCTTCGTCCATGTTGATATCAATTACTTGCGCGCCAGACTCAACTTGTTGCAGGGCCACGGCGAGGGCTTCGGTGTAATTGTCTTCACGGATTAAGCGCGCAAAACGTGCTGAACCCGTGATATTGGTACGCTCGCCAACGTTTACGAATAGCGAGTTACGATCAATAGTGAAAGGTTCTAAGCCAGATAAACGGCAAGCTTTCGGAATGTCGGGGATGACGCGAGGTGGATATTTAGCAACTTTTTCAGCGATAGCCCGAATATGCGCCGGCGTGGTGCCACAGCAGCCACCAACAATATTTAAGAAGCCAGAGGCAGCAAACTCTTCAATCATCGCTGCCGTTTCTGCTGGGGTTTCATCGTACTCAGCAAAGGCGTTGGGTAAACCCGCATTGGGGTGGGCGGATACGTAGGTATCGGCTTTTTCCGATAACTCTTGCAGGTACGGGCGCAACTCTTTCGCACCTAGCGCGCAGTTAAGACCGACCGATAAGGGTTTGCAGTGACGGATTGAGTTCCAGAAGGCCTCTGTGGTTTGTCCAGAGAGCGTACGTCCGGATGCATCGGTGATGGTTCCCGAGATCATAATCGGCAGGGTAATGCCCAGCTCTTCGAACACGCCTTCCACGGCAAAAATCGCAGCTTTAGCATTCAGCGTATCGAAAATGGTTTCGATCATAATAATGTCAGCGCCGCCTTTGATCAGGCCGCGCGTAGATTCGCTGTAATTCTCAACTAAAATATCAAAGGTGACGTTACGAAAGCCTGGGTTATTGACATCCGGTGATAGTGAGCAGGTGCGGCTGGTTGGGCCCAGTACGCCAGCAACAAAGCGTGGTTTGTCCGGTGTTTCTAAGGTTTTTGCATCGGCCACTTCGCGGGCAATACGCGCCCCTTCAAAGTTCAGCTCATAGGCAATTGACTCAAGGCCGTAATCAGACTGTGAGACTTGTGTTGAGTTAAAAGTGTTGGTCTCTATAATATCTGCGCCAGCATCCAGATAGGCTTTTTCAATCTCTTGAATCTGCTTGGGCTGGGTCAGAATCAGTAAGTCGTTATTACCTTGTAGATCTTGTGGCCAGTCGGTAAAGCGCTCGCCACGAAAGTCATCTTCAGTGAATTTGTAACTTTGAATCATTGTGCCCATGCCGCCATCGAGCACCAGAATACGCTGCTGCAGTGCTGCTTGAAGGGCTGTTTGACGTGCTAAATGGTTGGCCATGTGTATCTACCTAATTAATTCTGTGCAATCGTAAAGATGGTAATGATAGCAAAATATCGCCATCTTGAGCGCACTGCTGGGTTATTAAGCCGTGTGCGGCCTTTGTTCAGTGTACATTGGCGGGTTGCAGTGGGTTTGTCTTGTATAACTGAAAAGTTGAGGCGTTATGAAAAGGTGGTATTGGGCTTTTTTAGGGCTGTTATGCAGCCCGTGGGTGAGTGCAAGTCAAAGTTCTTATAGCCAAGATATTCAGCCTATTTTTACCCAGAAATGTGTGGCCTGTCATGCCTGCTATGACTCACCTTGTCAGTTAAATCTAGGCAGTGGTGAAGGCCTTGAGCGCGGTGCGCATAAAGAGCCGATCTACAACGGTCGACGTAAAGCGTCGCAACAAACGACGCGCTTATTTGTTGATGCGCACAAGAGCGAAACATGGCGCGAGAAGGGTTTTTTTGATGTGCTCGGCAAAGATCAAGCGCAAGCAGCGCTTTTAGCGCAAATGCTCGCGCTGGGGCGTCAGCAGCCGTTTGCGCCCAATAGTCGCTTGCCTGATGATTTAGCCATTGGTCTCGCGCGTAAAGATCAGTGCCCTCAGCCCCGTGAGTTTGCGCAGTATGCCCAGAATAACCCACACAGCGGTATGCCTTATGGTGTCACAGGGCTAACTAATGCTGAGCACGCCAGCATTGAGCAGTGGTTGCAAGCCGGGGCGCAGATTGATTGGCAGCCTTGGACGGCCAATGCTGTTGAGCAGCAGCAGATTGAACAATGGGAGTCTTTTTTAAATGCGCCGGGCGCACGTGAGTCAATCGTCAGTCGCTGGCTATTTGAGCATTTATTTATTGCGCATATGCATTTTTCAGGTGGCGAGCCGGCGCATTTTTTCCGTCTGGTACGTTCACGTACGCCGATGGGCGAGCCGGTTAAAGAGATTGCGACACGCCGCCCAAATGATGATCCAGGGATTAGCATGTACTACCGCATGGTCCCTGTCGCTGATGTGATTGTGCATAAAACTCATATCACTTATGCCATGAGTCCTGCGAAGCTGGAACATGTGAAGTTACTGTTTTTGAGTGATAACTGGCGCGCGGATAAAGTGCCAGGTTATGGTGCATTTTCACGCAGTAATCCCTTTGAAACCTTTGCCATGATTCCGGCGCAGGCGCGTTATCAGTTTATGTTGGATGATGCTGAGTATTTTCTGCGTAGCTTTATTCGCGGCCCTGTATGCCGTGGACAGATTGCCACGGATGTGATTCGTGATCATTTCTGGACATTTTTTCAAGACCCGCAGCATGATTTATATCTCACAGATCCAGATTATCGACGTACAGTGACGCCGTTCCTGGCCGTGCCTGGGCAGTTTGATGATATTCGCAATTTATTAAAAATCTGGGGTCGCTATAAGGACAAACGCAATGCCTATGAGGATGTTCGCCGTCAGCACTATAGCCATGCCGAGCGGCCGGATTGGTCGCATATCTGGAGCGGTAATGATCAAGCGTTGCTGAGCGTGTTTCGTCAGCATGACAGTGCCAGCGTGCGTAAAGGGTTAATTGGTGATGTGCCGCAAACCATGTGGCTGATGGATTTTCCATTGCTGGAGCGTACTTACTATCAGTTGGTGGTGAATTTTGATGTGTTTGGCAGTGTCTCGCACCAAGCGCAGACCCGCTTGTATTTTGATTTGATTCGCAATGGCTCTGAAGTAAATTTCTTGCGTTTAATGCCGCGTGATATTCGCTATGATCTGCTCAATGATTGGTATCAGAAGAGTGGTCAAATCAAACTATGGCTCGATTATACTGAGATTGATGACAAGACAAAAAGCGCCTTAGGTTTGCCCAAACGCAATAGCATGCGTGTCTTTGCCAAGCGTGCTTTGCAGCGTTTCGATGGCCTCAATGCACGCCCTGATCCTATCAATCGTTGTCGTAGTGCGCATTGTTATCGCGAGGGCTTAAGTCCTGAAGCCGCGGCGGTTGAGCACAGCTTAGCGCGTTTAGGCAGTCGTCCTGCTGCGGGCTTTAAGGTGATTGATTACTTACCTGAAGCCTCTATGTTGCGTATTGAGTTAAGTGATGGTCAGCGTGAGGTCTATAGCTTATTGCGTAATCGCGCGCATTCTAATGTGGCCTTTATGCTGGGTGAGTCGCTGCGTTATCAGTCAGGCTTGGATACTTTAACTGTCTACCCAGAGGTGCTCAGTAGCTACCCTAACTTTATCTTTAATATAAAGGCCGCTGAGGTGGCCCGCTTTGTTCGCGCTATGGAACAAGTTAAAGATGAGGCAGCCTTTCGTAAAATCGTCGAACATTGGGGAATTCGCCGTACTCATCCGCAATTTTGGCAGTATTTTCACGATCTGAGCGAGCATATCCGTGAGCGCGAGCCCTTAGAGGCAGGCGTACTGGATATGAATCGTTATGAGAACTTATAAGCTGGTAAGAGGTTACTCGGCCCCTCGAATCAAGGCTAAAGGTTAACTCGGGTGGCCGGCTGATTATTGTTTTTCAAAAGAGCGCTCATGCCACTCAACCAGTGGTATGGGCGCTTTCAGTTTTTCGCCGTAGATCACCGAGTAGGTCAGTACGTTTTGTACATAGAGGCGTGTCTCATCAAAGGGGATGCTCTCGACCCAGACATCGTAAGGTAAGTGCTTAGCATCACGCAGCCACTGGCGCACACGGCCGGGACCGGCATTATAGGCTGCCGAGGCGAGGACCCGATTGCCATTAAATTGTCCCAGTACTTGGCTTAAATACGCCGCACCTAATTGGATATTGATCGCTGGGATCACCGCACTGCGTGGTGTGGCTAAAGCAATACCATAACGCTGCGCGGTTTCTTTGGCCGTGGCCGGCATCAGCTGCATCAAACCCATAGCGCCGACATGCGATTTAGCTTGGATCATAAAGGCACTTTCTTGGCGGGTAATGGCAAACATCCAGCTCGACTGTAGACCGCGGTTTTTCGCTTCAGCGGCAAAGTTACTTTGGTGTGCCATGGGGAAACGTATCTCTAAGTCATCCCAGTAGCGTGCTTGAGTAATGGTGCGAATTGCAGGAAAATACCAGCCCATATCATAGGCAATCCGAGCTTGGGCAACCAGTTCGTCGCGGCTTAAAAAGTTACTGAGGTGATACCATTCGCGATGTGACTCGGTCACTTCATCACGTGCATGAAACTCTAGGGCACGTCGCATGCCGGCAGTATTGCGCACTTTTTGGATGAGCTGTGGCTTAAGGGCTAAAGCTTGATGCTTAAGTTGATAGGGCTGCTGGCTTTGATCGGCGGCCATGAAACCATAAAAATCCCGCTCACGGGCCAGTGGCTGATACAGGATGAGTGGCTGCTGGCTGTTGGGTTGGGCCAGTTGCAGACTGCGGGCCTGCCAGTAACGCCAGCGATTGCTTAGGCTGAGCTCGGCAGGCAAGCGCCGGGTCAGTTGATAGGCATCATTCCAGCGTCCAAGACGCAGCAATAAGCGCGCACGCCATTCGCTTAGGTTGCTGTTTTGCAGCTGTGGGTCGTAGCGCTCCATTAGAGCTAAGGCGCGCGGATCAAAACGTTTTGCTAGACGCAGACCAATATCGTTGGCCAGAGCTAATTGGTCGGCAGGGTTAAAAGTGACTGTCTTCTCATAGTGGCTGAGCAGTTGCACGCTGGCCTCTAAGTCCTCTCTGGCCAGTTTACGCAGACCTAAAGCAATCACTTCAGCGCTGCGCGCATCTTGTGCGCTAAAACGCTCGGTTTGTTTTATCAGGCTGGGCTTTTGCGCAACTTCAAGCAAACGTTGCCCCTGTTGCTGCTGGGTGTCTAACAGGGTCACTAGGTAGGTGGCCACACCATCGTTGCGTGCATCAGCGGCCAGCTTTAAACGTTGCCAGATTTTATCTTCAGTCAGTTGCCCAGCGGCACGCCAGCTATCAAACAGGGCATCACAGGCATTGGGTTGTGATTGTGCGTTAAGCCAAAGTTTTTCAGCGCTGGCAAAGGCGGCTTGGCTATGGCCCTGCTGTAATTGGTAGTGGCTAAAGCGGCAGTCCAATTCAGTAAAGTTTAATTCAGGGCTATAGTACTTAAGAAACAACGGCCATTGCTGGCGCTCACTGAGTAAGCGTAACCAGCGTAATTTCATCCAGTTGATTTGGGGTAAATCGCCATGCTCCAAGAGAAACTTTTCGACCTCTGTATCGCTGGCGCTGGGCAGACGCTGGGTTAATTCGTCATAGGCTAAATACGCGGTTAATGGATAGTCGCGTAGTGCTGGGCGGTTATTGAGATAAACCGAGGCATCATTTTTACTGAGCGCTAATTTGGCTTGGTTATACAGTTGGCGTTGCTGCGTGAGCGAGGCCGCATAGGCTGTTGATACAGGGATCGAGAGTGTAAAAAACAACACCAGGGGTAATAGATATCGACTGCGCATAAAAAGCCCTAAAAAATAAATGCCCAGTAAAGCGCCAGAAAATTATCAGTTTTATGGCGAAGGCAGCCTAGCTTAGCTGCTTGTGTAGAGCGGTGAAAGGGGCGGGGGCGGTGTTGAATGCAGATATCCAACGAATCCTTGCGCGAATCTGTACAATACCTCGCAGATTTTAGGAGAACTACAAATGACTTTGCTCAAATTAACTCAAGTATCACTTGCTTACGGCGCCACGCCCCTTTTAGAAGAGGTCTCGTGGCAGATTGCTCGTGGCGAGCGCGTGTGCATTATTGGCCGCAATGGTACGGGCAAGTCAAGCATGCTGCATTTGGTCAAAGGTGCGCGTTTAGCCGATACCGGTGAGGTATGGCGTGCACCGGGCCTGAAAATTGGCGAACTGCCGCAAGAGCTGCCGGTCGCCGATGATCGCACCATTTTTGAAGTGGTGTCTGAAGGCCTTGATGGCGTCGGCGCGCTACTCGCTGAGTACAATCGTCTCAGCCAAAATATTCATACCGATGAAGATCTGAATAAGCTGATGCATGTGCAGCAAGATTTAGAAGCGCGTGATGGTTGGCGCTTACAGCAATTGGTTGATAGCACCTTAAGCCGCTTGCAATTGCCTGCGGATAAAAAACTGAATGAATTATCCGGTGGCTGGCGTCGTCGCGTGTTGCTCGCACAAGCCTTAGTGGCTGAGCCTGATTTACTGTTACTCGATGAGCCGACCAACCACTTAGATATTGGTGCGATTGCTTGGCTTGAAGCCGCACTGCTTAACTTTACCGGTGCTGTGCTTTTTATTACCCACGACCGGGCATTCTTACAAAATATTGCTACGCGTATTTTAGAGCTAGACCGTGGCCATTTGATTGACTGGAATGGTGACTACGCCAGTTTCCTTGAGCATAAAGAACAGCAGTTGGCCGCCGAAGAAACCGCCAATGCGTTGTTTGATAAAAAGCTGGCACAGGAAGAAGTGTGGATTCGCCAAGGGATTAAAGCGCGTCGTACACGTAATGAAGGGCGCGTGCGTGAATTGAAAGCGCTACGTACTGAGCGCAGTCAACGCCGTGAGCGTCAAGGTGCGGCGAATATCAGTATTGGTACGGCAGAAAAATCCGGTAAGCAAGTGATTGTGGTGGATAAAGTAAGCTTTGCTCACCCAGGCGGACGTCAACTGATTAAAGACTTCTCCATGGTCTTGCAGCGCGGTGATCGCATTGGTCTGTTAGGTGCTAACGGTAGCGGTAAAACCACCTTGCTGAAATTATTACTGGGTGATTTGCAGCCGACCCAAGGCAGCATTGAGGTCGGTACCAAACTGGAAGTGGCCTATTTTGACCAGTTGCGTCATCAGTTAGACCCAGAAAAAACCGTAATCGAAAACGTCGGTGAAGGCAGCGACACCATTATGATTAATGGTCAGAGCAAGCATGTTTTGAGCTATTTGGGCGATTTCTTGTTCAGCCCACAGCGTGCCCGCACTCCAGTTAAAGCCTTGTCGGGTGGTGAGCGTGCGCGTTTATTGCTGGCTAAGTTGTTTACCCGCCCAGCCAACTTATTGGTGCTCGATGAGCCAACCAACGACTTGGATGTAGAAACTCTAGAGCTGCTTGAAGAAGTCTTGATGGAGTTTAAAGGCACGGTACTGATTGTCAGTCACGACCGGGCATTCTTGGATAACGTGGTCACCAGCACCTTGGTGTTTGATGGCAGTGGGAAGGTGCGTGAGTATGTCGGTGGGTTTGACGATTGGCTAAGGCAGGGCGGTAGTATTCGCTTACTGGGTGCGGCGGATGAAATGGAAGCGCCGGCTCAAGCCATTGTTGCTGCTCAAAACAGTCCGGCTGAACAGCCAAGCCCAGCAAAATCCGCGGCAGACAGCGTTGAGCCTAAAAAAAAGCTGAGCTATAAGTTACAGCGTGAGCTGGATGCCTTGCCGGGGCAAATCGAAGACTTGGAAATTAAACTGGCAGAGTTGCACGAGCAAGTCGCACAGGTTGAATTTTATCAGCAACCGATTGAGACAACGGAAGCCGTGCTGGCGCACATTAGCACTGTGCAAGAACAGTTGGATGTACTGATTGAACGATGGACTGAGCTCGATAGCTAAGCGCTGAGTGACCCTGCTGTAATGAATAGGATGCCCAGCGCTAGGCATCCTATTTACCTATAAGGGCGTCACTGATTCCCTGATCAGTGCACGATGGGCTTAAGCCCCAGCATTAATCGTCTGGATGATGATCCTTCAAATCAACCGCCAGCACATCGCAAGGCGCGTCAGATAATAGATCCTTGCTGGTTGAGCCTAATAGCAGTGCTAAACCATGGCGGCCATGACTGCCGACAATAATTAGATCGCAATGTTGCTCTTTGGCTAACTGATGGATTTCTTGGCGTGGCTGGCCATAACGTAAATGACAGTTATTGTCTTTGAGCAATTGATGTTGCTCAGCCAAGATATTGAGCTTGTTTTGTGCTTGCTCAGTTTGCTGTTGTTGCAGTAAAGATAAATCCATTGGCACATCACCGCCAAAGGCCATGGTCAGTGGTTCAACCACATGCACTAAAGTCGCTTGGCAGGATAAGGCTTGGCAGAGTGCATGGGCTTTATTTAATACACGCTTACAGTCTTCAGTTAGATCAATTGCAATAAGCAGATGAGAATACGCCATAAGGATCTCCGTATAGGCTCTATACCTAAGCTCACAGAGCTTAGCTTGTCTTCAATATTCAACAGCTCAAACCCTTGCAGTCGTGCTGCACGCGCATGGAGCCGTCACGCAAGCTAGGCTGTCTGTGTTGCGATATTCACGCCCCTTCAATGTAACGCCAGCACAGGCTAATTGCACGTATTGATTTGTGTGGCAGTGCTGTGTTTAAACCTGTATTTGTGGCGTGGAGACAGGCGGCTGACGTTGCGCACTTCATCGATACAGCGCTCAGAGTGCTGTTAAAGCGGCAGGCACTGCCAGGTTTTTGATAGAGCTGACAGCTACTGTAAGGATGTTTAGGAATAAAGTGCTGCGCGCTAGATCAATATTTTCCCCTTTTAAAACAATGGGATGTGAATAAAGAGCACGTATTTTTAGGATTTCTTCGCGACTGACAATTGACAAAGAGAAAAAATTCCGTGAATGTGTGCTTACCCAAATCAAACGGGCGTATGAAATACAGGTTGGCCACGCCGCTTAAATTCTTTTGAATACAATAATGGCGTGTATGCTAATAGGTGTTTCGCAAAGTGCCTTGCACAATGTTTAATGGCTGTCAGTGCCTCAAGTGACACTGCTCAGCTTCCATATCGTGGAGATCAGTTGATGATTTACGAAGGTAAAGCCATCACGGTGAAGACCCTTGAAAGTGGCATTGTCGAATTTAAATTCGACCTTGAGGGCGAGTCCGTTAATAAGTTTAACCGTCTTACACTGACCGAACTGCGTGATGCAGTTGTCGCAATTAACGCCCGTAATGATGTTAAAGGTGTGATTGTCACCAGTGCTAAAAATGTGTTTATCGTTGGTGCCGACATTACAGAGTTTGTTGAAAACTTTAAGCTGCCTGAAGATGAGTTGATTGCAGGCAACCTTGAAGTGAATACATTCTTTAACGCGTTTGAGGATCTAGAAGTCCCCACCGTTGCAGCCATCAATGGCATCGCTTTAGGCGGTGGTTTTGAAATGTGCTTGGCGGCGGATTACCGCGTGATGGCCGACAGTGCGAAAGTAGGTTTGCCAGAAGTTAAACTGGGTATTTATCCGGGCTTCGGCGGAACTGTACGTTTAACGCGTATTATTGGTGCAGATAACGCCATTGAATGGATCGCCGCGGGTAAAGAAGGGCGTGCAGAAGATGCGCTTAAAGTCGGTGCTGTTGATGTTGTCGTGCCTGCCGATAAGTTACTTGAAGCCTCGATTGATCTGATTAAGCGTGCGATATCTGGCGAGCTCGACTACAAAGCCAAGCGTCAGCCTAAATTGGAAAAACTCCAGCTCAACGCCATCGAGCAAATGATGAGCTTTGAGGCTGCCAAAGGTTTAGTAGCAGCGCAAGCTGGTCCGAATTTTCCGGCGCCTCTTGAAGCGGTTAAAACTATTCAAAAAGCGGCCAATCATGGTCGTGATAAAGCTTTGGAAATTGAAGCCAAAGGCTTTGCTAAGCTGGCGAAAACCTCGGTTGCTGAAAGCTTAATTGGTCTATTTTTAAATGACCAAGCGCTTAAGCGTAAAGCGAAAGCACACGAGAAAATTGCGCGCGAGGTTAAGCTGTCTGCCGTATTAGGCGCAGGTATTATGGGGGGCGGTATTGCCTACCAGTCGGCGCTAAAAGGTACGCCAATCCTGATGAAGGATATCCGTGAAGAGGGTATTCAGTTAGGTCTGGATGAAGCAGCTAAGTTACTAGTTAAGCGTGTTGAACGTAAGCGTTTAACCCCAGCTGCAATGGCTAAAGCCCTCAATGCGATTCGCCCAACCATGTCCTATGGCGATTTCGGCCATGTGGATATCGTAGTTGAAGCCGTTGTTGAGAACCCTAAAGTTAAGCAAGCGGTATTGGCCGAAGTTGAGCAGCATGTGGGTGAGAACACCATCATTGCTTCGAACACTTCAACGATCTCAATTAACTTGCTAGCTAAAGCCCTCAAGCGTCCAGAAAACTTTGTCGGCATGCACTTCTTTAACCCAGTGCATATGATGCCGCTGGTGGAAGTGATCCGTGGTGAGCATTCATCTGATGAAGCCGTAGCCACTACAGTTGCTTACGCGCAAAAAATGGGTAAAACTCCAATCGTGGTGAATGACTGCCCAGGTTTCTTAGTCAATCGCGTGTTGTTTCCTTACTTCGGCGGTTTTGCCAAGTTAGTCAGTGCTGGTGTTGATTTTGTGCGTATTGATAAGGTCATGGAGAAATTCGGTTGGCCAATGGGGCCTGCTTACTTACTCGATGTGGTGGGTATTGATACGGGACACCATGGCCGTGATGTGATGGCTGAAGGCTTCCCTGATCGCATGAAAGATGATCAGCGCTCCGCCATTGATGCGCTGTATGAAGCAGATCGTTTAGGGCAGAAAAACGGTAAAGGTTTTTATGCTCACGAAACAGATAAGCGTGGTAAGCCGAAAAAAGTCGTTGATGAGGCGATCGCAGGCATTTTAGCGCCAATTGTTTACGAGCAACGCGAAGTGAGCGATGAAGACATTATCAATTGGATGATGATTCCGTTGTGCATGGAAACAGTACGTTGCCTTGAAGACGGTATTGTTGAGACCGCTGCAGAAGCCGATATGGGCTTAATTTACGGTATCGGTTTCCCGCTTTTCCGTGGTGGTGCGTTACGTTACATCGACAGCATTGGAGTGGCTGAGTTTGTTGCTTTGGCAGACACATACGCTGACTTGGGTGCGCTGTATCACCCAACCGAAAAATTGCGTGAAATGGCCAAAAACGGTCAAACCTTTTTCGGTTAATCGTGAACAGATTAGAGCGGGAGTAAAGAAATGAGCTTGAATCCAAGAGATGCAGTGATTGTCGATTTCGGACGTAGCCCAATGGGTCGTTCGAAAGGTGGCATGCACCGCAATACACGTGCTGAAGATATGTCAGCACAGGTTATTACTGGTTTGTTAAATCGTAATAGCAAAGTTAATCCAGCTGAAGTTGAAGATGTGATCTGGGGTTGTGTTAATCAAACCTTAGAGCAGGGTTGGAACGTTGCTCGTATGGCTTCTTTGTTGACGGCTATCCCTCACACCAGCGCTGCACAGACTGTGAGCCGTTTATGCGGTTCATCCATGAGTGCACTGCACACCGCAGTACAAGCCATCCAGACCGGTAACGGTGATGTGTTTGTGGTCGGTGGGGTTGAGCATATGGGGCACGTCAGTATGATGCATGGTGTGGATCCGAACCCGCACCTGTCACTGTACGCGTCAAAAGCATCGGGTATGATGGGCTTAACGGCAGAGATGCTGGGTAAAATGCACGGTATCAGCCGTGAACAGCAAGATGCCTTTGGTGAGCGTTCGCACCGTTTAGCGCACAAAGCCACTGTTGAAGGGAATTTCAAAAATGAAATTATCCCTATGCAAGGCTATGATGCTGACGGTTTCTTAAAAGTGTTTGATTACGATGAAACCATTCGTCCAGAAACAACACTGGAAAGTTTAGCGGCATTGCGTCCAGCCTTTAATCCAAAAGGCGGTACGGTGACGGCCGGTACTTCATCACAGATTACTGATGGTGCATCCTGCATGATCGTGATGTCAGCGCAGCGTGCTAAAGACCTTGGTATTGAGCCAATGGCTGTGGTGCGTTCGATGGCAGTCGCCGGTGTTGATCCAGCTATCATGGGTTATGGTCCTGTGCCAGCAACCCATAAAGCTTTGAAACGTGCGGGTTTAAGCATAGATGATATTGACTTTGTTGAGCTCAACGAAGCCTTTGCTGCACAATCCTTGCCGGTACTGAAAGACCTTAAATTGCTCGATAAAATGGAGCAAAAGGTTAATCTGCACGGTGGTGCGATTGCATTAGGACACCCATTTGGTTGCTCTGGTGCGCGTATTTCCGGTACCTTGCTCAATGTAATGCAGCAAAATAGCGGTACTTTAGGTTTAGCCACCATGTGTATTGGTCTAGGTCAAGGTATTTCTACGGTATTTGAACGCGTGTAAGCGTCAGTTCAATACTAAAGCCGGGGCCTTATGCCTCGGCTTTTTTTATGAGGAAAATATTGTGAGTTTAGCAACAGGTCTTTACCGGCATTATAAAGGTCAGCAGTACCGTGTTTTAGGGGTGGCGAAACACTCAGAAAATGAAGAGGAACTGGTGATCTATCAAGCTCTGTATGGCGCTTTTGGTCTGTGGGCACGGCCGCTCTCAATGTTTATTGAGCCGGTTGAGGTGGAGGGGCAGCGGCAGGCTCGATTTGCTTTGCTGCAAGCAGAAGAAAGTACGTTTGCACCAGCAGAAAGCTAAGATCAAATTGAGCAAAAACTTGACCTAGACCTGTTACAACCTATATATAGCCTCACTATAAAGTAAGTTATCGTATTTTTTGTGTGATATTGACTGCGCTAACACAGGCATATCACCTTATCTATTCCAGGAATATTCTGAGCAATGAGCAAATCGCTGGTTATCGTAGAGTCCCCTGCTAAGGCGAAGACAATCAACAAATACTTAGGTGATGAGTATGTGGTGAAGTCGAGCGTGGGTCATATCCGTGATTTACCGACAAGTGGCTCAGGCGCCGCCGGTAAAGAGCCAGCTAAGCGTGGCAAAGCGGCTGACACTGCACAGTTGACGCCTAAAGAAAAAGCCATGCGCCAGTTGGTTGCGCGTATGGGTATCGATCCTGAAAATGATTGGAAAGCCCGCTACGAGATTTTGCCGGGTAAAGAAAAAGTGATTGAAGAGCTGCGCCGCTTAGCTAAAGATGCTGACACTATTTATCTCGCAACTGACTTGGACCGCGAAGGGGAGGCCATTGCTTGGCACCTGCGCGAAGCCATTGGTGGAGATGACAGCCGTTATAAGCGCGTGGTATTTAACGAAATCACCAAGAAAGCCATTCAAGGTGCCTTTGCTGAGCCAGGCAAACTGGATATTGATCAGGTCAATGCCCAGCAAGCACGACGCTTTTTAGATCGCGTGGTGGGCTTTATGGTGTCGCCATTGCTGTGGAAAAAAGTGGCCCGTGGTCTTTCTGCTGGTCGTGTGCAATCAGTTGCAGTTAAATTAGTGGTTGAGCGCGAGAAAGAAATCCGCGCCTTTATTCCTGAAGAGTTTTGGCAGGTGCACGCTGATTTAAATAATGCTGAGCAGATCAATACGCGTTTTGAGGTGATTCGCGAGGCGGGCAGTGCTTTCCGCCCGGTCAGTAAAGAACAGACTGATGCCGCTCTGGCTGTGCTTGAGAAAGCACCCTATGCGGTGATTAAGCGCGAAGATAAACCGACCAGCAGTCGTCCCAGCGCGCCTTATATCACCTCAACCTTGCAGCAAGCCGCCAGTACGCGCTTAAGTTTTGGCGTGAAGAAAACCATGATGTTGGCGCAGCGTTTGTATGAAGCTGGTTACATCACTTATATGCGTACGGATTCGACCAATATCTCGGGTGATGCAATTGAGATGGTGCGTGGTTTTATTGAGCAGGAGTTCGGTGCTAAATATTTACTCGAGAAACCTGTTTTTTATAGCAGCAAACAGGGCGCGCAAGAGGCGCACGAGGCGATTCGTCCTTCTGATGTGAATACGCAGACCTCCCAGCTAAAAGGCATGGAGCGCGACGCTGAGCGCTTGTACGAGTTGATTTGGCGTCAGTTTGTCGCCTGCCAAATGCCTGCGGCTGAATATCTGGCCACTAGTGTCACGGTTGAGGCTGCGCAATTTGAATTACGTGCGCGTGGTCGTATCTTGAAATTTGACGGTTACACTCGTATCCAGCCACAGCAAGGTAAGGGCGCAGAAGATGCGGTACTGCCAGACCTAAAAAAAGGCGATGTGCTTAACTTGCTTAAACTGGATCCCTCGCAGCACTTCACTAAGCCGCCGGCACGCTACAGTGAAGCCAGCTTAGTTAAAGAATTAGAAAAGCAAGGCATTGGTCGTCCATCGACCTATGCCGCAATTATTTCGACCATTCAAGATCGCGGCTATGTGGCGATCCAAAATCGTCGTTTCTACGCAGAGAAAATGGGCGATATTGTCACTGAGCGCTTAGGTGAAAGTTTTGCTAATCTGATGGATTACAATTTTACCGCGCAGATGGAAGAGCGCTTAGATAGCGTGGCGCATGGCACACTGCAATGGAAGCAGCTGTTGGATGAGTTCTATAAAGACTTTAAGCAGAAGCTTGAGTTGGCTGATTCGGCTGAAAATGGCATGCGTGAGAACGCGCCAACCCTAACCGATATCCCTTGTAAAGAGTGCGGTCGTCCGATGATGATTCGTACCGCGTCAACCGGTGTGTTTCTCGGCTGCTCAGGCTATGCCTTACCACCGAAAGAGCGTTGTAAGTCGACCATGAACCTGGTTCCGGGGGATGAAGTGGCCGCCGATGATGAGGGTGAGTCAGAGTCGTTACTGTTGCGTAATAAACGTCGCTGTGCGAAGTGCGGGACGGCCATGGATGCCTATTTGCTAGATGAAACACGTAAGCTGCATGTGTGTGGTAATAACCCCGACTGCAGTGGCTTTGAAGTTGAAGAAGGGCAGTTCCGCATTAAAGGCTATGAAGGTCCAAGTCTTGAGTGCGATAAGTGCGGCAGTGAGATGCAGCTTAAGACCGGCCGTTTTGGTAAGTATTTTGGTTGCACCAATAGCGAGTGTAAAAACACGCGTAAACTGTTGCGCAGCGGTGAAGCGGCGCCACCAAAAATGGATCCGGTGCCAATGCCTGAGCTGCAATGCCTGAAAGTGGAGGACACTTATGTATTGCGTGATGGTGCTGCAGGTATGTTTTTGGCCGCCAGCCAGTTTCCGAAAAAGCGTGAGACACGTGCACCTTTAGTCCTCGAGTTGCTGCCACATAAAGCTGAAATCGATCCGAAGTACCATTATTTGCTCACGGCGCCAACCCATGATCCGGATGGCCTGCCTGCCGTGATTCGCTACAGCCGTAAAACCAAAGAGCAGTATGTGCAGTCAGAGATTGAAGGCAAGCCAAGCGGTTGGAAAGCATTTTATGACGGTAAAAAATGGCAGGTCGAAGACAAGCGTAAAAAGTAAACCGCTCGCTTAAACCTTCTCGTCTGCGGGGTCTGATCTCGACCCCGCAGTGTTTTATTTGATTTTAAAGAGTTATTTATGTCCAGTGCGTTTTTGGAAATTGTTGAATTACCCGACGGCAGAATTGTGTTGCGCCGCTCGGAAGAGGAGTCAGCTTTAGTCACCCTGGTTTTTTCAAGCGAGGCGCGTGATTTTTTAAAGGCCCGTTATATTGATATTGCTAAAGAAATGTTTCATGCCGGTTTACTGGCTGCAGGACATTTGGCTGAAGAAGAAGCGCTCAGTGAAACAGATGACGATGATTCTTCTGAGCATACCTTGCATTAATTGCTGCTATGACTGCTTATAGTTTGCTGGGCGCCAGTAAAGTGCGCCTGCCGGATCAGCCTTATGGGCTGCTTTTGGATTTTTTGGTTGAACAGTTTCCTACGATCAGCCGTGATATATGGCAGCAGCGCATGCAGGCCGGTAAAGTGCTGGATGCACAGCAGCACTGTTTGCTGCCGAGCGAGCCTTATCAGAGCGGCGGCTTGGTGTATTATTTTCGTGAAGTACCTGAGGAGACTAAGGTGCCCTTTACTGAACGCATTCTTTATCAAGATGAACATCTAGTTGCGGTTGATAAACCACACTTTTTACCGACTATGCCGGCCGGTCGCTACGTTGAAGAAACCGTTTTGCGGCGGTTAATGGTGCGCTTAGATAATCCTGATATTGTGCCGATTCATCGTCTCGATCGTTTAACCGCTGGGGTGCTATTGTTTTCAGTCAATCCCAGCAGTCGTGGTGCTTATCAACGTTTATTTCGTGAGCGTAAAGTGTTTAAGTGCTATGAAGCGCTGGCGCCCGCATTACCTGATCGTGAGTGGCCTTATCGGCATAGCAGTCGACTGGAGCCTGCGCAGCCGTTTTTCCGCATGCAAGAAGTCCCAGGTCTTGCCAACAGTGATACGGTGATTGAAGTGTGTGAGCAGTATGGTGCGTTGTGGCGTTATCGACTCTACCCTGTAACTGGGCGTAAGCATCAATTGCGTGTACACTTAGCTGCGCTAGGCGCGCCGATAGTCAATGATCCACTCTATCCGCATTTGCAAGAGATGGCTGCATATGATGATTACACGCAACCGCTTAAGCTCTTAGCAAAGCAGATCAGTTTTGTTGATCCGTTGAGCGGTATTTTGCGTAGTTTTAAAAGTAAACTAGACTTGTCGCTATAACTTAGCTAACAAGGGCTAGCCAGACGCCTATGAAAGTGTCTATACTATGCGCCGGCCAGATCGGCCACCGTTAAGGTTACTGCAATATCCCGAAGTACTGCTTCGACTGCTTGTCCTCAACAGGACTATCCTAGACGTTTTTTCTAAACAGCGTTCTCGCAAATACTCGCAAATAGGCTGCCAAAAGGGCGACCATTATGGTCTTTCACGGCGTGTGCAGCTTTCATGGGTCTTTGCGGATGCATATAAGGCATACCAATGACCCAAGAAATCGAAACTACCCCAGAAGTCGGAAATTTTTCCACCCTAGGTCTTCACCCTTCAGTGCTTGCAGCTATTACTGCAGTTGGTTACGAAGAGCCCTCCCCAATTCAAACACAGTCTATCCCGTTAATTATGGCTGGCCACGATATGATTGGCCAGGCACAAACCGGTACCGGTAAAACGGCTGCGTTTGCATTACCTATTTTGTCGCGTATTGATGCTAACCGTCGCGAAGCACAAGTGTTGGTGCTGGCACCGACCCGTGAGTTGGCCTTACAGGTGGCCACTGCATTTGAAAGCTTTGCAGCACAAATGCCAAGCGTGAATGTTGTCGCAATTTATGGTGGCGCGCCGATGGGCCCGCAACTGAAAGCAATCCGTAACGGTGCACAAGTGATTGTGGCGACCCCTGGTCGTTTAGTTGATCACCTGAGCCGTAACGGTGGTTTGCTCTCGACGATTAAATTCTTAGTCCTTGATGAAGCCGATGAGATGTTAAAACTTGGCTTTATGGATGACTTGGAAGTTATTTTCAATGCCATGCCTGATGATCGTCAGACCGTACTCTTTTCTGCGACCTTGCCCGCCTCGATTCGTGGCATTGCTGAAAAGCACTTGCGTCAACCGCAGCAAGTTAAAATTGCTAGCAAAACACAAACAGTCGCGCGTATTGATCAAGCTCACCTGATGGTACACGCCGATCAAAAAGTGAATGCTATTTTGCGTTTACTTGAAGTCGAAGACTTTGATGCAATGATCGGTTTTGTGCGTACCAAACAAGCCACTTTAGATATTGCAGCAGCACTTGAAGCCAAAGGCTACAAAGTTGCCGCACTCAATGGTGATATCGCGCAGAATCAACGTGAGCGCGTGATTGATTCATTAAAAGATGGTCGTTTAAATATTGTGATTGCCACTGACGTTGCGGCACGTGGTCTTGATGTACCGCGCATCACTCACGTATTCAATATTGATATGCCATACGACCCAGAGTCTTATGTGCACCGTATTGGTCGTACTGGCCGTGCTGGCCGTGATGGTCGTGCTTTATTGCTAGTGACTCCGCGTGAGCGTCGTATGTTGCAGGTGATTGAGCGTGTGACTGGTCAGAAAGTTGCAGAAATCTTATTGCCGGATGCTAAAGTTATTTTGCAAGCGCGTATCCGTCGTCTTACCCAAGACTTAACGCCGCGCGTAAAAGACAAAGAAAACCAAAATATCGAGTTACTGACTCATTTGACCACCGAGCTGAACTGTTCTGTTGAAGAGTTGGCGCTAGGCTTATTAGCAAAAACCACTGAAGGTCAGGCCTTTACTTTAGCCGGTGTTGAGCGTGAGCAGCCTGTAATGACTGCACGCAGTCGTGATGATCGCGCTCAGCGTGGTTCGCGTGACGGTGGTGGTCGCAGTGAAGGCGGTCGTGGTGAAGGACGTAGCGAATCACGTGGTGATCGAGGTGATCGTGGTGAAGGTGGACGCGAGCGTCGCGCACCACTAGCGCTGAGCGAAGGTAAAGTACGTTGCCGTACCGCGCTGGGTGTACGTGACGGTGTTGCTGCACGTAACTTACTGGGCGCGATCCTTAACGAAGGTGGTTTGTCTCGTGAAGCGATTGGCCGTATCCAAATTCGTGAAAGCTTCAGCCTGGTTGAATTGCCAGAAGAGGGTTTAGAAAGCTTGCTGGGTAAATTAAAAGATACCCGTGTTGCCGGTAAAGCATTGAAGCTGCGTCGCTATCGCGAAGATTAATACGCATGCTGAGCTAATCAGGCCTTGATCGTGATGGCTTAAAAAAAACCGATTCAACTGTAAAGTTGAGTCGGTTTTTTTGTTTAAGCGGGTATAAAAGTATACGCGCTAACGAGTAGGCCTACGCTGCTGTATTTAGCCCTACAGGCGCGCTCTGATGTCATCTATACTGTGCGTTTGCTCAGTGTTATGCGGTGCCTAAATGACGTTACGATTATGTATTTTAGAGGCTGATGATCTGCATCCAGCGATGCAGGATGCTTTTATTGGCTTTGGCCAGATGTTTAAACAGTTATTGGCCGCTCAAGCTGCCGATCTGGAATTTCAAGTATTTAATGTGCTGAGGGGTGAGTATCCGCAGTCTGATCAGCAATTTGATGCCTATCTGGTGACCGGCAGTAAGGCCGATTCTTTTGCCAATGATCCGTGGATTGTTACTTTTCGTGCTTATTTACGTGAGCGTTTTGAGCAGGGTGATGTGCTTATAGGGATTTGCTTTGGTCATCAGATTCTTGCCTTGGTGTTGGGCGGCGATACGCAGCGCTGCAGTAAAGGCTGGGGGCTGGGGGTGCATCGTTACCGTTTAGAATATAAGCCTGAATGGTTGCCTAGCACCGAGAATGAGTTTCAACTGTTGATCAGTCACCGTGATCAGGTCACTGCTTTGCCTGCAGGTGCTGCGTTATTAGCCAGTAGTGATTTTTGTGAAAATGCAGCTTTTGTCGTAGGGCGGCAGGTGTTGTGCTTTCAGGGGCATCCAGAGTTCACCTATGAGTTCTCTGAGGGGTTGCTGACATTACGCCAGTCTATGTATTGTCCGCAAGAGTACCAAACTGCTTGTCAGAGCTTAGCCAGTGCCCATGATGGTCAAATCGTTGCGCAATGGATGTTGTGCTTTATTCGTGCGGCGAAAAATGCGCGCAAGCAGTCTGCTGGCGCTGAGTTATCTTTGGCTGCACAAGGTGATTCTTTATGTTTGGATTAACCATGCCACAGTTCAGCATATATGCTGCGCCGTTATTGTTGGTCGTTATGCTACTAGGCTTTGCTGTGCAACAGTTTGTTCGCGCGCAACGCTTGCAGCAACAGCTGACCGAGCAACAGGTCACGCTGCTGGCCGCGCAAGAGCAGTTGCACCGTCAAGATACTGATTTGCAGGTGTCAGGCAGCCAGCAAGATCAACTCTATGCGCAACTGCAACAGCGCCATGCAGACTATCAGCAGCTCAAAGCCGAGCACAGCGCCTTGCATGAACAGTTGTTGCAAGGGCGCGGCCTTGCGGACGCAGCGCAAGCCAGTTATCGTGAGCTTAAAGAGCAACAATTGCTGTGTGAGAACACCTCGGCAGAGCAGCGCGCGCTTTATCTTAAGTTGCAGCAGGAACATCAGCAGTTACAGCAAGAATTTGCCTCGTTGCGCGGCTTAAGTGCACAAAAAGAGCAGCATTTATTAGAGCAGCAGCAATTGCTTAAAGACAGTCGTGCGCAATTAAAATTAGAGTTTGAGCAGTTAGCAACGCAAATTTTTGAGGCGCGTGGCCAGTCGTTGACACAGAGTAGTCAGCAATCCCTAGAAGCGATGCTCAAACCTTTTCGCGAACAAATTGATGGGTTTCGGCAGAAGGTCGAAGATATTCATCATAAAGATGTGCAACAGCAAGCCTCCTTACAGCAACAACTCTTGCAGCTCAAAGAACTCAATCAGCAGATCACTCAAGAAGCCCATGAGTTAAGCAGTGCTTTGCGTGGCCAGAAAAAAACTCAAGGTAATTGGGGAGAGCTGATTTTAGAGAATGTGTTAGAGCGTGCCGGTTTGCAGCTGGGTAAAGATTTTGCCCGTGAGGTTAGCTTTACCACCAGTGAAGGGCGCAAGCGTCCAGATGCGATTGTGTATTTGCCGCAAAATAAACATTTAATTATTGATGCTAAGGTGTCGTTGAATGCCTATTTACGCTATGTCAATGCTGAGGATGAGACGCTACGTGCGCAAGCGCTGCTGGAGCATGTCAGTGCGTTTTCGGCGCGAGTAGCTGAGTTGGCCGAGCGCGATTATGCCGCTTTGCCAGGTCTGAATACGCCGGATATGGTGTTTATGTTTGTGCCCATTGAGTCGGCTTTTGCCGATGCGATGCGCGCTGATGATGGTTTGTTGCAGCGTGCCATTGAGCAAAATATTTTAATTGCCACGCCCAGTACCTTGTTGGCCAGTTTAACCATTGTGCGGCAATTGTGGCGCTTTGAAGAGCAAAGTCGCAGTACTGCCGAGTTGGCTGAACGTGCCGCTAAAGTCTACGATAAGTTACGTATCTTTCTTGGCAGTATGGATGGCATCGGTAATAGCTTGGATCGAGCGCAAGAGGCCTACCGTAAAGCCTGTGATCAGCTGGTCAATGGGCGAGGTAACTTAATTAAGCAGGCCAGTGATTTTCAACAGCTGGGTGTGTCGGTTAAGACTGAGATTGCTGAGCAGTGGCAAGATCGTGCCCGCCTTGAGCTCAGTCATAACCTTGACAATGAAGCGACTGATTAAGCCTGTAAATGTTTTAGCAGCTGTTGCACCACCTGTGTGGAATGCGCCTTATGCTGTTGTTCCAGCTCATTGAGCAGTTGCATAAAGGTTTTCTTTTCTGCACTGCTGAGTTCACGCCATGCATCATGGGTAGGGATATGCTCAGTAGCGCTAAAGACGCTTTGTAATACTTGATAGTCAGGGTGCATTGCCATTTCAGAGTCGTAATGATCCAAAATGACTTTAATGCGAATGCAGCCTTCAGCCCAAGGCATTTGTTCACTTAAAAAGCCGTTGGCCAAGACCATTAAATCATCGCGACGCTGCTGCTTTTGTTCGCTGCTACGCTGCCTGCGTTGCTGTTCGGCTTGCCAGACCTTACGCCATAAAACCGTGGCGTAGGCGGCTAAGCCTAAAATGCAAGCAGCGGCGACAAGCAGCCAGATATTTGAGAACGTTTGCACATTAAGCGCCGTGACACTTTTTGTATTTTTTTTGACTGCCGCATGGGCATGGATCGTTACGGCCAATGGCTTTTAACGGATTGCGCACGGGTTCATGCTGGCTATGATTACAATCTGGGCCGTGTACGTGGGGTTGTTGTACCGGCTCGTGATGATGGTGTTGGCAGTCGGGGCCGTGGACGTGTTCTGTAGAGGACATAACAATTACTCGCGAATATAGTCGCCGGGAATGATATCACCGTGACGTAGGATATTGATTTTTTTGCTGAACAAAAGTCCAGTTTTTACATCAGCATGTAGGGCGTAATGAATCGGCTGATCAGGTTTTTCTAACATACGCACCACAACTTTCATATGTCGCCACAGATTAGTGTGCACAGGCATTTTAAAGTAGGCATGTCCGTTGGCTGGTACGGTGATCCATTGGCTATTGCTGCCACTGGCAAGCGGCGTGTTATTGAGCAGAATCCGGTAGTTCATACCACGCATTGGCAGACTTTGTGAGTTGGGGTTGTCTACACGAAAGTGTAAAATAAATTGTTGCTCAAGTAATCTAGCATGCACCAGTTCAACATCGACTAATTGTACATCAGGTTTTTTAAAACTGCTGCTGACCCAAGTAGAGCAGCCGCTAACTGAGCTCAATAGCGCTAAGAGCACCAACAGTGCAGATGTTTTTTTTATAGTTGCCAAATTGCTCATTGATTAGCTCCAAATCTTGCCGCAGTGTATCAAGCAAATGTTGGTCGTGGTAAATAAGACATGCACAGTGCCTGTTTACATAAGATATATCAATTACATTGCTGGATGAATCATGGATCATCGAGGGTTGAATATGCAACAGTTCGAAATTGCTTTTTCCGGGCAAATACACCCAGGGGCTGAACTAGAGCAGGTGAAAGCCGACATCGCCCGCCTGTTTCAAGCCGATGCGGCATTGCTGGAGAGACTTTTTTCCGGTCAGCGTGTGGTACTGAAGAAGGGGTTGGATGCCGCTGGTGTGGCAAAATACCACGCGGCTTTTCAGCATGTAGGCGCGGTATTGCAGGTGCGTGATTTGTATGCCGAGCCTGAGGAGGAGATCATTCCGGGCTTGCCTGCTGAGGAATCGTCACAATCTACGCCCACATTGCCCTATGCGGCAGGTTATGCGCTGTTGCAGGTCACGCCGCGTGATGAATATATGGCGGCCTTTCGTAATGTGCAGGCCCCGGATTTTGGCATCGCGCCGTTGGGTGATGATTTACAGACAACGCCCGAGGAGGTCGCTGCGCCTGATATGGACTTGTCCGCATTTAGCCTTGCGCCAGTGGGCAGTGAGATGGGTCAGCTCGCGCGTCCAGCACCGGTTGCGCTGCCCGATACATCCCATCTTAAATTGCTGGATAAATAGGCCTAGCGGTTTTAGCTGGGCTACTCTAAAAATAAGGCGCACAGCATTTTTTAAACTTTAAACCGCTTGCACAAGGGCAAGGCGCATTACGTTCTGCTCGTAGCGGCGCAGTAGGGTCATAAAAAAACCAACGCTCAGCAGGCTTAATAAATAAAGAAGTTTCTTGATGCTGTTGGCGACCGTGCTCGTCTTGCCAATGCGCAATAAACTCAACAGTGGCATGGCGTTGATCTTGCGCGAGTGTTTCTGCGATAACCTCTAATCCTAACCATTGACTGTTTTGACTCCACTGGGCAATTGCCGCCATATCCAGGTGTGCCTGCTGGGCAGG
Organism: Gammaproteobacteria bacterium DTU037; assembly: GCA_001513025.1. Lineage (GTDB taxonomy): Bacteria > Pseudomonadota > Gammaproteobacteria > Pseudomonadales > Pseudomonadaceae > Denitrificimonas. The sequence goes on from LFRZ01000013.1 coordinate 111,377, forward strand.
GAGACTGGTGCTTTTTATAAACTCAATGTGCTGGGTTGCATAGGCGCTGTAACGTGCGCGCATTAAGGCTTGGGCGCTGCTTGCCAGTGCACCTAAATGGTAGCGGCCGCAGCAGTCGTGTAAGGCCCTATTAGGGTTGCAAGGGCAGGGTCTCGTCTCAGTCATAAGTAATCCGTAGAGCACAAAGCGTATAAACAGACTATTATACGTTTTTAGATGGGTACTGAACAAACATACAGTCCAAAAAAAGTGGATGCAACATGCTCAGCGATGAATTAAAAAACACTATCCAAAGCGCTTATACACGCTTTTTGGATGCCAAGGGGCTTAAGGCGCGCTACGGCCAACGCTTGATGATTGCTGAAGTGGCGAAAGCCTTGGGCGATATCGCGGTGGACGACGAGGGTAAACGCACAGGTGATCCTGTTGTCGTAGCGATTGAAGCAGGCACGGGAACCGGAAAAACTGTGGCCTATAGCCTAGCGGCTATTCCTGCTGCGCGAGCGGCCGGCAAACGTTTGGTGATTGCCACGGCGACCGTGGCGTTGCAAGAGCAAATTGTTGATAAAGATTTGCCCGATATTATTAAAAACAGCGGTTTGAATTTTAGTTACGCCTTAGCTAAAGGCCGTGGTCGCTACTTATGCTTATCCAAACTGGATGCGTTATCCCAGCATGGTGAAGCTGAACAGGCCACTGCGCAGATGTTTGCCGATGATGGTTTTCATATTGAAGTGGACAGCGACAGCGAAAAACTCTTCACTGAGATGATCAATAAGCTCGGCAGCAATCGTTGGGATGGTGATCGTGATAGTTGGCCGCAGGTACTTGAAGATATCACCTGGTCGCGGGTGACCACTGATCATACGCAGTGCACCGGCCGTCATTGTGGCAATTTTCAGCAGTGCGCTTTTTATAAGGCCCGTGAAGGCATGACCAAAGTGGATGTGATCGTCACGAACCACGATATGGTCTTGGCTGATTTGGCCTTGGGTGGCGGTGCGGTGCTGCCTGATCCGCGGGAAACCATTTATGTGTTTGATGAAGGCCATCATTTACCTGACAAAGCCATTGGCCACTTTGCGCATTTTACGCGCCTGCGCTCAACTGCGGACTGGCTGCTGCAAGTCGATAAAAACCTAACGCGCTTACTGGCACAAAACCCTTTGCCGGGGGAGCTTGGCCGATTACTTGAGCCGGTGCCGTCAATGGCAAAGAGCTTGCGTACGCAAATGCAGTTTATGTTTACCTTGTGTGAGCAGTTGGCTGAGTTTCGGCCCAATAATGATCCTGATAGCTATGAGAAGCCACGTTACCGTTTTGTCGGTGGCGTGATTCCCGTAGAGTTAAGAGAGTTGGGTGTTGAACTGAAAAAAGAATTCGTTAAGTTGACCGATATTTTTAGCCGGGTCACTGAATTGCTAAAAAAAGCTATGGATGGCGAGCCGGGCTTAAATCTAGCCAGTCACCAGGCCGAAGAATGGTACCCACTCTTTGGTAGTCTTTTAGCGCGCGCAGAAAATAATCAAGAGTTATGGTTGGCCTTTACTGCAGAAGACCCTGAGAAAAGCCCTCCGATGGCACGTTGGTTGTCCTTAGCCGATGCTGGGGCTGCCTTTGATATTGAAGTGAATGCCAGTCCTATTTTGGCCGCAGAAACCTTGCGCCGGCATTTATGGAATGTCGCGCATGGCGCCTTGATCACTTCGGCTACTTTAACCGCACTGGGTAGCTTTGACCGCTTTAATATGCGTGCTGGCTTACCCTTTGAGTCGAAAAAAGCTGTGGTGCCCAGTCCCTTTAAGTATGCTGAAGCTGGCGTATTGCGGGTGCCTGATTTGCGTGCTGATCCGCGTAATGCTGATGCGCATACGCAGGCTATTATTCGTGAGTTACCAGCAATCGTAGCGGGTGCGCAAGGCAGTCTGGTGCTGTTTTCTTCGCGGCGACAAATGCAGGATGTGTTTGCTGGTGTGGATGCCGAATGGCGCAAGCGCATCTTGATTCAGGGTGGTTTATCGCGTCAAGAAACCTTAGTGAAGCATAAAGCGCAGATTGATAAAGGTCAGGTCAGCGTATTATTTGGCTTGGCCAGTTTTGCCGAGGGTATCGACTTGCCAGGGGCTTATTGCCAGCATGTGGTGATCGCTAAAATACCTTTTGCCGTGCCGGATGATCCGGTAGAGGCTGCTTTGTCGGAGTGGATTGAGGCGCGTGGTGGTAATCCCTTTATGGAAATTGCCGTGCCTGATGCGTCCTTGCGTTTAATTCAGGCCTGCGGGCGCTTACTGCGTAATGAGCAAGATACCGGTAGTGTGACCTTGCTCGATCGCCGCTTAGTCACGCAGCGCTATGGCAAGGCTATTTTAAATTCATTGCCCCCATTTCGACGTGAAATTGACTAAAAATCTACAGTGATAAATAGAGGTCAGTATGCATATTGATGGCGTTAGTGACAGTGCATTTTCGAGCGTGCTCGATGTGTTTACGCAACTATTAGAAGATCCCGAGCAACGCGGCGCGGCCTTATGTGTGCAAGTTGCCGGTGAAACGGTGATGGATCTATGGGGTGGGGTGATTGACCGCCACGGCGAACAGCTCTGGCAGCGCGATACCTTGGTCAATATTTTTTCCAGCGGAAAGCCGGTTGCTGCCGTATTACTGCTGCAACTGGTCGCTGAAGGGCGCCTGCAGTTGGATGTGCCGCTGGCTGACTATTGGCCAGAATTTGCCGCGCAGGGTAAACAGCACATTACCTTGCGCCAGGTACTCAGTCATCAAGCGGGGCTGCCGGCCGTGCTGGAGCCGCTCGCCGCTGAAGCATTGTATGATTGGTCGCGAATGATTAGCGCCGTGCAAAATACCCCGCCGTGGTGGACGCCCGGTAGTGCGCACGGTTATGCGCCAATGACGTATGGCTGGCTGGTCGGGGAGTTGATTCGTCGTATTGAAGGTTGTGAGCCGGGAGAGGCGATCGCGCGGCGGATTGCACAGCCGTTACAGTTGGAGTTGTATCTGGGCCTGACAGACCAGCAATTACCGCGAGTGGGTGATGTGATGCGCATGAAGGCTGGTGTCTCTGATCCGACATCCGTGCGTTTAATGCAGAGTATGGGTCACAACCCGCGGGGCATGACAGCTAAAGCCTTTGCCAATCCACCGTCGATGATGACCAGTACCAATAAACTTGAGTGGCGGCGTATGCAGCAGCCAGCAGCCAATGCGCACAGCACCGCGCGCGGTTTAGCAGGGTTTTATACGGGCTTATTGCAAGGTCAATTACTGGATGGCGAGATGCTTCGCGAGATGTTGACTGAGCAGAGTGAGGGGATGGATTTAACCTTATTGACCCATACCCGCTTTGGTTTAGGTTGTATGTTGGAGCAGGCGGATCAGTTGCCGGCCAGCTATGCATTAGGCGCGCGCAGCTTTGGTCATCCGGGTGCTGGCGGTACTTTGGGGTGTGCTGACCCTGAGCGTGAGGTGAGTGTCGCTTTTATTACCAATAGTCTCGGTGCTAGCGTGTTGATGGATCCGCGTGCGCAAAAAATTAATGCAATGTTGAAAAAATGTTTGTAAGACCTGTTTTATCTGCCGCGCTCAGATGCGGCAGATAAAACAGTATAGCAGTGCTGTAGTTGTTACTTTTCTGCTTGTTGGCAGGCTTGTAAGGTGTTTTCTAGCAAGCAGGCGCGGGTCATCGGGCCAACACCACCTGGCACAGGGGTAATCCATGCGGCGCGCTTAACGGCCTCGGCAAAGCCAACATCACCAATCAGTTGACCATTGTCTTGGCGATTAATACCGACATCAATCACCACTGCGCCCGGTTTAATCCATTCACCTTTAACTAGGTTAGGAATGCCAACGGCCACTACCACCAGGTCTGCACGGCGTACATGCTCTTCTAGGTTTGTAGTGAAGCGGTGGGTGATCGTCGTGGTGCAGCCTGCCAGCAGCAGCTCCAGCGCCATGGGTCGGCCGACAATATTTGATGCGCCAACAATCACAGCATCTAAGCCATGCAAATCAACACCTGTGTGTTCAAGCAGGGTCATGATGCCTTTTGGCGTGCATGAGCGTAGCAGAGGCATGCGTTGAGCTAAACGGCCTACGTTATAGGGGTGGAAACCGTCGACATCTTTATAGGGGTTGATGCGCTCAAGTAATAGCGATGAATCTAAATGCTTAGGCAGTGGCAGTTGTACCAAAATACCATCGACCGTGTCGTCAGCATTAAGGGTGTCGATTAAGCTCAGTAGTTCTTCTTGCGTGGTCGTGGCGGATAAGTCATAGGCTTGTGATTGAAAACCCACTTGTTCACAGTCTTTACGCTTATGCGCGACATAAACCTCAGAGGCAGGATCATTGCCGACTAGAATCACTGCTAAGCCTGGTGCACGCAAACCTTGGTTAAGGCGAGTCTGTACTTGTTGGGCGATAGTGTGTCGAATATCTGCGGCGATCTGTTTGCCGTCAATCAATTGTGCTGTCATGAGGTTATGAGCCATACTAATTTGAGTAAAAAAGATGGGTGCTATTCTCGCATGCTCGGCGGTAGGGGGCAAAGATGCTTGAGAGGTATTTTATGCTAATCACTATCTATTTGATTATTTTACAAATAAGGGTTGACGGTATCGGTTCTGCTCTGTAATATTTGCCCCGCTTACCCAGTACAGCCTGAAGCTGGATACGAAAGCTGATCAAGTCATATTGGACAGCAGAGAGCCTTGAAAGAGTCACTACCTAGTAGTTGATTACAACAAGCGCCCGTAGCTCAGTCGGATAGAGCACCCGCCTTCTAAGCGGGTGGTCGCAGGTTCGAATCCTGCCGGGCGCGCCATTAGGGCGAACGAAGTAAGTGTGTTAAAGTGACATGCAATATGGTGGGCGTAGCTCAGTCGGTAGAGCACGGGATTGTGATTCCCGGTGTCGTGGGTTCGAGACCCATCGTCCACCCCATATTTGGAAAATATAATGCTTTTAAAGCATTATACGTGAGCAAGAAGCGGACGTGGTGGAATTGGTAGACACACCAGATTTAGGTTCTGGCGCCGCGAGGTGTGAGAGTTCGAGTCTCTCTGTCCGCACCATATAAGGGTTTCACATAGACCCTATTAGTATCAAAGCCCCTTAATTGGGGCTTTTTTATGTCTGTCGTTTTATTTGCTACCCCTCAATATCAGCGCAGCCCTGCGCAATCTGTGCCCTAGTTTGTACCATGCCAGTTCGAGCAAGGTGCAAGGTACCTAAGCTTGCAAAACACTTTTTCTATTTCATACCTCTTAGGTCGCGCGAGCAGTGAGCAATAGCTGCTTGCATATCCATAAGCATCGTCACATAATCAATTAAGGATTAGGTAAACTATCGTTTGAGGATGTGCAAGTGACGATAATAAGACAGGTGTTTTTTGCTTTTGCGGCTGTACTGATCAGTACCTGCGCGGTTGCTCAAGAGCCGGTAACTGCTCAGGTCACGCGTGGATCTTTAGCCCGCAGTGCTGTGTATGAAGGGCATATTGAGGCGGTGACACAAACCTCTATAGCGGCGCAAGTAGCAGGGGTGATCGAACAGATTGCAGTGCGTGCCGGCGATCAAGTACGTGCTGGGCAAGTTTTAATGCAGATTGATGCAAGCCAAGCCAAACAGCAACAGGCTGCGATGACCGCGCAAGTGGATGCAGAGCGCGCTGAGTTGCATGCTTTAACCCAAGAGCTACAGCGACAAAAACAGCTATTTGCCAGAAACTACATCAGTAAAGCTGCTTTAGAGCGGGTTGAAGCTCAGCAGCGTGCGGCCGCAGCGCAGTTAAAAGCCCAACAGGCGCAAGCGCAAGCGGCGCAAGTCAACAGCGATTTTTTTGTGATTCGGGCACCCTATGATGGGCTGGTGATTGATGTCCCCGCGATGCAAGGCGAGATGGCCATGCCTGGGATGCCGTTGCTGTCGTTATTTAATCCAAAAGCCTTGCGTGTCAGTGTCGCGATTCCGCTGGCGGCCGCCGAGCAGATCAATCTTGCGAATAAAAACACTGCTGCGCTTCGTATCCTGTATCAGCAGCGCTTGTTAACTGTAGAGCAAATACAAGTGTTACCTACCGCTGATCGTGCCACCCATACCGTACGTTTGCGCATTGCTGTGGCTAACCCACAAGGTGATTTATTTCCCGGGCAGCCTGTTAAAGTTCAATTACTGCAATCTACCGTGGTTGGGCAGGATCAACGTTTATTTATTCCTAAAGCAGCAGTGATCCAGCGTGCTGAGCTGACTGCAGTCTATGTGCTTAGCGGGCAGCACAAAGCATTGTTAAGACAAGTGCGTTTAGGTGTGTCTGATCATGAATTTGTGGAAGTTCGCAGTGGTTTAGCTGAAGGTGAGTGGGTTCTGCTTGATCACCATGCCGTAAGTAAGGAGTAAGTATGCGACCTGTCTTAGGTGTTTCTGGCCGTGTTGCCGCAGCGTTTCAAACTGCGCAAATTACCCCTTTATTGGCTTTGTTGGCGTTATTGCTCGGTTTGTTTGCTATTTTGGTCACTCCGCAAGAAGAAGAGCCGCAAATCAATGTCACCATGGCCAACGTGATTATTCCGTTTCCAGGTGCTGCAGTGCGTGATGTGGTCAGTATGGTGACCACGCCTGCCGAGCAAGTGTTATCGCAAATGACCGGTGTTGAGCATGTGATGTCGGTTTCGCAGCCGGGTATGGCAGTACTGACGGTGCAATTTGCCGTGGGTGTGCCGCGCAATGATGCCTTGGTTTACCTGCACGATACCTTACGCTCCAATGAACAATGGCTGCCTAGAGATTTTGGTGTATTAGCGCCGATTACTCGGCCTATGGGGATTGATGATGTACCTATTGTCGCGCTGACCCTGTATAGCACTGCCGAGGATAGTGGTGCCTACGATTTAGAGCGCATCGCGCACAGTATTGAAGTTGAGATTAAGCGTGTGCCGGGTACCCGTGAAGTACGCAGTATTGGTGGTCCTGGGCGTGCGGTACGCATTGATCTTCAGCCCGAGCGCTTAAGTGCGCTGGGGCTGACTGTCAATGATCTGCGCACCACCTTGCAGTCAGCTAATCTAGGCTTGCCCGTGGGCAATCTTATTCGCGGCAACACTCAGGTGCAGATTGATGCAGGTGGCTTTTTAAGTGATGCGCAGGACGTAGCTGAACTGGTGGTGGCGGTTCGGGATGGACGTGCTATTTATTTAAGCGATGTCGCCACTGTCAGTGATGGACCGTTACAACCGAGTAATTCAGTGCGTTTTGGTAGCGTGGGTGAAGCGGGGCAAGAGTATCCCGCAATCACTTTAACTGTGACGAAAAAGCCCGGTGAAAATGCTATTGATGTGTCTAATGCAGTGATGCAGCGTGTGGCTGAGCTGCAAAATACCCTGATTCCCGATGGCGTTGAAGTGGTCGAAACCCGTGACTACGGCGCTACAGCCAATGAAAAAGCCCGTCAACTGATTCAGAAATTGATTTTTGCCACCCTATCAGTGGTGGCTTTAGTGTTTTTTGCGCTGGGGCGCCGTGAGGCAGCCATTCTTGGTGTGGCGGTCGGTTTAACTTTAGCAGCTACTTTATTTGCCTCGTGGGCATGGGGCTTTACCCTCAATCGCGTGTCGTTATTTGCCTTGATTTTCTCCATTGGTATTTTGGTCGATGATGCGATTGTCGTGGTAGAAAATATTCACCGACATCAAAGTTTGCACCCTGAGAAAAGCCTGACAGAAATTATTCCATTTGCGGTGGATGAGGTCGGTGGTCCAACAATTTTAGCCACTTTCACCGTGATTGCTGCTTTATTACCCATGGCCTTTGTCAGTGGTCTAATGGGTCCCTATATGAGTCCGATTCCGATTAATGCCAGTATGGGGATGGTGCTGTCATTGGCGATTGCCTTTACTTTAACGCCTTGGTTGGCACGCTTATGGTTGCGGCATAAAGTGCCGGCACAACTTGAACTGAGCGCAAATAAACCTGCGCGATTGCCAGCCTTGTTAAGCCGTTTATTTGAAGGTATTTTCAAACCCTTTTTAGATCCACAGCGCGGCACGCTCAATCGCTTTTTCTTAGGACTGGGAGTCATGGCGCTTATTGGTTTGTCGATGCTGCTGCCGGTGTCTGGCTTAGTGCTGTTGAAAATGCTGCCGTTTGATAATAAGTCAGAGTTTCAAATTATCCTAGATATGCCGGCTGGCACACCCTTAGAGCAAACTTCGGCTGTATTGGGTGAGTTGGGTGCTTACTTAGCGACAGTGCCAGAAGTCATCCATTATCAAGCCTATGCTGGCACGGCTGCGCCGATTAATTTTAATGGCTTGGTGCGCCAGTATTACTTGCGCAGCAACAGCGAAAGCGGTGATATCCAAGTCAACTTGGTTGATAAGGCGCACCGCTCAGAGCAAAGTCATGCGATTGCTACACGTTTGCGCCCAGCCTTGCAGGCGATCGGTCAACGTTTCAATGCCAATCTGAAGGTGGTGGAAGTGCCGCCGGGTCCGCCGGTACATGCGCCGGTGGTGGCGGAGATTTATGGGCCAACGGCTGAAGGACGACAGCAGGTGGGTGATGCAGTGCGTGCGGTGTTTGCTGAGGTTGAGGGGATGGTCGATATTGATGACAGTGCAATTGCTGATGCGCCACGTAAGCTGTTATTGATTGATCGGCAAAAAGCTAGCCAATTGGGGGTGGCTCAGGCTGATATCGTTACCACCTTGCGTGCTGGGCTGCAGGGGGAGGCGGCGACCTGGTTGCATGATGGCAGCAAGTATCCAACGTCGGCCTATATTCAGTTAAGTCCAGAGTTACAGGGTGATTTAGCCACGCTGCTGCAGCTTAAGGTGCGCACTGCGCAGAATACCTTGGTGGCGATTGCTGAACTGGTGACGATTTCAGATACTCAGCAGGAGCAGCCCATTCACCATAAAGATTTACTGCCCGTGCATTATGTGACCGCGGATATGGCGGGCGCGGTGGACAGTCCCTTGTATGGGGTGTTTGCTGCACGCGCTGCGTTGCAGGAGATTGTTACGCCAGCCGGTACGCCAATTGATGAGTACTTTATTAATCAGCCACAAGATCCCTATCGCAACTATGCGCTGAAATGGGATGGTGAGTGGCAGATCACCTATGAGACCTTCCGTGATATGGGCGCCGCCTATGCGGTTGGTATCTTGTTGATTTATTTACTGGTGGTGGCGCACTTCTCCTCGTATTTAACGCCTTTAGTGATTATGGCGCCGATTCCATTGACCATTATCGGGGTATTGCCTGGGCATGCATTGCTCGGTGCGCAATTCACCGCGACCAGCATGATTGGCATGATCGCTCTGGCTGGAATTATTGTGCGTAACTCGATCTTGCTGGTGGACTTTATTAATTTAGAGGTCAGAGCCGGTCGCTCGCTGGAACAGGCAGTGATTAACTCAGCAATTACCCGCGCGCAACCCATTGTCTTAACCGGTTTGGCCGCGATGCTCGGTGCCTTCTTTATTTTAGATGACCCGATCTTTAATGGTTTAGCTATTTCACTGATCTTTGGTGTGCTGGTTTCGACCGTACTGACCTTAGTGGTGATTCCATTGCTGTATTACGCAGCCTATCGCAATAAACTTTATAAACTTCAGCAACAAGGAGAAAAGTCATGACGTCATGGCAAGTGGTGCGCGTAGTCGCAGGTCTTTTTATTGTGTTATCGATCCTTTTGGGTGCACCCTCTAGTCCGCTGTTTATCAGTGAGTGGTGGTTGGCTTTCACCTTGTTTGTGGGGGTAAATATCTTGCAGAGTGGTTTAACCAAGTGGTGCTTGATGGAAACGCTGCTGCGCAAAATTGGCATTAAACCGGGTTGTTAAGGAGTTGCTAGCCATGCCTCAATTGATCTGCAAGCCTAAACGTTATCTGTTTGCTAGCCTGTTACTGGGTGTGCTGTGGCACAGCGTCAGCGTTGCTCAGCCGATGGACTTAGTTGACACGTGGCGTTTAGCGCAGGGCCATGATCCCGAGTACCGCGCTGAGCAAGCAGCGGTTGAGGCTGGCGGTGAGCAGCGGCATCAGGCACGTAGCTTGTGGCTGCCCAGCGTTGCTGCAACGGCGACAGCAGGGCGCGCCGGGCGTACCTCAAGTACACAAGGTGCCGAGTTTATTACGCCAACTATGACTTCAGAAGATGTGGAGTTTAATACCTCTATTGGTGGTGGCGATCTATACAATTACGGTATTGGTGTTAAGCAGCCGTTGTTAGATCGAGCACGTTTAGCGCAAAGTCGTCAATTAAGGCTTGCCGCTGAAGTGGCTGATTTACAGTGGCAATCAGCACAGCAAAACTTAATACTAAACGTGGCACAACGCTATTTTTCAGTGCTGCTGGCACGTGAAAAAGTGCACTTTTTAACCCAGCAGAAAACACAGGTTGATTTACTGCAACAAGAAACCCAAACCCGTTTTGAGTTAGGTGATCGTCCCGTAACGGACACTTATGAAGCGCTGGCACATGCGCAAGGTTTGCAGGCGCAGTTGCTTGCGGCGCAGATGCAGGTTGATTTAGCGGTGGCTGATTTCACTGATCTGACCAGACAGGCGCCGCAACACTTACTTAGCTTGCCGTTGCGCGACCCTTTACCCGCGCCAGAAATGAATCCGCTAAGTGAATGGCTAAACGATGTCGTACAGCTTAATCCATTGCTGCGGATGCATGATAAGGGTGTCAGTATTGCTGCCGAGCAAGTGGCGCAGTACTCGAGTTGGAGTAGCCTAACAGTGGATTTGGTGGGGCGCTTAGGCTACGAAAAGCTCGATGGCAGCGGTGATTACGGCGCAGCGTTAAATAAAACCGATGAGTGGATGATCGGCGTGCAGCTCAATGTGCCTATCTTTACCGGTGGTTACCGCAGCTCTAAACATCGAGAGGCCTTGCACTTACAGGATCAAAAGCGTGCTCAAGGTGATCTGCTACGTCAGCAGATTAAACAGCAAACGCGCGCCGCATGGCTCGGCGTGCAGGTCAGTGGGCAGCAAGTCAGTGCATTACAAAAGGCGTTAAAGGCCAGTCAAGAGCGCTTATCTGCGACGCGTTTAGGGCATGAACTCGGTGATAACACCACCTTAGAGCGTTTAGATGCGGAAAATAAAGTGGCGCAGGTACAGCTGGAACTTTTAGATGCCAAAGTGTCTCTGATTATTCATCAGCTACACTTAGCCGCATTGGTTGGTGGGCTCGATGAGAAGCATTTATTGCAGGCCAATAGCTATTTACAAGCGCTTTAACAATATAAAATTCTCTCTCGATCATGGCGTGACCGACTCAACCCGCTTTAAGTGGTTTTTTTGCGGCTGGCGAGGGCTATTTAGTTCTTATGCTTTTAATCAATTTTGTCCTGGCCGCTAGGCTTTAGACTGATGCTCTAGCCCGCACTGTGATGATCTGCAGCGCGGCCAGATAAAAGCTTAGCAAGTTAGGTTCGATAGATTGCAGAGGTGGGGAGAAAGCACTATGTTTGCTGAGCATTATCTGCTGATAAAAAATATTCATATGGGTTTGGCGCTGCTCAGCGGCAGCTTGTTTGTTATGCGCGGCTTGTGGGTTTTATTAGCTAGTCGCGCGACTGATTGGCAAAAAAAAGTAAACCGCCTCAGTTATATGATTGATAGCTGCCTGCTATTGGCTGCGTTTTTATTGTTAATGATTTTAGATTACGCACCTTTGTCAGCCGCCTGGTTGCAAGTTAAATTGATTTTGCTGGTGCTGTATGTGGTCTTTGGGCTCTTTGCTTTTCGCAATACTTACAGTTTACCTGTGCGTTGGTTGGCGTATGCTACGGCCTTACTGTGCTTTGCTGGGATGTACTACTCAGCGCGCTTGCATCAACCACTTGCTGGGCTGTTGAGTTGATGGCGCAGGTACAAGTCTTTGTAAATGCTTTGTAAATGCCTGCCGCGAGGGCGGCACAGCTGTGTATAATCGCGCCTCATGGGAGTGTCAGTAGAGCAGTAAAGCTGCTCTGTGGGTTGACCTAAACTTTTTCGCAAGGCGATGTGTTTGTGACCGATGCTTATCTTGAAACTGTTAACTTGGCCTGTGAACGTGATTGGCGACTGCTATTTGAGCACTTACACGTCAGTGTGAAGCCCAAGGATATGCTGCAAGTCAGCGGTCCCAATGGCAGCGGTAAAACCAGCTTATTGCGCTTAATGGCGGGCTTAATGCGCCCGACCACGGGTGAGGTATTGATCAATGGGGTCAGTATCCATCAGCAACGTCATGAGTTGACCGCGAATTTGCTTTGGCTTGGCCATGCGGCTGGTATTAAAGGTTTACTGACTGCAGAAGAAAACCTGATGTGGTTAGCGGCGTTGCATCATGGCGCCACGCGTGAGCAGATTGGGCAGGCATTAGCCGCAGTGGGCTTAGCCGGCTTTGAAGATGTAGCCTGCCATACCTTATCGGCAGGGCAGCAGCGCCGGGTTGCTTTAGCGCGTTTGTATTTGGATGCCCCTGCATTGTGGATCCTTGATGAACCCTTTACCGCACTGGATAAGCAAGCCGTAACCCAGTTAGAGCTGCATTTAGCCCAGCACTGCAATAAGGGTGGCATGGTTATTTTAACCACACATCACCCGTTACAAAACGTTCCCAGTACCTTTCGTGAACTTGATTTAGGGCAGGCAGCTGTATGAGTAATGTTTTTACGCTGATGTTGCTGCGTGAGACACGTCTAATGTTTCGCCGTCCAGCCGAGTTGGTCAATCCGCTTGTGTTTTTTGCCATTGTGATCGCTTTATTTCCATTGGCGGTTGGGCCTGAGTCGCAGTTGTTACAAACTTTGTCACCGGGCTTGTTATGGGTGGCTGCATTGCTGGCGGTGTTGTTATCATTGGATGGTTTATTTCGCAGTGATTTTGAGGATGGCTCGTTAGAGCAATGGGTCGTTTCGCCACACCCCCTGGTGGTGCTGGTTCTTGCTAAGGTACTGGCGCACTGGCTGTATTGCGGTTTGGCTTTGGTGATGTTGTCCCCCGTGTTGGCCTTGATGCTGGGCATGCCAATCGATCGTATTCCAACCTTGCTCTTGTCATTGTTACTGGGTACACCAGTCTTGAGTTTACTTGGTGCTGTCGGTGCAGCCTTAACTGTCGGCTTAAAACGCGGTGGGATATTATTAGCCTTATTGATTTTGCCACTTTATATACCGGTGCTGATTTTAGGCAGCGGAGTGATTCAAGCTGCGTTACAGGGGTTGCCGACCTCTGGTTATTTATTGTGGATGGCCAGCTTGACCATGTTAACCGTTACTCTGGCACCTTTTGCGGTTGCTGCAGGCTTACGCATTAGTGTGGGTGAGTAATAAACAAACGAATGAAATAATTTGTATGTGTGACAATAGCGTCGATAATAAACGCGCAACGCGGTCATACACTGCACAACTGATCTTGAATAATTGTGAGTATTTCGATGAATTGGACGTGGTTTCACAAGCTGGGCTCGCCCAAGTGGTTTTACGAAATAAGCGGGCGCTGGTTGCCGTGGCTTAGCATCAGTGCCGCCTTGTTGATCTTAGTTGGGGCTGTTATGGGCTTGGCCTATGCGCCGCCTGATTATCAGCAAGGCAACAGTTTTAGGATTATCTATATCCATGTCCCTGCTGCTTTTTTAGCACAGTCGACCTATATTTCGTTGGCGATTGCCGGCTTGGTTGGCTTGGTCTGGAAGATGAAAATTGCTGATGTGGCGCTACAACAAGCAGCACCCATTGGCGCCTGGATGACCGTTATTGCGTTGATCACCGGTGCTGTATGGGGCAAGCCGACCTGGGGTGCGTGGTGGGTTTGGGATGCGCGATTGACTGCGATGTTGATTTTATTGTTTTTATACTTTGGCATTATTGCCCTAGGCCATGCGATTACTAACCGAGAAAGCTCAGCAAAAGCCTGTGCTATTCTGGCGATTGTCGGTGTTGTTAATATTCCCATCATCAAGTACTCGGTAGACTGGTGGAATACCTTGCACCAGCCTGCGACGTTTACCATTACTGAAAAGCCGGCGATGCCGATGGAAATGTGGTTGCCGCTGCTGATTATGACGATTGGCTTTTATTGTTTTTTCGCCGCTGTATTGCTGATGCGGATGCGCTTAGAAGTGTTGCGTCGTGAATCGCGCACGCGCTGGGCGCAAGCTGAAGTGGCACGGCAGATCGGGAGCAAAGCATGAATTTTAATTCGTTTTCTGAATTTTTAGCGATGGGTCATCATGGTGTCTATGTGTGGTCATCCTATGGCATTAGTTTTGCAATTTTACTGTTGAATGTGGTTTTGCCGTTATTGGCCCGTCAACGTTATTTAAAGAATGAGGCGCGTCGGTTGCGTCGGGAGGCTCAACAGTGAATCCAGTTCGTAAAAAGCGTTTAATTATAATTGTCGCCATTTTATTGGGTGTGGCTGCGACTCTTGCGCTCGGTCTGAGCGCTTTACAGCAAAATATCAATTTGTTTTATACCCCAACACAAATTGCTAATGGTGAAGCACCACAAGGTGCGCGCATTCGTGCTGGTGGCTTGGTTAAAGAAGGCTCATTGACTCGCAGTGAAGACTCGTTGACAGTTGATTTTGTCGTAACGGATGGTGATGCGGATACCGGTATTCAATACCGCGGTATCCTGCCTGACTTGTTCCGTGAGGGGCAGGGTATTGTTGCTTTAGGCCGTTTAAATGAGCAGGGCGTATTAATTGCTGATGAAGTGCTGGCCAAGCACGATGAAAACTATATGCCACCAGAAGTGAGCAGCGCCTTAGAAAAAACGGGCATGCTAAAACATTATGAAGATGGTCAGAAGGAAGCAAATAAATGAGCAATGCGGCGTTGTTTGTGCCGGAGTTGGGTCAGTTAGCGATGATCCTTGCGTTATGCTTTGCTGTTGTGCAGTCTTTTTTCCCTTTAGTGGGTGCATGGCGTGGCGATCATAAATGGATGAGCTTAGGGCAGCCTGCGGCTTGGGGGCAGTTTCTGTTTTTGCTGTTTGCTTTCGGCTGCTTAACCTGGTCATTTGTGACCGATGATTTCTCGGTGGCTTACACCGCGTCGAACTCCAATAGTGCCTTACCTTGGTATTACAAGTTCAGCGCAGTATGGGGTGCGCATGAAGGCTCTCTACTGTTATGGGCATTGATTTTATCAGGATGGACCTTTGCCGTAGCGATTTTTTCACGCCAGTTGCCTGAAGAAATGCTGGCGCGGGTGCTCGCCGTAATGGGGCTGGTCAGCGTCGGTTTCTTGCTGTTTTTGATTGAAACCTCCAACCCCTTTGAACGCCTACTGCCACAGATGCCACTGGACGGTCGCGACCTTAACCCCTTGTTGCAAGACTTTGGTTTAGTGGTGCATCCACCGATGCTGTATATGGGTTATGTAGGTTTTTCCGTAGCTTTTGCTTTCGCCATTGCTGCACTGCTCGGCGGTAAGCTTGATGCCGCTTGGGCGCGTTGGTCACGTCCATGGACATTAGTCGCTTGGGCGTTTTTAGGTATAGGTATTGCGCTAGGTTCATGGTGGGCGTACTACGAATTAGGCTGGGGCGGCTGGTGGTTCTGGGATCCGGTAGAGAACGCATCCTTTATGCCATGGTTGGTCGGCACAGCGCTGATTCACTCCTTAGCGGTGACAGAAAAACGCGGTGTATTCAAAAATTGGACGGTATTGCTGGCCATTGCTGCATTCTCGCTCAGCTTGTTAGGTACCTTCTTGGTCCGTTCCGGCGTACTCACCTCAGTGCATGCCTTTGCAGCTGACCCTGAGCGTGGCGTATTTATCTTAGTCTTCTTGCTGATTGTTGTGGGTGCCTCGCTCACTTTGTTTGTGATGCGAGCGCCGACAGTGAAAAGTAAAGTGGGCTTTGGCTTTTGGTCGAGAGAGACGTTGTTGCTAATTAATAATATTATTTTAGTGGTAGCTACCGCGATGGTGTTATTGGGTACCTTGTATCCATTGATTCTAGATTCTTTAACCGGTGCTAAGTTGTCGGTTGGCCCACCGTATTTCAATGCATTATTTGTGCCCTTGATGGCTATTTTAATGTTGGCCATGGGTGTTGGCGTAATTAGCCGCTGGAAAAACACACCGCTGCAATGGTTGGTTAAAATGCTGGGCCCAGTGCTGGTGCTCAGCGTGGTATTAAGCGGTATTGGTAGCGTGCTGTATCGCGACTTTAATATTGCAGTGCTGGGCCTGTTTTTTGTCAGTGCTTGGGTGGTGTTGGCCGGTGTGCGCGATATCCTTGATAAAACACGCCACAAAGGCTTATTCAAAGGGATGCACTCATTGACCCGCAGTTATTGGGGTATGCAGTTAGGTCACCTGGGTATGGTGGTGTGCGCTGTCGGTGTGGTGTTGTCCAGTCAGTACAGTGATGAACGTGACTTGAAAATGGCCCCAGGCGATGCGCTGGAACTGTCCGGTTACCGCTTTGTGTTTGAGGGTGCTGAGCACCACCAAGGCCCAAACTACACTTCTGATAAGGGGGCTGTGCGTATTTTCGAAAATGGCAAAGAGATTGCTCTTTTACACCCTGAAAAACGTCTGTATACCGTGCAACAGATGCCGATGACCGAAGCGGGTATTAACGCAGGCTTTACCCGTGACTTGTATGTCGCCTTGGGTGAGCCCTTAGAAAATGGTGCGTGGGCAGTGCGTGTACATATTAAACCTTTCGTACGCTGGATCTGGCTGGGCGGCTTAATGACTGCTTTAGGCGGTATCTTGGCAGCTATGGATCGGCGTTACCGCGTTAAAGTGACGAAAAAAGTGAAAGACACCTTGGACGTCGCTGAAAAAGGAAAAACTGTACATGTCTAGAGCACGTTTAATCGGTGTATTCGGCGTTTTGCTGGGTGTCGCGCTATTTGCGGGGATGGCTCTGTTTGGGATTAATAATGATCCAAGTGAGTTGCCATCTGCCTTAATTGGTAAACCTTTCCCTGAGTTTTCCAGCCGTTCGTTGGATGATCCTGAGGTGGTGATTACCCGTGCCGACTTACTTGGTCGACCCGCATTAATTAACGTTTGGGCCACTTGGTGCGTTTCCTGCAAAGTTGAGCATCCAGTACTCAATGATCTAGCACAGCAGGGCGTGGTGATTTATGGCATCAACTACAAAGATAACAATCCTGATGCGCTGCGCTGGTTGAGCGACTTTTTAAACCCTTATCAACTTAATATCAGCGATCCAAAAGGCACCTTAGGTTTTGACCTGGGCGTGTATGGCGCACCCGAAACATTTATGCTTGATAAGCGAGGTGTGATTCGTCATAAATTTGTTGGCGTGATTGATAAGCGCATCTGGCGTGAAAGATTAGCGCCGATGTATCAGGAGTTACTCGACGAATGAAGCGTTTTTTCTATGCCCTAGGTCTGGTTATGGCCTGTCTAAGCACTGCGCAGGCCTCGATTGATACCTATGAGTTCTCAACTCAAGCTGAGCGCGATCGTTACCGTGTTCTCGTAGAGGAGTTGCGTTGCCCTAAGTGTCAAAATCAAAATATTGCTGACTCAGATGCGCCGATTGCTATGGATATGCGTGATGAGATCTTTAATAAACTTGAGCAAGGTGAAAGTAACGAGCAAATCGTTGAGTACCTGGTTGATCGTTATGGTGACTTTGTCCGCTATAAGCCGCCGGTTAACAGTCGTACGCTGATTCTTTGGTATGGCCCTGCTGCGTTCTTAGGCTTTGGCTTTTTGATGGTGGCGATCATTGTAATACGCCGTCGCCGCTCGTTGCGGGCTGCGCAATCTGAGCAGCAGCTGTCGAGTGAAGAAAAGACCCGCTTGTCAGACATTCTTAAGCAATATAAGTAGGATACCCCATCGTTATGACACAGTTTTGGATTTACTCGGCGCTGCTACTGCTGGTCGCTTTGCTGTTATTGCTCTGGCCGATACTCCGCGGTCGTAAAGATCAGGCTGAAGAAGACCGCACTGCACTCAATATTGCCTTGTATGAAGAGCATCTTGCCGAATTAGAAGCGCAACACGCCAGTGGCGCACTGTCCGCAGAACAGTTGGCTGAAGGACGTATTGAAGCCGATCGTGAGTTGCTCGATGACACCGACGTAGGACGGCCTAAGCAAAGCGCTAACCTAGGCAGCGCCTTGCCGCTGATTGCTGCATTACTGGTGCCGGTGGCTGGTTTAGGCTTGTACTTTTATTGGGGAGCGAGCGATAAAGTGGCTCTGACCTTAAGTCTGGCTGAACAGCCCAAGACCGTTGAAGAAATGATTCAGCGTTTGGAAGATACCGTACGCGTACAGCCTGAGTCAGTCGATGCTTGGTACTTCTTAGCACGCACCTATATGGGTGAACAACGCCCCAAAGAAGCGGCACAGGCCTATGCGCGCACCATCGAGTTGGTGGGGCGTCAGCCTGATTTGTTAGGGCAATGGGCGCAGGCTTTGTATTTTGCCAATGACAACCAGTGGAGCGCTGATTTACAAGGTTTAGTGGATGAGGCGCTACGCCAAGATCCAAATGAAGCCACCAGCTTAGGTTTAATCGGTATTGCTGCCTTTGAAGAAGGTCGTTTCCAAGCCGCGATTGATGCGTGGACACAGCTGTTAAAAGGACTGAATCCACAAGACCCTTCTTATCAGGCGATTCAGACCGGCATTGAGCGTGCGCGCAACAGTTTGCCAAAAGACCAGCAGTCGGTGAGCAGCACAGAAGCTACGGTGTCTGCTGTCGAGCCAGCCAATGTTGGCGAGTATCAATTATTGATTGATGTGTCGCTCAGCGAAGAGCTTGCCGCGCAAGTCTCTGCGACCGACACCGTGTTTGTTTTTGCTCGTGCAGAAAGCGGCCCACCGATGCCATTGGCAGCGAAACGTTTCACCGTTGCCGAGCTACCCGCGCGCATTGCTCTGACCGATGCGGATTCACTGCTACCCGACTTAAAGCTGTCCAGTATTGGTCGCTTAAAACTGCAAGCCAGTATCTCCAATACAGGTAATGCTATGCAGGCGCAGTGGAGCAGTCAGCCGATTGCGGTGGATGCCACTGAAGAAGGGGTAGAGCACGCTGTGGTGATTGATAAAAAGAACTAAGCACAGCTCTAATCTGAAACTAAGCCGCTTATCTGCTCATGCAATAAGCGGCTTAGTTTTATGCGTAGGTTACATGCTCGCGGTCGGGCATAGCCGTCTAGCTGTAGGAATCCCTGTCCTTCAGAGGGAGGGAGGATGTCAATCATAGACATAAAGTATTTGAGTGTTGATCATGATTAGAAAACTGTTAACTGCTGAAGGGTACAAAAAACTTAAAGACGAACTGGAGTATCTGCACCGTAAACTACGGCCTGAAATCACCGAAATCGTCTCTTGGGCGGCCAGTCTCGGAGATCGATCGGAGAACGCAGATTATCAATATAATAAACGCAAGCTACGTGAAATTGATCGCAGAATCAGGCATTTAACTAAGCTATTTGAAGTCGCAGAATGTATTGAGTACAACCCTGCACAAGAAGGTAAAGTCTATTTTGGCGCGTGGTGCGAACTAGAAAATGATGATGGCGAATCAATGCGTTTTCGAATTGTTGGCGATGAAGAAGTGTATGGCCGAAAAGACTATATTTCGCTCAGATCCCCAATGGCCAAAGCTTGCCTAGGTAAGACGCAGGACGAGGATATCTCTGTGCGAACGCCTAGCGGTGATAGGCATTGGTATATTGTGAAGATCGAGTACAACTGCGCAAGTGATCTTGAGGGCAGTGCTGAGTAAGGTTAATTAGCGCGCTATAGTTAAAGCACATTAAAAAGTTAATATATTCGATATTATTTTAAATATGCTGTGTTTGATGTTGATGTTGATGTTGATGTTGATGTTGATGTTGACTTAAAGTTGTATCTAGACTTTGAGATTTTTAATGTTTTGATTTAAATAATACATAAGTGATTATAAAATTGACGCTAAAAACAATATTAAAATATTTTTTAATGCTGAAGAGATGAGTCTCTAGTACTTTGTTGATATATTGG
>LFRZ01000143.1:0-5169 GCA_001513025.1 Gammaproteobacteria bacterium DTU037
GTGACTGTTAAAGCCAAGCCCATCAACATAATTATAAGAATGGTTGCCATGCCACGTTGCTGTGAGGGTGCAGAGGGAAGACCTCTAAAGATTGATTGCATAGTAGTAACCCTTTATAGCGATGGCTATGAGCGAATATTGGACAGGCAGACGGTGTAACGAATCTTCAGTCCATCTTCGACTGAGTTAGCAAGAGCAGAGCTGCTCATGGCTGTAATAGTTATCAATGGGTGTTTAAAATCATTGCCAACACTGAAATTACTGCACTTAAGTGGATCAGTTCTGCTGAAGAGTACGGATGTCTCCGGTGCCAGTATGGCTAAATTTGTTATAGTCGCCCAACCTGCTAGCGTGCTGTCTGTGGCTGAAGGGTAGCTACTACAGTTTGGCTGATGTAATAGGGTTAAAGTACGATTCTTTTGCTCGGTTTTTTCTGGATGTTCACGTGCCAGAAGTCCGTTACATGACGTTTGTGAGGAGTCCAGGTTCTTATAACGCCAGAGAATATAAGTTGATTCTGCGTTATTGGGCAGACGAATATTATCAGTGGCAGTCTCCTCCATACCAAACCCTGCACTTTGTAATTCAAGTTGGGCTGTGAGCAGCGCTGACGCTAGCCCACCGTCATGATTAGCGTCTTGAGTCGCGACAACGGCAACTTGTACCAAGTTTTTGTACAGTGCGAGCATGGCGATAATAGTCAACATAGATAGCACTGTACCGACCATTAAGCTGATTAGGGTGAAGCCACGTTGATTGTTTATTATTCGCATGGTATCGGCCCTACGCAGATTGTACCGCCCAAGCTCGAGTGGCTAACGGATAGTGAGCAAAGGGGTTCTAGTGTTACAGATTTTTTAGGTAAAGATGCGTCAGAGCTACTTATTTCTATAGTAGGAGCTGCTTGACTGTGGGGGGTGATAGAAAAGGTTTCGCCATCTTCAACAAGCTTGAAGCTGCTCTCAATACACTCACCCGCCTGTAGTTTTTCTCGCAATGTACTCACCACTAAATTATGCAGGTTCATATCTTTTTGACTAACGGATACGCGTGAGATGATATAGACCAGACCCAGCCCAATAATGGCCAATAACAGCATACCGATCAGAGCTTCGATAAGAATATCGCCACGTTGTTTGTTTTTTTTAATTAATCGTGACTGTGTCACTTTCACCTCCAATAGAGAGGGTGTATGTGCTGGTAACGTTACAACTGTTGCTGGCTACTGGCAGTCCTCGATTAGATATGGCCAAGCAGCTGAATAGGGTCTCCCCGTTTGTAATGTTTACGGCTGTCGGTAGCTGTGCACTCCATACGGGCGTGCCAGTACAAGTGGCGGCCTGATAGAGTGTTAGTACTGCAGTGGTGCTATCTCGGCATAAAATAGCCGCGGTTTGGCTGCCTGTGATGCCGAGTTCATTACGTTGGGCCAAGGCTTTTGTTCGGCCGACACCTTGGCGCAGTAAGCTTTCCGCCTCATGCAATTTTGTACTATTGCTCCAGGTGTTTGTGAAGGGCACCGCTAGCATGATAAGAAACGCTAATAGAGCTAAGCCAACCATCAGCTCGATTAAGCTAAAGCCGCGCGAGCTTACCATGTGGCCCCTGAACCTGGGCAACCGTTGGCAATGCGTTCATTTGTGTGGTTTAAAGTCAGAGTGCAACCCGTTAGACCACTACTGGTGCCGGTAGCTTTCACTGTATAACTGATGCTGCTAGCGTTGGTTAATTCATACTTGAAATCGCTCCCTTGCGCAGGGTTCCATCCACTAAACAATGCTGTGGTCGCTGCAGTGTTGGCTGTGCCCGCTGTTGGATAAGAGAGTCGACGCTGATAGTAGTTTTCCAGATTAAGACTGAGCGCAACAAGGTCGGCCTGGGCTGCTTTTACTTTACCTCTGAGGATATATTTGCTGTAAGACGGAACTGCTATAGCACTCAATATTCCGATAATCGCAACCACGATCATCAGCTCAACCAAGGTGAAGCCTGAGTGCTTTAGAGGATGCGATGTGCTCATTGACACGACCTCTGTATTTTATAGCTGGGTGGCTATATACATATATGTACTTCGGATTCTAGTGCTCTTTGTTGAGGCCGTCAATTGAAGGTCTCTACGTGAATCCATGGTTGTGGGCTGTTTTTTCAGGGAATCGCTAACAAAGTCGCCACACAATGTCCATAAGCGCTGTTCAATTGACGCTAAGCCTGCAAAAATAGCCATCGTTTAATAAAAATAATATGCCATCAAGTGTGAGTTGACCGCACCGAGATATTTGACCCTGAGGTTGAATCGGGCGTGTTCAACAAAATTTTAGGATGGCTTAACCTCGTAGGAGAGTGTTTCATGAGCAGAAGTGAAGCCTTTGCAAAAACAGGGCGCACAGCTGTGCAACAAAATATTCAAGGCACGCTGGAGTTTCTGCAAAAATATCCACCCTTTAATCAGATGGAAGCGGCCCATCTTGGCTTTCTAGTCGAGAACTGCCTATTACGTTTTTACCCTGAAGGCGAAAGAATTATCACTCCAGAAGATGGGCCGGTGGAGTTTTTCTATATTGTTAAGCAGGGTCGTATTTATGGCGAACGGGGTCAAGGTCAAGACAGCGGCCAAGAAAACACCTTTGAAATTACCACGGGTGAATGTTTTCCGATTGCTGCGTTACTAGGTGAGCGGGCGACACGTACCTCGCATATTGCTGCGGAAGACACCTTTTGCTTACTGCTGGATAAGGCATCATTTGTCAAACTCCTTTCGCAGTGTAGCGCCTTCCGTGATTTCTCAGTGCGCGGGATCAGTAGCTTATTGGATCAATCCAATCTGCAAATACAAACGCGTGCGGCAGAAACCTTAGGTTCGCAATACTCAATGGAGACCCGTTTGTCGGTGTTATCCATGCGCCAGCCGATCACCTGCGAAGGATATTTGCCGCTGCATAAAGCGGTGCAGTTGATGCATGAGCAGCAAGTGGGCAGTTTAGTGATCACCGATGAAATGCAGCGTCCGCAAGGGATTTTCACTTTGCGCGATTTACGCCGGGTGATTGCTGATGCCAATGCTGATTTACGCCAGCCCATCAGCGAGTTGATGACTCTTAATCCGTTCCATTTGCCACCGCAAGCTTCGGCTTTTGATGCGGCTTTGGCCATGACCGAGCGGCATATTGCCCATGTTTGTTTGGTGCAAGATGGTCGCTTGGTGGGGGTGATTTCTGAGCGTGATTTGTTCTCTTTACAGCGCGTTGACTTGGTGCATCTGGCGCGTTCTGTACGGCATGCTTCGTCGGTAGAAAAGCTGGTGCAGTTGCGTGAGGAAATCCGTTCATTAGTGGATCGCATGATTGCTCACGGAGCCAGCTCTGAGCAGGTCACGCGCTTAATTACCTTGCTCAATGATCATACGGTTTCACGAGTGATTGAGTTATGCATTGAAGCTCAGGGTGACCCGGGCGTGCCTTTTACCTGGCTGGTGTTTGGCAGTGAGGGTCGTAAAGAGCAGACACTGTATACCGACCAAGATAATGGCATTTTATTTGAGGCCAGCAGCCAAGAAGAAGCCAATGCAATTCGACAAAAACTGCTACCTCTAGCGCGGGAAATCAACTTAGCCTTAGATGACTGCGGCTTTATGTTGTGCAAAGGCAATATTATGGCGGGCAATGCTGATCTATGCTTATCGCGCCAAGAATGGTCGCGTCGTTTCAGTAAAATTGTGCGTGAAGCGAGTCCAGAAAACTTGTTGTATTCAACGATTTTCTTTGATTTGCGTGCGATTTGGGGACCGAATGAAGGGTGCCAAGCCTTGCGTCGTGAGTTGCTCTCAATGATTCGCGGCAACGATATGTTCCAGCGCATGATGGCGCAAAGTGCCATGCAAAATAGGCCGCCGTTGGGTGGTTTGTTCCGCAATTTCTCTTTGGATAAAAAAGGTGTTGAAAAAGACACTTTGGATCTGAAGATTAAAGGCTTGGCGCCTTTTGTGGATGGGGTGCGGGTGCTGGCTTTGAGTCATAGTGTGGAAAGCTGCAACACCTCAGAGCGTATTCGTCAGCTGGTCAGTAAGGGTGTGATTGAACGCTTAGATGGCGATGCCTATGCTGAAGCTTATCACTTTATTCAACAAATTCGTATGCAGCAGCACCAGCAGCAAGCGCGTAATGATCTGACCTATAGCAATCGGATTTATCCTGATGAGTTGAATCATTTAGACCGTCGTATTTTGCGTGAATCCTTCCGTCAAGCGCAGCGTTTGCAGGCCAGTTTGACCTTTAGGTATCAGTTGTGAATCTTCTCAGATGGTTTCGTAAAAGCCCCGAGTTGCGTAAGACGGATGCTCTGCGTTTAGCCGCTCTAGTCGCACCTGAGGTCAGCACACAGCCTTTGAGTCAACAGCGTTTTGTTGTAGTTGATTTAGAAACCAGTGGTCTAAATACGCTTAAAGATAAGATTTTATCGATTGGTGCGGTGACCATTGCAAACTCTGCGATTGCTTTGGGTCAGCAGTTTAGCTGTACGCTACGCCGCAAAAATCATGCGGTCAGTGAAAGTATTCTGATTCACCAAATACCACCCAGTGAAGTGGCGGCGGGGATGCGCCCAGAAAAAGCACTGCTCAACTTTATGGAGTACGTCGGTGGCAGTCCGCTGTTGGCCTACCATGCGACCTTTGATCAGCGCATGCTGGTTCGTGAAATGAATGATGCTTTTGCCTACCATTTAAAGCATCCCTTTTACGACGTGGCAGAGATCGTGCAATTGCTCTATCCCGAACACACGATGCGCAATCCAGGCTTGGATGATTGGGTGCGTTTCTTTGGTTTGCAGGTGTTGCAGCGTCACAATGCCAGTGCGGATGCTATGGTGACTGCAGAGTTGATGCTGATTTTGCTGAAGCGCGCCGAGCGCCAAGGGATTAAAACCTTACAAGATCTGGATATGAGCTTGCAGAATTGGCGACGACGGCAGCAGAGTGCGTTATAGCGGTGGTTGTGCTTCAGCACTGCAAGGGCGGTGCAGTGCTGAAAAGGGGCTTACTCAACGCTGGCTAAAAACTCGGCAACAAACTCATCAAAGCTGCACTGATCCTGTTGTTCAATGGCTTGCTGAGCGAGGTTTGACTGCTCGGCGAGTTGCTGATATTTTGCCGTTTTAGTGGCATCCAGGGGCGGG
>LFRZ01000143.1:5229-13075 GCA_001513025.1 Gammaproteobacteria bacterium DTU037
ATCAGGGTTATGCAGTTTTTCCACTTGTTTACCTAAGGCTTCGCTGTGCTCAGTGATACCGTAGCTGTTGTCCAGTAACTGCGCACAGTCCTGCATTTGCTCAAGCAGTTCCAGTCCCCAGTCCAACATTGGCACCGACTCACCGCAGCGATTGAGCTGTAGCTTAGGCTTGCGCCCTTGTTTGACCACGGCCAAGAAGTTTTCAGTGGCAGCAGGGCATTCATTATCGCTGAGCAGAGGACTGTCTTTTAGCGCGCAGAACAATAAGAAGGTGTCTAAGAAGCGTGCTTGCGGTAAATCAATGCCCAGTGGTAAGAACGGATTGATATCAATACAGCGTGCTTCCACATACTGCACGCCACGAGCAATCAGCGCTTCGACTGGCCGCTCACCCTCTTGGGTGATGCGTTTGGGGCGCATATTTGAATAGTATTCATTTTCGATTTGTAAAATATTGGTGTTGAGTTGCAGCCATTCATCACCGTGCTTGGTGCCGATTTTTTGATAGTCAGGGTAAGGTGTACTGACGGCACCCAACAAACTATCGGTGTAGCTGCTGAGCTCGTTGTAGCAGGGGGTTAAGCCCGCTTGGGCATTGCTTTGATAACCTAGGTCACTCATGCGTAAGCTGGTGGCGTAGGGCAGATACAAGGTGTCTTCATCAAAGCGATCAAGCTGATGTTCGCGGCCGCGTAAAAAACTGATATCCAGCGCCGGTGATGCACCAAATAAATACATCAATAGCCAGCTGTAACGGCGGAAGTTACGAATTAAGCCAATATAGCCTGCTGACTGATAGTCGACAGCTGAACGCGGGTCATTTTCTGCTTCACGCAGCACGCCCCAAATCGAATCAGGTAAAGAGAAATTATAGTGAATTCCAGCAATGCACTGCATGGTTTTGCCGTAGCGCACAGCTAAACCTTTACGGTAGACGTATTTTAATTTACCGATATTGGAATCGCCATAATCAGCAATCGGGATCAGCTCTTCTTTTGGCAAATGCCCCGGCATGGATGGACTCCACAGCACTTCTTGCGTCAGATTACTGACAGTGAAGCGGTGGATATCTTCCAGTTCGGCGAGGGTTTGTGCTGAGTCAGGCAGCGCATCAGTAATAAATTCTAATAAGGCTTCTGAGTAGTCAGTGGTAATACTGCTGTGGGTTAGGGCAGAACCCAGTACTTTAGGGTGGGGCGTCAGCGCTAAACGGCCATTACGTTCCACCCGCAAACTTTCGCGCTCAATACCATGTAGGCAATGCTTGAGCAGTGCTAAAGCTTCGGGCTGGCTGAGCAGCGCCAGACGACGAGAAAATGTATCGCTCAAGGGGAATTCCTCAATAGGGCATCGAGCCAATATGGGGGCGCTGATCATTAAGTGCAAGGGCGCAGGGCGACTTTTAGTGTCGGATACGCCATGGCTTGCTAAGTCAGTCTGAACAGGCGCCGGTTATTTTTTCTTTAAAGTTCGCGCATTGGCAAATAAAGCGGCCATTGCAGCATTGTTGGGCGCAGGTTTGTCTTGCTGAGCATGACGTTCACTGCGAGGTGCATTGCGTGGCTGTTGGCTACGCACCGCGGGGGCTGGTTTTTCGCCCGGTGTGTCACTCATACGCATGGATAAGGCAATACGCGCCCGGGGAATATCCACCTCCATCACTTTTACTTTAACAATGTCACCGGCTTTCACCACTTGATAGGGGTCTTTAACAAAACTCTCCGACAGAGCCGAGATATGCACAAGGCCATCTTGATGCACGCCGATATCAACAAAGGCGCCGAAGTTGGTCACGTTGGTGATCACACCTTCCAAAATCATACCTAGAGTTAAGTCCTTTAAGCTTTCGACACCGTCTTGGAACTCGGCGGTTTTAAATTCAGGGCGCGGGTCGCGCGCGGGCTTATCCAGTTCTTGCAGAATATCTGTGACGGTTGGCAAACCATAGGTTTCGTCAGTGAAACGCTTGGGATCGAGCTGTTTGAGAAAGGCGGAATCACCGATCAGTGAACGAATATCACGATTGGTATCTTGGGCAATACGGGTGACCAAAGGGTAGGTTTCTGGGTGTACAGCAGACGCATCTAATGGGTTTTTGCCGTTCATCACGCGTAAGAAGCCCGCGGCCAACTCAAAGGTTTTATCACCTAAACGCGGCACTTTTTTCAGTGCTGCACGGCTGATAAAAGCGCCATGCTCATCGCGAAAGGCCACAATGTTTTTAGCCAGCGTGGCATTTAAGCCTGACACCCTAGCCAGCAGCGTATAGGAGGCGGTATTGACATCAACCCCGACGGCGTTAACACAATCTTCCACCACCGCATCCAGCGAGCGGGCCAGTTGCGCTTGAGAGACATCGTGTTGATATTGGCCAACGCCAATGGCTTTCGGGTCGATTTTTACCAACTCGGCCAGTGGGTCTTGTAAGCGTCGCGCAATGGAAACGGCGCCGCGCAGCGATACATCTAACTCTGGAAACTCTAAGGCGGCCAGCTCTGATGCTGAATACACTGAGGCGCCAGCCTCGCTGACCATCACTTTGCTCATACGTAGCTCTGGTAGCATTTTGACCAGTTCAATCGCTAAACGATCCGATTCACGGCTGCCGGTACCATTGCCGATAGCAATTAATTGCACCTGATGTTTTTTGCACAGCTTAGCCAAAATAGCGATGGTTTCATCCCACTTATTATGCGGCACATGTGGGTAGACAGTGGTGGTCTCAAGCACTTTACCGGTGGCATCCACTACGGCAATTTTGCTGCCGGTACGTAAACCTGGATCGAGACCAAGAGTACAACGTGGTCCCGCCGGAGCGGCCAATAATAAATCATGGAGATTGCGCGCGAAAACATTGATTGCTTCGGTTTCTGCCTGCTCGCGCAACTGTCCAAACAGATCGGTTTCTAAGTGGCTGGAGAGTTTCACACGCCACGTCCAACGCACCACTTCAGCCAGCCACTTATCTGCAGGACGCTGTTGATTTTTAATCGCAAAGTGTTCAGCAATGATGATTTCGCAGGGGTGCATACTGCCGGGTGTTTCATCACCGAGGCTTAAACTAGCGGTTAAAAAGCCTTCATTGCGGCCACGGAAAATAGCCAGAGCGCGGTGTGAGGGCACGCGTTTAAACAGTTCGTCATGCTCAAAGTAGTCACTGAATTTAGCGCCGTCGTGTTCTTTACCGACGATCACTCGAGCGCGTAACAGGGCGTCTTGTTGCAGTACACGGCGCAAGCGATCTAATAAAGTCGCATCTTCAGCAAAGCGCTCCATCAGAATATATTTAGCGCCTTCCAAGACCGCTTTTTCATCAGCGAAGCCCTGCTCCGGATTAATAAAGCGTGCCGCTTCGATCTGTGGATCATGGCTGGGCTGATTAAATAATAAATCCGCCAATTCGCCTAAACCGGCTTCCAAGGCAATTTGTCCTTTGGTGCGGCGCTTCTTTTTGTAGGGTAGGTACAGATCTTCTAAACGGGTTTTGGTATCCGCCAGATGAATCGCCTGTTGCAGCTCAGGGGTTAATTTTCCCTGCTCGTCAATGGCGGCTAAAATTGAGCTGCGACGCTCATCCAGTTCGCGCAGATAACGTAAGCGCTCTTCTAGATTACGCAACTGCGTATCGTCTAAACTGCCGGTGATTTCTTTACGATAGCGTGCGATAAAAGGCACAGTTGCACCCTCATCGAGCAAGGCAATAGTGGCGGTCACTTGTTGTGGGCGAACGCCCAATTCTGTGGCGATACGAGAACTTATGCTATCCATCAGGCTACCTACATCAGTACAAAAGCAGGACAGGCCTGCTTTAAAAGGCTAATTATAGGCGAAATCACTCAGCAAACCAGTACCGCATCCGTTAAGTAAGATTTGCTAACAATGCTCGGCACACATGCAGGCTATGATTACGGCATACTAGCCACTATAAATATTAATTAAATAGGTAGATAAAGCATGAGCGTACCTGAAGGTGAAAAGATCCTTATTGTCGATGACGATGAGCGCTTACGCCGCTTACTTGAGCGATTTTTAACTGAGCAAGGCTTTCGGGTGCGTGGTGTTGAAAATGCCGAGCAAATGGATCGGGTCTTGGCGCGCGAGCTATTTAATTTAGTGGTACTCGATTTAATGATGCCTGGCGAAGACGGTTTATCCGTGTGCCGTCGCTTACGAGCCAGCAATAACCAAATACCCATTATTATGCTAACGGCGAAGGGCGATGAAGCGAGCCGTATTCAGGGTTTAGAGCTGGGTGCCGATGACTATTTAGCTAAGCCTTTTAATCCGCGTGAGTTATTGGCACGGATTAAAGCGGTACTGCGTCGTCAAGCCGTTAGCGTACCTGGTGCACCGGGTAGCGATGATGCGTCGGTCACCTTTGGTGATTACACCTTGTCTTTAGCCACCCGTGAGCTGAGTAAGGGCGATCAAGTGCATATGCTGACCACCGGTGAGTTTGCCGTATTAAAAGCCTTGGTCGAGCATGCCCGCGAGCCGTTAACCCGCGATAAGCTGATGAATCTGGCTCGTGGTCGTGAGTGGGATGCTTTAGAGCGTTCGATTGATGTGCAGGTCTCCCGTTTGCGCCGCATGATCGAACCAGACCCGTCTAAGCCGCGTTATATTCAGACAGTGTGGGGTGTTGGCTATGTCTTTGTTCCCGATGGCAATACATGAAGACGCCACTACTCTACCCACAAAGCTTTTTTGCCCGCACATTATGGATGGTGTTGCTTGCCGTGCTGTTTTCCAAAGCACTGACCTTGATTTATTTGATGCTCAACGAAGATGTACTGGTCGATCGTCAATACAGTCATGGTGCAGCGCTGACCTTACGTGCCTACTGGGCCTCGCCGGCCAGCGAACGGGCGGCGATTGCTAAGGCAGCAGGTTTACACTTGGTGCAAGAGTATGAAGTTCCCTTAGGTGAGCAGCATTGGCCCTACAGCGATATTTTTGCGGAGCAAATGCGTGCTGAGTTGGGACCGGATACACGGGTGCGGATTCGTGCACAGACGCCGCCTTCATTGTGGGTCAGTGCACCCAGTTTAGGACCCGACTGGATTCGCGTACCTTTATATCCGCATCCCTTACGTGGCCAGCGAGTGTGGAACTTGGTGGCGTGGTTTTTAGGGATTGGTATCTTGTCGACCGCTGCAACTTGGATTTTTGTCCGCCAACTGAGCGCGCCATTAAAACGCTTAGTGATTGCCGCGCGTCTATTTGGACAAGGGCGCCGCGTGCGTTTGCCGGTAGATATTGATACGGCCAGTGAAATGGCAGAAGTGTATCGCGCTTTTAATCAGATGACCGATGACGTTGAGCAGGCAGGACGCGAGCGTGAGTTGATGCTGGCGGGGGTGTCGCATGATTTACGTACCCCTCTGACGCGTTTACGTTTGTCGCTGGAATTATTGAACAGTGATAATGAACTAACCGCTGATATGATTCGCGATATTGAGGATATGGACGCGATTTTAGATCAGTTCTTAGCTTTTATTCGTGATGGGCGTGATGAGCCGATGGAGGAGTGTGATCTCAATGAGTTGATTACTTCTGTGGTTGCCCCATATAGCCAACAAGGGCACAGCATTGGTTTAGGTTTAGAGCGCATGCCGCTCTTACCGCTGCGCCGCATATCGATCAAACGTATGTTAGTGAATTTACTAGAAAACGCCTTGCGTTATGGTGGTAAAGAGATCGAAATCACCGCCTCAGTGGTGAATGATGAGCACGCGCCGAGTGTGGTTATTCGTGTGCTGGATCGTGGTGCCGGCGTTGATCCTGCGGATGTGCAGCGTATTTTTAATCCGTTTATTCGTGGTGATCAGGCGCGTGGTGGACAAGGTGCCGGTTTGGGCCTGGCGATTGTGAAGC
The DNA here is from genome assembly GCA_001513025.1 of Gammaproteobacteria bacterium DTU037. GTDB lineage: Bacteria > Pseudomonadota > Gammaproteobacteria > Pseudomonadales > Pseudomonadaceae > Denitrificimonas. Next base: position 11,107 of record LFRZ01000143.1, read on the forward strand.
GTATCGCTGCGCAACATGGTGGCAGTGTTGAACTGCATAATCGGAGCGGTGGTGGCCTAGCAGCCAGCGTGTATTTACCCATTACGGTAGATCAAGCGTTAGTACAACGGCGTAGTGCTGAGTCAGAATACAGGGTGAATTTAAGCAATGAGTAATCAAGAGCAAGACAAAGTGCGTCTGGATAAGTGGTTGTGGGCGGCGCGCTTTTATAAAACACGCGCTTTAGCCAAAGAAGCCATTGAAGGCGGCAAGGTGCATTGCCGTGGTGAGCGCTGCAAACCCTCTAAAGAGCCTAAGGTGGGCGATGAGCTGGTGCTGCGTGCCGGTTACGATGAGCGCACCATAGTGATTGAGCAGCTCAGCGCGGTCCGCCGTGGCGCACCGCAAGCGCAGTTGTTGTATAGCGAAACGCCAGACAGTGTCGTTGCACGTGAGAAGGCTGCGGACTTGCGTAAGGCTGGCGCCTTGGGTATTCAGACCGATGGCCGTCCGACAAAAAAACAGCGCCGGCAGATTCATCGCTTTAAAGATCAATAGTAGGGCGCCGCGTCGGTGCAACATATCGACATACCTTAATTTTTTTATCACGGTTTATACTAAGCCGATATTTTATTTGTGAGTGCTGTATGGCAGATTTTGATTTTACCCAGCGTTTTATTTTTGATAACAGTGATGTGCGTGGCGAGATGGCCAGCTTAGAACAAAGCTATGCGCATGTATTAGCCAAGCACACTTACCCTGAGCCAGTGGCCGCTCTATTAGGTGAGTTGCTGGCCGCTGCGGCTTTATTGGTCAATACGCTAAAGTTTGATGGTTTATTGGTGTTGCAGGCGCGCTCCAGTGGTGCAGTCTCTTTGCTGATGGTGGAGTGCTCCAGTGACCGTGAGTTGCGTGCGATTGCTCGTTATGATGCGGATAAAATTAGCAGTGATGCAAGCTTTCAGGAACTGATGCCTGACGGAGTGCTGGCGTTGACTGTAGATCCACGTGAGGGTCAACGTTATCAGGGCTTAGTTGCTTTAGATGGGGTGACCTTGGCCGAGTGTTTTAGTAACTATTTTGTCAATTCAGCACAGTTACCCACGCGTTTTTGGTTATATGCTGACGGCCAGCGCGCGCGCGGTATGTTATTGCAACAATTGCCTGCTGATCGTGTATTGGATTCTGAGGAGCGTGAAGCCAGTTGGCAGCATGTGATTGCATTAGCCTCCACCTTGACCGCTGAAGAGCTGCTCGGTCTGGACAATGAAACCATCTTGCACCGCTTGTATCATGAAGAGCAGGTACGCTTGTTTCCGACGACTGGGGTGACGTTTCAGTGCAGCTGTACCCGCGAGCGTTCAGCGCAAGCTTTGATCAGTTTGGGCTTAGACGATCTGCAGTTGTTGCTGGCGGAAAAAGCAGGCACTATCGAGATTGATTGTCAGTTTTGTAATGAACGCTATCTGTTTAATGAAGCTGATATTGCACAAATGTTCGTCGAGCAAGATGCCGCTGATGCGTCGAGCACAGTGCATTAATTGCATAACTCTGGCATAATCGCGGGCACTTTTTCATTGTAGTGCTTTTGCTTAAGTGCTACAAAATTTCTGGAGGACTCGGCTCGGGCCGTTGTTGGGGATCTCATGACGCAAGCAAAAACCGCTGTGTACACCGATATTAGTGCTGCTCAATTGATTGAAGAGGCTGTTCGCCGTGGCGAAGGCAAGCTGGCTGTGAATGGTTCATTGGTTGTTGAAACAGGTCACCGAACGGGACGTTCGCCGGCTGATCGATTTATTGTACAAGAGCCTAGCACTGACGCTCAGATTGCTTGGGGTCCAATTAACCGTCCGATTGCACCGGCTATTTTTGATGCGTTATGGACTCGCGTAGAAGCTTACGTGGCAGAGCGTGAAAGCTTTGTTTCGCATGTGCATGTGGGGTCTGATCCAGCACACTATTTACCAGTTAAAATGACCACCACAAC
>LFRZ01000143.1:13120-13854 GCA_001513025.1 Gammaproteobacteria bacterium DTU037
CAATGGCAAGTGATTAATGCGCCGTTCTTTGAGTGCGTACCAGAGCGTGACGGTACTAATTCTGATGGTTGCGTGATGATTAACTTCGCTGCGAAAAAAGTACTGTTGGCCGGTATGCAATACGCGGGCGAAATGAAAAAAGCCATGTTCTCGGTACAAAACTTCCTTTTGCCTGAGCATGATGTGTTGCCTATGCACTGTGCGGCCAACGTGGGTGAAGACGGCGATACCACTTTATTCTTTGGTTTGTCCGGTACCGGTAAAACCACGCTCTCTGCTGATGAAAGCCGTTACCTGATTGGTGATGACGAGCACGGTTGGGGTGTAGGCACTGTGTTTAATATCGAAGGCGGTTGCTATGCAAAATGCATCGACTTGTCTGAGAAAAACGAGCCAGTGATTTGGAAAGCTATTAAGTTTGGCGCAGTACTGGAAAACGTTGTTCTGAATGAAGAACGCGTCCCTGATTACAGCGATGACAGCTTGACGCAAAACAGCCGTGCCGCCTATCCGCTAGAAAACGTTGAAAAACGTGTGGTTGCGAACCGTGCTGGCGAGCCTAATGCCGTGATCTTCTTGACCTGTGACCTGACTGGCGTACTGCCACCGGTGTCCATCTTGAATAACGAACAAGCGGCGTACCACTTCTTGTCAGGCTACACCGCATTGGTTGGCTCGACTGAAATGGGTTCAGGTTCAGGTATCAAATCAACCTTCTCTACTTGCTTTGGTGC
>LFRZ01000024.1 GCA_001513025.1 Gammaproteobacteria bacterium DTU037
AATGCCATTGTGCGCGTTGACAGGCTTGCGCCTTAAGCGCCTCAGCCCCTGCAGCACTTAAGTTTTGCGCTGCACTTTCCTGCAGCGGAAAACTCAATTGCCACATCACAGAATCAGCATCAAAAGGCATGATATAGATACGCTCATGACCATTGGCGGTTTGAAATACAGTGGCTGAGTCGAGCAACTCACTGTCGATCTCGCTGAGCGCACTGAGTGGGCAAATCCCCAAAATCACCATGCAATCCAGATAACGTAACGAGCTCGCATCATCACCTAAAACCAAGTGGCGCACCGCACTGCGAATGCCATCGGCACCCACTACTAAATCTGCATGAGCCGTTTTTGTCTGACCCTCGACCACAAAGCTTAACTCGACCCCCGCCGGCGTTTCTTGCAGATCAACGAGCTGATGCCCCCACTGAATCGCCTTATGCGGCTGCGGATGCGCGGCCAATTGCTGCAGCAAAGCCAAACGCAACGACTGGCGGGCGATATGCACATTGGTGCGCTTAGGGGATTTAGTTGCATCGCTATGCTGCCAGTTTCTCACGCCCCACTCGCCCAATACTGTGCCGTCGCTGCTGTGCATCACATGGCGAGTCGAGACCACGCCGTGCTCAAGGGTGAACAAACCTAAGCCTTCGATGGCCTTGCTGGCTTGTTGCAAAGTCAGGCCGTACCCCTGCGAGCGTGCGGAAAAATCGCGATCACGCTCATACAAGGTAAATGGAATACCTCGGTGCAAACAGGCCACCGCCAATGCCACCCCACCAATGCCACCCCCAATAATCGCCACCTTTGGATAGCTTTCGGTATCGGCCACTGGAGGATGAGCAGCCGGCTGCAAGCCCGATCCGCGACAACTCGGACAAGCCGATAAATGCGCTTTCGGCCGCTCTGGCGCAATACCGCCCTGCTGTGCAAACTGCAGCAAAGCTGCCTGATAGCTCAGCTTCGCTTTTTTGCGGATATTCTGACGAACCCGCCCACGCCCTTGGCATTTAGAGCAAAGCGCCCAACTGGGCTGCATGTCATGAGTTAACGTAATGTGACCTGGCCCTCAGCTGACCCTGCTCAAGCAAGGTGGCTCTTGTACTCTAACGCCGCAATCCAAACGGCTCGCAACGTTTGGAGCAGACGCTAGTAAAAATTAAACCGCAATTGTGCCTGAAAATAGAGCTTATTGGGTTGGCTTAAATCAATCGTTAAGATCCAACCCAATTACTGAAAGTTGCCGGACCCTAGACTTGATCAAACTTGCAACAAACGCACCTTTAATTGCAAAGGGGATCTCCAGCCAAAGAATACTCTGCGTACTGTATTATTTGACCAGCCAACCACCATCCACAGGGATAATGGCACCATGCATAAATGAGGCTTCATCACTGGCAAGAAATAACGCTAAATTAGCAACTTCTTCCGGCTGTCCGTAGCGTCCTGCAGGCACAGAATTCACTGATTCCATCACCTCTGCAGCTCCTTCGGCAAATATCTCCTTGGTCATGCCTGTTTCTATTGCGCCGGGGGCAATGACATTCGCTCGTATACCTTTTTGTCCATAATCAAACGACAGCTGCTTGGTATAACCTGCTACCGCGTGTTTTGCTGCAGTATAGGCAGCACCGCCACCACCAGCGACAAAGGAAGCAATGGAGCCAAAGTTAATTATTACACCCTGTCCTCTCTCCAGCATCTGCGGTAAAACCGCATTAGTCATGTAGTAAAGGCCTTTAAGGTTAACGCCCATAATGCGATCCCAAAGCTCTTCAGAGGTGTCTAAAGTTGGCTTATAGTCATCAAGTATGCCTGCGGTATTGCTCAGTATGTCGATCTGACCATAGTGGTCTAAACCGCTTTTAACACCGGCTTGCACACTGCTTTGCTTGGCCACATCTATCTGCACAGCATAGGCATCGCCACCTTCTGCTTGGATGGCGGCAACGGTTTGTTCTAAACCATCCATATTAATATCTGCTGCGATGACTTTTGCGCCCTGTTGCGCAAACAACTTTGCCTGAGCTTGACCCATACCTGAGCCGGCCCCTGTAATTAAGGCAACTTTATTCTTTAATCTTTTCATCGAGAAACTCCAACCACGTTTAAAACTTCAAAGCCGACAACACCCATCGAGCATCTTCAGCTTTACCCGCTAACAAAAAGAGGGCTGAAATTTTCAACCCTCTTTATCTGCAAGCTAGCTCAATAACTTACTTTGCAGGTGCTTTAGTAAAGCGCAAGTAAGGCAATTTAATATCGATATCACCAAACTCTTTTTTCGCCTGCTCATCATTGAGGCTTAAGCCGACAATCACATCTTCACCAGGAACCCAGTCAGCCGGTGTTGCAAGAGCCGCACCATCAGTGATTTGAATCGCATCCAAAGCACGTAGGATTTCAGCAAAGTTACGGCCGACCGACATTGGGTACGACATGGTCAGGCGTACTTTTTTGTCTGGTCCAATGATAAATACAGTGCGTACTGTTGCGCTGTTCGCTGCTGTGCGCGACTCAGGCAAATAAGCGCCCGCTGGCAGCATATCGTACAATTTAGACACTTCTAATGAGGTGTCATCAATGATCGGGAAGTCTGCTGGCGCACCTGAAAACGCTTCAATGTCACGCTTCCACTTTACGTGCTCTTCAACACTGTCCACCGACACACCCATCACCTTGGTCTTGCGCTTAGCAAACTCGGGCGCAAGGCGCGCAACAGCACCAAACTCAGTGGTGCACACTGGAGTAAAGTCTTTGGGATGCGAGAACAAAATAGCGTAACTGTCACCAATCCACTCATGCAGATTGAGCTGGCCGGCGGTGGAATCCACAGTAAAATCTGGAGCAATATCATCAATGCGAATGGACATAATTCATGTTCCTTAACTGTTATAATTTGAGTTTGCTACGCTGAAACAAGCGTGCAACCACACTGTAACACAACAGGCGTTCACCTCGGCTTGCGCAACAATCGAGGCTGTCTAAATAGCACTGCAAAGCCCAGCAACCCTTTAATGAAACTCAGTTCACGGCACCCCAATCCTCGCGTTGAATACTGGATCACCGTCAGCATGAGTTTTTCTAATACGTCCGTCACTCACACAAGCGCATTGCGCTTAATGTGAAGCTGTCAGCCGCCCAAATCGACCACCACCTTAATCCAAGTCACTCAGCTTTGCAGTTTGAGCATAAACCAGCCAAATCACGAACAATTTGCAGGTCTTCAGGCAATTGCAGCGCATTTTCGGCTCGGGCAAGTGCCATCTGTGAATGGTGCAGTGCGGCAGCGCGCATAGCCTCATTTTCAATAGATGCCAAGGATGCCAAGCCCTTTTGCAAGCGTCCCGCGACCTCTATTGCGCCAGCACCGTCACGGGCAATGGCAGTGAAGGCATCATCAAACATATCCTCACTCGATAACTCCGGCACTGCGATACGGTCATATTCACAGGCATCACTGTCACTCTCAGCAACAGGCTTCGACCACTGCGCCAACAGTCGCACAAACACACCAACAATATAGATCGCAGTGCCCGGATCATTGACCGCAGGTGACAAAGCACGCCCAGCGATCTCGGCCAGCACCACCAGGCCAAAACGCGGGTCTTCTTCAAACTTGCGATCATCACCAATTAGAAAAGCTGCACGCATTTGCTCAGTGTCGACAGGCAAAACATCATGGGCATCAGAGCTTATAAAAGCTAACGCGCGCCCTGGCGCAGCAAAGGTGCCGGGTAGCGCGCTCAAGGTGATATGCACTTTGAGTTTTTCTGCACAGCGTTGCAAAGCAGCAACATCAATCTGCTGCACATAGCCAATGGCGTCGCTATACACAGCTTGCCCGGCAGGCTCAGCCTCGCGTTGCGCGGGCACACCACCGAGGGTCGGCGCACAGCGTCTGCGCTGAATCGCCGCTGCCGCAGCCTTCTCAACTTTCTCGATGGTTCCCTTCAGCCGTCCCAACCGCGCGATACGATCCACCCAGCGCACAAAAGTCACAATCACCATTGTGAGAACCAGCAAGGTTAAAACAAAGAGCGCAAAACGCCCGGCCTCACCGTAGTAACCATTTTCCATGGCGAGCAGCGCGACGACGCTGTAAATAAAAGCACCAATAAAGGTGGAAAGCGCATTCTGCGAATCGTCATCGGCGACGATCAAAGCAAACGAACGCGGTGTGGCATTATTGCTGGCCGACGCATAAGCAGAGACCATCGAACCCACGGCAAAGGTGGCGATCATTAACATGCTGCCGGTAATAATCGTCAGTAAGGTCTTGATTGATTGCTCAGTGATTGCAGGGACTA
>LFRZ01000129.1 GCA_001513025.1 Gammaproteobacteria bacterium DTU037
CGTATCCGTGTTGTTGAAGGTGGCTGGCATGGATTGGGTAACACCCGCTTTAAATCCAGTACCAACCGCGCCCCACGCCAGACCAGTGATGGTAAGCCGGGTGAGTTGCGTAACCTGAAGCTGGAGATGAAAGTCTTGGCTGATGTGGGTTTGTTAGGTTTGCCTAACGCCGGTAAAAGTAGCTTTATTCGCTCAGTCTCCGCTGCCAAGCCGAAAGTGGCGGATTATCCCTTTACCACTTTGATTCCAAACCTTGGCGTGGTCAGTATTGGCCGCTATAAAAGCTTTGTGATTGCAGATATTCCAGGTGTGATTGAAGGGGCTGCAGAAGGCGCTGGTTTAGGTATTCGCTTCTTGAAGCACTTAACCCGTACCCGTTTGTTATTGCACATCGTTGATCTGGCACCGGTCGACGACGCCGATCCTGCGCAGGCCGCGCAAGTGATCGTGGATGAAATCGAGCGTTTTAGCCCGTCCTTGGTAGAACGTGATCGCTGGTTAGTGCTTAACAAAGTCGATCAGTTATTGGACGATGAGCGCGAAGAGCGCAAACAAGCCGTGATTGATCAACTGGGTTGGACCGGCCCTGTGTTTATGATTTCAGCTTTGGACGGTGAAGGCACTAAAGAGTTGTGTCAGAGCATGATGCGCTATTTAGAAGAGCGTGATCTGCGTATTGCTGAAGATCCTGAGTACGCTGCGCACCTGGTTGATTTAGATCAGCGCATTGAAGATGAAGGTCGTGCGCGTCTGCAAGAGTTGGATGATAAGCGTGCATTACGTCGTGCGGGTGTGAAAGCAGTCGAAGATATGGATGATGATTTTGATGAAGACGATGACGAAGATGATGAAGACGGCGCAGAGATTATCTACGTTAATCATTAACTGATGGATGGGCTCAGCGTGCTGTTCAGACCGCCGCTGAGTGTTCAATTTCAACAGGATTGTGTGTTATGCGTGACAAGGTGACAGGCGCTCAGCGCTGGGTAGTGAAAATTGGCAGTGCTTTGCTAACCGCCGATGGCCGTGGTTTAGATCGTAATGCGATGGCGATTTGGGTGCGGCAAATGGTCGCGCTGCGCAAGCAGGGCATTGACTTGGTTGTGGTTTCCTCTGGTGCAGTGGCGGCCGGTATGAGTCGTTTGGGTTGGCTGGAACGACCTCGCGCGATTCATGAGTTGCAAGCGGCTGCAGCGGTGGGGCAGATGAGTTTGGTTAAGGCATGGGAAAGCAGTTTTGCCGAGCACAATGAGCGCACTGCCCAAGTCCTGCTGACCCACGATGATTTGTCTGATCGTAAGCG
>LFRZ01000076.1:0-25834 GCA_001513025.1 Gammaproteobacteria bacterium DTU037
TACCAATTCCCGTTGCATAATGCATTTGAAGCCTCCATTGCTGGAACGCCCAGTGTGTTACGCCCAATGTTGCCCGATGACGCCACTATTCGCCAACATGATTACAGTTTACGCTTGCGCCCAGAGCGCGAATACAGCCTGCCGAGCAATTTTTGGCCGGTGAAAACCTTTCGCTACCGTCTAGCACAGCAAGCCGGCCCAGCTCCGCTGATTTTCATCATTGCTGGCACCGGCGCACACTACTCAAGCAGCACTATGGAGTACCTTAAAAAGCTCTTTTATGGTGCAGGCTTTCATGTGGCACAGATTTCCTCACCCACCGCCTATGACTTTATGGTGGGTGCTTCACCCTATGCCACCCCCGGCTATTCACCACAAGATGCACTGGATTTATATGCAGTGATGCGCGCTATTAAAAAACAGCAGCACAAGCTTGAAGTCACTGAATGGCATTTAACCGGTTATAGCTTAGGTGGCCTACAAGCAGCGTTCGTCAGCCATCTCGATGAGCAAGAGCAGAGCTTTAACTTTAAACGCGTGCTGCTGCTTAATCCGCCAGTCAACCTATACACCTCAATCAATAATCTAAATCGTTTAGTTCATACCCAAGTGGTTAGCGCAAACGAGACACGTACCTTTTATCAATTAATGCTGGATAAGCTCAGCCTTTATTTCAATAAAAAAGGACGGTTTGATTTCAGTGAAGCGGTGTTATTTGATCTGCAGAATTCATCACAAAAACTTAACCCAAACGAGTTGGCCATGTTGATTGGCAGTGCTTTTCGTTTTATGGCCGCTGACATTAACTTCACCTCCGACCTGATCAATCGCCGTGGCATGATCACGCCACCCCAGAAAAAAATCTATGATGGCACTAATTTAACGCCATTTTTCAAGGCCGCCTTGCTCTGTGATTTTGAATGTTATATCCATAAACAATTACTACCCTTATGGCGTGTGCACTTTAAGCATCAAACATCTCTAGTCGACCCAGCACCAAACGCTGATTTGGATAGTTTAATTCAAGCCAGTAGTCTCTATGCTCTGGCTGATTACCTCAGTCACCAAGAGAAAATTGGTGTGATGCACAACGCCGATGACATTATTTTAGGCTCGGGTGATATCGGCTTTTTAAAGCGACATTTTGCTCAGCGCTTGACGCTCTACCCCTATGGCGGACACCTCGGCAATTTAGATTACCGTGATAATGCTGCTGATATACTGGAGTTCTTCCATGAGTAACGCTCGCCTCTTACGCCCCTGCTGGGCCGCCAGCCTGTTATTACTGGCACTGTCACAACCGAGCTGGGCAGAAAATATTGATGCTGATGGCTTTAAAAACCCACTGCAACATTTAGAGTTTAGCCCGCAACAAGAGCAGTATGAGTTCGAGCGCTCGACCTTAGAAGCACTGCATATCAGTGACCCTTTAGAGCAGTGGAACCGACGTGTCTATCACTTTAACTACCGTTTTGATCAATGGGTATTTTTACCTATAGTGCACGGCTATACCAAGGTCACGCCACACTTTTTACGCAAAGGGGTGAGTAACTTTTTTAGCCACTTAGGCGAAATTTCAACCTTGGCCAATAGTCTTCTGCAACTCAAAGGCCATCGTGCGATGGAGACTACAGCGCGGATTTTCTTTAATACGGTATTTGGTGTCGCTGGTGTGTGGGACCCTGCAACTAAAATGGGGCTGGTTAAAAATAGCGAAGATTTTGGCCAAACTTTAGGTTACTACGGTGTACCGCACGGCCCTTATTTAATGCTGCCATTACTGGGCCCATCCAACCTGCGCGACACCGGCGGCATCGCCGCCGACTACACGCTAGAATTCTCAGTCAACTGGCTGAATGTCGCTAAGGAAAGTGAGCGTCATCCAGAAATTTTTGTACTAAAAACCGTTGATCAGCGCTATATCACTAAGCTGCGCTATGGCCAACTAAACTCGCCGTTTGAGTATGAAAAAATCCGTTACGCCTACACCAAAGCGCGTGAGCTCAAGATTGCCGAATGACTATAGGTAGTTGCTGCGAGTCACGGCGTGTACTGTGCGTCAGGAGAGCTATTGCGTCAATGCCCCAGCCTGATGCATTGACGCAATAGCAGTACAATCACGCTACAACAGATGCCTAACTGTATTAATGCATAGCGATGCAAATACTGAAAACAGCGCGCTCATCAGTCGTCTTCAAAGAAGCGGCGCACCGGCGCAAAGGAGCGGCGATAGATAGGGGTTGGGCCTAACTCTTGTAGCGCTTTTAGATGCGCTGGAGTGGGATAGCCTTTGTGCTTAGCAATGCCATAGCCTGGATACTGCGCATCTAATACCGCCATTTCGCGGTCACGGCTGACTTTAGCTAAAATAGAGGCCGCCGATATTTCCGCCACCAAACCATCGCCCTGCACCACCGCCTCAGCCGCCATACTCAGCGCTGGGCAACGATTACCATCAATCAAGGCCAAGTCTGGCTGAATCGACAAACCCTCAACCGCACGCTGCATGGCCAGCATAGTCGCCTGTAAAATATTTAAACGATCAATTTCTTCCACTTCAGCTCGGCCAATCGACCACGCCAAGGCTTTTTCTTGAATCTCAATAAATAACGCCTCACGTTTTTTTTCCGTGAGCTTTTTTGAATCATTTAAGCCAACAATCGGACGCAGTGGGTCAAGAATCACCGCTGCAGTCACTACCGGTCCACATAACGGCCCGCGACCAACTTCGTCAACACCGGCCACTAGCTTGCCCACACAGCTGTGCTTAAGTAAATCCAACTGCATCAGCCACGTCCTAACAACGCTAGAACACCCTGCGCCGCTCGCTCGGAAGCATCACAACGTAACGACTCATGCAACTCAGCAAAGCGCTGTATTTGTTGCGAACCGTCACGCAGCTGTTCTAATAGCGCCTCGCCTAAGGCTTCTGGAGTTGCCGCATCTTGAATAAATTCTGGCACTAACATTTCAGCAGCCAATAAATTAGGCAGTGAAATATAAGGACTTTTCACCATCTTTTTTAGTAACCAGTGGCTCAACGGGGCTAACTTGTACGCAACCACCATCGGTTTTTTGAACAACATTGCTTCAAGCGTGGCGGTACCTGAAGCAATTAACACCGCATCACAAGCCTGTAAGGCGGTTTGTGACTGGCCATCTAAAATCTCAATCGGCAGATTGGGCATCGGCGCTAAAATCGCCGCCAACTGCTCACGTCGCGCCGCATTAGCGGCAGGAATAATAAAACGCAAATGTGGCTTTTCAGCGAGTAAATAACGCGCCGTCTCAACAAATAAAGCACCTAGCTTAGCTACTTCGCCACCACGACTGCCAGGTAATAAAGCCACCACCTGCGCATCCGCGGGCAAAGCTAAGCGCTCGCGCGCCGGCAGTGGATCATTCTCCATCGCCACGCTATCCGCCAGAGGATGCCCAACAAACAAAACAGGCACCTGATGTTCTTGATAAAACTGCGCTTCAAAAGGCAACAACGTCAGCATCAAATCACAGCCTTGACGAATTTTAAACACACGCTTTTGCCGCCATGCCCACACCGAAGGACTGACGTAATGCACGGTTTTAATTCCTGCTTCACGCAACTGCAATTCAATATTTAAATTAAAATCCGGCGCATCAATGCCAATAAACACATCAGGCCGCTGCTCTTTGAAAGTGGCGATTAAGCGCTTACGCCGTGCTAAAAGCTCAGGCAAACGGCCTAATACTTCAACCAACCCCATAATGGAGAGGCGCTCCATGGGAAAGTAAGAGGTTAAGCCTTGCGCCTCCATCAAAGGTCCACCCACACCAATAAACTCAATCTGTGGGCAATGACTGCGCAAGGCCTGCATCAAACCTGCGCCCAAGATATCACCAGAGGCCTCACCTGCGACCAAGGCGACTTTTAAAGGCTGCTGCGATGGTTCAATCATTAGCGCGTAATGCCGCGCGAAGACTGGCGGATCGATTCACAAAATAACGCCACTTCTGGATGCTCTGCTTCACTCTCGGCCAATGCACGCAAGGCCTCATCAACGGTTAAACCTTGGCGGTAAACAGTTTTATAGGCACGGCGCAACACTTGCAGGGTTTGCTCAGAGAAACCACGACGGCGCATACCTTCAAAGTTCATACTGCGCGCTTCAGCAGGATTCCCCGCAGCGGTGACAAAAGCAGGAATATCCTTACCCACAGCAGTACCCATCGCAGTAAAGCTGTGTGCTCCGATGTGGCAATACTGATGCACCAAGGTGTAACCAGACAAAATCGCCCAATCATCTATATGCACATGCCCCGCTAATGCCGTGTTATTGACTAAAATACAATGGTTACCAATCACGCTGTCATGGCCAATATGTACATAGGCCATAATCAAGTTGTGATCACCCACTGTAGTTTCTGAGCGGTCTTGCACTGTGCCACGGTGAATCGTCACCCCTTCACGGATCACATTATGATCACCGATCACCAGACGTGTCGCTTCGCCTTGATACTTTAAATCAGGCGTGTCTTCACCAATTGATGAAAACTGATAAATGTGATTATTACAGCCAATGCGAGTTGGGCCTTTAATCACCACATGCGATGCAATAATTGATCCAGCGCCAATTTCAACCTCTGGACCAATAATCGTCCAGGGACCTACAGTTACATCATCCGCAAGCTGAGCTGTCGGATCAATAATGGCACTCGGATCAATTAAACTCATATTTTTCGTTCCGCACAAATAATTTCAGCTGAACAAACTGTTACACCGCCAACACTGGCTTTGCAATTGAACTTCCAGATGCCGCGCTTAGCACTGATAAAGTTCGCTTGTAAATCAAGACGATCACCCGGCACAACCGGCTGGCGAAAACGCAACTTATCAGAACCGACAAAATAATAGAGCGTGCCATCGTCTGGCGAGGCATTCATTATTTTAAAGCCCAGCACGCCAGCCGCTTGCGCCATGGCTTCAATAATCAGCACACCCGGCATAATCGGATACTGCGGGAAGTGGCCATTAAAAAAAGGCTCATTAATGCTTACATTTTTATAAGCATTGATCGTTTTCTGCTCTAAATCAATCTCAGTCACTCGATCCACTAATAAAAAGGGATAGCGATGTGGGAGCAGTTGACGAATTTCGTTGATGTCCATCATATATAAAAGCCTTGATCAAATAAGTGAGGCTGTGCATACCTATACACAAACCTACCACCTGTAACTGAATGGCACTTAATGCGCTAAATTAAAGCTGATTAGCTAAAAAGCTCGATAAAGAATCAGATGATATATCCATATCAGAGGTCACTTCTGAGTATGTTTTTCCAGTACGCGCACACGTTTAGCAATATCATCTAACTGGCGAAAACGCACTGCGTTTTTCTTCCAGTCTGATGCAGGCTGCATGGCGGTACCCGATGAATAGGCGCCTGGCTCAGTAATTGAATGAGTCACCATGGTCATTCCGGTAATAAAGACGCCGTCACAAATTTCAATATGGCCGACTAAGCCTACGCCGCCCGCCAACATGCAATTGCGCCCAATTTTTGCACTACCAGAAATCCCAACACAGGCGGCAATCGCCGTGTGATCACCAATTTGTACATTATGGGCAATCTGGATTTGATTATCTAACTTAACCCCATTACCAATTAAGGTATCCGACAATGCGCCGCGATCAATAGTGGTATTAGCACCAATCTCAACGTCATCACCGATGGTGACACCACCAATTTGCGCGATTTTATGCCACACACCTTGATGATTAGCAAAACCAAACCCTTCGCCACCAATCACAGCGCCAGATTGAATTACCACACGTTGGCCCACAGTGACATCATGGTACAACGTAACACGCGCTAATAAGCGGCCATTCTCAGCAATACGGCTGCGCGCACCAATAAAGCAATGCGCACCGATAATAACATTAGGGCCAATCACCGCCTGCTCTTCAATCACCACGCCCGGTCCAATACTCGCCGTTGAGTCAATTAAAGCACTCTCAGCGATGATGGCACTGGGATGGATACCCGCGACCTGTTTCGGCGTGCGATCAAAATAATGTGACAGCTTGGCATAGGCCAAATATGGATCAGCAACCACTAAACAGTTACCCGAATAATTGGCTGCATCAGTGCTCGACAATAACATTACGCCCGCTTGAGTATGCTCAAGCAGCTTACGGTAATGGCCATTAGAGAGAAAACTTAATTGATCGGTTGTGGCATCTTGCAAGGTCGCCAAGCCAACAATAACTTTCTGCGCATCACCACGCAGCTCAGCGCCGAGGATCTCGGCTAACTGAGCTAGGGTAAATTGTAATGGTTTCATATCAACGCAACTGATTCATGCGCTCAATAACACGCATAGTAATATCATACTGCGGTTTTACATCAACTACGGCACCACGCTCAAGAACCAAATCATAGTTACCAGTTTTCAATACTTCTTCAACAGCTTTATCCAGTTTAGGCTTAAGCTTTTCCAGCATTTCACGGTCAGCTAAGGCTTTAGCTTCGTTTAAATCTTTAGACTGTATTTGAAAGTCACGCGCTTTTTGCTTGAAATCCAGCTCTAAACGCTCAAGTTCAGCCTGCTGCATGCGCTCACCGTCTTTCATCAAGCGATCTTGAATGCTCTTAGCATCTGTTTCTAACTTTTTCAACTTAGTCAGCTGCGGACCAAATTTCTTCTCAGCCTCTACCGCATATTTTTTTGCTGCATCAGACTCCAATAGCGCCATTTGATAGTTCAAAATAGCGATTTTCATCTCTGCAAAAACAGGACCACTGATTAAAGCAGTTGTCAGTAAAACAAGTTGAGTCAACTTACGCACGATATACCCCTAAAAAATGCTGTTATTAATAGATTTAAAGCTAGATTAGAACGTTTGACCCAGAGAGAACTGGAATACTTGCGTATCTGCATTATCTGGTTTTTTCACTGGCACACCTAAGCTAAAGCTTAACGGCCCCAGCGCAGTGACCCATGTTAAGCCCATTCCCACTGAACTGGCGAGGTTATCGTACTTAACTCCACAACCGGCTTCATTACGATTTTTTTGTGCTGAACTGCAGTTGGTATCAAACACATTACCTACATCCCAGAACAATACGGTGCGCAGCGAGCGCTGATCTTTAACAAACGGCATAGGAAAGAGTAATTCTACGCCACCTTGAATTAATATATTACCACCGAAAGGTAATTCGTCATTATCTGGATCATTACTACTCGGTGTACTGCGCGGGCCTAGACTGCTGTCTTTAAAACCGCGTACTGAGTTAAAGCCACCGGCGTAGTAATGCTCATAAAAAGGCATTTCAGAGGTGGAGCCATAACTTTCTGAATAACCAAGGTCGGTATGGAAGCGCAATGTATAATTAGTGCTCAATGGGGCAAACACTTGACCGCGGTAATCTAAACGATAGAAGGATAAATCACTGCCAGGCACTGTACTTTCTAAGACCACACTTTGTGAATAACCACGTGTTGCCATCATGCCACGATTCAGGGTTGATTGAGACCAGCCAGCTGAAGCCTTAAAGTTAGTGTAGCTATCACCTTCTTTCGCAATAAAGTCAGTAATTTCATCCACCGTATAACGGCCGGTTTTCAGCTTATCTTGCTGGGCGCTCAGACCAAAATTCAGACGTGAGGTTTCACTGATAGGGTAACCTACGTTAACCCCACCGCCCAAACTGTCCACTGAGTAGCTGGATACATCAACATCAAGCTTATCGTAGTCAGTTGAACGATAGAAACCATTGTAACCTAGGCTGACACCGTCCACCGTCCAATACGGATCAACAAAGCTGAAGTTATAGTTACTTTGATACTCACTGCGAGTTAAGCCTAGGCTTACCTTATTACCCGTACCTAAAAAGTTATTTTGGCTGATGGAACCACCCAAAATTAAACCCGCATTTTGCGCAAAACCAACGCTAGCAGTGATCGAGCCAGACGGCTGTTCTTCCACACTGTAATTAACATCAATTTGGTCATCGGTACCTGGCACTTGCGGCGTTTCAACGTTGACTTCTTTGAAATAGCCTAAGCGCTCTAAGCGAGTTTTCGACTGATCAATTAAGTAGGTTGAAGCCCAACCGCCTTCCATTTGACGCATTTCACGGCGCAACACTTCATCTGCTGTTTTGGTATTACCACGGAACTTAATCCGATTAACATAGGAGCGTTTACCTGGATCAACCACATAGGTCAAAGACACTGTATTGTCTTCATCATGGGTTTGCGGCATGCCGTTCACGTTAGCAAAAGTATAACCATCGTTACCTAAGCGGCGCGTAATTAACTCGCTAGTGGTGGTCATCACTTTACGTGAGAACACTTGTCCTTCACGGGACAAGAGTAACGCTCTAATTTCTGCCTCAGGCACTTTCAACTCGCCGGCAAGCTTCACGTCACGAATAGTGAACTGTTCACCTTCATCGACGTTAACCGTAATATAGACGTGTTTTTTATCCGGTGTGATAGACACTTGCGTCGAGGTGATATCCATATTGATATAACCACGGTCAAAATAATACGAACGCAAACGCTCTAAGTCACCGGACAATTTCTCCCGCGCATATTTATCATCATTGCGGAAAAAGGATAGCCAGTTTTTAGTTTTTAGTTCAAATAAATCAGCTAACTCTTGGTCTTTAAAGACTTTATTACCGACCACATTAATATGCTGAATAGAGGCAACCGACCCCTCAGTCACATTAATTTTTAACGCCACGCGGTTACGCGGCTGCGGGATAACTTCTGTTTCAATATTGGCAGAGTAGCGACCTTGGGCCACATACTGACGTTGTAATTCATTGCGCACGCCTTCGAGGGTGGCTTGCTGGAAGATCTCACCTTCAGCCAAACCCGATTGGGTTAAGCCTTTGATCAAGTCATCTTTACTGATGGCTTTATTACCCTCAATTTCTAAACTGGAAATTGACGGGCGCTCAAGCAAGGTAATAATCAACACATCGCCATCGCGAGTGAGTTGAATATCTTCAAAAAAACCCGTTTTAAACAGCGACCGCGTGGCTTCGGATAAGCGACGCTCATCAACCGTTTCGCCAACGTTTAATGGTAAAGCACCAAAGACACTGCCAGCAGATACGCGCTGTAAACCGTTAACACGGATATCAGAGACAGTGAAGGGTGCAGCCTGAGCTTCAGACATTATAAGCGCGGATATCACCGCAGGTAGCAGCAGACGTTTCATGCAGACCTTTCTTTTTCAACGATATATATAAAACCCGCTGCCAAGCAGCGAATCAGTATTTTTTACAAACGCGCTAAATCATTAAATACCGCAAGCAACATAACACCAACCACTAAAGCGATGCCAATTTGCATGCCGTAAGCTTGAACTCGTTCCGACAAAGGTCGTCCGCGCACCAATTCAGCAAAGTAAAATAACAGATGTCCGCCATCAAGCACAGGAATTGGCAATAAATTCAGTACACCTAAGCTGATACTTAAGTAGGCCATAAAATTTAAAAAACTTCTTAAGCCACTTTCAGCCGAAGCGCCTGCCACTTTAGCAATGCTTATCGGCCCACTCAAGTTTTTTACTGAGAGTTCACCAAAAAGCATCTTTTTTAAAGAACCTAAAGTTAACGCACTCATTGTCCAGGTACGTTGCGCACCCGCGGAAATGGCCTCTATTGGGCCAAAGCGCACCTCACGCAACATCTCTGGCGGCCACTCACCACCGGCTACGCCAACCCCTAAATAACCACGCTGCTGCGACTCAGCACCTTGCGCAGCCAGCAGTACATTAACCTCGCTAACCTGACCTGCCCGCTCAATGCGTAGCTGCACTTTGCTATCAGGGCGTGCTTGCACATAGTTGACCACCGTTTGCCATTCATTGACGGCTAGACCATCAATCGCAACGATTTTATCTTCTAACTGTAAGCCAGCATATTGCGCAGGGCCCTCAGGGTCTAATTGCGCAACCACTGCGGTGGCCTGCGGACGCCACGGCTGAATGCCCATGGATTCAATCGGATTAGGCTCTTCGGCACCATACAGCCACTTATCTAAAGTCAGGCTGTAGGTATTGGCAGCAGAGTTACCCGCCGTTTGTGCTTCAATCTGTAGCGTACCGCTATCGCCAATGCGGCGGATCAATTGCAAATTGACATCGGCCCAGCCATTCACATGCTGGCCATCAACGCTGACAATTTCTTGCCCGCTTAGTAAGCCTGCTGCTTCAGCCAAGCTGCCAACCACCACCTCGCCAACCACCGGCTTAACTTGCTGACTGCCAAGCATGGCTAGACACCAAAATAAAACAAAAGCCAAAGCAAAGTTAGCGATGGGGCCTGCTGCGACAATCGCAATACGCTGACCAACTGTTTTACCATTGAACGACTGACTTTGCTCTTGCTCAGCCACTGGGGCTTCGCGCTCATCAAGCATTTTTACGTAGCCACCCAGCGGAATCATGGCAATCACAAACTCAGTGCCATGCCGATCATGCCAGCGTAGCAATGGCGTACCAAAACCAATTGAGAAACGTAATACCTTGACGCCACAACGCCGTGCGACCCAAAAATGGCCATACTCATGGATAGTGACCAATACACCCAAAGCCACCAAGGTGCCCAGCAACATATACAAACCACTCATACTCTTCTACCTACCTGGATCGACTCTTTGCTTAACCACCTTTGCGCGCATTGCCGCGCGTAGCGGTCAACCTCTACCACCGCCTCAAGGCTATCCACTGGCGCGCCTCGATCGACACTCAAGACATCTTCAATCAACTGTGGAATTTGCGTAAAGCGAATCCGCTCCTGCAAGAATGCCGCCACGGCAACTTCGTTCGCCGCATTCAACACGATGGGCGCAGTTCCACCGGCTTGCGCAGCGTCTATGGCTAAACGTAAACAGGCAAAACGTTCTAAGTCTGGCGCAGTAAAATCCATCCGCGCCAAAGCACATAAATCCAGCGGCGCAACACCTGAAGCAATCCGCTCAGGCCAAGCCATCGCATGCGCAATGGGCGTGCGCATATCAGGATTACCCAACTGCGCCAAGACCGATCCATCGATATAATCCACCAGCGAATGAATCACGCTTTGTGGGTGAATGACTACTTCTACTTGCTCAGGCCGTGCAGCAAACAACCAGCACGCCTCAATCAACTCTAAGCCTTTATTCATCATGGTGGCAGAGTCGACAGATATCTTCTGCCCCATCGACCAATTAGGGTGGGCACAGGCCTGCGCTGGGGTGACCTGCTCTAACTCAGCATAACTGCTGTTACGAAACGGCCCGCCGGATGCGGTTAATAAAATGCGCCGAACACCCACTGGAGCTAAACCGTTCGCGTAGTTACATGGCAGGCACTGAAAAATCGCATTATGCTCACTGTCAATCGGCAATAATTGTGCCCCATGCTCACGTACTGCACGCATAAAGAGTGCGCCAGACATGACTAAGGCTTCTTTATTGGCCAACAAAATTTTCTTACCGGCAGTCACTGCGGCCATCGCTGACTCAAGGCCAGCGGCGCCGACAATGGCCGCCATAACCGCATCGACATCTGGGTGCGCTGCGACCTCACATAAACCTTGCGCACCGACTAGCACCACAGTGGCTAAGCCGGCAGCGCGCAAATCGCTTTGTAGGCGCTGTGCATCAGCATTGTTAGCCACTACCGCAAAACGCGGGCAATGCCGTAAACATAGGGTTTTTAATTCATTGATACGCGCATGCGCACTGAGCGCAAACACTTGGTAGCGCTCAGGATGCCGACTGATCACATCAAGGGTGCTGCTACCAATCGAACCCGTAGCCCCCAGCACCGTTATTTGCTGGGGTTGCCGCTGTATGTCACTCAAGGAAGATTCCAGCCTGTTAGCAATAAAAGTAAAGCACAGATCGGCGCGGCGGCGGTCAGGCTATCAATACGATCTAAAACGCCACCGTGCCCTGGCAGTAATTGACTGCTGTCTTTCACACCCATCTGCCGTTTAAACATGCTTTCGGTTAAGTCACCCACCACAGAAAATAGCACCACCACTGCCGCCGCCATCAAGACTAAGACAAACTCGCGCTTAGGCACATCGAAGTAGAGGGCAAAAGCAGCAGCAATGCAGATACTGGTCAATAAGCCACCGAACAAGCCCGCCCAGCTTTTACCTGGGCTGACGCGCGGTGCTAGTTTACGCTGACCAAAGGCTCGACCAAAGAAATAAGCACCAATATCCGCACCCCAGACCAGCAATAGCAGGCCTAAAATAAGCATATTACCTTGGGGTAAGGTTTTTAATACCTGCAAGCCCAACCCCGCTGGAACAATGATAATCAAGCCAATTAGCAACTTGCCAAGATTACCGCCCCAAAAGGCAATACTGCTTGGAAAGGTCATAACCATGGCGATGGCTAGCAACCACCAAAAACCCGCTAAATACAAGGCCAACATCAGCAATTCACTGGACATATTCAGCAGCAATAACGCTGCCACCACGCTCCATGCGTAGCCAATGCGCTGTTTCTGCGCCTTAAATCCAGCAAGACGCGCCCACTCCCAACCGGCAAGCGCGACAATCAAACTGATAAAGGCTAAAAAAGCTCGCCCCTCAAGCGCAAAAAAACCCAACAAAGCCAAGGGCGCTAACCATAAAGCAGTGATTACTCGTTGTTTTAGCATGGTGTACGCCCCTCAATGCTCACTTGTTCACTGGTTTTCCCAAAACGACGTTGCCGTGATGAAAAATCCGCTAGTGCGTCACGCATCGCTTGATGCTTAAAGTCAGGCCAAAATAAACTGGAAAAATACAACTCACTGTACGCCAACTGCCACAGTAAAAAATTACTAATACGGTGTTCACCGCCGGTACGTATACATAAATCAGGTAGTGGCTGCGACCCTGTACTGAGGTTCTCTTGCAGATGTTGCGCAGTGATATCCTCAGGCGCGAGCTGCCCTGCTTGTACACTACGTGCCAATTGCTGGGTCGCCTGAACAATATCCCACTGACCACCATAGTTGGCGGCTATTTGCAGGAGAAACTTAGAGTGGTGCGCGGTACGCTGCTCAGCCTCATGCATGGCTTGCTGCAACTCAGGATGGAAACGCGAGCGGTCACCAATAATGCGCAAACGCACGCCGTTCTTATCGAGTCTTTTGGCTTCGCGGTGCAAGGCCACTAAAAACAACTCCATCAAAGCGCCGACTTCAGCGGCGGGACGCTGCCAGTTTTCACTGGAAAAGGCAAACAGCGTCAGCACTTCCACTCCCGCCTCAGCACAGACTTTAACCACCGCCCGAACAGCGTCAACACCGGCCTTATGCCCAGCAACGCCGGGCAAAAAACGTTTCTTTGCCCAACGATTATTGCCATCCATAATAATCGCCACATGGCGCGGAACAATAACTTGGGCATCCTGCATGGTTTTGCTCATCACCGCAGCCTCTGTATCACACTTCCATTAAATCGGTTTCTTTCGCCGCTAATAGCTTATCGACTTCTTCAACCGCGTGGTCGGTGACTTTTTGCACATCATCCGCAGCACGACGCTCTTCGTCTTCACTGATTTCTTTTTCTTTAACTAAATCTTTTAACTGAGCTAAAGCATCACGACGAATATTACGAATAGCCACCCGAGCATTCTCAGATTCTTGACGTGCTTGCTTGGTATAGCCTTTACGGGTTTCTTGGGTCAAAGCAGGCATCGGCACACGAATAGTGGTACCTGAAGTCGCAGGATTGAGTCCTAAGTCAGCCACTAAAATGGCTTTCTCTACCGCTTGAATCATACTTTTATCAAACACTGACAAGGTTAAAGTACGTGAATCTTCAACGTTTACGTTAGCGACTTGACGCAATGGCGTATCGCTACCGTAGTACGACACCATCACTGTGTCTAAAATACCAGGGTGAGCACGGCCGGTGCGGATTTTTGCAAAAGCAGTCTGTAAAGATTCAACAGATTTATGCATACGAGCCTGTGCATCTTTTTTAATTTCATTGATCATCGCTTATGTTCCTCGATCAAGGTGCCTTCAGCGCCACCTAAAATAACATTTAAGAGTGCGCCGGGCTTATTCATATTAAATACGCGTAATGGCATATTATGGTCACGGCACAAACAAATGGCCGTCAAGTCCATCACTTCCAGTTTACGATCCAACACTTCGTCGTAAGTCAAATACTCAAACTTTTCAGCATTGGGGTCTTTAAAAGGATCAGCAGTATATACGCCATCGACTTTTGTTGCCTTAAGAACCACATCAGCACTGATTTCAATACCGCGCAAGCAGCCCGCAGAGTCGGTGGTAAAGAATGGATTACCGGTACCCGCGGAGAAGATCACCACCTCGCCTTTCTGCAAGTGACCCACGGCTTTACGGCGATCGTAATGGTCAGTGACACCGACCATCGAAATGGCTGACATCACCAAAGCAGGAATATTGGAACGCTCTAACGCATCACGCATTGCTAAGGAGTTCATCACCGTCGCTAGCATGCCCATATGGTCGCCAGTCACACGATCCATACCTGCCGCAGAGAGTGCTGCACCACGGAACAAGTTGCCGCCACCGATCACTAAACCAACTTGCACACCGATACCAATCAACTGACCGATCTCTAAGGCCATGCGATCCAGCACTTTCGGATCAATACCAAACTCTTCGGTACCCATTAAGGCTTCACCACTGAGCTTCAGTAAAATTCGTTTATAGCGCGGCTGGCGTCCACCGACTTGTTGGGCCATGTTCTCGATCTCCTGCGAAAATATTTAATCACTGTGGCGCAATCAGACCACAAGTAAAATAATAGTGCTGTTTATTTTGCGCACATAGTATAAGACAGCCATATAAAACACAGTGTCTTTTTTGCAAAAAAGGCCGCGCGCAATTGCGGGCAGCCTTTTGTATACGCATAAGCGAGTGCTTATTTTTTCGAAGCAGCAACCTGAGCAGCAACTTCAGCAGCGAAGTCAACCGCTTCACCACGATCGATACCTTCACCCACTTCAAAACGCACGAAAGAAACAACAGTCGCGCCGGCTTGTTGCACCAGCTTGCCCACAGTCACTTCTGGGTTTTTAATGAACGCTTGCTCAACTAAGCTAGCCTCAGCAAGGAACTTCTTAATGCGACCCGCCACCATATTTTCTACGATGTTGTCTGGCTTGCCTTTAATTTTCTCTTCGTTCAACGCCATGAAGATTTCTTTTTCTTTGGCGATTGCTTCGTCAGACACCTGGGTTGGATCTAAAAACTGTGGGTTGCTTGCAGCAACGTGCATGGCAACATCTTTTGCCAGTTCAACACTGCCACCGTTTAGCGCAACCAAAACGCCAATACGGTTACCGTGCAAGTAAGCGCCCAGCACATCACCGTCAATACGCGTCAAACGACGAATATTAACGTTCTCACCGCACTTAGATACCAAAGCTTCACGCTTTAACTCTTGTGCAGCAATTAAACCTGAAACATCAAGGCTTTTATCAGCAAAAGCAACGTCTAAACTGTCAGCGACAAAACCTTTAAAGTCATCTTGTAAGGCCAAGAAGTCAGTTTGTGAGTTCACTTCAATGATCGCAGCGCTTTTGTTGTCATCAGATACTTTAACCGCGATAGAACCTTCAGCGGCAATATTACCGGCTTTTTTAGCCGCTTTAATTGCACCAGCAGCACGCATATCATCAATGGCTTTTTCAATATCGCCACCAGAAACTTCCAGCGCTTTTTTGCAATCCATCATGCCTTGGCCAGTACGCTCACGCAGTTCTTTTACCATAGCAGCAGTGATCTGAGTCATCTTCACAATCCTCTTTAATTCAGTCTATACAGCAGTTGCAAACTGCCTCTTAAATCTGGCAAAAAGGGGGCTTAGCCCCCTTTTTGTATCACGAGTGGACTTGCGAGCCTTAGCCCTCAACCACTTCTACAAACTCTTCAGCCGTTGTTGCAGTACCTTGACGCGCACGCAGCACGCAGTCAGCTGCTGTACCGAGGTACAGTTGTACTGCACGGATTGCATCGTCGTTACCTGGAATAATGTAGTCAACACCATCTGGACTGCTGTTAGTATCAACGATACCAATAACTGGAATACCTAGCTTGTTGGCTTCCATAATAGCAATACGCTCGTGATCAACGTCCACTACGAACATTGCATCAGGCAAACCGCCCATGTTTTTAATACCACCAATGCTGCGCTCGAGTTTTTCTAAATCACGAGTACGCATCAAAGCTTCTTTCTTAGTCAGCTTTTCAAAGGTGCCATCTTCTGCTTGAATTTCTAACTCACGCAGACGCTTGATGGATTCACGGATAGTTTTGTAGTTGGTCAACATACCACCTAACCAACGGTGATTAACGTACGGCATGTTGCAACGTGCAGCTTGTTCAGCAATGATTTTGCTGGCTGAGCGCTTAGTACCAACAAATAAAATCTTGTTTTTACCCGTTGCTAATTTTTCAATGAAAGTCATTGCATCATTGAACATTGGCAAGGTTTTTTCTAAGTTGACAATGTGAATCTTGTTGCGCGCACCAAAAATGTATTTACCCATTTTTGGATTCCAGTAGCGAGTTTGGTGTCCAAAGTGCACACCAGCTTTTAACATGTCGCGCATAGTGACTTGTTCAGTCATGATTATTCCTAAAATAATAAGGGTTGGGCCTCCACATATCCCGAACGTCAACCCGAAGGCACCCAGACATTCGTGTCGATATGTGTGTGGATTTTAAAGCTCACTTGAATAATCAAGTAAAGCGGCGGGTTTTATACCATAGATCAGTCGAACAACCAAACTTTAAAATATAAAACCGCACGTAGGCTGACTTTATAGCACCAACAAGACTCGCATATGTCGCAGGCTTGCTTTAACATTGCCGCATGCTTAAAGATCCTTTTCAACGCTTAGGCCTCGACCGTGAAGTGCTCACCGTCAGCCAGCTTAATCAGCGTGCGCGCTTACTTTTAGAAGACGTTTTCCCGCAGGTGTGGGTTGAAGGCGAATTGTCAAATATCGCCAAACCGACCTCAGGCCATGTGTACTTCACTTTAAAAGATCGTAACGCGCAAATACGCTGCGCCATTTTTCGCCAGCAGGCCAGCCGCGTGCGTGAATTATTACGCGACGGTTTACTGGTGCGAGTACGCGGGCGCGTCTCGCTCTATGAAGGCCGCGGCGATTATCAAATGATTCTCGACAGTGTCGAAGCCGCCGGTGATGGCGCTTTACGCTTAGCTTTTGAGGCATTAAAAGCAGCACTACACGCTGAAGGTTTATTTGCTCAAGAGCGCAAGCGCGCGCTACCTAAGTACCCACAACGCATTGGCGTGATCACCTCGCCAACCGGTGCGGTACTGCATGACATTGTCAGCGTGTTCGCCAGACGTGCACCGCATGTGCAACTGACCTTAATTCCCAGCGCAGTACAAGGCCGTGAAGCAACCGCGCAAGTTGTGCGCGCTTTGGCCATGGCAGATAACGCGCATTATGATGCCATTATTCTGGCCCGTGGTGGCGGCTCTCTAGAAGACCTCTGGTGCTTTAATGAAGAGACCGTGGCCCGCGCGATTGCCGCGTGTCAAACCCCCATTGTCAGCGCTATCGGTCATGAAACAGATGTCTCTATCAGTGACTTCGTAGCAGATGTGCGTGCGCCGACACCCTCAGCTGCAGCTGAACTGTTAGCTCCGGATCATAGCGCGTTACTTCAGCAACTCAGCAACACCGAGCGCCGTCTACACGGACGTATCAATGAGACTCTCAAGCGTAAAGGCCTACAACTGCTGCATTTGCGCCAGCGCTTACGCCATCCGCGTGAGCGCTTAGAGCAACACGCCCAACGCTTAGATGACCTAAGTTTACGTATGCAGCGCGCCATGCATGCGACGCTACAACAAGGTCAGCAAGGCCTAAGCCATCTGCAAGCGCGCGTCGCGGTGCAACATCCGGCAGAGACCTTATCCACCCATCAGCAGCAGCTTCATCGACTCCAGCAGCGCTTAACCCGCGCCAGCCAGTTGAGTATTCAACATGCGCAGCAACGCTTACAGACTCTGCTACAGACCCTGCAGGTAGTCAGTCCGCTAGCCACCTTGGAACGTGGTTATAGCATTCTCAGCACAATCGATCAGCCACAGATCATTCGTAGCGTGCATGCGGTACAACCGGCGCAGACCCTGCAGGCCCGAGTCGCGGATGGCTATATAACTCTGCAAGTACAACACACAACCCCCACAGCGTGACCGCCAAGGTCTGCGCAATGTATTCTCGATCTTTTTACTTTAGGTGCTAAATTTTAGAACTTATTGAGGAGTGCACTATGCAAGAAGAAGTAACGTCCTGGCTTGATTTGCTGAATCAGCATCCACAGCTGCAAACATTAATTGCTACGCTGGGATTGATTACCCTAGCCGTACTGGCCAACTGGCTGGTGAAACATATTTTAGTCCGTGGTTTTTATAATGTTCTTAACCGTATGGGCGGCGCACAGAAAAAAGACTTTGGCGTGGTTAAACGCTTATCTCATATTGTGCCCGCTTTAATTATCTCCTCCACTATAGGCATTGTACCGGGCTTACCTGAAGCGGCAGTGGCCGTGGTTAAAAACGTCGCGGGCGGCTTTATTATTCTCACCATCGCCTTAGCCTTAGGCGCCATCTTAGAAATTATCAATATGCTCTATATGCGCCGTAAAAACGCGCATCTCAAGCCCATTAAGGGCTATTTACAAGTAATTAAAATCATCATCTATGCGATTGCCAGCATCTTGGTTGTCGCCACCTTAATTGACCGCTCCCCCCTGATCCTACTTTCTGGGTTGGGTGCCATGGCGGCGGTCTTGATGTTGATTTTCCAAGATACTTTATTGTCCTTAGTGGCCAGTGTACAAATCTCTTCAGGCGATATGATTCGCGTCGGTGACTGGGTTGAAATGCCGCAATTCAATGCGGACGGCGATGTGATTGATATTGCCTTACATACCGTAAAAATACAGAACTGGGATAAAACCATTACCACGATCCCAACCAAACGCTTTATCAGTGATTCCTTTATCAACTGGCGTGGCATGCAAGAAAGTGGCGGGCGCCGGATTAAGCGTAGTTTATTTATTGATCAGCACAGCATTCACTTTTTGTCTGCAGAAGAGCTGGAACACTTAAAACGCTTTAACTTAATGAAAGGCTATTTTGATAACAAAATCAGCGAACTCAACCAATGGAATAAAGAACATATCCAGTCCAATGAGGGCGATAGTATTGACTCACGCAAGCTCACCAACATTGGAACATTCCGGGCTTACGTTGATTTCTATATTCGCAACCACCCCGGCATCCATCAGCGCGGCATGACCTTAATGGTACGCCAGCTCAGCCCAACCTCTGAAGGTTTACCACTGGAAATCTACTGTTTTACCAACACCACTGCTTGGACAGAATACGAAGGTATTCAGTCGGATATTTTTGACCATCTACTGGCGATTGCCCCTGAGTTCAACTTGCGCGTCTACCAAGCGCCTAGCGGCTCCGATGTGCGCGCCTTAGGCCAGCGGATTAACGCTGAGCCACAGCGCACTTAAATCACGATACAGCCCGCCAAGGATGGCACGCTATCGCTAAAAAACAGTTACACTGAACGCCTTTAATCCACTGTTTTCGAGATCAAGGAACAACCCAATGGGCTTACCTCGTTTAATTTTACTGGGCATTATGATTGGCCTTGGCATGTGGTTGTGGCGACGCTTTAATAGCCGCAGCGCTCCGCCAGCTAAGCCTGCAGTCAGCCAGAGCATGGTGCGCTGTGCGCATTGTCATCTGCACTTACCAGAAGATCGCGCTATACAAAAAAACCAACAATGGTATTGCAGTGCTGAGCACCTCGAACACGGACCCAAAGCCCGTGACTGAAAACCTGCTCGCTGTCTCAGGGCAACAAGGGCAGCGCATCTTGCGCCTCTACCATCTCTATCGCTTATTAATTGGCTTTGCCTTAGTGCTGCTTATTTCCAGCGATTTAGATGGACAGCTACTCGAAATCGCTCATGTTCAGCTGTTCCGCTATGCCAGCTGGGTCTACTTAACGCTCAATATCATTGCTATCGCCAGCATGCATCGCACCGATCACTTGCTGCCGATATTTACCCTCGCTGTATGTGATGTGGCACAGCTCAGCCTATTGTTCTACGCCGCCGGCGGCGTGCCCAGCGGCATAGGCAATCTTATTATTGTCGCGGTCGCCGTAGCCAATATTCTCTTACGCGGACGCATTGGCATCTTCATTGCTGCCGTTGCCTCCGCGGGGATTATTTACCTCACTTTTTATTTAAGTATCTCTAATGCAGCGGTCAGCAACCAATATATGCAGGCTGGTATTTTAGGTACTCTGTGCTTTGCCGCTGCATTTTTTGTCCAAGGGCTGAGCCGGCGTTTGCGCGTCAGCGAATCGCTCGCCGAGCAACGTGCTGGGGATGTGGCTCATTTAGAAGAATTTAGTGCACTGATTATTCAGCGCCTCCACACGGGTATTTTGGTGCTGGATGCGCAGCACCGTGTTTTACAAGCCAATCAAGCCGCTCTCAGCATGATTGGCTGCGACACACTGATCGGTAAAACCTTAGACCCGTACTTCCCTGCCCTGATTAACCTCTTTGAGCAATGGCGCAATAATCCTTCATTGCATAGCAACCCGATTCAATCGACCTCGGGTGGTGCGCAGTTGCAGCCGACGTTTGTCACATTGCAACACAATAACAATTTGCAAAGTTTAATCTTCCTCGAAGACAGCTCACTGCTCAGCCAGCAAGCTCAGCAATTAAAATTAATGTCTTTAGGGCGCTTAACCGCAGGGATTGCACACGAAATTCGCAACCCCCTCGGTGCCATCAGCCATGCGGCGCAATTGCTGCAGGAATCCCCCCATCTCGATACTGCCGATAAGCGCCTAACGCAAATCATTCAAGACCAATCGCGGCGTATGAACACAGTGATTGAAAATGTCCTACAATTATCCAGACAACGCCAAGCTGAACCACAACTGCTTGACTTAACATCCTGGCTCACGGCCTTTGTCAGCGAGTTTCAAAGCAATGCAGCAGCCAATAGACTGCTGCATCTAACCATCAAAGGTCGCAACTTACACACAGCGATGGATCCAGACCAACTGGATCAAGTCCTGATGAATCTGGTAGAAAACGCACTACGTTACAGCGGCAAACTCAATCCGCAGAGTCAAGTTTGGCTACATTTATATCGACACCCTAGAACGCAACTGCCCACCTTGGAAGTCCACGATGATGGCCCAGGCGTATCACTTGACGATCGCGACAGCCTTTTTGAGCCATTTTTCACCACCGAAAACAAAGGTACGGGGCTGGGTTTATATATTTCCCGTGAGCTCTGTGAAAGCAATCAGGCGCGCCTCGATTTCACTCCTCGCGAAGGCGGCGGCAGTTGTTTTCGGATAACCTTTGCCCGCCCGCATACCTTGAGCGCATAAACAATGAGCCAACAAACTGCCTTGATCATTGATGACGAGCCGGATATTCGAGAGTTATTAGAAATCACCCTTGGCCGTATGAACCTGCGCACCCGCAGCGCCTGCAATGTTAAAGAGGCCTATCAATGGCTGACCCGTGAACGCTTTGATGTATGCCTCACCGATATGCGCCTGCCCGACGGCACCGGCTTGGATATTATTGAGTTTGTACAAAAAAATTATAGCGATACACCGATCGCGATGATTACCGCTTATGGCTGCGTAGACACCGCAACGCAAGCGCTCAAAGCTGGGGCCTTTGATTTTATTACTAAGCCGGTGGACTTGGTGCGTTTGCGCGAGATGGTCAGCAGCGCTTTGCGCCTACCTGTAACAAAGATGCCGCCCGCCATCACCGAAGGCCCATTACTGGGACAATCCGTGCCGATGCATAAGCTGCGCGAGCAGATCAGCAAATTAGCACGCAGCCAAGCACCGGTGTATATCAGCGGCGAGTCTGGTAGCGGCAAAGAACTCGTCGCCCGCCAGATCCATCTACAAGGCGCTCGCGCCAAACAACCCTTTATCCCGATCAACTGCGGGGCGATTCCGGCAGAGCTGATGGAGAGTGAGTTTTTTGGCCATAAAAAAGGCAGTTTCACCGGCGCCAATGAAGATAAACCCGGCTTATTCGAAGCGGCACGCGGCGGCACCTTGTTTTTAGATGAAGTGGCTGATTTACCCCTCTCTATGCAAGTTAAATTACTTCGTGCGTTACAAGAAAAGGCGATTCGCCCGGTGGGAAGCCAGCAAGAACACTTGGTTGATGTGCGCATATTAAGTGCCACACACAAAAACTTGGCCGATGAAGTGGCCGCCGGTCGTTTCCGCCAAGATTTATATTACCGCCTCAATGTGATTGAACTGAACGTGCCACCGCTGCGTGAGCGCCCTGAAGACATTGAACTACTCAGTGAGTCTATTCTAAAACGCTTAAATACTGATGCTGTGCGCCTGCGCTTTCATCCTGAAGCCTTACATAAACTGAAGGGCTACAGCTTTTCTGGGAATGTACGCGAACTGGAAAATATACTGGAGCGCGCTTACACCCTGGCTGAAGGCGAGTTTATTCACGCACAAGATATACAAATCCAGCAGAAGGAACAGCCGCCAGCACCAGCAGCGCAACCCTTAACAGCGCCAGGGCTCGCGCAATCTGAGCCTGAGCAGGTTGTTAACTTAGAATTGCACCTAGAAGACATTGAGCGCAAGCTGATTACTCAGGCTCTTGAAGAAACACGCTGGAATCGCACCGCTGCGGCAGAGCGCTTGGGCTTAAGTTTTCGTTCGCTACGCTATCGTTTAAAAAAGCTTGGTATTGAATAAATCCACCCGCATCTATTTATCATTTGGAGATCAGCATGGCCGAACACGACTTTCGCTATACCCTGCTTAACCCGCAACACACTTTGACTGAATGCCGCGCTTTAAGTCTCGGTCAATATCAGGTCACCGGCCAAGGCGGTTCGATTAAAGTCGGCGATACCTTGCAAGTCAGCCTAAAGGGCAGTAAATCACTCAGCATGCGTTTGCAGGTAAGTAAAGTACGCCATCTAATTAATCCACCTGGTCAATGGACTGCGGTGGCCACAGGCCCTGCATTTAAAGAGCTGGCTATCCATACATGGCAAGTGCAATGCGACGGCTGTGGTAGCTTGCTGGCATTAGAGTTTGCTGTCGATGCCAGTCTAGGTCACGCCGCCAAACAGCCCGCTGCAGAGCAACGTTTACAGGAATTGGGCTGGATTAACCGTCACGGGCGCCATCTCTGCCGCAACTGCCAACAGTCTGAAGCTTAAATAGCCACCTTATTACTCTGCGGAATCAGCTCAGCATGAAGAAAACCCTGTTACTCGCCTGCGCGCTCACCACTGTCAGCGCATGCTCCAGCCAGCCCAGCCACTCATTACACCACTCACAAAGCTACCAAGTCGAATGGATTGGCGAACGTCCGCTGATTGACAATAGCATGCTGACCTTAACACTGGTTGATAGCCAGCGTGCCTCAGGTCTAGCCGGCTGTAACACTTGGTTTGCCGAGTACCAGCTCAATAAAAATCAGTTGACCCTGCATAATATTGCTACAACTCGCAAACTCTGCGCACCAGCACTGATGGAGCAAGAACAACGCTTTTTAGCCTATTTAGCAGGTATCCAGCGCTGGGAATTTAGCGAACAGCAACAGTTGTTATTATGGCCAGAGACAGGCGCACCGATTAAACTTTGGCCGATTAAACACCCTCTACGAGACTGATCTGTAGGTATCGGTAGCGTCTCTTAATTATTGATAACACCTATAAATACGCATTAATTCGCCCAATACAGCCTCAAGTCGCCTCGCCGAGCCAATAATGCTAAGCTTTTGCGATTGATTTAATTGTCGGAGTTATCATGGTCAACACGCCCAGTCAGGGTTTATTGGATTTTTTACACGCCTCACCGAGCCCTTTTCATGCCACACAAAGCCTGTGCCAAGCGCTGCAAGCCGCAGGCTATCAAGCGTTAGATGAGCGTGAAACCTGGCAACTGCAACCTCAGGGGCGTTACTACATCACCCGCAATGACTCTTCTATTATTGCCATTCAACTGGGCCAAGATGATCCTGTCGAACAAGGTATTCGCATGGTCGGCGCACACACCGACAGCCCTTGCTTAAAAGTTAAGCCGCAACCGGAATTGTCGCGTAACGGTTATTGGCAGTTAGGCGTGGAAGTCTATGGTGGCGTATTACTCGGCCCATGGTTTGACCGTGATTTATCACTGGCCGGGCGCGTAACCTTTAAACACAACGAGCAATTGCACAGTCGTTTAGTGGATTTTAAACAAGCGATTGCCAGCATTCCCAGTCTAGCTATTCACCTACACCGTGAAGCCAATAATGGCTGGACGATTAACGCGCAAACTGAACTGCCACCGATTTTGGCGCAATTGCAGGATGACGACAGCCAAGACTTCCGCGCATTACTCGCCGAGCAACTGCAGCGTGAGCACGGCATTAACGATGCCAACGTGCTGGACTATGAGTTGTGCTTTTACGATAGTCAACCGGCGGCATTGATTGGTCTCAAGCAAGATTTTATCGCCGGTGCGCGTTTGGATAATTTATTGTCCTGCTATGCCGGTTTACAAGCACTGCTCAGCAGCGACGCACAACACACCCAGGTGTTAGTCTGTACTGACCACGAAGAAGTAGGCTCTAACTCTGCTTGTGGTGCCGATGGTCCATTTCTAGAACAAGTGCTGCGTCGTATCCTGGGCTCGGAAGAGGCTTTTGTCCGCTGCATTCAGCACTCACTGCTGATTTCTGCAGATAACGCCCATGGTATTCATCCCAACTACGCCGATAAACATGACAGTAACCACGGCCCACTACTCAACAAAGGTCCAGTGATCAAGGTTAACGCCAACCAGCGTTATGCCACCACTAGCGAAACCTCGAGCTTCTTTAAGCTGCTCTGCCAACAGGCCGAAGTACCGGTGCAAAGTTTTGTCACCCGCAGCGACCTCGGTTGCGGCTCCACCATTGGTCCGATTACCGCCAGTCAACTGGGTATTCAAACCATTGATATTGGTGTGCCAACTTTTGCCATGCATTCGATTCGTGAGCTGGCAGGTAGCAAAGATTTAAGCTACTTGATCACCGCACTGCAAGCCTTCTATAGCAGCGCAACACTGCCGTAAATCAATAACTGTACCGCTGCAGCCAAGATGCTCAGCGGTACAGTTTTAGCTAGACCAGCAGCGCATGGTTATCCCATAATCCTGCGGGCAGATTCAGCGGCTGCATGCGGATAGTGGCAGCACGACAATCATACGCACGGCAACGCCCAACTCCAGTGGTCACCACAAAACCTTGTTCACTCGTAGCAACACCGGCACAGTCGCGAAAAGGCGCATCCAAGCGTAATTCTGCACTGTCTAAATCCCAAATAAACACCCTCCCGCCACGCGGCGCGGTCATTGCCACTAAACGTAACTCAGCATGAATGGCAACACTGGCCGCGTATTGCTGCATACTACTGCGCTGCTGTTCAGCAACCGGAAACACCGCAAAGGCTTGCCCAGGGCGTTTGACCGCAAGCAAATCAATCCGCTCTTGCATGCCACCTTGGTATTGCTGCACAGCAATCACAGTACCATCACTGGCCACCGCTAAATGACGAATACTATTCATCGGGTCAGCCAGTTCTTCTTTGCTCAGACATTCACCTGTCGTGTTCATCAAGACAAGACTGGGCTCCATAGCATCCAGATTGAGCTCTTCACGGCTGCCCGACTCGGTACGAATACCACCGTTGGCCACCACTAAGGTTTCACCGTC
>LFRZ01000076.1:25856-27767 GCA_001513025.1 Gammaproteobacteria bacterium DTU037
GTGGCGTCCAATTGCCAGACACCAATCACACCACGCCCAGGCTGATCGGTATCATTTTCGGTGCTATACAAGCGTTCACCGCGTGCATCAAATACCGCATGGCCTTGAAAGTGACGATTGCTCGGCGTGCTAAAGGTTTGCAATAGTTGCCCAGTTTGCAGATCTATTAGATAGCTTTCAATGGACGGCCGACGACCAACAAAGACCGCTAAAGGCAAAAACGGATGCATACAGACATCATGACAACGCTCTGTCACCTGTGTCGCAAACAGCTGCTCACCGGATAAGCTATAGGCCACAGCAAAGTGCTCACCGGCAGCATTATCGCGGGCCGACAACAGTAACGGCTGGCGGCCTTGCGGCCACAAGCGCCAGCCCAGCACGGCAGTGCCGGCCAAGACCGCCAAGCTGGCGGCTAAGAAGGTGCGGCGTTGCATCATCAATCACCATCGTGGGCATTAAAACCCAGTTGAACACCTAAGGCGCGTGCCACTTCTTTCTCATGCAAACGGTGCAAACGATCAAAGCTGTCATATAAGGTAAATAAAGCTTGGCGCTGCTGCTCATCGGCCAACAATGCCGTCAACGGCTGCTTAAAGGCGGCCAATTCTTGCTGTGCTTGCAAGTATGCAGCATCAATTTGTTTGACTAAATCAGCATGCTCTGCTGCTAATAAGCTGCGTAAAGAATGCGTATCAACACCCTGCCAGAGGGCTAAAGCACTCTCAATTTCAGCCGACAAATTACTTAACGAGGCCTGACTGCGCCAAGACTGTGCTTGATAGGGCTGTGCAATATTTTTATCACTGCGCCCTAATGGTGTACCCAGCTTTTTCTTCAGACCATCAAGACTGATCACCTGCGCTTGTAAGATGGCCGTTAACGCTTCCAGTGGCTCAGCATAACGCTGATTAGGGAAATCGGTTAATTGCGCCAGCATGCCGTCCTGCCCCTGCCACTGGCTGACGACATCATCAGCCAACTGCTGCTGATGCACGGCCACTTGTTGCAATAGTGGACAATAGCGCTGTTTTTGTGCGGCATCAGCCAAATCAATTTCAGGATCAAAAACCAAGTATTCATATGCACTTAAACCTTGCACCACGACACTGCCGCGCTGTAGATCAGCAAGAGTCGGCTCTGGATTGGCTTTTAAAAACTGTTTAACTTGACGCGCGACGAGATTTTTCTTATCTGGCCAAAACTGCACCTGCCAGGTTCGATTACCCTCATTGAGCGGGCCAATCAATAAGGGTTGCAATGCTGCCCAAGCGTGCTGTGCTTGTAAAAAATCATCACGGGTTTGTGCGAGGTTTTGCTCGCCCTGACAAAACTCTTTGGCACTGTTGACCAACTGCTGATTACTCGCCTGCCATTGCTGATGAGCACGGTAAAGCACCTGCTCGCCCAGCGCCGCACTGCTTTGCTGATACGGATCATCACTGCTAGAACAGGCCAGTAAACTCACACCCGCCAACGCATAGACTAATTTTTTTAACATAGGAAGCACCTAAAGAGAGTTCAGGAAAGCCAAGAGGGCTTGCCGATCAGATTGTGAAAAATTTAACACCTGCTGCTTAGACGCTTCTGCCTCACCTGAATGCCAGAGTACCGCTTCCAATAGGTTACGCGCACGGCCATCATGTAAAAAGCGCGTATGGCCACTGACGACTTCAGTTAAACCAATGCCCCATAATGGCGGCGTCCGCCAATCGCGGCCACTGGCCTGAAACTCAGGGCGCTGATCAGCTAAACCGTCACCCATGTCATGCAGCAATAAATCGCTATAAGGGAAAATCACCTGCCCAGCTAACTCAGGCTCGGCCGCCTCTGTGCCAGTAACAAAACGCGGCGTATGACAGCTGTGACAATTGGCTTGCTGAAACAGCTGCTTACCTTTTAACACCTCAG
>LFRZ01000076.1:27885-31458 GCA_001513025.1 Gammaproteobacteria bacterium DTU037
GCTAAGATAGCCTGCTCCGTAATGGCCTCAAGCAAACCCAAACCAATCATCGGCGGAGCAATCCGCGCAGACATTAATACATCAGCATGCAGCGGGCCATAGCCCAAATCCGTAATTTGCAAATTCGGTTGCTGCAGCTCAATCACGCTACCATCGGCAAAGGTCACCGGCAACGGGGTATAAGTCACACGTACTCGACCTTCGGGGGCGATACCAGGCACCGCCATATCTTGTAACTGTCCGCCATAAGTCGGCTCAGGGACAATACCTTTTTTTGCCAACAGCGCCTTGTCGGCAACGCTACTTGGAACGGATAAACGCACTAACATCGACACTGCATTGACAGCATCAGGTCCAGGCGGATGGCCGCGGCCATCTTTGATATGACAGTTTTGGCAGGCATTGGTATTAAACAGTGGCCCCAAGCCATCGCGCGAGGTGGTCGTTGCCGGCGCAATAACCCATGGACTACGGAAGAAACTATTACCCACGCTAAAGTCTAAACGCCGGGTCGGCGCTAAATTAGCCGACGGCAAAGAAAAAGCATTCGCATCAAATTTATTGACGGTTGTACTGCCACCAGAAAAGCGCTCTTGCGGATCAAAGGCTCTCAGATCTGTCGCTGCGTGTGCTAGGCCTAAGCCAGTTAAACTGAGCAAACATATCGATACAAAAACGTTCATGCCAACAACCTAAAAACAGCTATAGAAATAAGAACGCCGACAGACGTCGGCATTCAGTATTGGTCAATCTTAGCAGTGCTACAACGGCTTAAAGTAAGCACGAGCAGTGATCTGCATCTGCAGTTTAAAACGCGTGATCAGCAGTATCTGGATTCAGCTCAGTAATACCTAGGGCCAAAGCCGCTTGCTCGATCGCAGTGGTTTGCTCAACTAAAGCGGCAATCGCAGCGCGCACAATTTGCTGACCTTGAGTGTTCTCAGGATCAATCATCTGATCAAACGCCATGCCATTTTCAGCTGCATCAACCATCACCTGCAAGCTTTTTTCTGTGGCAGCTAACGTCTCTTGCAGTAACTGATCAGCGCCAGCATCGCCAGACTGAACCAATTGCGCAATGCTCGGCCCAGTCAACACACTACCATCTACTTTTTTATACTCACCTAGGTAAACATTACGCACACCTTTGGCATTGTAAAAATGCGAATTGTGGGTGTTATCACTGAAGCAGTCATGCTCATCTTCAGTTGAGCTGGCTTCTAAAGCCACTTTCATCCGCTCGCCCGCCAACTCACCTAAGCTTAAGCTACCCATACCAAAAAAAGCTTTACGCAAACCTTGCTCAGTGCTTTCTGCTTGCAACTCGGCACGGTAGTTTTCTGGGTTATCAGCAGCCCACTGTGCGGTCATTGCAGTTAAATCATCAACTAACAATTCCGTCACTACTTTTAGATATTGACCACGGCGCTCACAGTTGCCACCAGTGCAATTCGTATCGGTTAAATAATCGGTATATGACCGCTCACCAGCACCCGGTTGAGTACCATTGAGGTCTTGGCCCCACAAGAGGAATTCAATGGCATGATAACCCGTAGCCACGTTGGCTTCAGAGCCACCAAGCTCATTCAATCCAGCCAGTAGTTCAGCGGTTAACTCGCTGACATCAATTTTTTCTTCACCTATTTGAATACTGTGATTGGCAATAATATTCGCTGTGGCACCGTCATTGCCTAAGGCATACTGATAATCACCATCGACGTAATCAATTAAGCCTTCATCGAGCGGCCATGCATTGACCTGCCCTTCCCACTCATCCACTAAAGCGTTACCAAAGCGGAATACTTCAGATTGCATATAGGGTACGCGCGCGGCTAACCAAGCTTCTTTTGCCGCGTGTTGAGTGTCGGCACTGGGTGCCGCCAAGAACGCCTTAACCGCCTGTTGCAAAGCCTGCGCGGTCGTCAGAGCGTCGGCAAACGTTGCATGGGCAATCTCAGCGTAATGGTTGATCACTTGCTCACGGCTCACGGCCTGCACATCGGCAGCAGGCGTTGCTGGTACTGCTGTAACAGTTGCAGCCACTGGTGCGGCGCTAGGTGCGGCAACAGGGGTTGACTCACTATCGCCGCAAGCCGCCAGATTAATAGCTAAAGCCAGCACGCTGATATGAGCAAAAGAAAAACCACGCATTGAAAGATATCCTTAAGGAGTTAGAGCAGAGTTGATTATCATCAAATTCAGGCAACAATAATGCGAAAGATTAGCATTCAATGCAAAGGTTTTCTGCTAATTTATTTATTTTCTACTCTTACCATGCACTATCCAGCGCCGCTGTCGCTTTTATATCCACACACATCACTGCGCAAACTCTGCTCTGCTTTGCACTCATACATAGAGCCACCGGCAGATCAAACAGGCATAAAAAAACCCAACCGAAGCTGGGTTTTCTATTCAAGCGATGACTCAGTTACCGTAAACAGGGTGCTTCGCGCACACTGCTTTTACTTTCTCGCGAACTGCATCGATAACAGAGGTATCACCCATGTTATCGAGGATATCGCAAATCCAACCGGCCAACTCAGCACACTCAGCCTCTTTAAAGCCGCGCGTAGTGACTGCTGGTGTACCAATACGCAGACCTGAAGTCACAAACGGTGAACGGGGATCGTTGGGTACAGAGTTTTTGTTCACGGTAATAAAGGCTTCGCCCAATGCTGCGTCAGCATCTTTACCGGTGATTTCTTGCTTGATCAGTGACACTAGGAACAGGTGGTTAAAGGTACCGCCTGACACCACATCAAAGCCACGCTCAATAAAGACATTGGCCATGGTTTGTGCATTTTTGATCACTTGCGTCTGGTACACCTTAAACTCAGGCTGCAGTGCTTCTTTAAAGCAAATTGCTTTACCAGCAATCACGTGCTCCAGTGGACCACCTTGAGTACCTGGGAACACTGCAGAGTTGAGTTTTTTCTCAATGGCTTCGTTGGCACGCGCAAGAATCAAACCGCCACGTGGACCACGTAAGGTTTTGTGCGTCGTGGTGGTCACAACGTCAGCGTAAGGCACTGGGTTGGGGTAAACACCTGCAGCAACCAAACCCGCCACGTGAGCCATATCAACAAAGAGGTAAGCACCCACTTTGTCAGCAATTTCACGAAAACGTGGAAAATCTAACACTTGTGAGTAGGCT
The DNA here is from genome assembly GCA_001513025.1 of Gammaproteobacteria bacterium DTU037. GTDB lineage: Bacteria > Pseudomonadota > Gammaproteobacteria > Pseudomonadales > Pseudomonadaceae > Denitrificimonas. The sequence continues at coordinate 31,040 of LFRZ01000076.1, forward strand.
GAGAAACCGGCAACGATCATTTTTGGTTTGTGCTCTACAGCCAAACGCTCAACTTCGTCGTAGTCAATCAAGCCCGCTTCGTTAATCCCGTACTGAATCGCATTGTACAGTTTACCTGAGGAGCTGACGCTAGCACCGTGAGTCAAGTGGCCACCGTGCGCCAAGCTCATACCTAGAATAGTGTCGCCACCTTCCAGTAAAGCTAAGTACACCGCAGAGTTAGCCTGTGAACCGGCGTGCGGTTGCACGTTCGCGTAATCAGCACCAAACAATTCTTTCGCGCGATCAATCGCCAACTGTTCGATAATATCAACGTACTCACAACCACCGTAGTAGCGCTTTCCTGGATAGCCTTCAGCGTATTTATTGGTCAGCACAGAACCTTGTGCCTCCATTACCGCAGGGCTGGTGTAGTTTTC
>LFRZ01000076.1:31527-57886 GCA_001513025.1 Gammaproteobacteria bacterium DTU037
ATCACTCTGACAATAAGTCTTACTCACGCAGGATTTATGACAGCAAATCACCGTCCTCGACGGCATTGCACACACGTGAGTTTGCACGAAAATCAAAAGCTGCCAGCAGTATGTCCCGTATGACTCACCGCGCTAGTATCGTTCTTCCCTCAGCGGGTCTTTCTGAGCCGATGCGGGCGCTGCGTCATCCATGGCTACGCTTGCCACGAAACGAGCGCGGCGCGTCTCAAGCTTTAATGCTGTTTTCGAGTCAGTTACCTATAGTAAATAAAAATATTCTGATTTTGCTTATTTTTGAGTTTCTAGCGCAAATTTAGGGACAGGTTTGCGCACTACTGTTTAATATTCGGCAAAACGCTACAATCTATCCACTTTATGGCAGGTCTTTTTTGTAACAGACGCAAGGCCAATCACTTACCCACTAACTAGTTAGGTCGCTCATGTCTCAGTATGTTTTCACTATGCACCGTCTCGGCAAAGTTGTGCCGCCTAAACGCGAAATTCTAAAAGATATTTCTCTATCCTTTTTTCCCGGCGCTAAAATTGGTGTGCTCGGCTTAAACGGTTCAGGAAAATCCACTTTACTGCGCATTATGGCCGGTGTTGATACCGAATTTAACGGTGAAGCACGTCCAATGCCGGGCTTAAATATCGGTTACTTACCGCAAGAGCCACAACTGGATCCACAAAAAACTGTCCGTGAGATCGTTGAAGAAGCATTGGGCGAAGTTAAAGCCGCACAGTCTCGTTTAGATGAAGTGTATGCCGCCTACGCCGAACCTGATGCCGACTTTGATGCACTGGCCACGGAACAAGCCAAACTGGAAGCGATTCTGCAAGCCAGTGATGGCCACAACATTGAACGCCAACTGGAAGTCGCGGCGGATGCCCTACGCCTACCAGCGTGGGATGCGAAAATCGAGCATTTATCTGGTGGTGAAAAACGCCGTGTTGCCTTGTGCCGCTTACTGCTATCAGCGCCCGATATGCTGTTACTCGATGAGCCAACCAACCACTTGGATGCCGACTCTGTGGCATGGCTTGAGCGTTTCTTGCATGATTTCACTGGCACTGTCGTCGCCATTACCCACGACCGTTACTTCCTCGATAACGTTGCTGGCTGGATTCTTGAGCTGGACCGCGGCCAAGGTATTCCTTTTGAAGGCAATTACTCGCAGTGGCTGGAAGCTAAATCTGCCCGTTTAAGCCAAGAAGCTAAGCAAGAGTCCTCACACAACAAGGCGATGAAAGCAGAGTTGGAGTGGGTACGCCAAGGCGCCAAAGGTCGCCAAGCAAAATCTAAAGCACGCTTATCGCGCTTTGAAGAAATGCAGTCGCAAGAATTCCAAAAACGCAGCGAAACCAATGAGATTTATATCCCCGCGGGCGAGCGTTTAGGCGATCAAGTGATTGAAGTCAATGGTGTCAGCAAAGCCTACGGTGAGCGCGTACTGATTGACAACTTATCCTTTACCTTGCCAAAAGGTGCGATTGTTGGCGTGATCGGCGGTAACGGTGCCGGTAAATCAACCCTATTTCGTATGATTATGGGTAAAGAGCAGCCCGATTCGGGTGAAATCATTATTGGCGAAACGGTCAAGCTGGCCAGTGTTGATCAGCAACGCGACAGCCTTGATGGTTCAAAAACCGTTTGGGAGCAAATCTCTGACGGTTACGACATGATCAAAGTCGGTAACTATGAAGTGCCATCGCGTGGTTATGTGGGCCGCTTTAACTTTAAAGGCGCAGACCAACAAAAATTTGTTAAAGACCTCTCCGGTGGTGAGCGCGGTCGCTTGCACTTGGCGCTCACCCTTAAACAAGGTGCCAACGTCTTGCTGCTCGATGAGCCGTCCAACGACCTCGATGTGGAAACCTTACGCGCGCTGGAAGAAGCCCTGCTGGACTTCCCAGGTTCTGCCATTGTGATCTCGCACGATCGTTGGTTCTTGGATCGTATTGCCACACATATTCTGTCCTATGAAGATGACTCCAGCGTGGTATTCTTTGAAGGCAACTACACTGACTATGAAGCCGATCGTAAAAAACGTCTGGGCGATGCTGCAGCGCAGCCTAAGCGTGTACGCTACAAACGCTTAGCCTAAAGCAGATATTTTTCAGCAGCGACTGCACTTTTTTAAATGCAGTCGGTCTGATCAGTAACATCGATGCAGTAGACTGCGTGCTAGTGCATCGATAGGCAGTCTCAACCCACCACCACGAGCCTTTGCTCGTTAGGAGTTCGCCATGAGCCAGCGCGTCAATAAGCGCACCAATAAAGCCAAATCCATCGTTGCCCAGCCGCTATTTCGTAGCCGCCAAGAGCAAGCTAAGAAAGGAAAAGGCAGCTACCGCCGCAACCAAAAAGCCTCTCGGTGTAACAGCCCAGAGGCTTTTATTTTTCTAGCTGCTTAATATGCTCTATTAACTGTTCTATACTTCAAATGACTGAATTTACAATACCACTCAGCATGTTAACGTTGAGTACTGATACCTATTGAGATTACCTATGCTTGAGCGCTTATCATCTTTTTTTATTTTGATTATGGCCGGCCTGCTTAGCAGCCAAGTCAGTGCCAATACCCTTGCGCCACTGGCCCTCCCCAGCGTCTCAAGCACCGCAACAGCCAGCAATACACCTTTAACCGCCGTACCCAGCCTGGCCCAGTGGCGCGCCGACTTGCGTATGGAAGCCATTAGCCAAGGCATCGCACCCTTATTATTTGAGCAGGCGTTTGCCGGATTCAGCCCAGACCCACAAGTCATTGCCGCGGATCAAAGCCAGCCCGAATTTAGCCGTCCAGTCTGGGAATATTTAGACAGTGCAGTTTCATCCTGGCGCGTGGCGCGCGGCAAAGCACTGCTTGTCGAGCATGCCAAAACCCTACAAGCCATTGAAGCACGCTACCCTGTTGAACCGAGTATTTTGGTCGCAGTCTGGGGCATGGAAAGCAGCTTTGGCCGTCAAATCGGCAGTAAAAATGTGATCCGCTCGCTGGCAACATTGGCCTATCAAGGCCGACGCAGCGACTTTTGGCGCAGCCAATTACTCGCCGCACTGCATATCCTCCAAGAAGGCGATATCATCCCCAGCGGCATGCTCGGCTCATGGGCTGGTGCGATGGGACAGACACAATTTATGCCAACCACCTACCGTCAGTACGCCGTTGATTTTGATGCTGATGGTCGTCGTGATATTTGGAATTCCAGCGCTGACGCCCTCGCCTCTGCAGCCAACTATTTAAGTTTATCTGGCTGGCAGCATGGCCAACCATGGGGACTTGAAGTGCAGCTACCTACGCGCGGCTTCAATTATGCCCTCGCCGATGGCGTGCAAACTAAAAGCCTCAGTCAGTGGCGTGCTTTAGGCGTGACCTTACGCAGCGATACAGCCAATGGCCAAAACTTAGAACAACAACCCACCACACTCTTTTTACCCAGTGGCCATCAGGGTCCGGCTTATCTGTTGCTGGATAACTTTCGCAGCATTTTAAAATACAACAACTCAACATCCTATGCCTTAGCCATCGGCTTACTCTCCAATGCTTTAGAGGGCGACTATCGTGCGCCAGCCGCATGGCCCAAACATGAGCGCATGCTCAGTCGCCAAGAACGTATTGAACTGCAAACATTGCTTAACCAATTGGGTTTTAGCAGCGGTAATCCAGACGGAATTATTGGGGTGAACTCACGCCAAGCAGTACGCAGCTTCCAACAAGTACAAGGTTTACCGGCCGATGGTTACCCTAATGACGCACTGCTCAACAGTGTACGCAAGGCCGCAAGCAAAGCATATTGACGGCTACGCCAGGCTGAATAAGCACTACAGCGCTGATCAAGCGCTGTAGTGCAGACTATGCTTTATAGTACACTGCCGCTACACAGCAGCATTTTATAGACTGCTAACAACGCATAACAAAAGGGCTCACGCATGCTCAACTGGAAAAAACGTACACGAGACGCTCGTGACCAAGTCAATGACTCTGTTGATGATGTTAAAAGTTACCTAGGTGGTATCTGGTTCAGTCGCACCATTGTCTCACTGATCGCCATTTATCTACTGGTAACCATCTGTATTGGCTGGTATTGGAGTCAAGAACCTGACCTTTTCTCTGTGCAAGAACACACGCAGCAATCGGCAGAAAAAGCCCAGCACCCTATTGTTACCGGTTATACCACTGTAGAAACCCTTAAACAGGTGGCCAGCACCATGCTGGATAAACCCGGTGGTTACTTAACCAATGACATCACTCCGCCCGGCCTCTGGCTCGATAATATGCCCTCATGGGAATATGGCGTACTGATTCAGGTCCGCGACTTATCACGCGCCTTACGTAAAGACTTTGCACGCTCACAATCGCAATCAACCGAAGATGCTGATTTGGCTAAAGCTGAACCACGCTTTAACTTCGATAATAAAAGCTGGGTGCTGCCAGCCACAGAAGATGAGTATCGCTTAGCGATCAAATCACTGGATCGTTATTTAAAGCGACTCAGCGACTCAGAAAAAACCAATACTCAGTTTTATACACGTGCCGATAATCTGAATAACTGGCTGGGTGATGTAGCCACTCGCTTAGGCTCATTGTCACAACGTCTGTCCGCCAGTGTGGGTAAAGCACGTTTAAATATTGAGATCGATAAAGAGATCAGTTCGAGCCAAGAAGGTAGCGCACCGGTCAGTGCTGTCATAGCAGCTCAAAATGGCAAAGATGCCTATGAAGAGACAGTCAAAACACCTTGGCTACAAATCGACAATGTCTTCTATGAGGCGCGTGGCCAAGCTTGGGCGTTATCGCACTTTTTACGTGCGATTGAAATCGACTTTGCTGATGTACTAGCGAAAAAGAATGCCACTATTAGCGTTCGACAAATTATTCGCGAATTAGAGGCGGCGCAAGAACCTTTATGGAGTCCAATGATTCTTAATGGTGATGGTTACGGCATCTTAGCCAACCACTCCTTAGTCATGGCCAACTATATTTCTCGCGCTAACGCTGCAATTATTGAGCTGCGCCAGCTGTTGTCACAAGGTTAAATCCTCGAGTTGGCCGCAGTTGCGACATGCACTGCGGCCAATCTAAACGGTCTCCAGATCACTCCCCCTCCTTTAGATATTACCCATAAAAAAACCGCAACCACCATTGTACATATCAATGCACAATGACACTTGCGGTGTATTTCAGGCGCTTACGGGCTTAGCAGTTTTTCCACTGAGGTTTGCGCTTTTCTAAAAACGCACTAACCCCTTCAGTGGTGTCTTGCGCATCAAACAAATCAACAAAAGCTTCACGCTCAGCCGGCAACCAATGATCTGGCGCTTGCGTACGTGCGCCTTGGATTAAAGGCTTCAGCGTACGCACTGATACGGGACTTTGCTGAGCCACTTTATCGGCCAAGGCTAAGGCTGCGCGTAACGCCTCACCTTTGCCCACCACCTCCTCCACCAGACCAATACGCTCAGCTGTGCGCGCATCAATACGCTCACCGCATAAAATCATGCGCTTAGCCCAACCTTCGCCAACCATCCAAGATAATTTTTGCGTACCCCCAGCGCAGGGTAGTAAGCCCACTGTAGCTTCCGGCAAGGCCATTTGCGCTTGCTCTTCAGCAATACGAATATCACAGGCCAAAGCGCACTCTAGGCCACCACCCATGGCATAGCCATTAATCGCGGCAATGGTCACGCCACGGTAATTGCTCAGTGTTTCAAAAGCCTCACCAAAACGACGGGCCATGGTTCTTGCCATGGCTTTATCACCACTGGCAAATAGCTTTAAATCGGCACCGGCGCTGAAAAACTTATCGCCCGCACCGGTAATCACCAAGGCATAGATATCTTTATCCTCATTGAGGTGCTCAATCAACTGCTTCACCCCCAACAGCATATCCGCATCCCAAGTATTGGCCGATGGGTTATTGAGGGTTAATAAGGCGGTATGCCCGCGCATTTCCACAACTAACTTGTCGGTTAATTGAAGGTGCTGAGCTTTCTGATATTTTTCTACGGCATGTGTCATACATTAAATTCCTCTGCAATCAATGGGGCAAGCGCGCTGCCCCATTGAAAATATGGGTATTAGTCGAGTATTTCAAGCGCAATCGCAGTGGCTTCACCGCCACCGATGCAAATCGCCGCCACACCAAAGCGCTGCTGCCTTTGTTTAAGCGCGGCTAACAGCGTCACTATAATCCGCGCGCCTGAGCCACCAATTGGATGACCTAAGGCACAGGCCCCACCATGCACATTGACTTTATCAGCTGGCAAGCCGAGTTCACGCATGGCAATCATAGTGACCACCGCAAAGGCTTCATTAATCTCAAACAGATCCACCTGATCCAGATCCCAACCGCTGCGCGTCAGCAGTTTATTGATCGCGCCAACCGGTGCGGTGGTAAATAAATGGGGCGCGGCAGCATAAGCACTGTGGCCACGAATCGCTGCCACGGGGATTAAGCCACGTCGCTGCGCTTCGCTGTGACGCATCAACACCAACGCTGCGGCACCATCGGAAATAGAACTGGAGTTGGCCGCTGTTACCGTACCATCCTTACTAAAGGCAGGACGTAATTGACGAATTTTGTTTAAATCCGCTTTGGGCGGCTGCTCATCGTCACTGACGGTTACACTCCCCTTACGATTCAATACTTCAACCGGCACGATTTCTTCAACAAAACAGCCATTACTGATTGCTTGCTGGGCACGCTTGAGCGATTGCTCAGCAAAATCATCTTGCTGCTCACGGCTAAAACCAAAGGCCTGCGCGCTGTCCTCAGCAAAAGAGCCCATCAAACGGCCTTTGTCGTAGGCATCTTCAAGGCCGTCCATAAACATATGGTCAATCACTTTGCCGTGGCCCATGCGATAACCAGCACGGGCTTTATCCAGCAAGTATGGCGCATTGGACATGCTCTCCATACCGCCGGCCACCACCACATCCACTGAGCCAGCCAGCAGCGCATCATGGGCCATGATGACTGTCTGCATACCCGACCCGCACATTTTATTCACCGTGCTACACACAGTGCTTTCAGCCAAGCCGGCACCGAGCGCCGCTTGCCGTGCCGGGGCTTGGCCTAAACCGGCGGGCAGCACACAACCAAAGATAACCTCTTGCACCGCCTCAGGTGCCAACTGCGCCCGTGCGACCGCTGCGCGAATCGCAGTAGCGCCCAGTTCAGTTGCCGTAACATGCTGCAAAGCGCCCTGAAAACCACCCAAGGGCGTGCGCGCCATACTGACAATCACTACAGGATCCTGCTTATTCATGCTACTTAACTCCCATACGTAAGGCACCATCCAGGCGAATTACTTCACCATTGAGCATGCTATTTTCAATAATATGCTGGGCTAACGCGGCATACTCCTCAGGCTTACCTAAACGCGGTGGAAAGGGCACATCGGCACACAAACTGGCCCGCACTTCATCGGTCATCCCCGCCATCATTGGCGTTTCAAACACACCAGGAGCAATGGTCATCACTCGAATTCCGAAATTGGCCAATTCCCGCGCCGCCGGTAAGGTCAGACTGACAATCGCGCCTTTAGAGGCCGCATAAGCCGCTTGACCCAATTGACCATCGTAGGCAGCCACGGATGCGGTATTGATAATCACCCCGCGCTCGCCTTGCTCGTTGACTGGATTATTGGCCATAATTTGTGCGCTTAGGCGCAGCATATTAAAACTGCCAATCACATTAATCTGTAATACTCGAGAGAAATCGGCTAAGTCATGTGGACCTTTGCGCCCTAAAATACGTTGTGCACCGACAATTCCAGCACAGTTGATTAAGCCATGCAGCGCGCCAAAACGCTCAGTCGCCGCGGCCAAAGCCTGCTCAACTTGACTGCTATCACAAATATCACAGACCAAACCCAGCGCATGTTCACCCAACTGCTGTGCTTGGGCCAGCACCGCCTGCTGATTGATATCCAACAACACCACCGAGGCGCCCTGCGTTACTAGGTGCTGGGCAGTGGCAGCGCCCAAGCCTGAGGCGCCACCGGTAATAACAAATGTATGTTCTGCTACACGCATAGTCGATCCTTAAAATTAGCAGACTGCTTGTTTAGCGTCTTGCTCTTCATTGTATTTATTGATTTCATTGATCCGCAAAATAAAGCGCTGCACTTTGCCGCTAGGCGTTTTCGGCAGATCATTGGGGAACTCGATTTCACGTGGATAGGCATGCGCGGCCAAGCGATGACGCACATGCAGGCGCAATTCTTCCGCTAGCTCAGGGGTACCCTCATAGCCCTCCTGCAAAATCACAAAGGCTTTAATAATTTCCGTACGCTGCGCATCGGGCTTACCGACTACCGCCGCTTCAATCACTGCAGGGTGCTCCAGCAAGGCGCTTTCCACATCAAAGGGTCCGACGCGATAGCCTGAGGTGGTAATCACATCATCAGAACGGCCAACAAAGCTGATACTGCCATCGACATTAAGCTCTGCAGTATCGCCACTTAAATAATAACGGCCTTGAAATGCAGTAGTGGGCATGTCTTTGTAACCGTTAAACCAAAACATGGGGGATTGTTTAGTATCAACTGACAAAATACCCGGCACACCTGGATGTAACTCATTGAAATTTTCATCCAAAACCACTACACGATGCCCTGGCGAGGCATAACCGGCTGCGCCCATATGCATCGGATGCTCTAAGTTATGGTGATTACACAACACCATGCCCATTTCGGTTTGGCCGTAATGGTCATTGATCGCCACATCTAAATGCTCTTTAAACCAACGAATCACCTCTGGATTGAGCGGCTCACCGGCACTGCTGACCACGCGCAACTGACCTTTCCATTGATCGGCCACTTTAGCCCCAGCAGCAATCAACATACGAAACACTGTCGGTGCGCCAGCCAAGTTATTCACCTTGTATTTCTTCGCAATCTCTAAGCAGCGGTCAAGATTAAATAAGCCGGCCACCGATAATACCGGCAAGCCCATGGACATTGGACCGGTGATACCAAAATACAAACCATAGGCCCAACCCGGGTCAGCCACGTTCCAGAAGGAATCCTCAGCACGCAAACCTACCGCATCAATCATATAACGCTGGAAGGCTACAATCGCACGCAAAGGCACTGCTAATGGCTTAGCTAAGCCAGTCGTGCCTGAAGTAAACATCAATAAAAACGGGTCATCGCCACTGCGCATTACTGGGGCGAAATCTGTCGATAAATCAGCTAATGCAGGCCAAAAGTCGCAATCGCCTGGCTCTAACCCCGCGCCTTGCGCATCAGTCACTGTCATCACTGGCGGACACTGCGCCACATCAATCAGCTTACTGCGATTGTCTGCATCACTGACCACCAGTTTAGCAGCGGAGTTCTGCAGACGGTGCTCGATGGCTTTGGGACCAAAGGCGGTAAACAGGGGCTGATAGATCGCTCCAAGACGCCAAGTGCCTAAAATAGTGACAATTAATGCATGCCCACGCGGTAATAAACCGGCCACCACATCACCGGCTTGAACGCCTTGTTGGCGCAAGTAATGGGCAAATTGTGCGGACTGATCACGTAACTCAGCATAGCTGTGGCGACTGGTACTGCCATCGGCATTTTCTTGAATTAAGGCCAGAGCGTCTCCATCAGCATGCCGATCACAGCACTCATAACAGGCGTTCATCGCAGCAAAACTTCCGCTAATGGCATTGCTGACTGTGGCCTCAAAATCAAACTCTTTTGAGGCTTGGAAATAGTCTTTTTTTACTAAGTTCATGGCACGCTCCAACTTTTATTATTGTTGACATTGCAAGGTACACGCTTCGATAGTCAGCCCCAGTCCGCTGCATAAGCAATAGCCAAATCCTTCAAACTGTTTGAACGTTTTTGCCAATCATTTGTTTTTATCGAGCAAAATTGAACGGTAATGACTGGGCTGCGTGCCGGTCCACTTGCGAAACGCCTTGTAAAAGGTGCTCACGTCAGCGAAGCCTAAAGCGCTGGCGATATCGACAAAAGTATAATGTTCATCGGCCAGCCATTTAACCGCCAGCGCACTGCGCACCGCATCTTTAAGCCTCTGATAACTTTGACCTTCTTGGTTTAAACGACGCTGCAAGGTGGAGACTGACATACATAAATCAGTGGCTAAATCCACCGCATCGGGCCAGTGTTTGGGATCACTGTTGAGCAGCGTGCGACGAATCTGGCTGGTCAAACTCTGTTCATCACGGTACTTGACCATGATGTTATTCGGCGCATGACGTAAAAAGCGCTGCAAATCTTGCGCTGTGCGCTTAATCGGCGCATTGAGAATATCCGCCGAAAAAAGTATTTGTGATTGTCGACAATCGAAGCGTAAGTTGCCGGAAAACATCACCCGATAGTCATCAATAAAATCAGGCTCTGAACAACGTAAATCCACCGACAACAGTGGCACGCGTTGATTGGCTAACCAACAGGTCAAACCATGCACATACATCCAAAACGTAAAATAGGTAAAGGCCCGTGCTGGCTCAACACTTTCTTCACGCAACACCACAGCCGCCATACTTTGCTGGGTACGCAGCACCGCGCGCTTATCGGCAAAGATCAGCGCGAGAAACTGCAAAGCCACGTCCAAACCTTGGCCCACAGTGGGCTGCTGTGCCGCCATACTGCACATAAAGGCAAAACTGCCAGGGCGCATAGTGCGCTGATCCATTAGAAAAAACTCATCTTGGATGGTGCGACGCACACGCCGCCAAAAGCGCGCATAGTGCTTCACCGGTACACGTGGCGCAGTGTGATCCATCACCCCTGCGTCAAAGGGCGTACCGTTTAATAATTGATCCAGCGTCCAGCCTTGTTGCAGAGGTGCGTACAGCGCTTCGCGCACCATCACCGCTGATACTGTTCCCGAGCGCGGCGTGCGCATATTAGGTCTCCTCCTTGTGCAGAGCGGGCGGCAATAGCACTGACTGCTGGGTGGCCGCTTGCTCACGCAAAAAATTCCAAACGGTGCGCATGCGCGCAATATCTTTCAGCTCAATGGGCATCAACATCCAAAAGGTACGAGTAAAACTCACATCGTTGGCCAACACGCGACGTAAGCGTGGTTCATTACGTGCGGCAAAGGCCGGCAAAATAGCCAAGCCCGCACCTGCGGCCACCGCTTGTTGCTGAGCTAAAATACTGGTACTGCGTAAATTGGCGCTACTGGGCTTGACCAACTCATCAAGAAACATCAGTTCTTTACTGAATAATAAATCATCCACATAACTGACAAAACGATGTTCGCGGAGCTGCTCGCGCTCAGTAATCGCTGGATGCTGGGCTAAGTAATCAACACTACCGTACAGGTGCAAAGCATAATCGGTGAGGCGTGTGATGATAAAAGGCCCACGTTCGGGCCGTTCAAGGGTAATCACAATATCCGCTTCGTTGCGCGATAACTGCACAGCACGCGGTAAGGCTAACAAATCCACTTTTAAATGCGCAAAACGCTGCCCCAACTCGGCTAGATGCTCAGCCAGCAGCAAGGTGCTATAGCCTTCGGTCGCACCAATACGCACATGCCCAGACAATTGCTCGCCGAGATTAGGTAAAGAATCTGAAATCCCGACAAAGGCACTTTCCATGGCTTCCACCTGAGGCAGTAAGGCACGCCCTGCCTCGGTCAGTTTATAGCCTTCATGCTCGCGTAAAAATAATGGCCGCCCTAAACTTTTTTCTAACGCCTGCACTTTACGCGACACTGTAGTGTGATCGACATCCATGCGCCGCGCCGCAATCACTAAGCGCCCTGCTCGCGCCAATTCTAAAAAAAACCGTAACTGTTCCCAATCCATAACATCCTCAATCAGCTTTTATTATCAGCGTGCATTTTTGCAGAGCATATCTGCAAACAACAGGGTTGTGGAAGGCAAAAATGCACTGCTAGGATGAAACCACACTTAGTCACTCAATCACAAAAATAATTTCATACTGAGGCGTACCGATATGACAGCTGTTCAAGTCCCAACCATTAAACTTCTTATCGATGGTCAGTTTGTTGAATCCAAAACTGAGCAATGGCGTGATGTGATCAACCCCGCCACGCAAGAAGTGTTAGCTAAAGTTCCTTTTGCCACTGCCGAAGAAATTCAGGCGGCCGTTGCCAGCGCTAAGAAAGCCTTTAAAACCTGGCGCAAAACCCCTATCGGTGCGCGTGCTCGTATTTTCTTGAAGTACCAGCAGCTGATCCGTGAAAACATGGCAGAACTGGCCGCCCTGTTAACTGCCGAGCAAGGCAAAACCTTAGCCGATGCTGAAGGCGATGTGTTTCGTGGCTTAGAAGTCGTAGAGCACGCGGCGGCGATTGGTAACCTACAACTGGGCGAGCTCGCCAATAACGTGGCCAATGGCGTTGACACCTACACACTGCTGCAACCACTGGGTGTCTGTGCCGGTATTACTCCGTTCAACTTCCCCGCGATGATTCCACTGTGGATGTTCCCAATGGCCATCGTCACAGGTAACACCTTTGTTCTTAAGCCATCTGAACAAGATCCAATGGTCACCATGCGTTTGGTTGAACTGGCTTTAGAAGCCGGTATCCCAGCCGGGGTGCTCAACGTGATTCATGGCGGCCCCGATGCGGTGAACGGTATCTGTGATCACCAAGATATCAAAGCAGTCTCCTTTGTTGGTTCCACCCATGTCGGCACCCATGTCTACAACCGCTCTTCACTGGCCGGTAAGCGTGTGCAGTGCATGATGGGCGCTAAAAACCACGGTGTGGTGATGCCCGATGCCAATAAAGAACAAACGCTGAATGCGATTGCCGGTGCGGCCTTTGGTGCCGCCGGTCAGCGCTGCATGGCGCTGCCAGTGATTGTACTGGTGGGCGAAGCTCAAAGTTGGTTGCCAGAATTGGTCGCCAAAGCTAAAACGCTCAAAGTCAATGCCGGCTGCCAAGCAGGTACCGATGTGGGACCAGTGATTTCCAAGCAAGCCTTGGCACGGATTAGCGATCTCATTGAGAGCGGCGCCAGCCAAGGTGCACAGATGGATCTAGACGGTCGCAACCCAAGCGTGCCAGGTTTTGAGCAAGGTAACTTTGTTGGCCCCACTATCTTCTCTGGCGTAAACACCTCAATGCGTATTTACCAAGAAGAAATTTTTGGTCCAGTGTTGTGCGTGATGCAGGCTGACACGCTAGAGCAAGCCATTGAGCTGATTAATGCCAACCCTAACGGTAACGGTACCGCTATCTTTACTCGTTCGGGTGCCACCGCACGTCGCTTCCAAGAAGAGATTGATGTGGGCCAAGTAGGGATTAACGTACCGATTCCAGTACCGGTACCGATGTTCTCTTTCACTGGCTCACGCGCCTCTAAGCTGGGTGATCTCGGTCCGTACGGCAAACAAGTGGTGCAGTTTTACACCCAAACTAAAACAGTCACTGCCCGTTGGTTTGATGAAGATGAAGCGGTTGGCGCACTCAACACCACCATCAGCTTGAAATAAGTCACACCCGCCTGGCGCAACAGTCAGGCGGGGTTACTGCACAGAAGATTAAAAATTTAACCTATTTAGCATCGACACTCGCAACAATCATAATAAGCGGAGATCAACCATGCATATCGGATTTTTAGGCCTCGGCAATATGGGCAGCCCAATGGCCAGTAACCTACTTAAAGCAGGTTACCAACTCAGCGTTTTTGACCTGTCCAGCAACGCCGTTGCTGAGCTTGCAGAAAAAGGTGCACAGGCCTGCGCCTCAGTACAAGCACTGGTAGCCGCAGCACCTGATGTATTGATTAGCATGCTGCCTGCTGCTGTCCATGTAAAAGGAGTCTACTTGGGTAGCGAAGGTCTGATTGAGCAACTGAGCAAACCGACATTTTTAATTGACTGCTCAACCATTGATCCACACAGCGCCCGCGAAGTGGCCAAGGCTGCTCAAGAAGCCGGACACCGCATGCTTGATGCACCAGTGTCCGGTGGGACAACGGGCGCACAGGCGGCAACTCTGACCTTTATGGTCGGCGGCTCAGCAGACGATTTGCAGTATGCGCAACCTATTCTGCAAGCCATGGGGAAAAACATTACCCATTGCGGTGATAGCGGTAATGGACAAGTAGCAAAAGTCGCCAATAACATGCTACTGGGTATTTCCATGGTTGGTGTGGCTGAAGCGATGGCACTGGGTGTGGCCTTAGGTATGGATGCCAAAGTCCTTGCTGGGATTATTAACACCTCCAGTGGTCGCTGCTGGAGTTCTGAAATCAATAACCCTTACCCAGATGTTTTAGAGAACGCACCGGCCAGTCGCGGTTATAGTGGTGGTTTTGGTAGCGACTTAATGCTTAAAGATCTAGGCTTAGCCACAGAAGCGGCACGTCTCAGCAAGCAACCTGTGATGCTGGGCGCGGCGGCACAACAGCTCTATCAAGCCTTTAGCTTACAAGGCCACGGCAGCCTCGATTTTTCTGCCATTATTAAACTGTATTTAAAGGAGTGATCGCCATGCACGATCAGCATGCACTACTACTGACTGACGTTCGCAACCGAGTGGGTCACCTGACCCTCAATCGCGTCAGCGCGTTTAACGCGATTAATCTTGAGATGGTGCGCGGTATCCAACAACAACTGGATGAGTGGGCCGCTGATGAAGAAGTGGTTGCAGTGGTCTTGCGTGCCAACGGCGATAAAGCCTTTTGTGCCGGCGGTGATATTCGTGAGCTCTATGCCAATGCTAAGCAAGGTAACAACTTAAATGCCTCTTTCTTTAGCGAAGAGTATGCCTTGGACCAATGGATTCATGCCTATCCTAAACCTTTGATCGCCTTAATGGATGGCCTGGTCTTGGGCGGTGGTATGGGTCTGGCGCAAGGCGCAAGCTTTCGTATCGTCACCGAAAAAGCCCGCCTCGGCATGCCAGAGGTGAGTATTGGCTTTTTCCCTGACGTGGGCGGCAGCTACTTTTTATCCCGTGTAGAGGGTGAAATGGGCACTTATATGGGCGTAACCGGCAATCCGGTTGGACCAGCGGATGCTTTGCAGCTCGGCTTAGCCGATTGGTTCTTATACCACGAGCAAATCACTGAACTGGATCGCTGCCTCGATAACATGCAGTGGGGTCACTCCTCACCAGAAGCCATTCGCAGCTTATTGAATACCTTAGCCAGTAAGCATGCCACAGGTGCGCAATTGACCGCAGTGCGCTCAGCCATAGCTAAACACTTTGCCCACCATTCGATCGCAGAGATTATGGCCTCATTGGCCAGCGAAACCGATGCCAGCACTCAACCTTGGTGTGATCAGATTATCGCCACACTGAAAACCCGCTCCCCCCTAGCCATGGCCACCACTTTAGAGATGCTACGCCGTGGTCAACAGCTGTCTTTAGCTGAGTGTTTCCGCTTGGAGTATCACTTGGGTTCACAGTGGTTTACTAAAGGCGACTTTATGGAAGGTGTGCGCGCCCTGATTATTGATAAAGACAAAAACCCACAATGGCAGCCCACAACCATCGAAGCGCTTGACCAAGCCAAAATCGATGACTTATTTGCCGGTTTCAAAGCGCGCGCTGCGTAAGCCAGTGCCTGCATTAGAAGGATTTAACCATGAATGATATAGAACTCTCCGAAGAACAACGCATGATCCGTGATATGGCACGCGATTTTGCCAAAGCAGAATTAGCACCCAACGCCGCCACATGGGAAAAAGCCGGCTGGCTCGACGACAACATGCTCAAGCAGATGGGCGAGCTGGGCTTTTTAGGCATGGTCGTGCCTGAAGAATGGGGTGGTTCCTATATTGATTACACCTCCTATGTCCTCGCGGTGGAAGAAATCTCTGTTGGCTGCGCAGCAACGGGCGCGGTGATGAGTATTCATAACTCAGTGGGCTGCACCCCTATCCTTAACTGGGGTAATCAACAACAAAAGCAGGAATGGCTGCCTGATCTAGCGGCGGGCAAAATCTTGGCCTGTTTCTGCTTAACCGAGCCACAAGCCGGTTCTGAAGCCAATAATCTGCGCACTAAAGCTGTCGAAGATGGCGAGCATTGGGTGCTCAATGGCAGCAAGCAATTTATCAGCAACGCCAAACGTGCGGGCTTAGCCATTGTGTTTGCCGTAACTGATCCTGAGCTGGGTAAAAAAGGCTTATCCGCATTTTTAGTGCCCACAGCGACCCCAGGTTTTGAAGTGGAGCGTATGGAACAAAAAATGGGCCTGCGCGCCTCAGATACCTGCGCGGTCAGTTTAGTCAATTGCCGGATTCCCAAAGAAAACATGCTGGGACCTCGCGGTAAAGGTCTAGCACTGGCGTTATCTGGCTTAGAAGGTGGACGTCTGGGCATTGCTGCACAAGCGATCGGCATTGCCCGTGCTGCCTTTGAGGCGGCGTTGGTCTACTCACGTGAGCGCGTGCAGTTTGGCAAGCCCATTGCCGAGCATCAAAGTATCGCCAATATGCTGGCTGATATGCACACGCAAATTAATGCGGCGCGGCACTTGCTGCTGTATGCGGCACGTTTACGCAGCGCTGGCCTACCCTGCTTATCCGAAGCCTCACAAGCAAAATTATTTGCCTCAGAGATGGCAGAGAAAGTCTGCTCCATGGCCATTCAAGTGCATGGTGGCTACGGTTATTTGGAAGATTACGCGGTGGAGCGCCATTACCGTGATGCACGTATTACGCAGATTTATGAAGGTACCAGCGAAGTGCAGCGCATCCTGATTGCGCGCCAATTGGCCGACTACCCTTTGTAACCTAACCCACTTTTATCGCGCCCAATAAAAAACGGCTACCCATCACTGAGTAGCCGTTTTTTGATGCTTTAGAGCGTAATAGTAAGGTGAAAAACCTTACATCATGCCGCCCATTCCACCCATTCCGCCCATATCAGGCATTGCAGGTGCGCTGTCATCTTTGATTTCAGCGATCATTGCTTCAGTGGTGACCATCAAGCCAGCAATTGACGCGGCGGCTTGTAGCGCTGAACGGGTTACTTTTGCTGGGTCCAAAATACCCATCGCAATCATATCGCCGTACTCGCCAGTTGCTGCGTTATAACCGTAGTTACCTTCGCCTTGCTTAACTTTATCAACCACAACACTTGGCTCATCGCCAGAGTTGGCAACGATCTGACGCAGTGGTGCTTCAACCGCACGACGCAGCAGAGCAATACCTACATTCTGGTCTTCGTTGTCGCCTTTCAGCTCGCTGATCGCTTGCAGTGCACGTACCAGCGCTACACCACCGCCAGGTACCACGCCTTCTTCAACTGCTGCACGGGTTGCATGCAGAGCATCTTCAACGCGCGCTTTTTTCTCTTTCATTTCAACTTCAGTCGCTGCGCCAACTTTGATCACCGCAACACCGCCCGCTAATTTAGCCAGACGCTCTTGCAGTTTTTCTTTGTCGTAGTCTGAAGATGTTTCTTCAATTTGCTTACGGATCTGCAGCACGCGTGCTTCGATATCCACTTGCTCGCCTGAACCATCGATAATGGTGGTGTTGTCTTTATTTAAGATCACACGCTTAGCATTACCTAGGTGCTCTAGAGTCGTAGTGTCTAGGCTTAGACCCACTTCTTCAGAAATCACCGTACCGCCGGTCAAGATAGCAATATCTTGCAACATGGCTTTACGACGATCGCCAAAGCCAGGTGCTTTAACTGCAGCCACTTTAACAATACCGCGCATATTGTTAACCACCAAAGTTGCTAAGGCTTCGCCTTCAACATCTTCAGCAACGATCAGCAATGGACGACCGGCTTTAGCCACCGCTTCCAGTACTGGCAACAATTCACGGATATTAGAGATTTTCTTATCAACCATCAGCAACAATGGGCTTTCCAGCTCAGCAACCATAGTGTCTGGTTTGTTGATAAAGTACGGTGACAAGTAGCCACGATCAAACTGCATGCCTTCAACCACAGACAATTCGTTATCTAGGCCTGAACCTTCTTCAACTGTAATAACGCCTTCTTTACCAACTTTTTCCATTGCATTCGCAATGATGTCGCCGATAGAAGAGTCAGAGTTGGCAGAGATGGTACCGACTTGAGCAATGGCTTTGTTGTCAGTGCATGGCTTAGCCATGAGCTTGATTTGTTCAACAATAGCAACAGTTGCTTTATCAATACCGCGTTTCAGATCCATTGGGTTCATACCCGCTGCAACTGCTTTCAAGCCTTCGTTAACAATGGCTTGTGCAAGTACTGTTGCCGTGGTGGTACCGTCACCGGCTTCGTCGTTGGCTTTAGACGCAACGTCTTTAACCAGCTGAGCACCCATATTTTCAAAACGGTCTTTTAATTCAATTTCTTTAGCAACAGACACGCCATCTTTAGTGATCGACGGTGCACCGTAGCTTCTTTCTAGAATCACGTGACGGCCTTTTGGGCCTAAGGTTGCTTTTACTGCGTCAGCCAAAATATTGACGCCAGCTAGCATTTTTTTACGGCCTACATCGCCGAACTTTACTTCTTTAGCAGCCATGAAATCTGTTCCTCAATTCTGTGTCAGTTACGCACGGGGATAAATTAAGCTTCAACTACCGCGAGAATTTCGCTTTCGCTCATTACTAACAGCTCTTCGCCATCAACTTTGATCGCGTTGCTGCCGGAATAAGGGCCAAACACCACTTTATCACCCACTTTTACAGCGAGCTCACGCACATCACCATTGTCTAAAACGCGACCAGTACCTACGGCAACAATTTCGCCTTGGTTTGGTTTTTCAGCCGCTGAGCCAGGTAGCACGATGCCGCCAGCTGTTTTAGTTTCTTCTTCGCTGCGGCGAATTACCACACGGTCATGCAGAGGACGAAGCTTCATTGTCGATCTCTCCCAACGGGTTAGTTACATTAACCGATGATACTCATCGGTACGTTTATTAAATCCGGCAAGCCGGGGCGTACTGAGCATGATGCACAGCACGCGGAATGATCTGCTTACGCAGAATTCTCTGTTGCATGCTATATGTGGGCATGTACGGATATTTCAAGGGCTGGTCTGATATTTTTTATCAAGACTAGGGGCAAAGGCCTTAAGGGTCTTTACGCTCAAACTCACCTTCGATGATTTGCGCAGGGCGGCTCGGCTGACGGCCTCTTTGCTCGGTATAGGTGGTGCTTTGCGCATAGAAATGCTGTGACTGCGCGGAGCCTTGGCTCATATGCCGAGTAATACGCTTAATCAGCAATTGACGTGTGATGGGTAGCAAGCAGAGCGCACCTAGCACATCACTGATAAAGCCCGGTAAAAATAACAAACCACCAGCAATCACCAGCAATAGACCATTAAGCATTTCACCGTTCGGGGCTTCACCCTGCGCCATACGCTGGCGCACATTGAGCGCCGTGGTCAAACCTGCCAAACGGATACACAGCACACCCACTACACCGCTGGCCAAAACTAACAGCAGGGTTGTCAAGGCACCAATACTTGAGCCAACACGAATCAAGACAAACAACTCAAGCAATGGAAAAACTAAAAACAATAAGAAAAAACCACGCATTATGCGCACCTTCACAAGTGAATACAGTTACTTAATGCACCCTAACACAACCAATCTCAAGGGGTGCACGACTCAGATCATGTAACAAAATACATCAAACCTCTTCTGGGTTTGCTGTGTCTGGAGTGCTGGAGAGACCTTTGCGCCAATCATTGCGCCATTGCCAGACAATCAAGACTAAGGTGGGCAGACCCAGCACCGCACTGATAAGGAAAAACTGCTCATAACCATATTTATCAACTAATACGCCGGAATACCCACCAATTAAGCGTGGCAATAACAGCATAATGGAACTCAGCAACGCATATTGGGTTGCCGAAAACTGTAAGTTCGTCAAACTCGATAAATAGGCGACAAAAGCCGCTGTGGCTAAGCCGGCGCTAAAGTTATCGCAAGAAATGGTGATGATCAACATATTAAGATCAGCCCCCATACCGGCCAGCAGCACAAACATTAAATTAGTCGCTGCTGAAGTCACTCCACCAATCAATAAAATTGGCATAATGCCAAAGCGGATAATCAGCACACCGCCAATCCCAGCACCGAGCAAGGTCATAATCAAGCCAAAGACTTTACTGACCCCAGCAATTTGATCTTTACTAAAGCCCTGATCGATATAAAACACATTGGCCATCACCCCCATCACCGTATCTGACATGCGGTAGGTGGCGACCAAGCCGAGCAATAGCAACGCCTGCCAGCGGTAACGTACAACAAAGTCACTGACCGGCGTCAGTACCGGAGCAAGACCTTTACGCCCCAGCGAGGACAAGCAAAAAATCGTTAAAATACTGTAGAGTAAGGCGCGTAAAAAGGCTCTATCACTGAAAAAAAGTTCATCCAAGCCCGACTGACCTGAGACCAACGGCTGGAAATCCGTATGATAAAACTGGGTCATCATCGCCGGCACCGAAATCAATAAAATCATCAGCACCAGCACAGAAATCAGTTGATGACTTAACTTATAACGGTTGCCTGTTTCTTGCACGGCGACCACCACCTGTGGTTCTTTCATCCATAAGGTGGTGAGCAAGCCAGGCAACATCAGCAAGGCAAACAATAAATAGGTACTCGCCCAGGCAGCATGTCGATACTCCACACCGGTGGAGCCAAACCATTCAGCAAAATATAACGCACCAGCCGTGGCTAATAGTGCCGCGATACGATAGCCGGCCATATAGCTGGCAGCCAATGCCGCTTGGCGGGTGTTATCTAGAATTTCTAAACGGTAGGCATCCACCGCAATATCTTGCGTGGCGGAGGCGAACGCCACCAGTACAGCCAAGGCAATTAACACCGCCAGATGACTTTGCGGGTTACTCAGCGCCATACCGGCTAAGCCAATGGCGACCAGTATCTGTGAAAAAACCAACCATGAGCGGCGCCGCCCTAAACGGCCAAGAAGCGGCAAGCGCCACTGGTCAAGCAGCGGCGACCAAACCCATTTAAAAGCATAGGCCAGCCCAATTAAACTGGCATAACCAATGGTTTCACGCGCCACACCCGCCTCACGCAACCAAACGGAGAGCGTGGAAAAGACCAGCATATAGGGTAGACCGGCAGCAAAACCCAGTAGCAATAATGCAAGGACAGCCGGATTCGAATAGGCCTGTAGAGCGCTACGCCAGCTATTATTGGACATGGTTGACTGTTTTCATTACTAAAAGCGCACTCTACTCGCGGGCAGCATCAGGCTGCCACTGATAATTGGCTAATTTTACACGATCTTGCTCTATGAAGATCCCTTCCAGTCGTAAGCGCTGACGTTGCTCGTCTCCGCCACGGGTATTTTGCGGCAAACTTAAGCGGCCACTGGCGGCGACCACGCGATGCCACGGCAGCTCGGTATCGTCGGGCAATTGACTCAGCACTCGTCCCACCCAACGCGCCAATCCTGGATAACCGGCCATCTTGGCCAGCTGTCCGTAGGTGGCCAAGCGCCCCTGTGGGATTTTTGACAGCAGAATGTACAAGATGATCCGCATCTGCTGTTTATTTTCTGTATCCATCATCGAACTCTATTTTTTACTATGTGTCTATTATGGCCTGACGTTAAACTGTGCACTGTACAGTATTTCTTATTTGTTATTTTTTGAGTAGTGATAATGCGTGTTTCCACTGTGTGTGTGTGTGTTCTAAGCGTTGCATGTTCCCTCTCGGCACACGCCGACACGGTATGGCTGAAAAATGGTGATCGTCTGACCGGCCGTATCGTACTGCTGGATCGTGGCAAGCTGCTCCTGGAAACCGATTACGCCAATACCATTACACTAAATATTAAGAAGATTTCAACCTTAGAGTCTAAGCAACCGCTATTAGTGAAACTGGATACATTCACCAGCGAATCCAGTAAAGCTTTACGTCCCGCGCCAGAAGGGAGTGTCACCCTCATTAATGGTGATACGCCGAAAACCATTGCGCTGACTGATATCAAGCAACTGATGATGCCCAAGCCCATTATTAAAGATCTGCGCTGGGAAGGCACGGTTAGTTTTTCTGCTGATTATAAAAATAATGAAAGTAATGTTGAGGACTACGATCTCGATATCAGCACTGAGTTGAGCCATGGCCTATGGCGACATGCGTTGGATACTGAATACGATTACGAGACAAAGAATGATGCGAAGAAAACTGAGCGTTTTGAGGCCAGTTATGCCTTAGATCGATTTATTACTGAGCAGTGGTTCTGGAAAAATAAAGCTAAGTACATTAATGATCATATCGAGGATTTACGTAAACAACATACCTACGGTACAGGCCCAGGTTACCAGTTCTGGGATGATGAATTAGGGGCTTTCGCATTATCGGGACTGGTCAATCACAATAAGTTTGAGTTTTCCTCGGGTAATACGCAAAGTTTTAATTCGGGCACCGCGTCGTGGGATTACAACCGTTATATCGGCGGCAAGGTGTTTGAGGTGTATACCAAGGGCGAGTTTGGTATGCCGTTTACCAGTGATATTGATTATACTTTAGACAGTGAGGCGGGGCTGCGCTACAAACTGAACAGTTGGGCGGCGCTGACCCTGAAGGCTGAGTGGGATAAGGTCTCCAGCCAGTATGGCGACTTAAATGATCGTCGCTATTTGTTTGGTGTTGGCGTGGGCTGGTAAGACCGTACTGCACCGCACTCTTTTAAAGCCAACAGTTTAAATGGTAACCAGCACTGTTGGCGCATGCCGTATCTCACCCATACTGTTTTTTCTTCAATCAATCATCCTCACTCAATTCGGGATGGGTTCATCGACGGATAAAACCCACCCCGAAGCACGCTATGCATTACAGCTACAGCGCGCATTGATCAGCTATAAACGCAACCCACCGTCAAGCTCAAGAATACGACCTGTGTAGTAGTCGTTTTCAAAGATATAAGCCACTGAGTGAGCAATTTCTGCAGGTTTGCCCATACGACGTAAGGGAATACCCGCCGTCATTTTTTCTAAAGCCTCAGGTTTCATCCCCAAGGTCATTTCTGTTTCGATAAAGCCTGGAGCAACGCCGGCGACACGAATACCGTAGCGCGCCAGTTCTTTGGCCCACACTACAGTGTCCGCAGCCACACCGGCTTTAGCCGCTGAATAGTTCGCTTGACCCATATTCCCCGCACGGGAAATTGAAGAAATATTAACGATGGCACCTTGGTTTTTCAGCTCAATCATTTTCGCCGCCACTTCACGGGTGCACAGAAACACGCCAGTGAGGTTGACATCGATCACCGCTTGCCAATTGGCCAGACTCATTTTGCTAATCTCGCCCTCTTTAACCCGAATGGTTAAACCATCGCGCAAAATACCGGCATTATTAATCAAGCCGTGAATCGCACCAAAGTCATCCGCCACTTGCGCAACCATATGCGTCACTTGCTCTTCATTGGCCACGTTACACAAGTAAGCACGTACTTGTGTGCCCGCGCTTTGGCATGCAGCAACAGCGGCATCAAGTTTTTCTTGATCCAAATCGACCAGCGCCAATTGTGCACCTTGCGCCGCTAAGTACTCAGCCATAGCTCGGCCTAAACCTTGACCACCGCCAGTAATAATAATGACTTTATCTTTTAACTGCATAACCACCCTCTCTTATTTTTAAATACATATTAAATACAGTGCCTGCATGATCAAACCCTGCCCAATAGAGCATAGTGTATTAATGCATTGGTTTTTTCAGCAAGACTTATCTTTTTTTAAACAACGGCTTAGCTCACTCAGCAACCTAGCGATGGCAGACGATACAAGGAAACTCACCTGCCAGAGGTGTTAATTAGTATTTATTTTCAGTAACAGCCCTGCACTCGCTTTGCTTTGCTAAACTGCCATTCTGATCATTCTAAGGGGTTGAGCATGACAACTGTATTGCGCGCCGTACTGGCACAATTGAATATGCGGGTTGGCGATATTGACGGCAACCTGCAACGTATTCTTGATTCGAGCGTACACGCACTGCATCACCAGCAGGCGGATCTGATTGTTTTCCCAGAGCTATCCTTATGTGGCTATAACGCGCAAGATTTACTGCTGCGCGACAGCATGCAAATACGCATTAAGCGTGCCTTAGAGCGCCTGTGTACTGCCCTGCCGCATAACCTGCATGTCCTTGTCGGCTACCCATGGCTGGAACAGGGCACGCGCTACAACTGCTGTGCGCATTTCTATCAAGGTCAAATTCAAGACGTCTATAAAAAACAGTTTTTACCCAGCGACCCAACAGCCTTTGCTCGACGTTATTTTAGTCCAGGCAGCGAATCATTGTGCATCGAGATCAAGCAGATAAAAATTGCCATTGGCATTGGCGAAGATATTTGGCAAAGCGCATTTATTGAGCAGGCCTGCGCCGCTCAGGCGAAGATGATCGTCAGCCTTAACGCCTCAACCTTCCACCTCAATAAACAAGCTGAACGTGAGCAGATGCTCAGCCATCACGCCGAGCATGCACAAATGCCTATTCTCTACACCAGCCAGGTGGGCGCACAGGATGATTTGATTTTTGATGGCGGCAGTTGCACTGTGGATGAACAAGGCAACCTACGCCAGCGTGCGCCAGCCTTTACTGAACAACTGTGCCCAGTGGAGCTGCAATTTAGCCGTTCAAGCAGTCACGTCGAACGTGCCACCAGCGAACCCTTACTCAGCGAGGAAGCCAGTGTTTACCAAGCGCTGATGATGAGCCTGCGCAACTATGTTGAGCAAAATGGTTTTAAAGGGGTATTACTGGGCTTATCTGGCGGCATTGATTCAGCCTTAGTCTTAGCCATTGCCGCCGATGCATTGGGTGCCGACAAAGTACAAGCGGTGATGATGCCCTACCATTACACCGCACAAATCAGCCAAGATGACGCCGCGGCACAAGCACACAATATGGCGATTGATTATAAAACCATCGCCATCGCACCAATGGTTGAAGCCTTTAGCCAGAGCCTAGCGCCAGTTTTTGCTGATATGCCCAGCACTGCCAATGACACCACCGAAGAAAATCTACAAGCTCGCTGCCGCGGCAATATCTTAATGGCGCTCTCCAACAAGAACGGCTACTTAGTACTGACCACCAGTAATAAAAGCGAAACAGCTGTGGGCTATGCAACCCTCTACGGCGATATGGCTGGTGGTTTTGCCTTACTTAAAGACGTACCAAAATGTTTGGTGTACCGTTTAGCTCGCTACCGCAATAGCTTAAGCCCTGTCATTCCTGAGCGTGTGATCAGTCGCGCCCCCTCAGCCGAGTTAGCTCCCGATCAGAAAGATGCCGACAGCTTGCCGCCCTACGACATTCTCGATGAAGTATTGCGTTTATATGTCGAAGAAGAGCAGTCAGCACACGCGATTATCGCGCAAGGCTTTGCGCAAGAGATGGTGATGCGAATTTTACGCTTAGTGGATATCAGTGAATATAAGCGTCGCCAAGCAGCTCTTGGCCCACGGATTAGCAAACGTAGCTTTGGCAGCGATCGCCGCTACCCTGTAACCAATCACTGGCAACGGGGTGACTAAAGTCAGACAAAACAGCCCTCACGCTATTGTCTAGCGTCAGGGCTTTACTCAAGAAGCTGTAGCGCAGCCGTCACCACCGCGCCACTGTTGTGTTAAAGCGTGACTAAGTTATCCCGATGGATCAGCTCAGCTTCCGCCATATAACCCAAAGCCTCCACAATACTGTCTGAACACAGGCCAATCACTTTTGTCGCTTCAGCAGCGCTGTAGTTACTTAAACCACGCGCCACTTCAACACCCTGTGCATCAACACAAACCACCATTTCGCCACGTAAGAAATGCCCTGCAACTGCAGTCACGCCCACCGGCAATAAACTTTTGTGATCCTGGGTTAAGGCTTTTACCGCACCTGCATCCAAGGTTAAAGTACCACGCGTTTGTAAATGCCCAGCCAGCCATTGCTTGCGCGCACCATCGCGGCATTGCTCTGGAGTGAGCAAGGTACCGAGGCGCTCACCAGCATGTAAGCGATCTAAGACATGCTCCAGTCGGCCACCAACAATCACGGTATAGGCACCCGATCGGGCGGCTAAACGGGCGGCACGCAATTTGGTTTGCATACCACCACGCCCTAAAGCGCCAGCACTGCCACCGGCTACCGCATCCAGACTTGGATCATCCGCACGGGCTTCATAGATCACCTGAGCCTCAGGATTGTTACGTGGATCGGCATCGTACATACCGTCACGATCGGTGAGAATCACCAACAAATCCGCCTCAACCAAGTTAGCCACCAACGCGGCTAAAGTGTCGTTATCACCAAAACGAATTTCATCGGTGGCAACCGTATCGTTTTCATTGATCACCGGAATCACACCCAGCTCTAACAAGGTGCGCAAAGTGCTGCGTGCATTCAGGTAGCGCTTACGATCAGACAAATCATCGTGGGTCAGCAGGACTTGGGCAGTGCGCTCATTGTGCTC
>LFRZ01000051.1 GCA_001513025.1 Gammaproteobacteria bacterium DTU037
AGTGCGAGCTTGAATCGAATGCCCCTATCTATACGCAAGAGCATGACTTATGACCAGGGCCGTGAGATGACGCGTCATGCTGAAATCACACAAAAAACAGGCGTAGCTATTTACTTCTGTGATCCGCACAGTCCTTGGCAACGTAGCAGTAACGAAAACATCAACGGTCTAATCCGCCAGTATCTGCCCAAGGGTACAGACCTCTCATTGCATAGCCAGGAAGAGCTGGATGAAATAGCGCTTTCATTGAACAGAAGACCACGCAAACGCTTCGGTTTCAAATGCCCCATAGAGGTACTGACTGAAGTCATGCTAAAAGAGCAGGCGCTGAGCGATAATGGCCAAGCATCAATTCACTAACCGTGTTGCACTCAGTTCTGGAATCCGCCATTCGAATAAAGACAGCAAGCGAACTAAAATAGGGCAGGCGATAAAACAAACGGGTGCGGAATTTTATTTTATCGATAGACAGTACTAATCTCCTCACATTAATAGCAGTTTTTTCATGAGTAAAGCTGCTATTAACAATCCTTCTGCCTTGGACTGTTATAGTCAGCTATTAGTCTGTTTACAGTTAAACATATCTTATAAAAATTGGTCGTGGCTAAAGCCTCAAGACCTATCGGTGCATTAAGCTGGGCTACATAAAATACGCAGACTCGTTATTGGCTGAGATGAATCCACTCCAGCCTGCAATATCACTCTTTAGCATTGCTGTAACAGGCGATACTCTGCAAAAAAGCTTTGCGTGTCACAGTATTTATCTTAGAACAGCTGTTAGCTGTTGGACAGGCGCTCCGATCCTGGCGGTATGTTGACGCGCGCGCGCAAGTGGAGGGCGGTTATCGTCTGAGCGGTACAAAAATGTGGATCACTAATAGCCCGATTGCCGATGTCTTTGTGGTCTGGGGCTCGGCACAAGGTCATGTTGGTGCAATTCGTGGCTTTATTCTAGAGAAAGGCTGGGCAGGTTTATCCGCGCCAGAGATTCATGGCAAAGTGGGTTTGCGCGCCTCGATCACTGGTGAGATCGTGATGGACAATATCTTTGTTCCCGAAGAAAACACTTTTCCGGAAATTCGTGGTTTGCGTGGTCCTTTCACTTGCCTGGACAGTGCCCGCTACGGCATTGCTTGGGATGTAATGGGCGCTGCGGAGTTTTGCTTGCATACCGCTCGCCAATACACTTTGGATCGCAAACAGTTTGGTCGTCCATTAGCCGCCAATCAATTGATTCAAAAGAAATTAGCCGATATGCAAACGGAAATCACTTTAGGGCTGCAAGTAGCGATGCGCTTTGGTCAGATAAAAGATCAAGGCATCGCAGCGGTGGAAGGCACTTCGCTAATTAAACGCAATAATTGCGGTAAAGCCTTGGATATTGCCCGCTTAGCCCGCGATATGCTTGGTGCCAATGGTATTAGCGATGAGTACGGGGTGGCTCGGCATCTGGTTAATCTCGAAGTAGTGAACACCTATGAAGGTACCCACGATGTGCATGCGTTGATTCTGGGTCGTGCGCAAACTGATATTCCCGCGTTTTGTAATTAAATTTTGACGGCGGGATTGGCAGCGCTAATCCCACAGAGCCGCACAGTTCAATAGCGATTCTGATTTTATTGAAGACGCGGCAAGCTTAATGCTTTATCCGAAAAATATAAGCCAGAAAATCTTTACTGCGCTATTAAGTATCGCAGATTGTCGCCAATCTCAGGGTGTATCTAGTCACTTAGTACGGGTTTTTTTAGCCGCTAAGAAGGCCTGTTGACCTATGACAAGGCTGTTTGCGTTTGCTTAGTTAAACTCATTTGATAATGTTGCTCATAGCTATGTGCGATTGCGTTAAATAAGGAGCTCAACATGCAAACAACCCGCTGGTTGACGATTGATGGAAATGAAGCGGCAGCGATGATTGCGCACCGACTCAGTGAAGTCTGTGCGATTTACCCAATTACCCCAGCCTCAGCCATGG